>CAWJPV010000023.1:0-204691 GCA_963844785.1 uncultured Acidobacteriaceae bacterium | reverse complement strand
AAACCCTGCACACCGCTCTTTTGCAGACCTAACGGGGCGAGAAAAACCGCCGCCCCGGGGCATCGGTTTTCGCGTCAGGCGATTTCCGAATGCGATACCTTTGGAAAGTCGATGTCACATCCGCCGCGACGTTGAAGTAGTTGGTGAAGACCTTGCGTGCGACACGCGCGATGTTCTCCGCGATCTCTTCGTCAAAGGAACCCGCCTTACGCACCACGGTCGAGATCGCTCGGAAGCATATAGACGGTCGTCATCGCACCGTCGCTGTCCGAGCCACACCCTTTGCTCCAAAGAGGCCATCGCTTGTAACTATTCGGGCCGCCATTTCTCTAACGCGGTGAATGGCTTTGCCGGACGACGATTGTGGTGAACCATACACACCATCGCAACTGTGGCGGGCCCGAGGGATGAGATGAAGCGCTGGATCGCGATTTACGTTCGACTATCAGGAATGTTGTCACGTCTCCGATCACCGTTTTTTCTCGCGGTGCGGCTGTATTGGGGTTGGCAATTCGCCCAGCTGGCCGGGGCAAAATGCATCACATCGCGAAGATCACTGCGTTCTTCACAAGTCTCAACATTCCGTTTCCGTCGTTCAATGCTCATTTCATTGCGGGGCTCGAATTCATCGGGGGAATCCTTTTGATTCTGGGCCTGGGGACCAGGCTTGTAGGCTTTCTCCTGGCTGCCAACATGTTTGTGGCTTATTGGACAGCCGATCGTGAAGCGCTGATTTCTGTCTTTTCCGATCCCGGCAAGTTCTACGTGGCCGATCCCTACACCTTTCTGTTTGCATCTCTGATAGTCCTGATTTTCGGCGCGGGCTTTCTTTCCCTCGACCACATCATTGCGAAGCGCTTGAGGGCGCAGGCTTGATTGGTATGGATGCGGAAATCTCAGTTCGGGATGAAGCGCGGATGATCGCATCTATACTTGCTGGTGATAGGGAGCAGTACCATGAGTTAATTCGCCCCTATGAGCGCGGCGTCTACAAGATGGCACTTTCGTTCATGAAAAATGAATCTGATGCCGAAGACGTCGCCCAGGAAGCCTTTCTGAAGGCTTTCAGGAAACTTGCGGAGTTTCGTGGACAGGCGAAGTTCAGCACTTGGCTCATCAGCATCACGTTGAACGAAGCGCGAGGTCGTCTGCGACGGCAAGGAATTGTGCACATGAAGTCGCTTGACCAATCCCCTGAGGAGGGCGGTCACATTTCGCCAGCCCTGCTCCGAGACTGGCGAGAGGTGCCCTCAGAGGCGCTCGAGCGGCAGGAGATCCGTCAAATGCTGCAGGACGCGATTGCCGGTTTGTCGCCGTTATATCGGGAAGTCTTAGTTCTGCGGGACGTGGAAGAGTTTTCTATCGAGGAAACGGCCACTGTACTCGCGATCACAACCGGTACAGTGAAGGTTCGGTTGCATCGCGCCCGAATGATGATGCAGAAGGAACTCGCGCCGAAACTCAAGAACACAGGTCGGCGGAGGAGGTGGTTTCCATGGTCATAGAATGCAAGCACGTTTGGGACTACATCTCCGGTTATCTTGACGACTCGCTATCTCCCCAGACCAGGGATCTTGTTCAACGGCATCTCGAACATTGCCAGATTTGCTCTGCAATCCTCGATTCGACTCGCAATATTATGGTGCTCACGGCCGACAACCAGGTGTTTGAATTACCGCTAGGTTTCAGCGAGCGTTTGCACGCAAAGCTATCCGGAGAGATGAGGAGCAAGCCCAGCACATTCCCTTGAGGATGCGGCTAGATGGAACGGTGCAAGTAGATGTGGAACATCCATTCAATCGCCACCAACAGCAGGGTGAGAACGGCAAGAGCTATCTGGATTGACTCAGCACGCCTCTTGTTGGCACTCACCGGCGCAACTCGCCATTGAGACGAAGGCCGCGCGCGCAACGACCGTACCCGCCATATCGCATAGAGGTTTATCACTGATCCGGCAACTGCGAAGATCTCCATAGGTATACGAATCGCCTCGCCATGGATGGAGTCGAGCAAATCGCAGACCGGTTGTCGCAGCGGCTAGGGCGCCGATTCCAATGAGCAAGTCGAAGACCACTGAGCGCCATGAAGGTTGTGCATGCGCTCTGGAGCAAGATAAAAAACAGGCTGGTGAGCCCAATGATCCAAGAACGGCTCTTCCCATCATTCCGTGGGCGAGTATCGACTGGCGCGTCCTGTTTGAGCAAGGCAGTTCTCCATCAGTAATGCTAACAACTCTCCGTGAGCGACCGGGCCATGGTCTTGCTCATTGGCAGCACCGGTCTTCGACCTTCTGAAAGATCGCCCTTACCTGGTCAGACCTCAACCTGAGCACGATGGAGGTGAACGTGCTGAGATCCTGTGTACGGAAGCGTATCGGTAAGACGAAGACAGAAGCGTCTTGCCGCCCCGTTCCCCTGCACCCCATTGTCCTCAATGCTTAGTCGGAGTGGCGCCGGCAATTGTCCTATGCGAGCCTAAAAGTCGTTTTATTGATGCTGCCGCGGGATGTGGGAAAGTTTCAGCACCCTTCCGCACCCTCGGGCACGCAAAAGGCGACTCGCCGATGCGGCCGAGGGGTGGGGAACTAAGGTGGTGGATCGGCTGGCCAAGGATCTCGGCACGGAGTTTCCAGGGGTGGAGGGTTTCAGCCTCCGCAACCTTCGCTACATGCGTTCCTTCGCCGAGGCGTGGTCTGTGTCCCCATCCACGCCTGCTGATGATTTCGCGCCCCAATTTACGGGTTTACTACAAACCATTTTCGGTCTGCCTTCTGCCGTTTCTCAGGCTGCGTTCGATGACGCTGGTGTTGCGGGCCTGCCTTGACGGAGCCGAGCAGTTTCATCAGGTCCCTGACCTGGATGCTTTCCAGCGAACGCACGGCATCCTTGATCTCACGGATAGCCCCTCGTCGATGCGACCGGACACGAGCCTGTCGAACTTCTCGACAGCCTCCTCCCATGTGAACGGATGGGAAGCGAGGCCCGGGTAGTCCTGGACTTCGTGTTCGACCACTTTCCCGTCCTGCAGCCGGACCGTGATCTTGGCGGGCATCTTCTGGGGATATTGTTCCGTGAATTCATGGTTCGGCCGGACCGAAACCTTCTTCAGCAACGCCTGCACGTCGGGCTTGATGATGCGGTCCGGCTTGAATTGCGCCGGCATCACATCGCCGTCAATCAGGGCCACCGCAAGCAGATACGGCAGGCTGTGATCCGCCTGTTCCTTGGTACGGATGACTTTGTCCATGCCGTAAAGGCCGCCACCGGCGAAGTCAAAGGCGAGTTGGAACACCTCTGCCTCAATCGAGACAACCTTGTCGGGATCGAGTTTGTTCTGCCTGGCGAGTTCGACCATGCAATGGACCGCGGACTGGGTGTGGATCATAGAGTTGTACTTTTTGATGGTGCTCTCCACGACGCCCTCGTATCCCTGCTTGTCCCAGTCGATGTTGATCTTCATCCCCAGGAGGTGATCAATGCCCATCGGGCCCTCGATCACTTGCAGCGGGCCCTCCACGCCGCGACGGGCAAGGAACAAAGTGTTCATGGCACCGAGCGCCGACTGCGCCGAAGCGAGACCCTTCCACTGCGACAGCGGCTTTGCACGAACGACGGCGAATGACGCATCGCTGACCGCAGCCATCGCGATGGCGTGGCCAATCTGCTGCTCGCTCAGGCCGAGCAGCCGCCCAGCGGCGGCGTTGTGCGAAAAGGCCAGTTGCGACGTGTGGTCGAAGCCGCGCGTCATGAAGTTGGCATGATCAACGAACCGGGACTGCACCGTGTAGCCCAATGCCACCGCGAGCATCAGATCGCGGCCGCTGCCGCCCACGTAGTCGGCGATGGTGAGCGCAACGCCGAAATTGTCCGCCGTATGGCAAGTTTCGGTTTGGGCCAGGAAGTTGTCCATGAAATCGACGTAGCGCACGAGTGCGGTATGCCAGAACGCTGCGTAGATGGGGTTTGCGTTGCCGCCGCCGATCAATCGCGCACGGGCCGGTGCCGCCGAACTCCGCCACCGTCACGAGGAAGGTGTCGATGCCGATGTGCTCGCTCAGGAGCCGGGTCGACTGATGGAAGTTGCTCGGAACATAGGTAAGTACCTTGCGTCCACCATCCTGCATGCCCTTCTTGATCAGGGCACGCTCGACGTCGGTGACAAACATGCAATAGGGATGAATGCGGTCGGCTAGTTCGTAGCGAAGAATCGACTCGCCGGCGATACGCGTGGACTCAAAGTAGTAGATCTTCAGATCATCGACTTTGCCCGCGGTGGCACGGTCCGCCAGTGCCTTGAGTAACGCCGGCGGCTCGGTCATGGCCATACCCATCGACAGCGTGGCTCCCGAGGCAATCCGCCCGACCGCGTCTGCGGGCGTGGTGAGCTTCGATCGATAAAGCGATTTGGTTTCCATCATGATTTCTCCCCGGATCCGATCCGTGTTGACGATTCCCTCGTAGCTCGGGCTTATGTGAGATCTAGTAGTTCGCGGAGTCCGGTTGGTGACCCCGCTTGTAAATCAGCATCGTGCGCTCGAAGCTCATCACTTCCTTGCCATCCTGATTCAAACTCGCACGATCAATCCCTCTCGGAAATAAAGTACCCAGCAGTAGCGATTGTCGAAGCGCATGCCGTTCGTCGCCGTCGCTAGAGAATGAAGTTCGACTACCGCCTCGTCGTCCTTTACGATCAAATCCTCCACATGGAGCTGCGCGCCGTGTGGGAGAACCTGGCTCAACTTGGCGAAGGTGCCCTCCCTGAAAGCCTTCTTGCTACGGTAGTGACCGGCGAGGGGGTGGGTGCCCATCACTGTCCAGTCGACGTCGTCAGCTACCCGTTCGAAGAATGCAGCGCCGTCGCCGTTCTCAAGTCCCTTAAAAATCTCGTGAACACTGTCGGATGTAACTGCCATTTGAATCTCTCCTTGTACTTTGCGATCTGTCTTTTGCGCTTTCGCATAGTTCGTGATCATAAGCCGCCTTGACAGTCGTCTCTTCGTAGAGCACTTCCCTTGCCAGTCAATTGGGCGAAAGCCAACCCAATCGAAGCCTGATGCAGAGAATTGAATACAAAGAGAATAGGTTGGGCCTACTTAGGGCTTGCTTAGAGATGACGTGTGAGGCGACCGTCGGCATGTCGACGGATCGTCCGGGGTTTGGTCGTATCATCGGCTAGCCGCGTAGCAAGTGAGTTCAGAATCTGGTACTTGAAATGCCAATAGAAAATAGCGCAGGCTTGCAAGCGCCAGCGGGGTTGAGGCTGCTCCCTCGCTGAGTGCCCTAGCAATAACGGTCTCGTGTCAATTTCTTCACTCCGTGGCGATCGCGCGGGAGCCACACAAACTGCAGACACTCGCTGAGGCTTTCCACGGTGACAGCGCCGCCCAATAATGGCCGTCCTGCACTCAGAGGATGGGATCCCGATTACCGAATGGATCAGAAGGTTCTGTTGAAGCGCGAGATTCCAAGTTTCTGCATGCGGCCATATAATGTCGTACGCTTCATCCCCAAGCGAGTTGCGGCGCCGTGGGGACCCATAATGACGCCTCGTGTCTGTTGCAATGTCCTGCAGATGTGCTCACGCTCAGCGTCCTCAAGAGTGATGGGCTGTTCCGAGTTACCCTGTACAACCGGTCTCAATCTTGCAAGAGGGGAACAGAGAGTATGGCCGCGTGTCAGGATTACGCTGCACTCAACGAAGTTCTGCAACTCTCTGATGTTTCCTGGCCAGGAATGCGACGTAAGAGAATCCATCACCTCCTCGGGAATCGTGTCGATCGTTTTCTGCATCCGTGCGGCATATTTGGCCACAAAGTGTCTCACCAGCAAAGGAACGTCTTCTGCGCGGTCCCGCAGCGGCGGCACCGATATTGGAAATACGTTGAGGCGGTAGTAGAGATCGCTGCGAAACCGCTTTTCTGAAATCAGCTTGACCAGGTCTCCATTGGTTGCCGCCACCAGCCGCACGTTTACGCGCTGCGTCTGCGTACCGCCCAACCTCTCGAACTCTCCCTCTTGCAGTACGCGCAACAATTTCGGCTGCAGTTCTAGCGGGGTGTCACCGATCTCGTCGAGAAAAAGTGTGCCCCTGTGAGCGGCCTCGAAGCGGCCAATCTTTCGTGCTACGGCGCCGGTAAAAGCCCCCTTTTCGTGACCGAAGAGTTCACTCTCCAGGAGTCCCACTGGAATCGCGGCGCAGTTCAGCTTTACGAAGGCCCGATCTCGACGTTTGCTGCAAGCATGAACGGCGCTCGCGATGACTTCCTTGCCTGTTCCTGTTTCGCCCTCAATGAGAACCGTGGAGTCCGTCGGCGCCACTATACGAACTAGGTCCAGCGTTTTCATAAGAGCCGTGCTGCACCCGACGATTCCTTCAGATTCCTGCTGCTTTGAGAGGTTTTCGGTGGCAAAGCTCATGCTTGCGAAGCTTTGTGCGTCCGGAAAAGCAATATTTGGGCTTCCCATACTTCACGTCCTACCCTTCTCTACCTGCCCCTCACGACATCCCCAATTAGTGAAACTCGGTTAGTTCTTGAACTGGAGTATCAGACAGGCTTCGGCATGCGGACAACCCCATATGGTCGGTTCGTTGGCCCGATAAATGGTAGGTGGCGGCAATAACGATTTAAGGGAGGACTAATACCAATACTTTTGGGTTATCAGAAAGTGCTTAGTATCTCGGAGGTTCGATGTGCTTCCTCCCGAATAGCCGCGCATCGATAGACCAGGCACCAGGCCCGACCATTGCCAAAGTGGCACCGAGAATAGCGAGCATCAGGGGAACCAGCGGATCGCCGACACGCAACAAAACAATCCACAGCTCAACAATGGTAACGAGCGCTCCCCCGACTGGGGTCCACAAACCGACGAGGAGAAGTATCCCAGCTCCAGCCGCAATGGTGTGCGGAGTGATTGGCGCAAACTGAGACGCTTTCCCTAGGTGTGTAATCCCGCACTAAAGAAGAATAGTGCCGGTCAGCAGGCGCTGGAGTAGGAGACCTAGACCAGGCCAGCCGTTAGCAAACGTCGAAAATAAGCGTTGCAGGGCGGGCGATCCAACAGACTTCCTCTTGAAGGATCGGAGACAACCTTCGTCGCTCGCCCTCTACGATCACGCGGAAAACCGGACCGTCGCGGTTCGTATTCTCAAAGGCCGCTAGTTCTTGACCCATTGCTGTCAGCAATTCGGCCAGATCGCCCTGAGCAACCGGTTCGGAACGCAAGTCCCCAATAGCGCCCCGGCTCTCGGTGATTGCCTGCTCCGTTCTGGCGATCGCGCCATCGAGAGCCTGCATTGCTTGTTCGGGGCGCCCGGGCAGCATGTTGCGAGCTGCCTGAAAACGAAACATGAGTCCCTGAAAACTTTGCAGCAGGGTATCGTGCAGTTCCCGCGCGATGCGGATCCGCTCGCCGACGCGTACTTCCAACTTCATTTCGAGCTGCCGCTGCAGCTGTTGAAGACGGAGTTGATAGAGCACCCAAAGCAATAGAACAAAACCTCCAACGCACGAGAGACCGAACCACCAGGTCTCCCACCATGGAGGCAGGATTTCAATACTCAGCGCAGCACCCGGCTCGCTCCAGGCACCCCTACTGGTAGCACCCTGCACGCGGAACGTGTACCTGCCCCAGGGCAGAGTCGTATAGCTGGCGAGTCGCTGGTCACTGCCTACCTCGTGCCATTGGTTATCCAGTCCCTCGAGTTTGTACCGATAGCGGTTGGTTGCTGAGTTGAAATAGCTAAGAGCCGAGAATTCTATAGCGAAGTTATTTTGCCTGCGAGAGAGAGTGATTGAATCGGTGTAAGTAATGGATCTGTTGAGTGGCGAACTGGACCCAATCGCAACCGGAACACCGGACAATCGGAAGTCAGTCAAAACCGTATTTGGGAGATATGAACTATCCCTGATTCGACCGGGGTAGAAGGCTGTGGCTCCACTGAAACCTCCGAAGAACATCTCGCCTCGCGGACTCCTGAAGCACGTCGACCAGCCTGTGAGGTCTGGCCCCGGTAGACCGTCCGCAGCTGAAAAGTTCTTGAACTTCTTCGTTTGAGGATTGAAGCTGGACAGACCACTATTAGTCCCCATCCACAAATCTCCGCGCTCATCCTCCAAGATGCAACTCACCACATTGCCAGATAGGCCATCCTTTTGGTAATAAACCTCAAATGTAGTGGACCCCAAAAGTGAGACACGGCGGTCGCGAGGAAATAGGTGACACATATCGGCCATAATGAGACAGGCCGATGGGGAAAAAGAAGGCGAGAAAGTTCAGCACGGAGTTCAAGCTAGAGGCGGTGCGTCGCATGGCGGAGGCCACGAGCATTGTTGGTCTGGCGGAGGAATTGGGCGTTCGGCGCAAGCTGCTGTATCAGTGGCGTGAGCGATTGCAAGCAGAGGGCAATGCCGGGCTGGAAAGACGTGTGGGCCGGCCACCGGGGAGCAGGCCGCAGAAGATTTCGCGACCTGTTGCCAGCGCAACGGAGTTGCGTATTGCCGAGTTGGAACGGCTGCTTGGGCGCAAGCAACTGGAAGTGGATTTTTTAAAACGAGCCTTCGAGCACGTCAGGGGAGCAGCATCGAGTCACACCAGCGCTGGAGAGAAGGAACCTACCGCGCCATCGAAGCCTCGCTCTCGCTCGAAGGGGAAGGACTGACCGTGGCGGAGCAATGCCAGACAGCGGAGGTGAGCCGGGCTGGCTTCTATCGCTATCTGCATCAGGCCAAGCCCAAACAGGCCGATATGTTACTTCGCGCCCGTTTGCAGGATCTTGCGGTTGCGCATCATAGTCTGCGAGGCTATCGCATGCTGACCGCGTTGCTACGACGAGAAGGGCAACTGGTGAACCGCAAGCGCGTGTTGCGGCTGATGCGCGAGGATAACCTGCTGAGCTTACGCCGCAGCAAATACGTGTTTACCACCGATTCAGCGCATACTCTGCCCATCTACCCGAACCTGGCGCGGCACGCGAAGTTGACGGCACCGAATCAGTTGTGGGTATCCGACATCACCTTCATTCGCCTGCGCGATGAGTTCATCTACCTGGCAGTGATTTTGGACGCCTACTCTCGCCGCGTCGTCGGATGGGACCTCGGACGAACTCTGCATGCGGAGTTGGCACTTGGAGCGTTACGGATGGCTCTCAAGCAGCGTAGCTGGAAGGCCGAAGGGTTGATTCACCATTCGGATCGCGGTGTTCAATATGCGTCGGCCGAATATACCGCTCTGTTGGACAACAACGAGATCCAGATAAGCATGAGCCGCCGTGGCAATCCCTACGACAATGCTCGTGCTGAGAGGTTTATGCGAACGCTCAAGGAAGAGGAAGTTCACAACGCGACTTATCTGAACCTGGAAGATGCGCGCAAGCGGATCGGCCGGTTCATCGAAGAAGTGTACAACCGAAAGCGACTCCATTCCGCGTTACGATATCTCACACCGGAAGAGTTCGAGCAGCACAGCCAGGCTCGCGGAAGTGACGGCACTGATGGAAGCGATGGAAAACCAAAGAACGGTTTACCACCGCTCCCACAGGCCTTGGAAATCCCTCCGGGATTACCACACTCCCGCGGCACGGCGGCTGCTAATCCATAACGAAGCATCAACCATGCCGAGAGTGTCACCAATTAATCGACGTGCGGCGTGTCTCAGCTCAGGGGTGCAGTCCAAAATGTCCCTGATTTCGGATCGAATTTGTCCAAACCGTCTTGAGTCCCAAGCCACATTCCACCTGCCCGATCCAGGAATACAGAATTAACTCTGTTATCACTCACCG
Organism: uncultured Acidobacteriaceae bacterium; assembly: GCA_963844785.1. Taxonomy (GTDB): domain Bacteria; phylum Acidobacteriota; class Terriglobia; order Terriglobales; family Acidobacteriaceae; genus PALSA-350. The sequence continues at coordinate 194,914 of CAWJPV010000023.1, read as the reverse complement.
TGTGGGGGTTTTCAGGGTCATGTTTATATATCGTAAATCGACCAGTTTTTTGATCGAAGAGTTGAAGCCCAGATTCGCCTCCGAGCCACAGTCCTCCGTTCGGATCCTCTTTGATATCCGAATAGTCGACGCGGTTCCGTGCATCTGGCCTATAAGTAGTGAAGTTGCCGGTTTTTGGATTGAAACGACTGAGTCCTCCCCCCAACGTGGCGGCCCAGAGTGTACCGAGGTGGTCGATCAAGATCCGCTGTATCGGATTCTTATCTTGGTTTGAGATATCGCCGTGGCTGGGTTGGTATGGCTCGGCGTGTCCCGTACTCGGATCCAACTTTTGAAGTCCCTGTCGATACGTTCCAGCGACAAGCACGCCTGAGCGATTTTCGAGAATGGAGAGGACCTCGCCTTTTATACCCACCCCCGGGGGCACGGTGTTGCGCCCATTTGCCCGATCAATCCGGTTTAGCGCGCCCGTGGATCCAATCCAGAGTATTCTGTTGCGGTCCTCATAGATGGTCGTGACCAGGGAACCGCCCAAGTTGCCGCGCTGGTGCGTGAAATTTTCGAATGACGGCGGTCCTTCAGAAAAGAAATTCGGCGCCGTCTGATGCAGAGATGTCCACATGTCACCTTCTCTATCTTCAAATAGGGAAATGACGCTATCCGAACCCAAGCTCTCGCCGTCCTCAGGGTGGTTCCTATAACGGATCAGCCGGTTGTGTTCACGATCAAATTTCAGCAGGCCGGCGCCTTCCGTAGCCAGCCACATGGTCCCATCTCGCGATTCCAGCATCGAGAAGATTCCCGCCAAGGTAGTGATCGGGCGCTTCCCTTCATATATCGAAAAACACCTGAGCCTCCTCGTCTTACGATCCATGACTGCCAACGGACAGTACGGCGAAGCCCGGGCGATCCAGAAAACTCCAAATTTGTCCTCGTGGAAAAGGAAAGCGTTCACTGGGCCGCCAAGCGGAACATGCAGACTAATCTTCCCGGTCTCACGATCAAATGCATCCAAATCGCCGCCATTGGCAACCCAGAACGTTCCCTGGCTGTCTTCGCCGGTAAAAGTGACGGAGTCACTGCTTAGGCTGAAAGGGTCATTGGGATCATGCACGTACCGGATGGTCTGGCCGGTAGCTGGATCAAGTTTGAATAGGCCGTGGTCTGTCCCCAGCCATAGTTTGCCGTCCCGATCCTCGCCGATGTAATTGAGGTTGCCGGCATTTTCGTTCGTTTCCGGATCAACGATACGGTAATGGGTGAACGATTCTGTGACGGGATTGAATCTATCGAGAGACTGCTCGCAGCCCACCCACAGGATTCCGGAGCGGTCTTTGAAAAGGCCGCGGATATAGACGCTACTAAGACTGTTCGCTCGGCCGGGCTCGTGCTTGAATACTTTAAACCGGTACCCATCGTATCGGTTGAGTCCGTATTGCGTTGCGAACCACAAGAAGCCGAGGTTGTCCTGGACGATCGTGGAAACTCTGGTCTGGGATAAGCCCTCTGTTACAGGCAGCCGGCGGAACTGGATATCCAAGCCATCGATCAAGGTGAGTCTGCTTGTCCGGCTATCCACTCGCACCTGCGGCACGCTTCTGGAAGCAAGTGGCGGGGCAGTAGGTTGCGTCGACCGGTCTTCCCCCTTGGCCCCAAAAGTTGTGCACAAAAGTGCGAAAAGAGAGTAGACCGCCCACGAACGTATCGAGGCTTCCCGTTGCCTCTTCCTTGTCTCAACCCGACGATCGCGGAGCTTTCTCGGTGTGTTCACAGGAACGGGCTCGCTTCAGTGACATCATAGTGCTCTTTCGGAAGATACGGTTTTGGTTTGAAGCAAAGTGTCGTGCAGGTCCCGCGCAACGCGAGTGCGCTCCCACAACCGCTCATCGAAACGAACGCTGAGTACCGCCTCAGTCCACTACCAGGACGGGCGATGGGTTGCTGTGCTGCCGACCGCGCCGTTTAGGAGTGTGATGCGGTCTGACCACAAACTGACCGGTTGCCCTGGCAGCAGGACCGAGCCTAGGCACGGTCGATGCCCCTGCTTAGTGTTTTTCTGTCGCCATGGCCACAATCGTGTCTGCCAGCTTCTTCGCCAACGCCTGCTTGTCACTCGCACTGCCGGTTACCATCCGCTCGGGTACTGTTTTTCCAATCAGCCACCAGCTTGACCCGCACTTTCATCATGTCCCCCGTCTGCACGTATCTCAGCTTCGGTCGACCGATGAGAAATGGGGCCACTCCGGTATCCGAAAAACTGTCTAGGTAACTGATCACAAGTGCATTCCAAGCGACTAAACCGAATGCGTCTCTGATCGGGAGATCGCAGACAGCATTAACTACTGATGGAAAGCGCAAAGGAGATTGTGTGAGCAGATTTCAACATGGAAGTCTCTTCAAGTTGGAACGCAAAAGCGTTCCAGACGTTTGGGTTTTTAGGTGGTATGAAAATGCCTTGGGAAAGCGGACATATAAAAAGCAAATCATCGGGGGTGTAACCGAACTGCGAAATCGCCGCGAAGCGGAAAAGACCGTCACCCCTCTTCAACGTTCTATCAATGCCGAGGCCGGAACGCCGAAAAGTGTATGCGATCTCGCCGCCCATTATCGACTGCACGAACTCACCAGGGAGCGAAAAGCGCTTTCAACGATTGAGAACCATCGCCTCCTATTCAAGCGTTACATCGAGCCGCGTTGGGGAAGTCGTCGGCTCGGTGCGGTTCGTACCATGGAGGTTGAGGAATGGCTCCACTGTCGACATAAAAGTTGCTCAGGAGTTGATGCGACACTCCAGTTGCCGCACAACGCTTGATGTTTACACCCGCGCGGTCGACCAACAAAAGCGCGAAGCGAACCTAAAAGTCGTTGCATGGATGCTGCCGCTGGATGTGGAGAAATTTCAGCACCCTTCCGCACCCTCGGACACGCAGAAGGGAACTCGCCGATGCCGGCAAGTAATTCTCAATAAAGGGTTTATTTGGTGGACCTGATCGGGATCGAACCGATGACCTCTTCCATGCCATGGAAGCGCGCTCCCAGCTGCGCCACAGGCCCACAAAGGGAAGAACCACCTTTATTCTGCTGGAGCACGCCTAATCCGTCAAACGCTCCGCGTGTGACCAGCGCTCCTTTACCATTCTCCCACCGCTCCTTTACCATTCTCTACGGGAGAAAGAATGCTCTATCCCCCAGACTCGGCTAAAGTAACGCTTCTGACCCTGTTGTTTCTCGGCGGTTCCGGCGCCGCCCGTGCGCAAGCAGCCCCACCTCCAGCCGCCCCGGCTCCGGCCGCAGCGCAGGCGGCGACCCCAGCAGTCGCGCCCGCGCCGGCCGGCTTTGCCATGTCCAACTTGCGCCCGGCCCTGGCCAATGTCCAGACTGCCATTACGAACCTCAACGTTGCACACTGGAAGGCGCCCAACGATATCCGTGCCACCACGCAGCAGGATATTAACTCCATGCAGCGAGACCTCAACACCACGCTGCCGGGGCTTCTGGCACAGGCAGACACCGCAGCAGCCTCTAGTGGGCCGCCCGCGCTTTCCCCGGCATTCGCCGTCTTCCGCAATCTCGATGCCCTTTATGACGTGATGCTTCGGGTCACAGAAACCGCCGGGCTGGCCGGCTCCGCGTCCGATGCCAGCAGCCTGGAAGATGCCCGAGCCGGCCTGGAAGATGGCAGGGCCAAACTTGGCGCCTGGCTGCTGCAGGCCATAGGCGCCCAGGACGCCCAGGTTGTCCGCTTGCAGACCCCTGTCGCCCATCCTGCTCCCGCACCACCGCCGCCGCCCAACAAGATTGTCGTCAACGACGGCCCTGACACTACCAAGCCACACAAGAAAAAACCGCCCCCGACCCCAGCACCGCAGTAACGTCTTTCTCGGAACCGCTTCCCCCTCCGGTGGTGTCTAAAGTAAAGAGAAGGCTCAGGAATGGTCAGGGACGGTATCTGGCCCGCCCGCCTCTTCGCACGAGCGCACTATTGGGAGACGCAAGTGGATGCTTCCTGTTATGTTATGGACTACTTTCGCATGCAGGCAGGCAGTGCTTTGGGAAATATCGCCAGCGTCCTTGGTGTACCGTCAGAAGAAGCCGCAATTGTCTCTGAACTGAAAGCGGGTTCTGAGGAAGCATTCGCCTGGTTGATCGCCAAGTATCACCAGCCCATCTACAGTCTGGTTGCGCGCACCATACCCGATCCTGCGGACGCCGCTGACCTGACCCAGGATGTCTTCATCAAGATCTACCGCGGCATCGGTAACTTCAACGGAGATTCCAGTCTGCGCACCTGGATCTATCGCATCGCCCTGCGCGAGGCCAGCAACCAGCGTCGCTGGTGGGGGCGCCACAAACGCCAGGAAGTCACCATCGAAACCGAGTTCGGCCAGTCCAACGACGGCCAGCCCCTCTGCCTTAAAGACACCCTGATCGATGCTCACGAATCGCCCTTTGACCGCGCCGCCCAGGAAGAGGTGCGTGCCCGCGTAGAAGAGGAGTTGCGTCACATCCCCGAGCCCTTTCACTCCGTCGTAGTCCTGCGCGACATAGAAGGCTTTTCCTACGAGGAGGTGGCGGAGATTCTCGGGGTGAATCTCGGCACCGTAAAGTCGCGTCTTATGCGTGGGCGCGCGCATCTGAAGGAGCGGCTGGCAGGTTTTGCGGAAGCAGCGGCGAAACGGCCAAGCTCTGCTTTTCAGCCGATGCCATCGCTTTCGATGAGTCCCAGGGGGGCCAAGTGAACAAGTGCGCTGACTTACGCGAGCAGTTCTCCGACTACCTTGACGGCGCAGTGACCGGCGCAGCCATGCAGGAGATTGCCGCGCACCTTGAAGTCTGCTCCGGCTGTGCGGCTGAATTCGCGCAGTGGCGGGTTGCGCAATCCCTGATCAGTTCCATCGGGCCGGCGAAAGCTCCGGCCGATCTGGGTCTCCGGCTTCGTGTTGCCTTGTCGCAGGAATCCGCCAACACCACCCAGGAGAAATTCGCTCGCAGCCGAGTTCGCTGGCAGAATACCTTCGCTCCCTTGTTTTGGCGCGTTACGGCTGGTTTCGCCAGCACAGTTGCGTTGCTGGGTGGGGTTGCCGTGCTCATCGGGATGTTTAGCTACCCTGAGCCGGCGCAGGCGCGGGACGAGCCCATTGGCAAAGTCTCCAGCCCGCGTTTCCTCTACACCTCGCTTGAACCTGCCGGAGGGGTTGGGGATGTTGAGCATCCCGTAGTGGTCCAGGCTTTCGTCAACGGAGAAGGCAGGGTCTACGACTATGTAATCGTCTCCGGAAACGCCGACGCCAAGACTCGTTCTCAGCTGGAAGATATGCTGCTGTTCAGCGTTTTCGCTCCGGCGCGGGTCTTTGACCAGCCCGTCCGGGGTACCGTAGTCCTCTCCTTCGACGGAGTCTCGGTACCCGGCTAGTCACGGCTCTGGCTTTAAAGCACTCACTCTCCAAACAAAACCCATTAAAAACTGGACGGGTGCCCCAGGTTCGCCAACCTGCCCCGGCGTGCCGTGGGAGCGTACCTGGGCCGAAAAAGACGGGCGAAGCCCACGAGAGTCTTCGCTATACCGAGTAGCAAATCCAGGCGCCACAGCAAAAGCAATCGAAACATTTCATTTTCCGCCCACCCGTCCAGTTCCCATTAGCTTCTGTCAAGGCACAGTTTCGCCCCCCGGTTTGACCCCCCCTCCTGCCAATGCATAGACTTGAAGAGGGCCATCCGCACCTATGCAGTTTCACCGCAAGCATTCCGCCATCCCACTCAGAGTTCTTCCCGCGTGCCTTGCGGTGCTTATTGGGTTGGGCGCGCAGGTCGCCCGCGGGCAAAACTCATCCGACTCGCAAGCCTCAGCCGGCGGATCTGCTGCCCCAGCATTGGTAAATGCCGCGGGTCCTGACATCAGCCTGCAGAACAGCGAGGCGCTGTTCTACATTGCCGCGGCACTGAACGCATGCGGCTATGATCAGGGACTCGCCGTCTCCGACCCGCTACGGCAGCAAGTCCGCGAACAGGTCAACCAGGCCCTCCAGGCTTCCAGCGACGCGCGAGAGGCGCACGAGCACATCTGTTCTTTCATCGAGCAGCATCGGCTTTCCAATACTGGATCCGACCTGGCGCAGTATATTTCGCTGGCCCTTTTCATCACGCCGCCCCCCGATCTTGCGCCCAGCGCCCAGGGCGCCGACCTGCCTCCGGATGCCAGCGGCGTAGAAAACATCCTCCCGCTGCTGCGCCGTTTTGCCCAGTCGGCCGATCTGCACGTGATCTGGCTCCAGGTTCGCCCGCAATATGAAAAGCAGCTGGTCCAGCTCCACGAGTCGTTGACCAAGATGGTCGACGACACCGGCATTTACCTCAAGACACCTGGCGGGGCCAACAACGGCCGGCGCTTTCTAGTCGTGGTCGAGCCCCTCCTTGACCCCGCGCAGACCAATGCCCGGGTCTACGGAGCCGACTATGTGGTGGTCGTCTCGCCCGTCAATGGAACCATCCACATGCGCGAGGTTCGCCACGCTTACCTGCATTACGAAATTGAGCCCCTGTTGTACGCCCGCGCGACCGCCCTGGACAGGCTGCTGCCGTTCTTAAAAACGATTCGCGATGCGCCCCTGGATTACACCTATAAAAGCGATGTAGTGGCCCTAACCATCGAGTGCATGATTCGCGCTGTCGAGGCCCGAACCATGGATACCGGGGTAACGATTTATAAAATCCCGGCCGATGTGCGGCGCAGCGATCTCGAAGCGGCGACCCACCAACACAATGCCTCGGTGGAGGCAGCCGAAGCCGTCCGCCGCCACGCGGTCCAGGAGGATATGGCCGATGGCTACGTGCTGACGGATTACTTCTATAACTCCTTCGCCTCCTTTGAGCGAGCTCCTCAGAGCTTCAAGGAAAGCATCGGAGAGATGGTCTACGGCATGGATGTAACCGTGGAACTGAACCGGGCGAAGCATACTACCTTCAATCAGCAACCTTCCACCGAGGTAGTGCAACGATCGCCGCGCGAGCTGAGAGGCCTCGACTTGGCGGAAATGAAGCTCATGAAGGGCGACACCGATGGCGCGGGCGCCTTGGCGCAACAATCGGTGGCCGATAAGTCTGGCGACGCCGCGCGGGCCAATTTCATTCTCGCCCGGGTGGCCATTATGCAGCGCGATGTGCCGACCGCCCAGCATGACTTCGAAGAGACCATCCGGCTCTCCAAGGATCCCCGCATGTTGGCCTGGTCGCACATCTACCTGGGGCGGATTTATGACATCCAGGACCAGCGTGACCAGGCGGTCAACGAGTATCGGGCTGCGCTCACCGTGCGCGACGGCCAAGCCGATACCAGGCTGGCGGCGGAAAAGGGTCTGAAGCAGCCGTATGCCGTTCCACAGCAGGAGCATACCGAGCCCGCAGGGGAGGATGATTCCGCGCCAGACACTCCACCTCAGCCGGCCAAGCCGCCCGGCACTCCTCAGTAACCACCTGATTTTCTCCTTATGCAATAGAGTAGGAGAAAGGGCACCAGATTGATGGCACAGCCGGCTCCCAATACGCTGCAAGCAGCCTTGGGTCACACCTTCCGCGAGCAGGCACTGCTGGTGAAGGCGCTGACCCACAGCTCGCTGGCGTATGAGCAAACCATCGAGGGCCGGCAGGCCGAGGGAATCACCTGCGCCCGCGAAGAAGATAACGAGCAATTGGAGTTCCTGGGGGACGCAGTTCTGGGCCTGGTCGTGGCCGAGATTCTCTTCCGTCGTTTTCCCGATCTCCACGAAGGCGAGTGGACACGCCTGCGGGCCAGCCTGGTCAGCCGGCGTCACCTGGCGCAAGTGGCCTCTGCACTCGATCTGGGAAGTTATCTGCGGCTGGGTCGGGGAGAGGAAAGAGGCGGGGGGCGAAAGAAATCTACCCTGTTGGCCAATTGTGTGGAGGCGGTGATTGCCGCGCTGTATCTCGACGGCGGCCTGATTCCGGTGGAGGCCTTTGTCAACGAGCACGTGGTCGCGCCTTACGTGAACGATTTACGCCAGGCACTGGATCGCGGAGTTTCGCTGGGTGACCACAAGACCGCATTGCAAGAGCTGCTGCAGGCGCAGAAAACCGGGCCGCCGGATTACGTGCTCAAAGCGGAGAGCGGGCCCGATCATCGCAAGCGCTTCCTGGTGGAAGTAAGAGTGGCGGAGGGAAGCGGGCCCAAGCCGCTGGCGCGCGGCGTAGGCACCACCAAAAAACGGGCCGAGCAGGAGGCCGCACGCCGGGCTTTCGACAAACTCAGGAAGCGAACTCCGGTCCGGGAGCCATTAGTAAAAGGGAACGGTTCTTGACCCACCAACCACCAGCGGAGTTCTTCCGCGTGACCACGGAAGAAGCCAGCGTTACCACAGTTTCTGTGGCGCCCCCGATCGCGCCGCGCGCCGTCCACCACAGTCATAGCCACCTGGTCTTTCCCAACCTGCTCGACACCTTCCGCTCCTTGCTGTCCATCATCGTCATCGCCCTCTTTGTGCTCACCTTTGTAGTGCAGCCCTTTCGCATTCCTTCCGAATCCATGGAGCGGACTTTGCTGGTGGGGGACTTCCTTCTGGTCAACAAGTTGGTTTACGGGCCCCCGGGCGCCTGGCATTGGCTTCTACCCTATCGGCAGGTGAGCCGCGGCGATGTGATCGTCTTCCATTTTCCACTCGACCCATCGGATCACGTGGTCAAGCGCGTGGTGGGCGTTCCCGGGGACCGCATCCATCTGCAAAATGGCGTTGTCTGCGTTAACGGGCAGAAACAGAATGAGCCTTTCGCGATCTTTGAAGGCGCTTATCAGGATAATTTCCGTGACCAGTTTCCCGCCAAGCTCTACACCGACCCGGGAGTGGATACGCACTGGTGGATCCAGATGCGGCACGATGTCCAGAACGGCGACTTGGTGGTGCCCCCTGGCTCGTATTTCGTGCTCGGCGATAACCGCAATCACAGTCGCGACAGCCGCTATTGGGGTTTTGTCCCCCGCGCCAATGTGGTAGGTTTGCCCTTCATCATTTACTTCTCGTTGCACCAGCCTTCGGCTACCGATGACAGCCCGCTTCCGGATGATAGACTCGGACACGAGAAGAGTCCGCTCGACACCGTCATGGAATTTGCCCGGTGGAGCCGCACCTTTCGCGTCATTCACTAGAACGTTTTTGAAGCACTTCGCTACGCCTGCCCGAGCAGAGTAGGAGCGAAAATGCTTAGAGGTTTGTTCCCATTACCATGGAAGCCACAGAAACTGAGATCAAAGGCCAGCGGGCAACAGAAGAGACGCCGTTGGAAGCATTCGCTTCCATCTGTACAGTGCTGGTCATCGGGCTCTTTGCCCTGACATTCATCTTTCAGAACTTCGAGATTCCCTCGTCCTCCATGGAAAAGACTCTCCTGGTCGGCGACCATGTGCTGGTGGACCGCATCACCCTGGCGCCGCGCACCGCGTGGGCTCCCTTCGTCTACTACCGCGATGTGCGCCGTGGCGACATCATCGTCTTTTTCAAGCCTGGCGAGCCCGACCTGTACCTGGTGAAGCGGGTCATCGGCATTCCTGGCGATCGCATCCACCTGCGCAACGGCGTGGTCTTCCTCAACGGGCAGCCACAGCATGAACCGCAGGCCGCCATGCCGGACTACGGCAACTATTTTCCCTATCGGGATGATTTTCCCGCCGTCTCTCCTTCGCAAAGCGGGGACGTAACCCCGACCTGGGCCCTCGAGCTCCCCAACTACATTCAAGGACAGGACCTGGTGGTTCCCCCGGGTCGTTACTTCGCCATGGGCGACAACCGCACCGTCAGCCTCGATGGCCGCTACTGGGGCTTTGTGCCGCGAGCCAACATCGTAGGCCGTCCTCTCTTTGTCTACTGGTCGTTTATCGAACCCGACAATCAGTATGAGAAAGAAGGAGTGGGAGACAAGCTCCAGTTCTATACCCACGTAATCCTTCACTTCTTCGACCAGACCCGCTGGCGCCGAACCTTCCATTTGGTCCGTTAACATGGGTGGCGAAGAGAAGCGTCCTTCGCCCAGGCGCTGGATTTTGTTGGCAGCCGTGGTGCTTTCAGTGGTTGCCTTTGTGTTGCCGCCGCTGGTCAACATCAGCCGGTATCAGCACCGCATTGCCGACAGCATCAGCCGTAGCATCGGCCGCCAGGTACACATCTCTTCTGTCAAGCTGCGATTACTGCCCTTGCCCGGCTTTGAGTTCTCTGATTTTTCCGTAGAAGAAGATCCAAAGTTCGGCTCCGAGCCTATCCTTCACTCCGACAGCGTGGTGGCCGACCTGCGACTATTGTCGTTGTGGCGGGGCAAGCTGGAAGTCTCCCGTATCCATTTCGACGATGCCAGTTTGAACCTGGTGCGGGAACCAAATGGGGGTTGGAACTTTGCTTCAGTTTTGGTGCAGGCGGCGCACATCCCAAACGCCCCCACGGGCCAGCGCCACGCCGGCAGTGCTCCGCGCTTTCCCTATATTGATGCGGAAAACACGCGCATCAATTTCAAAGAAGGCAACGAGAAGAAGTCGCTCGCGTTCCTGAATTCCGATCTCTCTATCTCGCTGGCTCCGGAGGATGCGTGGGAACTCCACTTTCGCGCCCAACCGGTGCGCACCGACCTGGTTCTCGACCTTTCTGACACCGGCATGTTGCGCATCGACGGCACCTTGCATCGCGCGCCCTTACTGGCCGAGATGCCATTGCAACTCAAGGTGGAATGGGACGGAGTGCCCCTGGGTCAGTTGAGCAAGCTCACCCTGGGCAGCGATATTGGCTGGCGTGGCGGGCTCGATGTTGAGGCTGCGGTCGAGGGTACCGCCGAGCTGGCCCACATCAGCACCAGGCTAAAGGTAGCGGGGCTGCATCGCTCCGAATTTACGCCCACTCGTCCCATCGATGTGGAGAGTTCCTGCCGGGCTTCATTTCGCAGAGAGTCGAGATCGCTGGAAGACATTGCCTGTAACTCTCCCGTCGGGGACGGAGCGCTTCGCCTCGTCGGCTCGATTCAGGAAGTGCAAACTCAGCCGCAGGCGCAACTCACGCTCGCCATCGATCGCGTTCCCGCCGCGGCGGTGCTGACCGCACTGCAGGAAGTGCGCAGTGGCTTGGGCGCCGGGGTCCAGGCCGCCGGAGCCCTCAATGGGCATTTCCAGTACGCCACCCAAAACGGACGCCCGCCCTCGATTGCTGGCGAAGTGGCGCTTGATTCGCTGAGCCTGACCCTGCCCGATTCCCGCAAACCCTTCCTGGTGGGCCCGGTGCGGCTCCGTTGCGAGAGCCCCCCGCAGGGGGGCAACGAGGCAACTGGTTCGCCCGCGTTGCTGCTGCAGCCGGTGCGCCTGGCCATGGGTGCGCCGGTTCCAGTGACCGTAGACGGCCGCTTTACGCCTGCAGGATTCGATCTGCATTTGGGTGGCGTCACCACGCTGGCCCGGCTGAAGGGCTTGGGCAAGACTTTCGGATTGCTCGGCGGCGCGGGGACTGCCGCTCTCGATCTTGACCTGCGCGGTAAGTGGTTGTTGCCCGTGCCCGACACCGAGCATCCGGTGGTCGCGTCCACCGCGGAGGGCAGCATTGCCATCAGGAATGCTGAACTGACCACCTCCTACTTGTCCCAGCCGCTTAAGATTGCTTCTGCCCAGGGAATCCTCAGCCCCACTCAAATTGAATGGACCAATGCATCCATTACTTACGGGAAGCTGGAGGCCCAGGGAACGCTGGAGTACCCGACGCTATGCGCTGCTAGCGCGCCGTGTGCAGGGCGCTTCTCGCTCGTCTTTCCCACCCTGGATCTGGCCGCGCTTCAATCCACCTTGCTGGGAACCAGCGAAGGCGGTGCGTTGTTGCGCCAAATTCTTGATCGCATCGATCGCCACACCGTCAAGTGGCCTGATCTCTCCGGAGCTGTGCGCATTGGCACCCTCTCGACCGGCAAGCTGGTGGTGCATGACGTGATCGGCGCGCTCGACATCAGCGGCAACTCGATCAAGATCCGGTCGCTGAATGGCCACGTGGCGAACGGAACCATGCATCTTGCCGGGTCGGTCGACGCATCCGGCGATCAGCCGGATTATCAGCTCGATGTGCAGGTAACCAACGCCGCGCCCAGCGCGCTGGGCAGCATTTTCGATGAGCATTGGGGAAGCGGTCTGGCAAATTTTTCCGCCCAGATCAGCATGTCCGGCTATGACGCCCAGGATCTGGTGCGCTCCGCCACCGGTAGCTTGCGTTGGGACTGGACCAAAGGGGGACTAGCTGCGGAAGAGCCGTTGCCTGTCGCCGCCCAACCCTTCGTCCACTTCGATCAATGGAGCGCCGATGCGGCCATTGCGGAGAGCACCATCAAGATAACGCACAGCCTGCTCGCCCGCGGTCAGGAGGCGATTCCGTTGTCGGGCACGATCTCCTTCGATCGCGAAATAGACATGAAAGGCGGATCGACCGCCCACCCCTTCGCCATCACCGGCACCTTGCAACACCCCGAAGTGAAAGCCATCGAAGAGCCAGTAGAGAACTAACTGCGAGAGTCAGTCTCCTAGCAGAAGCCTGTAGGAACTGGACGGCTACTCCGAAGCCGGCGGAACCGCCAGCGTCTGCCGGTGGACACTGGCCTCCACTTCCGGAACCGTGCCGTCGTTCACCGCCACTTCCGCCGGCTCGCCCTGCAGCAGGAAGCGATGGCTGATCCTGGACTTCGCTGGAACACGGAGCCTCTCCGTCACCGTGGTTGTGCCGGAAGAAACGGAAACCGGAACCTCCGCCTCGGCTGTCCCGCTATTGGTCACATCTACGGCGACGATATAGCTCCCCGGCGCGCTAGCCTTGTTGGGATACACGCCGGCAATCGCAAGGTCAGGAAGACCGCGATCGTGGTACACCCAGTCCTCGAAGAACCACTTCAAGTCTTTTCCGCTAGCCCGTTCGAGTACCTGCTCGAACCCGGTTCCCGTCGCATCCGACCCTGGTTGATACTCACGCAGCGCGCGCCCCAGGGCATTTTCCCCGGCAAGGTCGCGCAGCATCCAGAAAACATAAGTTGCCTTGGTGCGGTAGTACACCGGATCTCGCGCCGTGACCAAAGCCTGAGACGCCGAAGCAGCGTCGCCCGGCTCGGCCAGCGAGAGCGCGCCGCGGGCATTATCCAATTGCTCAATGGCAGCGAGCTTCCCCTGGTTTTGCTCCAGCCACAGAGACCCCATAAATGAGGCCACGCCCTCCTGCAACCACGGGTAGGGCGAGTTGAAGTAAAGATGGGTCAGCGAATGAATAAGCGTGTCGCCCAGCTTATACGGGTCGGTGCTGCGCACGTCGGTAAAGAGCACGGAGCCATCTTCGAACGGGGCGTCGTTCTGCTCCGGCAAGTCGACGATATTAAGAGCGCCGCGAGGCTCGGTGCCCAGCCAGCGATGGATCAGTGGGATCACCATCGTAGCCCCGGTGATGTAGACCTGAGCATTCACCACATCCTCAGTCCGCGCGAATACAACCACCCCGTTGCCCTCCTGCCGGCTGCGAGTGAGCAGAAATAGGCTGGGTGAGGAAAAGCCCAATCGCGTGGGCGGCAGCGTACAGGTGACGATTCCGGGTACAGAGGCCGCGGGCTGCGTAGTAGGTGCCACGGTCAAGGTCACGCCATCCAGCACCGCCAGGTTAGGCGCCTCGCCAGAAAACTCCTCAGTCACCTTCATGGTCACCGTGGCCTGGCTTTGACGTTGCCGTTCCTCCGCCGCTTCGGAGAAAAACTTGGCCCCGTCGCCCAAGGCCACGGGGACGGATGCAACCGGGTACCAGGCCACGTTGCCGAAGCCCCGCAAGCCCACAAATTCGTCCGCCACCCGGTCCCAATCGGAGGCTTCCGCCACTTCTGCCGGGGTGCCGATCTGCTCCAACCGGGTCGAGGAAAGGGCGGCGGTCCCTTCGTAGGTAAGGTCGACCGCGATGGTTTGCTGGGGGGAAAGGGGCTGCGCCAGGAGGATCACCGCCTCACGCAGTGCCCCGGTATGGTCAACATCGCTGTTCACCGTTTGCTGGGAGAAAGTAGCCGGCGCATCGGCAATGCGCACGCTTGTCCATTGCAACGTAGAGGAAATCTGCAAGGGGAGACGGTGCAGCGGCTTATCCGAATCGTTACGCAGCACGCAGCGGGCGCGCACCGCCATCGCGTGCTCCCCGGGCCGCAGATGGACATCGAGATCGTAGGAAAGGAAGGTGATCGCCTGCCGTTCCGCATCGCTCCCTGCCTCTGCCGGCTTGGCCGCGGGAGCTGCCACCGCCGGAGCACTCCCGCTGTCATCAACCGACCGCGACAGAATTACCGTGCCGGGATGCTCCTCAGGTACCTGCGGGGGAACCGCTGAGGGAGAAGATGCCTCCTGCGCCCCGGCACAAGAGGTCAGAACAACAACCACCACTGCTAACCGCAAAAACCTCATGAACCCAAACCCTTCTGCTTCTTCGTCCGCGCCGCTACCGGAGCCAAATGGTCCGCCCGCGCTGCCCTGCGCCGCTGCCGCGCTGCCTCGTAGAGCACCACGGCCCCTGCGGCGCTCACGTTGAGGGAATGCACCCGGCCGGCCATGGGGATGCGCAGCAGGTGATCGCAGGTACGCCGCACCAGGTCATGCAGCCCCGCACCTTCGCGGCCCAGCACCAGCACGCAGCCTACAGAGAAATCAAACTCGTCATAGTCCATGGTGCCGCGCTCATCCAGGCCGATACACCACAGGTCACGTTGCTTCAGCTCTTCCAACGCGCGTACCAGGTTCACCACCCGGGCAATCTTCACGTGCTCGGCAGCGCCGGCGGAAGCTTTGACAGCCACTGGGCTGAGCGGCGCCGACCGCCGCTCCGTAACCACCACCCCATCAACCCCCGCGCCCTCGGCCGTGCGCAGCAGCGCCCCCAGGTTCTGTGGGTCTTCCACCCCGTCCAGCGCCAAAACCAGGCGGTTTTGCTTGCCGCCCTGCAGCAGGTCGTCCAGGTCAAGGAATTGCCTCGCCCGAACAATCGCCACCACGCCCTGGTGCGCCTCGGTCCTGGCCAGCTTGGTGAGCTGGTCGCGGGTGTCCATGCGCAGCTTCACGCCCGCGTCCCGGCAGGCCTGGATCAGCTTTTCCAGCCGCACGTCCTGCCGTTCCCGGGCGATGCAAATGTGGTCGAATTTCCGCGTTCCCGAGCGCAAGGCCTCCTCTACGGGGTGCAGACCGAACAAAATCTCCATAGGCTTAAGTTTAGACGTTAATGACAAAAAGGGTTCCCGCGCCTTCCGATTGGCCTCAGGCGCCCAATTCCTATATCCTTGTACGGATTAGGGTCGTCCTGGCGTCGCTGCAGGGCGATGGAGAAGTTCCATGGTCCTTGCCGCCAAGCTCAAAAAAGCTGTCACCCAGGGCGTCTTTGGGGAATCAGCCCCCGTCTCAGAGGTAGACATGCGCGCAGCTTCGCTTACCCTCGCCGACTCCTCCAGCAACGAGAACACCCTTGTCGCCCAGGGGCTAAAGCGCCACGATCCGGAGTTGCTCGACCAGCTGATCGTTCAATACCAGCATCGCTTGTTACGCTACCTGCTCTACCTCACCGGCAACCGCGAGACTGCGGAAGATATCTTCCAGGAGACCTGGATGCGTGTACTGAAGCGCGGCGACCAGTTCAATGGCAAGTCCCGTTTTGATACATGGCTGTTCACCATCGCCCGCAACCTGGTCATCGACGTGCGCCGCAAGCGAACCATGAGCAGCCTGGAAGCGATGCGCGAAGCGGGCGAAGACGGCCGGTCCTTCGATGTGGCCGCCGACGGTCCCTCGCCTTTTGAGACTTACCAGACCAACGAAAACGGGCAGCGTGTCGCCGAGGCTTTGCTGACGCTCGAGCCTCTGCATCGTGAAGTATTGGTCCTCCGCTTCCATGAGGAGCTTTCTCTGGAAGAGATCGCTCAGGTTACGCGTTCCCCGCTGTCCACGGTAAAGTCGCGACTCTACCGCGGACTCTCTGCCCTCAAGCCGCGCATCTTAGTAGCGGAGGGAGACGGGCGATGAACCGGACCCCAAAAGGGGCCCCAGACCGGGCCCTTGAAGATGTGGTGCGCTCCGTAGCCTGGCAGGATTGCAATGCCAGCCAGGTGTTGACACAGAAGACCCGTCGCGCAGTGCGCGATGCCGTAATCTCCACCCAGGAGAAGCGCACCCTGCAGCGCAGGAATCTTGGCTTTGCCATTCTGGGCTTCGTATTCATGCTGGTCTTGCTCGGGCCGGCCATCTGGAATGGTATGGAAGATCTGCTGCTGGAAGAGGAACATCTCTTCGATATGCCCACGCAGCTTACCTTACTCATTGCCATGCTGCTTCTTGCTATGCTGGCGGCTCTTATAGCCGTCTGGAAAGGGCAACGCCACGTGTACCACGATCGGGGCGGCGTTGAAACCTTTCCTCAAATTGAGAAATGACGAACAAGCTTAACAACGCCGAACCAGCCTCCGCCCTTACGGAAGAGGTCAAGCTCATCCCGCGCTGGTCGATCGCCGCGGCGTCTTTGGTCTTCGTCTTCATGCAGTATCTCTACTGGGTAATCTTGCCGGCTTATCGGGTGGCCCACAAGATGCACCCCATTGCCGCTCCGTTCGGCGTCCGTTTTTACTTCGCTTTGTCCTGGAGCTCGCTGGCCGCGTTGTACGTGCTCATGGTTGGCTATGTGAGCCGGGATGCACCGCGGCGCAGCATGAGCACCCGCTTGTGGGTGGTGATCTGCCTTGCTATGCAGGGCGGTATCGGGTTGGTGCTGTACTTTCTTCTCCGCCAGCCGGTAGTTGCGCGTTGCCCCTCTTGCGGAACCAGTATTCATACCGAGTTCCATTTCTGTCCGCAGTGCGCTTACCAGGTTTCCGCGGCCTGCGGCAATTGCTATCGTGGCGTGCGCATTACCGACGTCTACTGCGTCTACTGCGGACATAGTTTGGCCACGGATAACATGCCCTCCCGCCTGCGCGCCTTTCAATCCTGACGTTGCCGGAGATGGTGACCCAAGCGCCTGCGGTGACTGGGCTTTTCCCCGCGCCCTATATACTCAGAATCGCTAGAGATCTCTCCGCGACAACCTTCTTATGGCAATGACTGCTCTGATCGTCGACGATGAACGGCTTGCGCGCGAAGAGCTCAAATACCTTCTAGACTCTGCGGGAGGAGTCGAGGTCATCGCCCAGGGCGAGAATGGCATCGAGGCGGTCCATCTGATTCACACGCACCATCCGGATGTAGTGTTTCTAGACGTTCAGATGCCTGGCTTGGACGGCTTCGCCGTGCTCAAGAAGTTGCTGGAGCGAGTCGACGCCGACCGCATGCCCCAGATCATCTTCGCCACCGCGTTCGACCAATATGCGGTGCGTGCGTTCGACGTCAACGCCATCGATTACCTGCTGAAGCCGTTTGATCGTGCCCGTGTCTTGCAGGCCCTGGAGCGCGCGCGCCAGCGCTTGCAGGAGATGCACCAGCTCGACGCAGAGCCGCCTGCGGAGAACGGCACTGACTTCAAGCCATCGGATGCGCGTCTCGACGCGCTCCTCCGTCTCATTGAACAGCAGCACTCTGGGGTACGTCCCCGGAGTGGGAAAATTATTCTGCAGGCCAACAACCGGCTCTTGCTGG
Source organism: uncultured Acidobacteriaceae bacterium (assembly GCA_963844785.1). Classification (GTDB taxonomy): domain Bacteria; phylum Acidobacteriota; class Terriglobia; order Terriglobales; family Acidobacteriaceae; genus PALSA-350. The sequence continues at coordinate 177,276 of CAWJPV010000023.1, read as the reverse complement.
CCGACCAGAAAGACATCTGTTTCGCCGCCATCGAGGAGGGAATCATCTCCGTGGTGACGCCCACCCTTGAAGGCCATTCCAAGTGCCGGACGATCGAAGAGCTGCTCGAGCTCTTGGATCCATCCATTTTCTGGAGAGCCCACCGCTCCTACGTGGTAAACATCAACCACATCAAGGAAGTCGTGCCCTGGTTCAAGAGCAGCTATCAACTACGCATGGATGATCGCAAGCAGACTGAGATCCCAGTGAGCCGCGCCCAAACCCGCCGTCTGCGCGAACTCTTCAAGCTCTAACACGCTGAAGAGTCAACCCGGCGGGACCCAGTCTCCCAACCGAACCCATTAGAAACGGGACGGGTGCCCCAGGTTCGTCAAAGCGTACCTGGGCCGAAAACGATGGGGCGCAGCCCCCACGATCGCATTTGCTTAATCCCCGCAAATCGGGCTTTGGATAGCAAAGGCATCCAGTCGATCTTGTCCAAATTGGTGGTGGGAGCCCCCGCATTTATGCGGGGGAAGAGCGCTTTAGCGCCGACAATGCTAAAGCCTCATCAGTCCCTGCGTGAGAACCGATTACGATCGGTCTCCCTCCTTCCCTCACAAAGGCCGTGCCCCACATCTCGCTCGTTTTTCGCGAGATGTGGGATTCCACTGCTCTTTCTCTCTGACTCTCGATTCATCCCACTTCTTCATACGCTCGCCGCAGCATCTGCCGCATCGCAGAAACCATATATGCATTGTCGATGCGCAAATTAGCATCACTCACCACGCCCGGATAATGATCCGGAATCAGCGATGCACTGCTGCGTACCTCCCGCAGGGCTTTCATCAGGAGATACATGTCCTGATACCCGTCATCCTGGAACGTCTCATGAAATCGCGGCAGCGGAGAACTGACATTGCGAAAGTGAACGGTGAATATCTTACCCCGGCCACCGAACTCCCGGATCATACCGGCGGCGTCCTTACCCATGGTGTTCCCGCCCTCCAGCCAGGTGCCCAGGCACAAACAAAGTCCCCAGTTCTTGCTGCTCTTCGAAACCACATCTTCGGCGTGCTTATACCCCGCATAGTTGATAAATACCTTGGCTACACCATTCATGGGAGAGATTGGGGGATCGTCCGGGTGGTGAGCCAACTTGATGCCGGCCTTTTCTGCGACTGGAAGAACCGCGTCGAGAAAGTAACCATAGTTGGCCCAAATCTCCTGCGCCGAGTAGTCGCGGTCGAACATTTGCTTTTCCACTTTTTCCCGAAAGTCGGCCACGCTGAACTCGCGCGCTGTATAGCCGCGAGGTCGTAATCATCTTCGTGGTGTAAGTATTTCCGGGGTGAAAATCGATATGCGAGGTGCGGATGCCCAGGCGCCCGCAATCTGTGAGGAAGGTATTGAACTTCTCGATGTCCTCGTCTCTGCCCGGCTGTCCCAGCTGAATCTTCTTTGAGCGATAGGCCTCCATCAGCGCGCAGTCGATGGTAAGCCCGTATTGCGCGAAACGATCTCGTGTGGTCTTGATCAAATCGTAGGATGCTGCGTCACCGAAGTCAGCGTGCAGCCAGCGCAGTCCAATCTGCTTGAGGAAGAGCAGCTCCTCGTCCGTAGTCTGTTGGACGGTTAGCTTGATAGCAATCTTTGTGCCCTCTGTGTCGGCCTCGTCGAACGGCGGTCCCGGTGGAGCAGGGAGCGCCGTCGCGGAACGGGGAAGCAGACCATAAGCAGCCGCCATCACCGGCAGCTTGAGGAGCTCACGGCGATCAAGCCGCTTTTCAGGGTCCGCTGTGGACACAACAACCTCCGTGCCTATTGCTTGATGACCGTACCGTCGCGCTTACGTATCTCTCCCCAACCACCATTCAGGTTATTTCTTCCCGGAATAAACGGAGCCTTGGCGGCTGCCTGCTCATCAATCTCGATGCCCCAGCCAGGATTCTCATTCACCCAGAGGTATCCATCTTTCATCGTCGGACAGCCGTGAAATATCTCCTGCGTCCGATCGTTGAAGGGTGAGTATTCCTGAATGCCAAAGTTATAGCTAACCAGATCAAGAGTCACGTTGGCCATGTGGCCTACGGGCGAGACATCCCCCGGGCCATGCCAAGCGGTCCTGACCCCATACGGTTCGGCCAGAATCGCGATCTTACGCGCCGGAGTAAACCCACCCACCTGGGAGACATGCACGCGGATGTAGTCGATCAGTCGTCCCTCAATCAGCGGCTGCCACTCGTGTGGGTTATTGAAGAGCTCGCCCATGGCAATCGGTGTCGCACAGTTTTGCCGGATCTGCTGGAAATAAGCTATGTCTTCCGGAGAAAGCGGATCTTCCAAAAAGAACATGTGAAACTTCTCTGCTTCTTTGCAGAACTGCACCGCCTGGTTAGGTGTCAGGCGCTCGTGCATGTCATGCAGCAATTCAATCTCCTCGCCCAACTCCTGACGGCAAACCTCCAGCAGCTTCAAGGAACGGCGGAAATCATAAGCCGGCTCGAAGAGCGGTTTATCGTGCAGCGCCTTGAGCGTGCTGTCTGTGCCTGTTCTCGAGCCGTAACCGGACATCCCGGGGATCCCAACCTGCACCCGAACATTGCGAAAACCTTTGGCGATATAGCCCTTCGCGCTTTCCACGACGGCTGCATAATCCGGTCCGTCCGCATGCCCGTAGGCATCCACGGCTTCCCGGCATTTGCCGCCGGCAAGCTGATAAACCGGCATGCCTGCCTGGCGCCCTTTGATGTCCCACAATGCCTGGTCGACACCGCTGATGGCGTTATTCAGCACTGGGCCATTCTTCCAATAAGAACTGTCGTAGCACGATTGCCAGATATCTTCGATCCGATCCGTAGTCTTACCCAGCAAGAACGGCTTCAGATATTTTTCTACCGCGGGCTTAACCAGGTCGGCGCGTTGCGTGAATGTGGCGCAGCCGTAGCCGTAGAGCCCATCCTGATCCGTCGTGATCTTGACCACCGTTAGGCGCGTGCCCGCGGGCTCACATTCAATCACGCTAATATCCTTGATGCGCGGCGTTGCCATCCCGCGCGTGGCCCGTGCCACCTGCTCTTGCGCGCGTAGCACAGGCGGGGCGAGGCTCAGCAAGGCTGCGCTTCCCATAGACTTCAACAACTCACGACGTTTCATCGACATTTCAGAGAGCCCTCTCATGATTGTTTATCCCCACCACTGTTCACCTTCTGCCAGGTGAGCCTTTACCACCTCAGGGTTTAGTTCGACACCAAGCCCTGGCTTGTCGGTCACGCTGATGTGCCCACCCTTGATATATGGACCATCGAGCAGTAGGACTTTGTCCATCCAACCCCCCTGGCCCGTTATCGTTTCACAAGCGATATAGTCACGGATGGACGCAGCCCACTGGCAATTCGCCCAGGTGTGCAATTGACTACCGGTATTATGCGTGGCCATCGGCAATCCAAATGTATCAGCCATATCGGCGATGCGTTTTGTTTCCAGGAATCCGCCGCTGTTGCGCAGGTCAGGATTCAAGATGTCGCATCCCTGATAAATAATGAAATCCTTAAACCCCGCCCGCCGTTCCAGATTCTCGCCCGTACAAATGGGCACACGAGAACTGGCGCACAATCGTTTCCACGATTCGGAGTAGTCCACGGGAAGCGGATCTTCCAGCCACAGCGGTTTGATGGGCGCAACCGCCTCTGCCAATTGAGTGGAGGTACGCAGGTCGTACTCCCAGTGGCAGTGAACCATAAGATCGTGATCCCACCCGATGGCCTCGCGGCAATTCTCAAACCCCTGGCCGATGTCCATTAGTTCTTTGGTCGTAAGCACGCGATTCCCAAGATCCCGGGCGCTGTCGCTCGCCACGTCTGTATGGCGAAACCCGATTTTGTGTGCGGTAAAGCCGCTGGAATCTGCCTTGATCTTGTCTGCCCATTCGCGGCACGAGGCTTTGTCCAACATATTTCGCGGAGCCGCATGGTCGTAAACCCTTACCTGGTCGCGGAACCTGCCTCCCAGCAACGTCGATGTGGGAACGCCGAGGGTCTTACCTGCCAAATCCCAAAGAGCCATTTCAATGCCGCTGGCCGCGCGCATAAGTGAGTGCGCGGAGCCATCCGTCCGCGTGCCCGAAAGCTCGGGACCTCCGATGCCCATGTAGGTGTAAATGGTATCGATCTCCAACGGATTTTTGCCCACCAGCAGCGGTTGGAGCGCCTGGATCTGCTCCTTTACACCGATGCTCGGAGTGCCATATGCTTCGGCGATCCCGAACTGTCCATTGTCGGCAACAACCTTTACATAAACATACGTACGCTGGCCGGTCAGCGTCATCGTCTGGATATCGGTGATCTTTGTACGGACCTTCTCCGCGGCGGCGAGCGGCAAAAATCCGCTGGCCCATCCCATTCCGCCAAGCAGGGCCGTACCACCTGCAACTCCGAGAAACTTACGCCGCGACCAGCTTGGTTCGATTGCCTGCAAATTAGAATCTTGGGTCACGCTTCACCATTCTCCAACAGAGCCGTCCTCGTGGAAAACGCGCGCCATTGGTTTTGAACCACCGAAGGGATACTTGCTCAACGATGCTTCGCTCAGTTCAAACCCCAGGCCAGGCTTCGAAGGAAGAGGGAATCGTCCATTCACCATGCGCATAGTAGGGAAGCCGAACCACTCCGCCCAGATCTTCTCTTTGTCGCCGGGCTGCACAAAGCTGCAGATCTCCTGGATAAGAAAGTTGGGCATCGAAGAATCCACATGCAGCGTAGCCATCCCCCCTATAGGCCCTTCGCACGCATGAGGCGCCATGGAGACGTTGGAGATGTTTGCCATGGCCGCAACCTTCCAGAGACCGGTGAGTCCGCCGACATGATTGATGTCCGTCTGCAAGATATCAACCACGCCCATCTCGATCAACTCGCGACAGCCGTAGGCCGCCACTAATCGCTCGCCGGTTGCGATCGGCGTGGTCGAACGGCTGGCCACGCGGCCCATCGCCTGGACGTTCTCCGGCGGGCAGGGCTCTTCGATAAACAGTAGATGCAGCGGCTCAACTTCTTTGACGATGATGGACGCCACGCTGGGACTCGTTTTCGCATGAAAATCGACCGCGATGTCGACGGAGTCACCGAGCTTTTCGCGCATGCGCTGCATATGCTTCACCGCCCGATCGATCTTGGCATGGGTCTCGATCCATTCGTATTCCTCGTCGGGAAGTCCGATCTTGAAGCACGAGACGCCTTCCTGGAGAGCGGTCTCGCGCAATTTTGCCAGCTGTTCGTCCGTCCTTGCATTCTCTGCGTGATAGTAGCCGCGAACGCCCTCTTTATCGTAAGGGCCGCCCAGAAGCTGATACACCGGCACGCCCAACGCCTTGCCGCGCAGATCCCACAGCGCCTGATCAATGCCGGAAATCGCCGATCCAATCACTGGGCCCGCGCGATAGAAGCTGTGCACATACATCGACTGCCAATGATGCTCGACCTGCATGGGATCTTTGCCGACAACAAAGTCCCGAAAATCCTCAATGCAAGACATCGCGGCCTTTGCCTTGCCCTCAAGCGTGCCCTCTCCCCACCCCACCAGCCCCTGATTGGTCTCAAGTTTCACGAAGACGTAGGGCCGATCAGAATCGGGTGTTAACGAAACCCCGAATACTTTCAGATTGGTGACTTTCAACCCGGTACTGAGATCCCGAAATGCCTCAGCCCGCGCAGCCTGCTCCCCAGTCGACTGAGCGATGAATGGCTTACATCCACAGAGGTCCGTTGTACGCGGAGTAGAGACCGCCGCGGCAATCCGAGACGCGGGCACTGCAGCAGCAACCGCCGCCGCTCCACCGAGAAAGCTTCGTCGATTCATACGATCTGGTTCCTCTCCAGTGCCTGTGCGTCTACCTCGACACCCAGGCCCGGCCCCTTTGGTAACGCGAAGAATCCGGCTTGCGCTGTGGCTGACCCGGCCCCTGAGTTGGGTAGTTGCGCAATGAAGAAATTCGGGATACTCGCTGCCAGGTGCAGAGCCGCCGCAGTAGCGATCGGACCAGCCGCATGCCAGGGTGCGACCGCCACGTAGTATGTCTCTGCCATCGCGGCTAACCGCCGGGTGCCCGAAATGCCATGGACCAGCAAATCGGGCCGAAGCAAATCAACCAAGCCTTCCCGAAGTAGATCCTGGTAAGTTCCAGGACTGGAGATATCACGGCCGAGGCCGAGGGGAACGACGGTCTCGTCGGCAATCTTGTGCAGAGTGGACAGATTAGACACCGGACAGGGTGCATCGAACCACAGCGGATGCATTGACTCTACGGCAGCAGCCAGTGTTGCCGTATCGGAAGGAGTGAGCTGGTCGCTGCCTTCGAAGGCGAAGTCCGCATCCGGAGCCGCGGCGCGCATGGCCTTGAAACGCGTTACGCCGGCTTGAATATAAGCGCTCCCCTGGTTGCGTGCCGCGGGGGTAGGGATGGGTACCAGGAACGCAGCGAAGCCTGCCGCGAGTTGCTTTTGAAGATCCTTTTCTAGCTCAGCGTCAGAGGTTCCCGCCAATCGTACGATGGCGCGTGCCTTGTTCCGCGTGGGACCGCCCAAAACGCGATATACGGGAGCCTTCGTAGCTTTTCCCAGAATATCGAGCAAAGCCATATCGATGGCTGCTTGTGCATTCTGCGGAACCACCGAACGTAACGTCTCATACGCTGATGCCGGGCGCCCCATGGCCACCTCGCGCGTAGCTTTTAACTCGGGACTGGATAACTCCGCACACTCGCCATAACCAACCAGGCCCGACTGGGTTCGGACCTGCAGAACTGCATAAGAGCTTCCCGGAACAGACAGGGGCACGCGAAAGGCGCGGACATCCGATATGGCATGCGGGCCGCTCTCGCCAGTGGCCGCCGCCTCGCGCTGCCCCAGACCAAGCAGAGCTCTCCTTCTCTCCACCTTATTGACCATTAGTAATCTCCGTTCCTATCCACGGAGAAGGTTACACCCCACGCCGCAAGTTCCTGCCTCGGGCACAAGCGAATGCGCCTTGGGCGAATCGCCTCCGGGTTTCAAACTTCGCGTCGTTTCCAGGCCAGGTATGCCTCTTTTGTTTCGGCATTCGGAGGATAGGTGCCGGGCAGCGGGGCCCCGCCGGCAATTTTTTGAATAATAAAATCTTCCATCTGCTCTTGTTCAGCAGAATCCGATGCCACCTCTTCTGCCAGATGGCGCGGAATGACGACCACTCCATCCACATCGCCAACGATGACGTCGCCAGGGTAGACCGCGACTCCGCCGCACCCAATCGGGATATTCAAATCGATGGGATGGTGCTTGATCAGATTGGTTGGTGCGCTTGCGCCGGCACAGAAAACCGGAAACCCGAGCGCCGCGATAACCCCGCTATCGCGCACTGGTCCATCGGAAACCATCCCGGCAACGCCTCGTACCTTCAATCGGGTGGTCAAAATTGAGCCACAGGAGGCGGCCGTCTTATCACCGCGGCAATCCTGAACCAGCACCGATCCCGGCGGCGCAGTTTCAATTCCTTTTCTCTGTGGGTTTTCAGGATCGAGAAAGATGTCCAGGACGTCGACATCTTCGCGCGATGGAATATTTCGAAGGGTGAACGCGGGTCCGACAAGGTTACCGTTTTCGAGTTTCCCCAAAGCAGCCACTCCCTGCATAAACACATTACGAAAACCGCGCTTGAATAACTGCGTCGTTAGTGTGGATGTGCTGACCGATTTGAGACGGGCATACACCTCGTCGGGCAGTTGAGTCACGCTTTGCTCCTTAGTGTAGTAATTTTCTCTCCTCCACCTTGCTCAGCAAACCGACCCTGGCACCCTCCAATCCTGCTCACGGAGGAGCGTACCACCGGGGGTGCAAGTGCTTCCGATGCAAGGGCATCGCAGCGCTTCGTTCGGATGATGATAGATCAACGTCTGCCGTGGAACCGCTTACATTTGGACCAAGGTCCAAGTATTCCCAGTTTCCCAAAATTTCCTTTGCATAGCGTTGCTTCGTTGGAATACCATCCGCCTGCCATAAGTGGTCAATGATAGATCAACGTCAACTGGGGGTGTTCTTGAAACGGACCCGGAAGCAAGTTTTCTTTGCCTCGGCTACGGTTCTGCTGGCGGCAGTCACGGTAACCATCTTGGCCCAGACGGCGCAGACCGCCAAGCCGAAGCGCATTAACCAGGCGATCGAGCTCCTGGCAGAAGGCCAGCCTATCTACTACACCGGCTCTCACTCCGGAACCACCGGGACCTATGAGCAAGGAGTCAAGGACGCGCAGACCTATGCCGACTACATCAGCTACGACATGGAGCACGCACCCTTCGATGTAAAAGGATTGCAGGAGTACATGCGCGGCCTGGTGGCGGGTGGTCCCAGCAGAAGTGGTCATCGAACCCCGGCCGTGATCGTGAACGTGCCGGTGAATGGAATGGATGCCGAAGCGGTGCACGCCAACGCCTGGATGTTCAACCAGGTGCTGGCCACCGGCGTGCACGGCGTCATGCTTACCCATGCGGATGACCCCGGCGCGATTCGCGCCTTCGTTGAAGCCGTACGCTTTCCCATCCACCACGAAGGGGTAGGCGTCGATGGGCTTCCTGAAGGACGTCGCGGCGTTCACGGGGTTGCCAACGCATCCCAAATCTGGGGTGTCTCGCAGGAAGAGTATGAAGAAAAAGCCGATCCCTGGCCCCTCAATCCCAATGGCGAGCTGCTCCTCGGCGTAAAAGAGGAAGACAAATACGCGCTTGCCAATGTCGACGAGAATCTCAAGGTTCCTGGCATCGGCATGGCGGAATGGGGCCCTGGGGATATGGCTATGTCGCTCGGTGTCCGCGCGCATGGCGAGGCCGCGATCCAGGATCCCAGGATGGTAGCGGCGCGCGCCAAAGTCCTGGCCGCCTGCAAGGCCAACCATATCTTCTTCCTCAACTCGCTGAGCGCTAAAGACGTGATCTCCATGATTAAGGAAGGTGTGATGGTCGGGCCTGCCAGTCCTGAAACCGCAGCCATCGGCCGTAAGTACACCAACAGGCCACCACCTTACTAAACGCCGCGTTCGTTTTCTTTGAGGGACTATGAGAGTGATCGTGAGCTATCGTTTCATGCTTGGCGTGGTATTGGTGACTGTAGCAGCCGCTGTTGCCGCCGCCCAGAATAACCCGAACGCGCTTACTCCCAACGAAACCACTCAAGGGTGGAAACTGTTATTCGACGGCAAGAGCCTCGACGGCTGGCAGCCCCACGTAACATTTACTGCGCCGGCGACCGGCGATTGGGCTGTGGCCGACGGTGCGATTGTTTGTCGTGGCACCAGCGCCGGTTGGCTTGCCAGCAACGACACCTTCACCAACTTCAAGCTGAAGTTACAGTTTCGCGGCAGTGAGAAGACAAATAGCGGCGTTTTTCTCCGTTCAGAAAAAGAGGGCGCGCCGCACAAGACCGGTTACGAATTGCAAATCTGGGACTACCAGCCGGCCGGCTACAACACAGGCAGTCTGGTCGGCTCCCTCAAGGCCATGCCTGCAACGATCCTGGACGGCCAATGGAACGACTACGACATCACCGCCGACGGCGACCATTACGTGATCGTGCTCAACGGTAAGACCATCCTCGACGATCACGATTCCAAACACACTGCGGGTGTAATCGGCTTTCAATGCCAGAAAGGAAACAAGATTGAGTTCAGGGACATCAGGTTGTTGCCACTTCAAAAGTGACTTGGTCAGGGGAAATGCTTTAGTGTGGTGAGTCATCCGGCATTTGAGGAAGGCAGGATCATGAAAATCAAGAGAAGAGATCTGCTCACGGCAGGCGTCTCCATCGGTGTAGGGATGGCGGCCACGGGTGTAATGGCGCAAGATGGTCCGGCGGCCGGCGGTAGTCGCGGCCCCCGGCGGGGCAGTGCGCCGGTCAATAGCGGTACGCAGCCTTCATCGGTCGACCTGAACTACAAGCCGCGCCGCATCAACAAAGCGATTGAGCTGTGGGAAGACGGCCAACCGATCTATTACGGCAACTCCGGCATGGGGCCGGGCGTGGACAGCTATGCGCAGGGCGTCAAGATGGCCCGGACCTACATGGATGCGATCAACTGTGAGATGGAGCACGGGGCGCTCGACTTTGCAGGGTTGCGCGAGTTCATGCGCGGTCTTGTGGACGGCGGCCCGACGCGAAGCGGCCATCGCACGCCGGCAGTATTCGTGGAGACGGGCATTATCGGTCTCGACCCTGCCTATATGCGGGCCAACACCTGGGTCATCGAGCAGTTGCTCGATTGCGGCGTCCATGGCATTCACATGTGCCACGCGCGCGATGCCGGGGCGGTCAAGGTCGCGACCCAGATGGCAATGCGTTATCCGTTTGATTATCCGGGTGTTCCCAAGCTGGAGATGCGGGGTCTTCGTGGCTCCAGTGCGGGCTTCGCCGCGGAAGTCTGGGGTGTCAACCACAATAAGTACCTGCATGTGGCCGATTTGTGGCCGCTCAATCCCAAAGGCGAGATGATCTTCGGGGTAAAGATCGAAGACACCTTTGCCGATGTCGATGTCGACAAGACGATCGCACTGCCTGGCATCTCCATGGCGGAATGGGGGCCGGGCGATCATAGTTTTTGGCTCTACGGCCTTGACATCTTTCCTGAAGATGGTTCACAGGTCGATGTAGGAACCAGGCCGGAAATGGTCAAGGTCAGGCAAGCTGTTCTCGACGCTTGCAAGAAGAACAAGGTCATGTTTCTCAACGCCGGCACCGCAAATCAGAACAGCCCGGATTATGTCGTCAAGCAGATCCAGGACGGCGCGATGGTGCTTGAGGCGCCCGAGTCCGCGGCGATTGTCGGCCGCGAGTACAGTAAGCGGAAAATGCCCGTTTGACGAAACAAAATCGAGTCGAGCAACGTCAGGATACGTTCGCTAGAAAAATAAAACAGGTCATACGCCTGGAAAGTCTCACAGGCGTATAGAGTTTTGCTGTGCACGTCTGGAGAGTCTTATGAAGAAAATGCTCATGGCAGCGGTAATCGTCTGCACCGTGTTGGGAACTTCGGCTAGCTTCGCTCAGGTGAAGATGACGAAGGACCAAATGCTGTTCTATACCTCTGACTGGAAGGGCGACCGCTTTCCCGATGGCCGCCCCAAGGTGCCGGACGATCTAATCAAGCGCGCCGTGGACTGCACCATCGAGGATATCTGGGGCTTTCTGCGCCAAAAAGGTTACGCCAATCAGTTTGAGGGCGACTGGCAAGCGCTCCACATCGAAAAGCCCTTTGCCGGCCGCGCGCTCACGGCTCAATACATGCCCACCCGGGCAGACATGGCGAAGGCGATTGCTGCGGAAGGCAAGGCCGAGGGCCGCGTCAGTGGAAACAACAGCTGGCCCATCAATGAACTGCAGCTTGGGGACGTTTATGTTGCAGACGGCATGGGAAAGATCATTGAAGGTACGTTGATCGGCTCCAATCTGGGCAACGGCATTGCCGCCCACACCCACACAGGTTTCGTCTTTTATGCCGGCATCAGGGACCAGGAGGAGAACCGGGAAATCCCAAACTTCAACGGATTTTACAAAGGGTACGATCCCTCTGCCTGGGCACAAATGGAGCTGACTGCGATCAACGCGCCGGTGCGTATCGGCCGAGCCATTGTGTTGCCGGGAGATCTTGTTCTGGCCAAGACGGACGGGGTCATCTTTATCCCCGCGATTTTGGCGGAAGACGCTGTCAGCCACGCGGAATTTACCAGCCTCGAAGACGACTACAACTTCGAATTGAACAAAGAGGGCAAGAACGGTGCCGAATTCGAAGGCGGTTGGACGCCGGAGAAATATCAAGGCCTGGCCAAGTGGATCGACGCCCATCCTGAGAAGCTGAAGATGCCGCGTTCTGAATTCGATGCGCTCATGGCTGAAAGGCTCAAACCCCGGCCGCCGCGTACCCCGCCCGCGCCCTAGCAGGCTGCGGAAAACCTCTGTTCTTTGAAGGGTACGGGCTACCTCGCCGCAGCGAGTTTCAGCCCCTGAAGGGTACGGGCTTCAGCCCGTACGTAATTCATTAAAGTAAGAACGGCTTTAGCCGCTGAGGAAACATGCGAATCATCACTAGCTGCTCTTTCGTTCTGGGAATGGGATTGGTCATCTTGGCCGGCGGAGTCGCATCCGCTCAGGGCTCACCCAATACGCTTACTTCTAAAGAAGCGGCTCAGGGTTGAAAACTGCTCTTCGATGGCAAGGATCTAGATGGCTGGCAACCTTACAGCACCTCGAAGCCGCCGGCCACCGGCGATTGGGTTGTGGCCGACGGCGCGATTCTCTGTCCTGGTACCAGCCCTGGATGGCTCGCCGGCAATGACTCCTATATCAATTTCGACCTCAGGCTGCAGTTTCGCGCCACCGAGAAGACCAACAGCGGCGTCTTTATCCGCGCCACAAAAGAAGGCGCACCGAACAAGACCGGTTACGAAGTACAGATCTGGGACTACCAACCCGCTGGCTACAACACAGGAAGTTTGGTCGACTCTCTCAAGGCAGCGCCCGTCAAAATCCTTGAAGGCCAGTGGAACGACTACAACATTAAAGCGGTCAGCGATCACTACCTCGTAATTCTCAACGGCAAGACGATCCTCGACGATCACGACTCGAAGCACGCCGAAGGGCTGATCGGATTCCAATGCCAGCCAGGAAACAAAATCGAGTTCAGGAACGTCAAGTTACTCCCCCTTAAGCAGTAACTTATTCGTTAGCATAGCTCGCAAAATACCCCGAATGATATGGTGTTCGAGGCAGGGAACTCCTATGAAGAAAATAATCGTGGCTGCAGTGATGATCTGGACTCTGTTGGGGGCGTCGGCTGCCTTCTCTCAGGTAAAGATGACGAAGGAACAAATGATGTTCTACACCTCCGACTGGAAAGGCGACCGCTTCCCGGATGGACGTCCAAAGGTGCCCGACGATCTGCTCAAGCGCGCTTTGGATGTATCGATCGAGGATGTGTGGGACTATCTGCGCGAGCACGGCTACCGCAATCAATTCGAGGGAGACTGGCAAGCTCTTCATATCGAAAAACCGTTTGCCGGGCGGGCGCTCACCGCGCAATACATGCCACTCCGGGCAGACATGGAAAAGGCCATTGCTGCTGAAGGCAAGGCCGAAGGACGCGTTAGCTTTAACAACAGCTGGCCTATCAATGAACTGCAAATTGGGGACGTCTATGTCGCAGACGGCATGGGAAAGATCATCGACGGAACGTTGATCGGTTCCAACCTGGGCAACGGCATTGCCGCGCACTCCCACACTGGCTTTGTCTTCTATGGGGGCATTCGGGACCAGGAGGAAAACCGCGAAATCCCAGATTTCAATGGTTTTTACAAAGGCTATGACCCCTCCTTCCTGCTGCAAATGACGCTGACCGCCATTAATGCTCCTGTCCGCATTGGACGCGCCGTGGTGCTGCCGGGTGACTTAGTCCTGGCCAAGACCGACGGCGTTATCTTTATCCCGGCCATCATGGCCGAAGGTGCAGTGAGCCACGCGGAATTTACCAACCTCATGGATGACTACAACTTCGAACTGAATAAAGAGGGGAAGAATGGTGCCGAGTTCGAAGGTGGCTGGACGCCGGCCAAGTTTCAAGGTCTGTCCAAGTGGGTGGAGGCCCACCCTGAGAAGCTCAAGATGCCGCGCTCTGAATTCGATCAGTTGTTGGCGGATGCGCTAAAGCCACGTCAACCGCGGCCGCCGGCAGGCGCACCCGAACCCTAGCTTTCCTTAGGGGTACGGCCTGTTAGAGCCTGCTTTTTCTCTTCCGGTTCTCACGCACCCTCTGGCCCTCAGGGGTACGGGCGCATCGCGCTAAGTGTAATCCTTCTCTTCGCGGCCGAACTTAATTAACCACTTACAGCAACGCATCTCACATGGTGAGACTTTCCTGGTGCGTAAGCATGTAGAGTGGATTCGTCGTCCTATTGCCCTCCTGGTTGTTCTTTAAGCAGGGCCGGCCAGGGCAGATCAAATGGCCGATGCAATAGCCGATCAAAGAGGAGAATTTTCTATGAGTTCTGATTTTTCGAGAAGAGCACTGATGAAGGGCATCTGTTCGACTGCCGCGCTGTCTGCGGCTTTACCGGCCGCCGCGGTATTGCCTGCTGCCGCTGCGGATGGAGCCGAATACAAGGGTCCACACGGTCCCGGGATGCCCCAGGAAGGGCCCAACACGCCGAAAATCTGCGCTCCCATCGGCGGCCGCGAGATCACCGATGAAGCGATGCGCCAAGTCAAGCAGATCGGAGTGAACAACGTGCTCATGGGTGGCCCCAAGATGCCCTGGCAAGAGGCTGATCTGCAGGCCACCGTGGACAAGCTCAAAACCGGCGGCCTGACCGTGGGCAACATGATGATCGCCGGCTTTAACAACTGCATCTACGGGCGCGCTGGAGCGGCGCGCGACAAGGAGATCGAAGACTTCAAGAGTTCCGTGCGCGCTGCAGGCAAGGTAGGGCTGCCGGTCATCGAGTACAACTGGTACGCGCATCGCGCCATCGAGGGTTACTACCTGGAAGAAGGTCGCGGTGGAGCGGGATACACTGCGTTCAACATCAACAAGGTTGAGAACCTGCCCACGGTGCCCGACGAGGGCGTTCATTCCAACGAAGAACTGTGGAAGAACATCACCTATTTCCTACAGGCGGTCATTCCCACCTGCGAGCAGTCAAACGTGCGTTTGGCGCTGCATCCCAACGATCCTCCCATTGCTGTCACCCGGGGATCGGGACAGATCATGGCGTCTCTCGAAGGTTGGAAGAAGTTGATCACCGTGGTCAACAGCCCGGCGAATGGAATTACCTACGAATGCGGCGTATCCCGCGAAATGGAAGTCGATCCAGTTGAGGTCTGCAAGTACTTTGGTACTCGAGACCGTATCAATCACGTGCATTACCGGAACCCCGTGGTCAGGGTCCCTCATAACGACTACACCGAGACCTTCATCGACATGGGTGAAAACAATATGCTGGCCGTGATGCGGGAGCTGATCAAGGTCAAGTACACCCGCCTGATCTATCCCGAGCATGAACGGGCATTGGATTACGACAAGGCGGTCGGCATCCGCAACCAATACCCGGGTGGCGGCGGATACACCGGCATGGTGTATGACATAGCCTACGCGCGGGCCATGTTCCAGGCTTCTATCATGCTGGAGCGGGGCACCGAGTGGAAGGAATTCTAGAGCGAGAGTAACCAATCCAGTCGCGGCTCTTCCTCGGGAAGAGCCGCACTTAGTTTCCAAAGCATCCTGTAAAATCAGGCGATCCCATGCGAAGGCCTCAAGTCGCGGCCAAAAATGCCGGCATCGCCAAGTGTGCGTAGCTGGGTACGATATATCGGGGTCGAGGTTGACGAGCAGATGGGGAAGTTCAGGGCGGCGGCAGTAATTTGGGGATTGGGCCTTTTTACCACTTCATTCCTGGCATATGGCGCACCAGCAGCGCCTGCAGAGCAACAAGACTGGCCTGCTTACGGAGGCCAGGACGGTACTCACTACTCCGCCCTCTCACAGATCAACCGTGACAACGTAAAAAACCTGGCCGTCGCCTGGAAGTACGACACAGGAGAAAAGGGTGGCATCGAGGCCAATCCGATTATCGTCGGCAAGATTCTCTACGCCACCACACCGCGCCGCAGCGTCATCGCGCTCGATGCGGCATCAGGCAAGCTGATTTGGCGCTTCGAGTTTGACCTTCCGGGCCAGGTGCTGACTCGGGGTGTCTCCTATTGGAGCGACGGCCATCAAAGCCGCATCTTCGCCGGCGCCCGCAACTATCTCTATGCGCTCGATGCGACCACCGGCAAGGTCATCACCAGCTTCGGCGAAAACGGCAGAATCGACCTGCGCAAAGGACTGCGCGAGCCCTACCAGCAACAGTCGGTCGAGCTGACCACGCCGGGCAGCATATATAAGGATCTGATTATCGTCGGCGGAGCAAACCCTGAAACCCATCCCGCGCCCCCGGGCGATATTCGTGCCTTCGATGTACGCACCGGCGCCTTGCGCTGGACCTTCCACACCATTCCGCGGCCCGGAGAGTTTGGCTACGACACCTGGCCCAAGGACGCCTGGAAAAACGCGGGAGCCGCCAACAACTGGGCCGGGATGACGGTCGATGTGAAGCGTGGCATCGTGTATGTTCCCACCGGCTCGGCCGTCTTCGACTTTTACGGTGGAGATCGTATCGGCAACGATCTGTTTGCCGATTCACTGATTGCGCTCGATGCCTTAACAGGCAAGCGCATCTGGCACTTTCAGGGCGTTCACCACGATCTTTGGGATCGCGACTTTCCCGCGCCACCCGCGATGGTGACGATCACCCGGGACGGCAAGAAGGTCGATGCCATAGCACAGACAACCAAGTCCGGGCTGCTTTACGTGTTCGACCGTTCGACCGGGAAATCTTTATTCCCGATCCAGGAATTGCCCTTTCCTCCCAGCAATGTCCCTGGCGAAGTCACCTCGGCGACCCAGCCGTACCCCACCGCGCCCGCGCCTTACACGCAGCAGAGCACAACCATAGATACGTTAACCAACCGCACGCCCGAGGCGCACGCCTGGGCGGTGAAGCAGTTCAACAGCATGATTGGCGGCGGCCAGTTCATTCCACCCAGCGTGGACAAGCTCACCATCGATTTGCCGGGATTTGCCGGGGGCGGCGAGTGGGGTGGCACCGCGGTGGATCCCTCTACGGGAGTGCTGTACGTCAACGCCAACGACACTGCATGGCTGGTCGGCCTGACGGTTCCGCCGCCGGCCGGAAGTTTGGGTGAGCGTGTTTACCAGAACCAGTGCAGCGGTTGCCACGGCATCAATCGTGCGGGCTCCCCGCCGGCCATTCCCGCCTTGTGGGGTATCGAGGGAATCCTCACCGAACCGGAAATCGCGGGTATCATCCGGCAGGGAAGAGGCCGCATGCCGCCCTTCAACAGTCTCAGTGACGAACAGGTGCAAGCCGTGGTGCGCTATCTGACCAAGGCCCCGCAGCAACAGCAGCGTCCCCCGAAGCCGAGTGCCAAACCGGCGGCGTCTTCCGCTGAGCCGGTGGCTGCAGAAGGCGCAGGAGCCAGCTCAGCTACCGATGACATGCCGTACAAGACCATCGGCTTTCGTCGCTTCACCGATCCTGACGGTTATCCTGCAACCGCTCCGCCCTGGGGCACTCTAAGCGCGATCGACCTGAACACCGGCAAGTATCTATGGAAGATACCATTCGGAGAGTATCCCGAACTGGTAGCCAAAGGGATGGCGAACACCGGCTCAGACAACTACGGCGGCCCGGTAGTCACCGCCGGCGGACTCGTCTTTATCGGCGCGACCGTCTTTGATCAGAAGTTCCACGCTTATGACAAGACCACCGGAAAATTGCTCTGGGAGACGCAACTGCCGTTCTCTGGTCTGGCGACGCCTTCCACCTACATGGTGAACGGAAAGCAATATGTAGTAATCGCCGCCGGAGGCGGCCAATCGAGCAGGAAGCCCTCCGGCGGTGTCTACATAGCCTTCGCACTGCCCTAGGCAATGATTCCTGTGACTTTTTTAACTTCTTCGCATTTCGACGTACTTAGCCTCACCCGTCATTGGTTACCGGGAGAGAGGCAGGGCTGCGAGAAAAAAGTCACAGGCTTTCAGGATGACGGTTGTGACGAAAAATACGCTGGCCATTGTCAGTCGTACCGTTCGAAGATAATCTGCTTTCTCTCCCAACCCAGACCCTTCAAGCAATCCCGGTTTCCCGCAACCATTTCATTCAATCCGCAAATGTAGGCGTGAATGTTATAAATCGACTCCCCAACAGGCCGAGGATCCACCGCACTTTCGCGCGCGTGCTCCTCAGCGATGCGCTGCACCAGTTCCTGCACATACCCACGCTCCCCATCCCACCCATCTTGAGCGCGGCTGAGCGTTTTGAAATAAAAGAAATTTGCCCGGCTGGCAGCGACCCGCTCGAAGTACTCCTCGTAATAAAGCTCTGACTCGTATCGGGTCCCGTACACCAGCCAGATCCTCCGTTCCTGGCTACGGTCCTCGCCATTCTCCGGGAAGAGATGTTCCACAAACCCCCGCATGGGAGCGATGCCCGTCCCGGTGGCGATAAAGATGCTGTCGGTCAGCGGTGCACGCAGCAGAAACAACCCATGCGGTCCGTGCACCTGGACAGTCTGTCCCACCTCGAGATCGCACAGCAGGTTAGAGAAGAACCCGCCCTCGACTCGATTGACGCACACGTCAAACTGGTTGCCGCGGGGTGCCGATGCGATGGAGTACGCCCGGGTCTGCTGCTTTCCCGCAGAGTCCAAAGCCACCGCCGAGACGAACTGGCCCGGTTGGAAATCGAAGCTATCCATCTCTTCGATAGTGAATTCAAGATGGAAACAATCCGCGCGTTCTGAAAGCAGAAGTTTGCGCGTTAGCCGCGCAGTATACAGTGGTCGTCCCAATATCCCTCACCTCGGATGAAATACAACTCGGCTATCTATTCGACGGTCACGGACTTGGCCAGGTTGCGCGGTTGATCCACGTCGCAGCCGCGCCGCACCGCGATGTGGTATGCCAGCAACTGCAGCGGGACCACCTCGATCAACGGCGCCAGCAATTCGGGCGCATGGGGCACGAAGATCACATGTTCCACTAGTTCGCGAATCTGCTTATTGCCCTCGGTAGCTACCGCAATCACGCGGCCCGACCGCGCCGTCACTTCCTGGATATTCGAAAGCGTCTTCTCATAGCGCAGCACCGACTCCGGACTGGACGCATCGCTGGTCGCCAGCACCACCACCGGCAGCGCTTCATCGATCAGCGCATTCGGTCCGTGCTTCATCTCCCCCGCAGGATAGCCTTCGGCGTGAATGTAGGAGATTTCTTTCAGTTTCAAAGCCCCCTCCAGCGCAATCGGGAAGTGAATACCGCGGCCCAGGTAAAGAAAATTCGTCGCCGAGGCAAAGCCTTTAGCCAGTTGCCGGCACTCGCCATCACGCTGCCGCAGCACCTCTTCGATCTTTCCCGGAATCCGGCTCAACTCATCCACCAGCGCCGCGCTTTCCGGGCCCGCAATCGTCCCTCGCTTCTGGGCCAGGTGCAGCGCAAACAGGAACAGTGCCGTCAACTGGGCGGTGAATGCCTTGGTCGAAGCTACCCCGATCTCGGGTCCGGCGTGGGTATAGATCGTGCCGTGCGCTTCCCGCGCCACCATGGAGCCCACCACGTTGCAGATGGCGACGGTCATCGATCCTTTAGCGATCATCTCCCGCTGCGCCGCCAGCGTATCCGCGGTCTCGCCCGACTGCGTAATCAGCACCCCCAGAGCGTGCGGATCTGCAATGGGATCGCGATAGCGATATTCGCTGGCGTAGTCCACCTCCACCGGAATCCGCGCCAGCCGCTCGATCATGTATTTGCCCGCCAGGGCGGAATGCCAACTGGTGCCACAGGCCGCGATGTTTATCTGTGTCGCCGCACGGAAGTCATCGTCGTTGATCTTCATCTCGCCCAGAAAAATCTCGCCCGTTTCCAGCGAGATGCGCCCCAGCGTAGTGTCGCGAACCGCCCGCGGTTGCTCCCAAATCTCCTTCAGCATGAAGTGCTTGTAGCCGCCCTTTTCCGCCTGGATCGGGTCCCACAGAATCTTCTCCACCTTGCGCTCGACGGGAGCGCCTTCGAGATTGGTAAACTTCACCCCTTGCGGGCTCAGGATCGCCACATCCCCATCGGCCAGAAAGTACATCATGCGGGTGTGGTGCAGGATCCCCGGCACATCCGAGGCCACGAACGATTCCCCTTCACCCACGCCAATCACCGCCGGCGGGCCATTGCGCGCGGTCACGATCGTGTCCGGCGCATCGGCGGAGATCACGCTGATGGCGTAAGCGCCGGTCAACCTGCGAGCAGCCCGGCGGACAGCATCGTCCAGCAACATCGTCTTGCCCGAGCTCTCGGCCGACCGCATTTCCTGTTCGATCAGGTGGGCGATCACCTCGGTATCGGTTTCGGTGACGAAGGTGTGCCCTTCTCCCGCCAGCTCGCGTTTCAATTCCAGGTAGTTTTCGACGATGCCGTTATGCACCACCACGATGCGCCCCGTGCAATCGCGATGTGGGTGGGCGTTCTCTTCGGTTGGTCTGCCATGGGTCGCCCACCGCGTGTGACCAATGCCATAGGTGCCCTTGAGCGGATGCTGCCGGATCACCTCTTCCAGGTTGCGCAGTTTACCCGGGGCCCGCCGCAGGTCCAGCCCATGTCCCGCACTCCCTACAGCGATACCGGCCGAGTCGTACCCGCGATACTCCAGCCGCCTCAAGCCTTCCAGAATGACCGAGACTACGTCCTTAGGGCCCACATATCCAACGATTCCGCACATAGACTCTTATTGTACGGTCGGGGACGAGGGCGGCTTATTCTTCAAGGCGGTAGGTAAACTCTTCGATCACCGGGTTGGTCAGCACGTCGCGGGCGATACGTTCCACTTCGGCCTGAGCATCGGCGGTCGCCATCGCGCGCAGGGTGAGTTGGAAGTACTTGCCTTGCCGCACGTCCTCGACCGCGGTGTATTGCATGCGTTTCAGCGCGCCATGGATGGTTTGCCCTTGCGGGTCGAGGACGGTGCGCTTCAGCGTGACGTAAACATGCGCCTTCATAGTGGCCGATTATAAATGGCCAACCGGCCGATACGTGCAAGCAACTGAAATCAGACGGGATGGCACGTCACTTGCTCGCTCCGACGGCCTGCCTTTTCGCTTCTATGGTCTTCTTCAGGGACTCTTCCGCAAACGACTGCAGCATCGGATCGACCAGCGCTCCCAACCCAAAGGGCACATCCCGGCTGAGCGTGATTGCCTCACACTCCACATACACCCCGGCATCGCGCTCTTCCATGCGCCAATACGAGTTCATAGCCCACAGAAACCCGCTACCCTCTCCCACGGCGAGCTCTCGTTCTGAAGGCTTGCCCGCGTCCTCGACCTGCCGTACCGATTGGCTGCGGGATTGGATCGCCATCCTGGTTGGCCCCAATGGCATGTAGTCGATCGCATGCACCGTATCCATTACGGCAGTCAGGACCTTGGTCTTGGTAATTCGATAGGCAACGACAAAATGATTGCCATCATGAGAGAGCACTTGCACCCTGCTTACGTCGGGCCCGTATATCTTCCCGTAGTCCGCGTAATCCTGATCCACGCGCACGACTTGCGCCAGCCTTGCACCAGGAAGAAACACTCCACCAATCCAGTGCTGAATCATACCCTCAGGCACTGAAAATGATTTCACCTTCTGGGTGACGATCTCCCCGCGTCGCACCGCCTGTTGGCGGCCCGCATCGCGGTCTATCCACAAAAAACCGCCCTGCGCATGATCTTGCGCCGCCATCTCTGTATCGAGCGCTGCAATGTATTTTTGGTACGCGGCCGTGGTTTCTGGCTTTAACTCTGCCTGAGCAGCCAGAGCGGCAAGCAGGAGCCAAAGAAGTGCGCAAACATACGTCCTGCTGACCCGAATCACTTTGCTGTCGGCGGCTTCCATGAATTGCCCACTGCCAGTCTAATTCAGCAGTCGCAGTGCATTTTCCCGGTAGACCTTCCGCAGAATATCCTCCGGCAGATGGATCCCATGGATCTGCCATCGCCCTTGACGCGAAGCATGGGAAGGATAGTCGAAATACTCATCCGCCGTTTCAAGAAACCGGTAGTAAAGGCGATACATGGACTCTTCTGGAACCAGGTCGGAACCGAACAGAATGCGGTCAGGAAAATCTAGAAAAAGAGCACGCGACGAATACGGTTGCCGCCCCAGCTCCGAGACCCGTGCGCTGATGTCAAGCACGACATTCGGATACTTCTCCAGCAGTTCCCGGGCGCGCCCCAAATTTTCGCCGCATTCGGCTACATGGGCTGCGACAAATGTAGTCTTCGCATGACGAGCAATCACTCGATCGCGTTGATCAAGCAGCTCTCGCTTGGAAAACTGAGCCCCGTAGAAACCCCAGTCCGGGTGCGCCGCCAGTTCCTCATAGCGCTCGTTATTTCCGTCAATCGGTAAGAAGAAGGCATCCGGGTCCGCGATATGGAACATGACAGGGATGCCCAACTCCGCTGCTTTATCAAAGACAGGCGCGAGCCGCTCGTCATCCACGCGCAGCAAATTCCCCTCTCCATCGCGCACGCTCAATCCAAGGTCCTTCCAAAACTTGATTCCCTTGGCGCCATGCTCCACCAGCCTTTCCAATCGATCCAGGGTCACCTCCAAAAAGTCATTGCGCTCCACCCCAGACCAATCCATCCAGCCGATGGTGGCAAAGCGCTCAGCATCGGCAGCCTTGAATTTATGGATGATTGCGATGGCCTCATCGCCCGTTTTCATCGTGATGTTGACGATGCGTTCGATGCCACAGGCGTCCATTATTCGCAGAACTTCGACCGGGTCGAGAGCGTCAAGATGATTATGGTAGTCAATCACAGGGAACCGCGCGCGTTCCAGATGGTGCTCGGTGGTCACCAGGGTCGATTTAGGTTGAAATTCGCCCAAGGGCAGCGTCACCTGGGCCTTGGCCGTGACCATAGCCATAAAGTTGTCGTTGATGCTCTTGCCGGGCTGACTCACTGCCTACTCCCCCGTATTCGATGTAAATGATTCGATGCGTTCTCGTTCCGGAAAAGAATGTTGCGCCAGGAAGCGTTGTACCAGGCCCGGATCCCGAAAAGCTTCCGTTCCCCCAACTCCCTGCGTTGAAAGAGCCCCGGTGATATTGCCCGCATAAGCACATTGATCGGGAGCCCAGCCTTTAAGCCAGCCAAACAGAAATCCGGCATTGAAGCTATCGCCCGCGCCAATCGTATCCACAGAGGTTACAGACACTGCCGGGGCGGAAAAGGTCTTTCCGTCAACCCGAACGAGCGCGCCGCGCGATCCGCATTTCACCGCCACGCAAGGCACTCGCCGCCCAAGTTCCTCGATCGCCTCATCCACCGTCGCCTTCTTCGCCATGCGGCAGGCTTCCATCTCATTGGGCAGCAGAACGTCGACATACTCCAGCAACTCGTCAAGCACTCCACCCCATTGCCCGCTCGGGTCATCGTTGGTGTCGAGCGAGATCGTCAGGCCGGCAGCCTTCAATTCCTTAAAGAGTGCCGGCAAGTCGGGCTCAAGAGAACGCTGGAGGAAAAGCGACGCAAGGTGAAAGTGTTTCGCTGACTTCAGATATTCGATGTCCAGGTCGCGGCGGCGCAACTCCGCCATCGTTCCCGGATAGGTGAGAATATGCCGTTCCCGTCCATGAGGAAGGATCAGGGTGACGCCGGTGGCAGTGCTGTCTTCACTCACCCGAACCCGGCTGAGGTCGACGCCGCTTGCGCCCAGCCGCTCCAGGGCGACTTTACCCAGTGCATCCCGCCCCAGTAGAGAGATGAATCCAACCTGGAGGCCCAATACGGCAAGATTGTGCGCAAAAATAGCCGATGAACTGCCCAGGGTCAGTTGGAAATCAGTGCCGAGCAGCTCCCGTTCCACCGGCATGACCTCAGGCAACCCATACATGATGAGGTCAAGATTGATTTCACCCGCAATAGAGATGTCCAAAGTTTTCATAGGTGCATTCGCGGTCCGGATCGTAATCCAGAGCGGTGCGAGATTTGAGCATATCCCACGGTTCCCTTAATCGGAACTCAAGAAGATTTTCACATGCAAGCAGACGAAAGCAATCGAAATTAGCCAACTCGGCGAGGCAAAGCGCCTCCGCACGGGAATTGAGACGCCGTTGTTCATGTGGTCTATTGATTTTGGGGAATTTGCTGCGGGTCTCGGACCGTCCGCCTGTCGTCTTC
This sequence comes from uncultured Acidobacteriaceae bacterium, assembly GCA_963844785.1. GTDB lineage: Bacteria > Acidobacteriota > Terriglobia > Terriglobales > Acidobacteriaceae > PALSA-350. Next base: position 153,448 of record CAWJPV010000023.1, on the reverse strand, counting down.
GATAGTTTGTCAATCAATTGTTTGGTGTTTACGGATGCTTACGATATACTTCCGCAGCACTCGGGTTTGATCGATTCGGGAAGCAAGTTGGCGATTCATCCCGATTTCTCAATCCGAAGACCCTCTTAGCTGAGGAGTAATGGAGCTTTCCAGGAATGCCAGAATCTCAACCGGTGGCCGCAGCAACTGGTCGCCCCAACGAGCCCATCTATACCTTGCAGGAGATTTTTCAGCAGCCAATCCTGTGGCCCACGACCGTAGCCCGCGTTCGCGCCGCTTCCGGGCAGTTGCTGCAAACATTTGAGCCGGCTCATGTATTGTTAACCGGCGCTGGAAGTTCAGCTTACGCCGCTTCGGGCGTGGCTTCGGCGTGGCCACGGGCCGTTGCCGTTCCCACCACTGACCTTCTCCTCGATCCGGAGCGATACCTGGTCGATGTGGATGCCGTTATCTCCCTCGCGCGCTCCGGCAACAGCCCGGAAAGTGCCGCAGTCGTAGAGCGAGTCCGCGCTCTTCGTCCGAAAATTCTTCAGCTCGCCGTCACCTGTAACGAAGAGAGTTCACTGGTCCAATCCGGGCTGGATGGGCTCATTGTCCTGGATCCACGCACCAACGACCGCAGCCTGGTGATGACCGCCGCATTTTCCAACCTTGTCCTGGCCGGACTCGCGTTAGCGCAGCCCCGCGCCGCGGCGCAAGCGGCCGATCTGGCCAGTGAACGTGCCACGTCGCTGTTGCCTGCCATTGATAAGGAATGCCATCGCATAGCCGCACGGGCCCGCGATCGCATCGTAGTGCTGTCTTCGTCTCCCTTGCTGGGCTGGGCGCGTGAGGCCGGGCTCAAGATATTGGAAATGACGGCGGGGCATTTCTCCGTGATGACCGAAACCTATCTCGGTCTTCGCCACGGTCCCATGTCTTTTCTCCGGGCCGATACGCTTGTCCTGTGCCTGCTCTCGAGCGATCCAGTGCGCCGGCTCTACGAGACAGACCTCATCCAGGAGTTGCGATCGAAGAAGCTCGGATATTCCGTGGGCATCGCCGCCGCGGTCGAGCAAAGCCTCTTCGACGACGTTATCCCGGCGGTCCTTCCAGACGCGCCAGACGATATGCGCACACCCTTTGAAATCCTGATTCCGCAGCTCCTCGGCTATCACTTGAGCCGGGGCCTTGGGCTGAACCCTGACAACCCGAGTCCAAACGGCGTAATCAGCCGTGTGGTTCAAGGGGTCACGATTCACGCAGGGGCCTAAATTGTTTGGCGGAGTCGCTACCCTAACGAACCCCATAGGAAATGGACGGGTGCCCTAGGTTCGCCAAAGCGCACCTGGGCCGAAAACGACGGGGCAAAGCCCCCACGATTGCATTTGCTCGATCCCGCAAATAGGGCTCTAAATCACTACGCCAAAATCAGGTTGCAACCCAGCCCGCGCACCTTCTCTTGCATCTCTTCGCGCAGACCGGTGTCGCTGATAACCGTGTCAATCTCAGAAAACGGCGCGATACGCACCATGCTGCGCTTAGAGAACTTGCTGGCGTCAGCCACCAAAATAATTTCCCGCGCGATGCGCAACATGGCGCGGTTCACCATGGTCTCTTCCAGGTTCGCCCCGCTCACCCCAAAGTCCGGATCGCACCCCGCTCCACTGAGAAACAACTTGTCGGCGGAGAATTGCTCGAACATCTCCTCCGTCGAGCGCCCAACGATCGAAGCCGAGTCCACGCGCAGTGTGCCGCCCACGATAAATGTCTGCACGTCACGCGCATCCAGCAGCTCCGCCGCAATGTTCACTCCGTTCGTAATCACCTGCAGGCCTTGCTTATTCTTGATCTGGCGGGCAATCTCCAGGGTGGTCGTGCCGGAGTCAAGAATGATGGTTTCGCCATCATTGATCAAGGTCGCCGCAATCGCGCCGATACGCCGCTTCTCTTCCGCGTGCGTCTTCAGGCGCTCGTGCACCGGCGATTCGCGCAGAATTGTGTCCGGGAGCACCGCGCCGCCGTGGGAACGCAACACCAGCCCCCGCTGGTGCAGTTCGTTCAGGTCGTTCCGGATGGTGACCGCCGAACTACTGAACCTGTTCGCCAGTTCATTAACCCGCGCCCGGCCCTCGGTGCGCACAATCTGCAGGATCTGCGTGCGCCGCTCCTCGGCCATCATCCCATCCTGGGGACGCGGCGGCGTGGAGTCCTCGGGGGCTAAGCCCTGGGGAAAGGTTTCCTCCAGCGCATTCGATACTGACCGGCCCTTCGTCATGCTCGATTTCACGTGCCTTTCGCTAGCTTTCGATTCTCAGACAGTCTATCTCAAGCGTCAACAACCAAAAGCGAACTGCAGGTCAAATTCCACGTTCTCCAGGAACCTAAGCTCGTCATTTGGCCTCATCCCAAACGGAGGATAAAGTCACCGAAGTGAAAGAGATAGTTGACAAATCGAAATAAAACGATAGGATCATAGCGCAATGCGAGCGCCCCGCTCGACCTGTTCCTATCCGGCGCCTGCACCGCCAATACGCCGCCTGCCTGCATCGGCGTATTGGCTTAAGAACATGGGTCAGGCAGTCCGCGGAGCCCACGATGCATCAGGTATTGCACGCTCAAGAGGCCACGGTAGCAATCCCAGAGACCGTTGTTACCACCAAACTCCGTCCGCTCGACAATAGCACTGTGGTGCGTAATCTGGCCGTAGACGCCTACCGTGGCTTGGTCATGCTGCTGATGATGGGAGAAGTGCTGCAGTTTTCAAAAGTCTACGCATACTTCAATCACAGCCTCTTCTGGAAGATTCTTGCCTTCAATCAGACCCATACACAGTGGTCTGGCTGTTCCGTGCATGACATGATTCAGCCTTCCTTCTCCTTCCTGGTCGGCGTAGCCCTCCCCTATTCCATCAGGAGCCGGCAGCGGAAAGGCACTGCATTCCCCAAGATGCTGGCCCACACCGTCTGGCGCTCTCTGCTGCTGATCGCGCTCGGCATCTTTCTCCGCTCGATGAACAGCAGCCAGACCTACTTCACCTTTGAAGACACGCTCACCCAAATCGGCCTCGGCTATACCTTTCTTTTCCTGCTAGCCTTTCGTCCAACACGCGACCAGTGGATCGCTTTTGGCGCACTCCTCTTTGGCTACTGGCTGGCTTGGGCGCTCTATCCCGTTCCTGGTCCGAACTTCAACTACGCCGCGGTCGGCGTTCCCGCGGATTGGCATCATCTATACACCGGCTTCCGCGCCCATTGGAACAAGAACAGCAATCTCGGCCAGGCCTTCGATCTATGGTTCCTCAACCTCTTCCCCCGCGAACACCCGTTCCTGTTCAATGAGGGCGGGTACCTTACTCTGAGTTTCATCCCCACTCTGGGCACCATGATTCTCGGCCTTTTTGCCGGACAATGGTTTGTGGCTTCAGCGCCCAAACAGCCCATTCGCAGGTTCGTAACCACCGGCGTTATTCTGCTTGCCATTGGCGTTCTTCTCCACTTCACGGGAATTTGCCCCATCGTCAAGCGCATCTGGACCCCCAGCTGGACCCTCTTCAGCGGGGGCATTTGCTTCCTCGTCCTATCCGCGTTCAGCTGGATCATTGATGTCAAGCAACGGCGCGGCTGGGCCTTTCCCCTCATCGTAGTAGGCACAAATTCCATTGCCGCCTACCTCATTGCCCACATGTGGGAGGAGTTCATCAAGAGCAACCTCCTGATAAATCTGGGCCCAAAGCCGTTCCTTCTATTCGGCCCAGGGCTGCAGCCCTTGCTGCTGGGCGCCAGTATTCTGTTCATGTACTGGCTCTTTCTTTTCTGGATGTACCGGCGCAAGATCTTCCTCCGCATATGAGCATTCACTAACAAAGGAACCCTCGTGAAAGACGACTCATTCGACCCTTTGCTCCCGCCCAACCGGCGGCAGTTTCTGCAGCTTGGCGCCATGGTGACCGCGGCCCTCAAGCTTGACCACCATGCCTTTGCGGATACGCCGCGCCAGACAATGATTGGCGTCCCGTTCGACGCCACCAAGAATCCGCGCATTGGCTTCATCGGCGTTGGCGGCCGGGGCACAGGTCTCCTCGGTTGGTTCCTGGCCCAGAATGCGCAGGTGGTTGCGATCTGCGATGTTGTGCCCGAGAAGGCAGAGCATGCGGGCCAACTGACCGAGAAGGCCGGACAGAAGGCGCCCCAGCTTTATACCAAGGGTCCTCATCAATACGAAGAGCTCACGGCCAGAAACGATCTCGATCTCGTAGTCATTGCCACCCCGTGGGATTGGCATACGCCGATGGCCCTTTCCGCCATGGAGAACGGCAAGCACGCTGCTGTTGAGGTGCCCCTCGCCTACACCCTCGAAGACCTGTGGAAACTGGTCGACACTTCGGAGAAGAAGCGCCGCCACTGCATCATGCTCGAAGAGTGTTGCTACGGGCAGACCGAGACCTTGGTGCTCAACATGGTGCGCCGTGGGATGTTGGGCACTCTACTCAATGGCGAGGCAGCCTACCTCCACGATCTGCGCGAGGAAATGTTCTCTAACAAAGGCGAGGGATTGTGGCGCCGCCAATTTCATACCCAGAGCGATGGCAATCTATATCCCACCCATGGATTGGGGCCCGTCGCGAACTACATGAACATCAACCGCGGTGACCGTTTCGACTACATGGTCTCGATGAGCACCCCGCCTCGCGGCCTGGCTGCCTATCGTGAGGCGCATACGCCCCAGGGCGATCCCAAATGGAAAGAAAAGTATGTGAACGGGGACATGAACGTCTCCCTGATCAAGACCGCATCCGGGCTGACCGTTACGCTCAAATTCGATACTTCTAATCCTCGACCCTATGACCGTATCAACATGATCAGCGGCACCAAAGGCATCTTTGTCGACTATCCGCCGCGTATCTATCTTGACGGTCAAGCGGGTAAGGAAGAGTGGGGAACCCTCGACCAATATAAGAAGGACTATGAGAGTCCTTTGTGGGCCGAGCAGGGCGAGATGGCGCGCATGTCCGGTGGCCATGGCGGCATGGACTTCATCATGATCTATCGCTTGCTGCAGTGCTTCCGCGAAGGCCTGCCGCCCGATATGGACGTGTACGACGGCGCCGCCTGGTCGGCTCCGGCTCCACTCAGCAAAGTGTCTGTGGCTCAAGGCAGTGCGCCGGTCAAGTTTCCCGACTTCACGCGCGGATTATGGACCAAGCGGAGTGGCTGCTCTATCTGATCAGACAGAGAAGGCCGGCTGGGCAATCATTCTCATCGTCTCGCATTTTGCTAGTGATTAAACGCGAAGGCTACCGGGATGCTCCAAATCATGCACCCCACCCGATTTCTGACGCTTTTCAGCGAGCGTTTGACGAACGACGGCCAGGAATTCATTCGTCTGAACCGGTTTTGGCAAGAAAGCTCTGCCGCCGGCATTGAGTACACGTTCTTCGTTTGCTTTCCGGTCACGCCCGGACAAGACGATTACCGGGATGGACGAAAGATTGAGGTTTGCTTTCAATGCATCCAGGACAACGAACCCATCCCCGGACGGTAAGCCGAGATCCAGTACGATCAAGTCTGGCGCATGTTTGCGTGCGGCAGAAATGGCTCCTGTTCCGTCCTCTGCACAATGAACATCATAGCCGTTCGCGCTGAGACGTAATTGGAGGGCTTGCCGTATGTCGGGATCGTCATCGACGACCAGAATGCCCGCTTGAGTCACTTTGCCACCTACCTTGTCCCGGGAAACTAGAGCGAGAGCGTCAGAAGGTCCCACACGGTTTTTCGGCATTCTCGAGGCGCAGTTCATAGCCGGAAAGTTGTACTGGATCATTGACAAACTTTCTTTTGCAGAACCGTTAGTGGTCCGGGCAGAATAACAGCGGCGTAAGGAGAGTGAATGCCCATCACCCGTCGTAACGCACTGCAGTGGCTTGCCGCAGGATCTGCGGCGTCCCTGGTACCACCTTTCCTGGCTGCCGGGCTTTCTCCCCTTCCAGGCCAGGAGCCCTACCAACCTCGGTGGGACTCCTTGCAGCACCATCCTTGTCCCGACTGGTACCGCGACGCCAAGTTCGGCATTTATTTCCATTGGGGTCTCTATTCTGTTCCCGCCTTTGCCAGTGAGTGGTACCCGCACTGGATGTACCTGCCTGGCCGGCCGGAGTACCAGCACCACATCGCCACCTACGGCCCTCTGGACCGCTTCGGTTACAAGGATTTTGCCGCCGCCTTCACTGCCGAGCACTTCAATCCTGACGCCTGGGTGGCCCTCTTCCAAGAGGCCGGCGCCCGGTTTATCGGGCCGGTCGCCGAGCATGCTGACGGCTTCGCCATGTGGGACAGCCACGTCAATCGCTGGAACGCCAAACGCCTGGGCCCCCGCCGCGATGTCGTGGCAGAAATGGAGCGCGCTGTTCGCAAGCAGGGTTTGAAATTCCTCACCACCTTCCATCACCAGTGGTTATGGGGCTGGTACACCAGCCCGGTACTCGAAGCCGATATTTACCAGCCGCAGTTCAGCGATTTCTACTGGCCGCAGAAGTACACTCCCGGTGCCCCGGTCACGCAGCCCTACACGCCCGCCAATCCGGGCGCATTTAACTTTGCTCATCCGGACCCGCCGCCGTCCTCCCGCTTTTGCGAGATTTGGCGCGATAAGGTCCTCGAGGTCGTTGACCGCTACCAGCCAGACTTGATTTATTTCGATAACCGCCTCGTCATCATTCCCGAGATCTACCGGCTGCAGATGCTCGCCCACTTCTACAACTCCAGCAGCCGTGCCGGGCGCGAAGTCGTCATGACCTACAAGGACACCGACTTCGCCACCGGCTCTGGCCTGATCGACATTGAGGCCGGGCAATTGACCGAGAAGGCCAGCTTCGTCTGGCAAACCGATGACGTAATGGACTGGGACTCCTGGTGTTACCTCAAGCAGCCCAACTACAAATCAGCAGGCCGTATCATCCATCAGTTGATCGACGTCGTCTCCAAGAACGGCAACCTGCTCCTGGACGTAGGTCCGCGTCCTGACGGAACCATCCCCGCCGAGATAGAGAGCCGTCTCCGCCAGATTGGGTCATGGTTGAAGATCAACGGTGAAGCCATCTATGAGACTCGCCCTGCCGACCACTTTGGCGAGGGTCCCACTCGGGTCAAAAAGGGTTCCTACGTCGCCGACCACACCTCGGATTTCACCGCGCAGGACATCCGCTTTACCACCCGTCCTCGCGCTCTGTATATCCACGTGCTCGGATCGCCCGGCGCCCAGGTGCGCGTTACTTCCCTGAAGCGCGACACCCCATTACCCTTCGGTACCCTGCGCCACGCCGAGCTGCTCGGGACGCCGTCGCCGCTCCGTTGGGAATGGGGTCCCGATGGCCTTGTCCTCCATATACCCGAATCGCGTCCCTCGCAGGACGCTCTGGTTATCAAGCTAACCTAGTTGTCCTCGTCAGAGGTCGCCGCTTCGAAGCGCTTCGCAAGAAATTCCAGAAGTTCCTGCGGATCGTAGCTGGGTAGAACAGTATCCACTCCCTCCAGCTTGCCGGAGTCTACCGGAGAAATCGCGATAATGTAGAGGTCGGGACGCGTCTCTTTCAGTCGGCGAACCGTTGATTCAAACTCCCTGCCCTCCAGTTCTGTGTGAATGATAGCGAGGTCGACGTTGGGGAAGCGCTGGAGTAGGTTGACAGCGCCGTCTCCGCTATAAGCGGTCAGGACGTTGTGACGAGCTGTTTCCAGAATTAATTTGCGGGAGGAGATACCTTCCGGTTGTTCCACTTCGACCATCAAGACGACTAAGCGGACGATTTGCATCCCGCTTCGTAAGGTGTCCTTTCGCATCCGCGAAACCCCCTCCATGTGGTTGCCCGTACGGTATCAGGTGCGAGCGTATTGCGATTCGGCCGGCGGCTGGTAGTTTACTGCCAACTGCGGCGTCTCCAACCGCTGGTTCAGCCTGTGCCTCGAATGCAGGCACGCCTCCAGCAGTCCAGTAGTCAGCAACGTACGCTCCACCGGATAGCTCGCGCTTCGGTTCTGGAACGTCTGCTCGATTTTCGCCGCCAGGCACGCCGAGTAACTGACGTTCGGCTCCGGCGGCAGGAAGAACTGGGTCGAGACCAATCCCTGGCCTGCCACCCGCGCCGAGATGTTGAAATCCATAATGGCGCCATTGAGCATAAGCAGCGTGGCGCGCGTTCCATCGTTGTATTCGATGCAATACGCGGCCGGGTCCTTGACCAGTTGCGGCAAAACGCCGGAGGCAACCAGGTCCTGCGTGCGGCCGTCCAGCACGGTCAGACCCAGCGGCGTGTCGCTGCGGGAAAGGGCAGAGCTCAGCAGATCGCTGGACCAGCGACCCGCTTTCCCAGCCGCCCACACATCGTCGCCCTCAAGCAGCTGCACCGCCTTCACCCCCGTCTCGCCTCCCTTGCGCCGCTCCAGCATGCACTGCATGGCTTCCAGGGCGTCGAAATCCATGCCGTCGTATCTACCCACCCCGACCATCACCGCCTCTTGCACCTCCGCGCCCAACGGTATGTCCACATCGGGCAAGCGCCAAGTGACGGGCAGTGAAGAGCCGGCGAGCAGCGGGAATCGCAAGCGATTGGCGGTCTTCACCATCGCTTGCGCCTGCTCGAAGCTGAAGGAGAGCTGCTTGTGGTTGAAGTAAGGAACGGCGTGTCCCTCATCCTCAAACACCTGGACACACTGCTGAAAGAAATCGTAGCTAGGCAGCAGAATCTGCCCCCAGTCGTTGCTCGGATAGTCATCCTGCTCCACGATCGTCAGCACCGCGTCGACGGCGATCCGGTCGCCGCCACAGCGCAACGCCTCGGGAATGTTGCTGCACAGACGGAAGCCGAACTGCTGCGAGCGCTCCTTGCTTAAATCGCGCATCGGTTCCAGTTTCTCCGGCGCAGGCTGCGCCCCCACGGTACGGTCCCTGCCCAGTCCGCCCGCTATTCCTTTGGCTGCACTTGACGGCGCAACTTTGGCCCCCGTCATCGCCAGCTGGTAGGGCGAGGGCGCAGCATCGGCTTGGCGCTCCAGCTGATCCACATACACGGAGACTACTTTCACGTTAGGCATGTGCCATTCGCCGTCGTACGGATAACCAACCAGAAAGCGGTCCGCCAGGGTTTGCATATTCGACTGGGAGCGATAAACGCTGCCCAGGATCGCCAGCCGCAGCGGGCGCCCGGGCGTCTGCGCCCAGCCACTGCGCACCAGCGGGCGACACGCCAACATAGCCGATGACAACGCGGAATACTCTACAAAACGGCGGCGGGTCAGCATTAGCTCCTCCAGAAGGTGGATTCAGGGTTGGGCTGGTAATTTACGGCCGCCAGGTTTGGAGTCTGCAAGCGCTGCATATTTTGGTGAGCGCTATCGACGCCGGCAATCAACAGGCCGCTGGTCAGCAGCGTACGCTCGATCGGATACTGCGCCTTGCCGGTCAGGAACATCTGCTCGGCGTTGTACACCAGCGGGCTGAAGAAACTTGCCAGCGTGGTGCGGCCGTCCGGCATAGGCAAATACATCTGCGTGGAGAAGGGTTTCGCCTGCCCCTCGATGGCCGCCGCGAAGGTGAAGTCACGCACCAGCCCGTTCATCAGCAGCATGGTGCAGCGCAGCCCGTCGCGATGTTGATAGTGGTAAGCAACCGGATCGGGCACCAGCGCCCGCATCTGCTCGATGGTTGGAAACACATCGGTAAAGGTGGAACTCCCAGGCGCCAAGGTTGAACTACGGCACAACGCCGCCTTCACCAAGGCCTGCGACCACACCCCCTGCTGGTAGGCTGTCCAGAAGCCGTCGCCGCGATACGTCTGCAGCCACTCGACGCCGGTCTCGCCGCCCTTGCGGCGCTCCACCATGCAGTGGATGGTTTCCAGGCCGTGAAAATCATAGCTGCCCATGCCCCCGTAGCCGATGGAGACAGCTTCGTGCACAGTGGCCCCCAACGGGAACTCCACCGACGGAACTCTCCAGGTCACCGCCAGGCTTGATCCTCCCTGGAGGGGAAAGCCCATCTGATGAGAGGTGTCGACCATCTGCTTCGACCAATCCCACGTATAGGAAAGTTCTTTGTCGTTGAAGTAGGGAACTGACCGGCCGCTGTCGTGGTAGACCTTCGTGATCTGTTCGAAGAATTCGAAGTGGGGATGCTTCATGATCCCCGTCTCGGTGAGCGGGTACGTACCATGCTCGCCGACCACCACCACTCCATCGACGGCCAGTTTACTGGTGCCGAGGGTTAAGGTCTCCGCGATGGTGGGATAAAGCTTCATGGTGGGATGGCGGTCCAACCGTTCCTGTGTCAAATCGCCCTCGCCTCGTTGATCAACGTACAGCGACACCACGTCCATCGCCGGATGGTGGAAAGTTCCGCCCCATCCATAACCATCAAGGAAGCGGTCCACGACGTGTTGGCCGTGCAGTAATCTCTTATAGGCAGTGATCACGGCAGCGAGCCGCGGGCGATTGGCAGACGTCGTATTCTGAGGCATACACCTACTCTGGGATGGTCTGGTTGCGAACGAGTGTAGCAAAAATGCCTGTAGCCACTCGGTGGGGAAGCGAATGCTGACCCGCCGCCGATTCCTCAGCTACGCCGCATTGGCGCCAGCTGCACTGAGCTCCAGCCTGTGGGCCGCCCCCGATCAGCCGCCCCCCCAGATCTCTGCGCGCGCATGGGCCGTGCACAAGCGCGCGCTGATCTTCGACGGCCACGTGCACGCGTTGGACCGCGAGTTCTACCACGGCGGCAGCATGGGCACGCGCAAGCCTGATGGACAATGGGATCTGCCGCGTGCGCGGGAAGGTGGAGAAAGCGCGTTCTTCCTCTCGGTGTTCATTCCCGAAGAGTACTACCCCGGCCGATTCGAGACCAAGCAGGCGTTCCGCCGGATCGATCACGCGCTCCGCCAGTTGGAGGCGAACCGTGACCAGGTCGCGTTGGCGTTGAACGCGGACGATGTGGAGCGCATCCATGCCCAGGGAAAGATGGCCGCCGTTCTCGATATTGAGGGCAGCTACGATCTGGATGGCGATCTGGGAGTTTTGCGCGATCTCCATCAACTGGGCGTGCGTTCGGCCCAGCTTTCGGCGCACAACTGGGACCAGAACTACGCCGACTCCTGCTGCTCGCCGGCCAAATGGAACGGTCTCACCCCGCACGGCCGCGACGTCATCCGCGAGATGAACCGCTTGGGCATGGTGATCAACGTATCCCATTCCTCAGACGACACGATTTCCCAGGCGATCGACGTGAGCGACGGTCCGGTCATCGCCACTCACCACGGTCTGCGCAGCGTCAACAATATTCCCAGGAATATGCCCGACTGGCTGCTGAAGAAGCTGGCGGCCAAGGGCGGCATCATCGGCTTCCAGATCGGCAGCGAGTTCAGTTACCCCAAGGAGTTCGCATACATCACCGCGCATCAGAAGAAGACCTTTTGGGACACCTCCAGCATTCCGGATCGAGTAAAGGGCAAGACCATCTACGAGGTGGACCAGCTGGTGGCGCCGCAGTTTCCGATGCCGGGCGCAGAAGTGCCGGACTCGGTCATGATGACTGTCGGCGACTGGGTAGCCGTGGTGGATCGAGCCATCCAGCTAGTGGGAGAGGATCATGTGGCGATCGGTACAGACTTCGACGGCGGACCGACGCTGGCGCGTGGGATGCGCGACGTCCGCGATCTGCCCATGATCACTGAAGCCATGCTGCAGCGCGGTTATTCTGAGCAGCGCATTGACAAGTTCTGGGGTGGCAACTTGCTCCGCGTCTTCCGCCAGATCACGCAGAACCGAACCTGAAGCGTGGGCTTTGCAAGTTTACACTATACAAAATTCGAAAGAACAGGCGACCAACCATGAACCTCTTTCGCACCGCGCGCTGGTCCAGGCGAGATCTTCTGAAGCAGTCGGGCATTCTTTCCGCCGCGGCAGCTATGGCTCCCATCTCTGCGAGCGCAGCGGCAGTGGCATCGACCGCGACACCAGGCTGCGGACTGCCCTTGGACTCAGGCACAGCTACAGAGAACCTGTATACCAAGATCGGGGTGAGGCCCATCGTAAACGCGCGTGGAACATTCACCATCATCTCGGGCTCTCAATCGTTGCCCGAAGTGAAGCAGGCGATGTACGAGGCATCAAAGCACTACGTGCAGATGGACGAGTTGATGGCCGCGGTGGGGGCAGAGATCGCGACCCACATGGGCGCGCCCGGCGCCATTGTGACCTGTGGTTGCGAGGCCGCGATCGCACTGGCAACGGTCGCCTGCCGGGTCGGCATGGATCCGGAAAAGTCACAAACCATGCCCTACCTGAAAGAGCACAGCCAGGTGATTATTCCCAAGTATGCGCGCAACGTATATGACTTTGGCGTGCGTATGTCGGGAGCCGAGATCATCGACGTTGAGACTGAGGATGAGCTGCGTGCCAAGCTGAGCGATCAGACCGCCATGATCTATATCATGTCGGGGCCGCGTGCTTTTGAAGAGCCGCTTTCCATCAAGTCGGTGTGCGCGATCGCAAAGGAGCGGGGAGTACCGGTGTTTGTTGACGCAGCGGCCGAAGAGCCGATAGTACCTAACATCCACCTGGCGGCGGGGGCGACCTTTGTAGGCTACTCAGGCGGCAAGTGCATGCGTGGACCGCAGGCAGCGGGTGTTTTGCTGGGACCGAAAGATCTATGCCAGGCAGCATTTTGGAACGCAGCGCCACACCATAACTGGGGCCGCGCCCTTAAGGTAGGCAAGGAAGAGGCAATGGGCATGCTGGCTGCCGTGCGCCAGTGGTACAAGCGCGACCACGAAGCGGAGCAGCGGACATGGCTGGAGTGGGACAACTACATCGCAAATGCCGTGAAGGACATCCCGTCGGTTACAACGCATGTGAACATGCCCGATGCTGACCTATCGAATCGGGCGCCCACGCTGACCATTCGCTGGGACGCGGCGAAGGTGGGTATTACCGGTACAGAGCTTAGCGAGAAGCTCGATCAGGGCACGCCGCGGATCCTGACCGTTGCTGGACAAGGGCGCCGTCCCGACATGATGGCCTCCTCGATCGGCATCATGCCCTACATGATGCAGCCGGGCGACTACAAGATTGTTGCCGATGCGCTCTCCAAGTACCTGTGTAATCCGGGTCATTTCGAGAACCCGCCGGTCTACACCGGGCCGACGGCGCAGCTGGCCGGAACCTGGAACGTGACCATCCAATACATCCGGGGCGTAGGTAAGCAGCAGTTTGTGCTGCAGCAGAGTGACACCTCTCTCACTGGTGAGCATCTGGGTGAGATCTACAAGGCACAGCTCCAAGGCAAGGTTCAAGCGGACCACGTGACGCTGACGAGTGCGATGTCCGTGCCCGGACAACAGAGAGTGCCTTACATCTTCACCGGTGTGCTCTCGGGAGGCACGCTCTCCGGAAGCGCGAAGCTGGGCGAATATGGCGCCGCAACCTTCACTGCTGTCAAAGCTTAGCCATCGGGGCCCGAATACGAGAATAGAACGAAAGAAAAGGCAGTTATTGACTCTGATTTAGCGTGTGATGCTAACCAGCACTGTTCAGTGCCCGGACAACAGATTCTGATCGTTCTCCGGTGGGAGCCCCCTGCTTCAGCGTCGCGGAAAGAATCGCACTTCAATCAATCGGGCTTTAGCCCCGGTGAGAACATTCACCCCGGACCAGCCACCGCTCTCATGCTTTGTATCAGGGCACGACTTCAGTCGGGCCGTTTAATATGAGGCGGATGAGGCCTTTAGGCCCTGAGGTACGTTTTTTTCAGAAGGGTAACGGGCTTCCCTTGGCGGGTGTGAAGATTCCGAAACCCCGCGGCTAAAGCCGGACGAGGATTGTCCCACCCACGCCGCTCGGCTTGAAAGCCGAGCTCCCCCGCATGAATGCGGGGGCTTCCACCATTGCGCTTTTCCAAGCTGCGGCAGCGAAGTTCCTTGCCGTCCTCTGCGGCCGGAAGGGATTCCTCCGGCCGCCCCACGAGTTAGAAGATCACCTTCCCCGACAGCTCAAGAATGCGAGCTCCGCTGAACGTGCCCGGCACTTGCTGGATCCCCGTGATGGTACCGAAACCGTTGGGATAAACGAGGCATGAGACTTCGGCGCAGGCTCCGGTTGTGCTGATGTTCAGGCCGCTCGAGGCGGAAGTCGCTCCGGACTGCGGATTCGCTCCACTCGGGTGATTGAAGACGTTGTAGGCCTCGGCGCGGAACTGGAACTTCAGCCGCTCCCAGATCCCAAAGTCCTTGAACACAGCCACGTTCTCATACTGCAAACCCGGACCAAAAAGGCTGTTTCTATGCACATCGCCGTAGCCGACAGCCAACGTCGAGTAGTTGACCGCAGTCTTGTAGGCGGTTTCATCAATGCATGACGCAGTCGAATGGCTCAGGCCGACATAGGCGTTCCCCAGATTGCAGTTAGCTCTTTCGGGATGCACCCAGGACGGACGCTGGAGGCCTTGATCGACGCCGGCCGCGGTGGTGTTGCTGCTCATGGCCACGGTGAAGGGCATGCCGGACTGGATATTGACGATGGCGCTGGCATGCCATCCGCCCAGCGTCTCGCGCTTGATCGCGTTCATGCCTGCCAATGTTGGCATGGCATAGGTGAATTCAGCCACGACACGGTTGCGAACATCCCAGTTTGCATTGCCATAGTCGGCGCCGATGTTGTACTGCTGCGATGTGGTGCCGCCGGCGTTGGAGTTGGTGCCGATGTCCATATCATGCGACCAGGTGTAGCTGACCTGGCCGGAAAACCCATGGATATCTCGCTGCCGCAAGATGGCTGTCAGCGCGTTATAGTGCGAGTACTCATCTTCCTGGAAGACGCGGATGCTGCCGAAGAGTTGGTTGGGACGTTGTGAGTTGAGCGACTTGATCGTCGTGTTGACCGGATCGATCGGCTCGTTGTTATAGTAGCTGCGGTCCAGGTGCAGCGAGTGCGAGCCTAAATACTGCAGCTCGAACGCGGCTCCATTCCAAAGCGCCTGCCCCACGTCCGCGTTCCACTGATAGGCGCGCTGCGTCTTCAGGTTGGGCTCCGGCGTGTAGGCAGCGACGTAGGTTTTCGGCGTCCCGGCCACAGGAGCTGCGCTCCCGGCCCCCGGAGTCGTATTGGTGAAGGTGATCGGATTGGCCCCCGTGGTGGAGTAGCTTACCGCCGCAGCGAATGGGTAGTTTGACGTCAGCAAGGTATAGGTATTGAGCTGGTTGGCGTTGTAGTAGAAGCCGATCCCGCCGCGGATCACCGTCTTATCTGTTACTCGGTAATCGAGACCAAGCCGCGGTCCGGCGTTGTCCAGTTGCGCCGCGCCAAACTTGTACCCTGGCGTGGGCTTGTAGGTTGCGCCTGACGTCGCCGTGGTCGCCGGCATCAGGGCGGTTTGAGCATCGTTCAATAACCGGCCATACCCGTTAAGGCTGTACGGCGCCGTCGGAAGGTCATAGCGGAAGCCATAGTTGATGGTGAACTTGGGAGCCACCTGCCAGTTATCCAGGGCAAAGAAACCATCGCGCCACTCACCCACGGAACCCTTGATGGTATCGATCGGGGTGGTGTCGCTGTTGGCATAGCCCAGCACGAAGTCTGCGGCCGAATATCCGGTACTGACAATGGGTGTAGCGCAATCGCCTGCAAGGTTAGGCTTGCACGAGGTTGCGGAGAAGCCGATGGTGCCAAGTGGGTTGTTGGTGGCTTCGCGGCCCAGGGTTAGACGGCGAAACTCTGCGCCAACGATAATGCTGTGCTTGCCCCGGGAGTAGCTCAATTGATCGTATAAGTCGTAGGTGCGATCGTCCTGGAACCAGTTGCTGCCCGCATTGCCGACGCCGGTGAAGTTAGTGATAGTAACTACTGGAACGCCCGGGTTGTTGTAAAGCGTGTCCCCGGTAAAACCGGGAATACCGAGGCTGGTTCCGGCATTCTTGAGCCCGGCGGTGTACCAGTAGTTCAGGTTCTCCGCGATCAGCTTGTTTACCCCGAAGTGCAGATCATTGATCAGTCTCGGCGTGATGACCTGGGTGTAGCCAAATGCATAATTCCGGCTGTTGGTCGGTCCGTTGGAAGCATTGGCTGCAAAGTTCGAGCCGTTGATGAAGGTCAGGTCCTGGTAGTAGTAGCGACCGAAGAGCTTGATCTTATCGCCGATATTTTCGTCGATGCGATCGATCGATTGCGTGATCGTCAGATCGCTCGGATAGTCGTTGTTCAGGTTGTTGGCAATGCCCGGCTGATTCGGCGCTACCATGTAGGCTTCATATTTCTTTGAGATCGCTGCGCTCGGCGTTGCCAGCTCGGCTGCTGGAATCTGGTTGTTGGGATAAGGCAGACCAGTAGTAGGATCATGAAGCTGCGGAATTCCAGCGGCGCTGAAGTCGCCGTTTTCCATCGCCGGCGTGAGCGCCGAGACAATGCTGGATGCCTGGCCAACCTGCTTGAGTTTCTCGTAGGAGCCGAAGAAGAACGTCTTGTTGCGGCCGTTGTACAGCTTTGGGATGTAGACCGGGCCTCCTACCTGGAAGCCGTACTGGTTGTAGTGCAGAACTTGCTTCTTGCTGCCTGGGGCGGCAGTAAACACATTTGCATTCAGGGCGGTGTTCTCCACATACTCGTAGACCGCTCCGTGAAGGTCGTTAGTGCCGTTCTTGCTGACCAGGTTGATGTGGATTCCGAGATACGAGCCGTATTGCGCTGTGTAGTTGCCGCTCTGCATCTGGGTTTCCGAGATCATATCCGCAGCCGGGTGATCCGGGGTGGTCGTAATCAGGTTGTTCACGATGGAGACGCCATCGAGCGAGAGGCTGTTCTGAATCTCGCGCTGGCCGGCGCCTATGAAGTCTTCACCGGGAGGGTTGCCTTGGTAGTTAGTGGCCGAGCCGATATAGACGTTTGAGGCCAAGGCAGCGACCTCGAGTGCATTGTGGCCGCTAATCGGAAGGTCTTCTACTGCCCGGGTATTGAACGTCTCGCCCAGGGTTGCGTCGTCGGTAGACAGGGGTGGCGTATTCGCGGTGACCGTGACCACGCTTTCAACTGAGCCGACGGACAGCGCGAAGTCGGTCCGGATGGCCTGGTCTATAGGCACAATGACCCCCGTCTTGGTGGTCGTCTTGAAGCCGGACTGCTCGGCCGTGATGTCGTATGTTCCCGGCTGGATGAAAGTAATCGAGTAGTATCCCGCGCCGTTGGTAACGGCTGTCGATTGCACCTTGGTGTTCTCTTCCACGGCCGTCACTTTGCTGCCGCTTATGACGCCACCGCCTGCGTCACTTACGGTGCCAACGAGTGAAGTGTTGTTCGCGATCTGCGCCCGGAGGAACAATGGGCTCAACGGTAGCAAGAGACAAGCAAGTAGCGCTTTCTTCATGGTGGGCTCCTATTATCAACTCCTGGCTGGCCAGGAAAATTATGGTGGGTACGGCCGTGCATTCGATCTTTGGGTAGACCAGTTCTATTAAGGCTTGCGGGGCCGGGTATATCCCTTGGGGTGGGTACATTGGACTACATTTCCAGAGAAAATTTCCAGAGAAATATCATGGAACGATTGCGGTGTGCTGTCTAAGTAATTTGTCCTGGACGATGGCTACCGACGGGGTGGGGCGCGCAAGACTGTGCCCGCCCGGACTACCTCGCCGCAGCAAGCATCCTCGCCGCAGCGAGCATCCGTCCGGGGGAGCGGGTTTTCAAACCCGCGTGAACGCTCTATGTTTCAATGACCGGGCTTTAGATGATGTGTGAGAACTCAACCGGCAGCAGCCAGTTTCGTATCAGAAACCATTAGGAACTGGACGGGTGCCCCAGGTTCGCCAAAGCGTACCTGGGCCGAAAACGATATTTTCGAATGCTTTCAGCCGGAGGGCTCAGCAGCACCGAATGGATTCTGTTAGTAGACTACCTCTGCCGACTCGAGTTCTCATGCACACTCTTTGGCCCTGGTGAGAAACTGCTCACCACGGCCCGGATGACTTTTTATTGCGGTACTTTTTATTGCTGTGTTGTACGATAGTGCCTTCAAACCCACATTGCCTCCAGCGACTGCAGCTTGCATGATTGATGCCTCCGCCGCCCACCGGGAGGTCGGTGAAGCAATCATGTGCCATCATGACCAACTTGAGTCGATGCATGAACACACTGACCCGCAGTTCGCAGCTAGTGCAAACGACCTAGGTTGAAACTCGGCTAAGCAGGGCCGGCTAATCCAGATCATAAAGCGGAGTAACAAGCGGAAATCCCGTCGTGATCGCGTGAAGGCCGAACTGCACCTACAACAGAGAAATTCGATTCGACCTGATTGGGGTGATTCTCGTCTGCCACCTTCCTCCAAAAAACATTGCTGGATCCTCGGCAAATATTGTGGCAGCCCGTGAAAATTTTCCGTTGACGGTGAATCTTTTAACAACTATTGTAAAACCCAGATCACTAACCGATGGCGCCGAACACTTTGCGGTCGCCTGTGTCTCAGTCTCCTGGTTCTCTGTTTCCTGGGCCCATACGTGAATCGGAAGTTCAGCGAGGATGCGTTGCGGGCACTGTTCTTTCATTCACCTGTCAGATCCTCTCCGGCGTTTGCCAGGTGAGCGCGTTAGGTCACGCCCCGAAGGCTGTGGCTGCTGAGAGTTTTGATTACTTCGCTGCAGTCGTAAATCCACGTTCCGGAAGTTGCGAGTCGGGTCCCAAGACGAAGTTCTAAGTGGTGCAATCAGTGCTGGTTACTTTTCTCAGGAGACCACCATGCGCAGACGCAATTCCTTATTTCTACTGTGTATTTACCTTGTGACGTGTGCGCTCGCACCAGCACAGACCGTCGATACGGCAATCGTCGGCACCGTCACCGACCACTCCGGGGCAGTCATTCCGGGAGCCAAAGTGACAGTCACGTCCGTGGCCACCGGGATCGCAAAATCGGCGGTGACCGCGGCTACGGGCGAATACACCGTCAACTACCTGCCTCCCGGCTCGTATAACGTTTCGGTCACGGCCAACGGGTTCACCACAACCCAGCAGCAGGGAATTGTGCTGCAGCTCAGCCAGGAGGCAAGGGTCAACTTCCAACTGCAGGTTGGGGCGGCCGCGGAGCTGGTGACCGTTCAAGCAGCGCCACCCTTGCTGCAGACCGAAGCCTCCTCTCTGGGCAACGTGGTCGGCGAGGACCAGGTACAGAACCTTCCCCTGAACGGGCGCAAATTTGAGGACCTCGCCATTCTTACGCCCGGCACGACGGCTTACTCTCCGGATAATCACACCTCCACGGAGGATGGCGCCAGCGTTCAGTCGTACAGCGAACAACTGGAGTGGGGACAGACCAATGTGGACGGGGTCACGATGATTGGCGACCGGCACGCGTACGTGAACCTGTATCCCTCTACCGACGCCATACAGGAATTCGAGGTGATTAGCGCAAACGCCGAAGCGCAAAACGTGGGCGCGGCCGGGGACATCACGAACATTCAACTCAAATCCGGCACCAACAAGTTTCACGGGGATGTGTTCGAGTATTTTCGCAACACGGCGCTGGATGCGCGCAACTACTTTATACCCGCACCCGCGCCCAAGCAGGTGTATCGGCAGAATCAGTTCGGCGGGACGCTGGGCGGTCCGATTATCCCCAACCGCACCTTTTTTTTCATAAGCTATGAAGGGATTCGCTCCAATGAGGAGACTGCAGGGCTGACGAAGGTTCTCACGCCGCAGGAGGAGAACGGCGATTTTTCGGCTCTACTGCCCGGCACCCAACTGGTGAGCCCGACTACAGGTCAGCCGTACCTGAACAATCAGATACCCGTCGATCCGGTGGCGCAGCAGATCGTGAAACAATACATGCCCTTGCCCAATACCAACCAGGGCGGCTTCAACTACGCCTTTTTCACCGGCGGCTACCAGGACACCAACCAGTACATCGGGCGCCTCGATCACCTTTTGACCCCGAACGACCAGCTTACGCTTCATTTCATGTACGCAAGTCGAACCAACTTCATCCACGAGGGCAATCCGAACTTCAACGATAATGCGACTTTGCCGATTTTCAACGCCGGTCTGCAGTATGTTCACATCGTCTCGCCCAAGCTCATCAATGAACTTCGCCTGGGGATCGATTTCGAGAACCAGAAGCTGTTGACCACCTACGCGAACACCAGCTTCACGCCTGCTTCCATCGGCATCAACGGCTTTGTGCAGCCCAACGGCCAGCCCTGGCCCGCGTCCGAGCAAGGTTTTCCGAATCTAACCAGCAACGAATTGATTGGGGTGGGCAGCGACTATGGAGTCGGACTGGATCAGGGCAAAACCTACCAGGTCGTGGATAATGTGACCTGGACGCACGGCACCCATACAGTGATCTTCGGCGGAGACGTCCGCCGCGTTCAAGACAATGCCGACACCAGCAATACCCCTTACGGAGTCATCAACTTTAACGGCTCGGAAACCGCCAACAACGGCCCCAATGCCCCCGCCAATGAAGGCGGCTACGACGGGGCGGATTTGATGTTGGGGATTCCGGCCCAGGTCATCACCCCGGAGGGCATTCCACTCACCAATGCCCATCAATGGCGTATGTTTTTTTACATACAGCACAACTGGAAGGTGAATCGCAATCTTACCGTGAACACGGGGCTGAACTACTCCCTCTACCCGGCCCCGACGGACTCTCTCAACACCTCCGAGACCATCGACTGGAACGTCAACCCTATACAGTTGGTGCCCCTCGCTAACTACAGCCCGATATGGCACATCACGGGCAAGGACTTTGGGCCCCGGCTGGGGTTCGCCTATAGCCTGCCGCATCAGATGGTGGTGCGCGGAGGGTACGGGATCAGTTACTACGCCGGGCAGTTCGATAACATCAATATCCTGCAGCTCAACCCGCCGGATGACCCCAGCTTTAGTCTGTTCAACGGCAACTGCGGTTACTGCGCTACGCCCAACGCTCCCACGTCTACCCTGGAGAATCCAGTCTCGCCGGCCCTCTCCGCGTCCGTCGCGAATATCGTGTCGATACCGCCCGGCCGCGATCATCCCGACCTTTATTTGCAGACGTGGAATCTGACTTTCTCCAAGCAGTTCGGGAACAACGTGATTGATCTTTCCTATGTTGGGGTAAAGGGAAGCAAAGAGGACACGTCTCTGCTGAATTACAATGTCGGTCCGCCACAGCAGCCCGGCGGAAATGTGCAGGCAAATCGCCCGTATCCTGCTTATGGCCAGATGCGCGTGCTGGATAATCATGGAGCCTCGATTTACGAGGGCTTCCTGGTTCACTTTCAACATCGGCTATCGCGCGGTCTCGACCTGACCACGTCGTATGCCCTCTCTTCGGAACAGGATGATCAAGGCGGCGGCACCAACCAACAGCGCAATGAGACCCAGTATGCTTTCCAGAAAGTATGGGCGAACGGGCTGACCCAACAGCGTAATAACCTGACGGTCGCCGTCCTATACGACCTTCCCAAACTGAGTGAGGACAGAAACTCGATGGCGCGGGACGTTCTGAACGGATGGGCCGTTGCTGGGATCTTCCAGTATTATTCCGGCAGTCCGCAATTCGTCTCTCAGAGTGACGACGGCCAGAATAACGGCAATAACTTCGAATATCCGGATCTTGTTCCCGGCCAGAAGAATGGTGTTCCCAACAGATCTATCAATGAGTGGTTCAATACCGCCAGATTCACCGAAGCTATCGGCCATTACGGCAACGCGCCGCGCAACCCGTCATGGGTGGTGGCGCCGTCGAACAATCCCCTCGGGTTGGAGCTCAAACGAATGTTCGCCATGCCGTTTGCTGAATCGCAGAAGCTGAGTCTTCAAATCCAGGCCTTCAACGCCTTCAATCACCCCCAGTTTGGCGTTCCCAATGCTAACCAGTCATCGAGCTCCTTCGGGACGATCACGTCGACAACCCTGGATAACCGCGAGTTTCAATTCGTAGCCAAGTATTTTTTCTAAAAGCTCTGCCGGGGGCTTCGGTTCCAGATCAAGTAGGATGGCAACTATGGCACCCGAATTTGAGCATCAAAATGGTCTGAACGGCCGGCGATCGTTCTTGAAATTGCTGGCCGCGGCTCCTCTGTTTGCCACCATTGGCACGCGCAGCGTCGTCGCCGCCGTGTCCAACGCTGTCGCATCCACGGTCAAAAGGTCGTACACCGACAACATCTATACGCGCATTGGAGTCAAGCCGCTGATCAACGCGCGCGGCACCTGGACCTACCTTTGCGGCTCGCTGGAAATACCGGCGACGCGGCAAGCTCTCGAAGATGCCTCTCACTACTTTGTCGACATGTTCGACTTACAAGCCGGCGTAGGCCGCGAGTTGGCAAAGCTCTCCGGCGCAGAATCCGGAATGATTACCTCCGGATCGGCCGGTGCGATTGCCTCGGCCACGGCGGGCTGCATTGCCGGCTCGGATCCAAACCACGTGTGGCAACTGCCCGACACCACCGGCCTCAAAAACGAAGTGATCATCATGCCGCGCAGGAGCGCATTCGACAGCGCCATCCGCCTGGCCGGAGGCAAACTTGTGGTTGTCGATTCAGTGGAGAAATTGCAGGCCGCCATTACTCCGCAAACCGCCATGTTGTACACCGACTGGGCGGAGGACGACCGCCTTCAGGCGATACTCAATATCACCAAGCCCGCCGGCGTACCCATTCTGGCCGACCTTGCAGACCGCATCCCTCCCTTTTCGAACTTCACCCACTACGCAAAGTTAGGCGTGGATATGTACTGTTTCAGCGGCGGCAAAGGTCTTTGCGGCCCGCAGTGTGCCGGAGTGTTGCTGGGCCGGAAGGATCTGATCGATGCGGCTCTTTACAACAGCAGTCCCTGGGAAGGAGCCGTGTGCAGGCCCATGAAGGTCGGCAAGGAAGAAATGATGGGGATGTTGGCCGCGATCCAATATTGGGCGACTGCGGATATGGACGCGGTCAACAAGGAATGGCAGAGCCGCGTGGAACGCATCAAGAAATTAGTGGATACAGTGCCTGGAGTGGCCACGAACATCACGGTTCCTACAGACGGCAATAGTTATCCAACGCTGGACGTGAGCTGGGACGAACAGAAATTAGGCTTGACGCTGGCGGAATGTGAACAGCAGCTGCGCGACAGCAACCCGCGGATTGATGTGATGGGCGGCACCAATCCCAGTGGGGTTCTGGGGCGGCTCAGGAACGATACCGCGGCTCACCACAGAGCCGGCGGGCCGGCGCGCTTGCAGATTATATCCATGACCTTACAGCCCGGTGAGGACCTGATCGTCGGCAACCGCCTTCGCCAGATCCTCAACACTGCGCGCAAGCAATCTGCATCTGCGTGAACCCGGCTTGGCAATTTCCATGATCATGTTTCAATGATCATGAGGACAACCAATGCATTCCATTCTTGCCAGGGCCACAAACTACGCTCTGGGATTATTTCTCTGTGCTGTAGTACTGGGGTCGCTTACGGGCTCAACCTTGTTGGGGCAGGCGGGTGCAAAAGCCAGTTGCACCGTCCAGGCCGCGGACTACCTGGGGTGGAAGGCCGAAGAGCTGGCCAACCAGTGGGTGAAACTCGAAATTGTTCCGCAACTCGGCGGAAGGCTGATGCAAGTCACCTTCGGCGGCCACGATTATCTTTTTGTCAATCAGCAGCTGAAAGGGCAAGTGATCCCGCCTGAAACTGCCGGGCAGCATTGGAATAACTACGGCGGAGACAAGATCTGGCCCATGCCCGAAGGGGAGCAGGATGAGCAGCATTGGGCGGGCGCAGGCGGAGAGCCCTTGGACAATTCACCCTTTTCGCTTCAGGTGTTGTCGCAGGGCGAACAATGCACTGTGCGCTTGACCGGCCCGGTCGATCCAGCCATCGGGCAGCAATATATCCGCGACATCAGCATAGCCGCCGGCTCGCCAGTCATCTCCTTCCACGCCGTGATGAAGAACGTAACCGGATACCCGCAGACATGGTCGGAGCAATCGGTCTCAGAGTACAACGCTGCCGCGCCAGACGACCCCAACCAGTTCAATCCAAAGTTCTGGGGCTTGACTCCGGCCAACCCGGCCAGCGTTTTTCTGAAAAGCTATCAAGTCGTCAGCGGGATGGCGCAGAATCGGGGCTATTCAGTAAGCGGCGGTTTATTCCGGCTGCATTGGGGTGATCTCGGCGGAGAAGTCTGGGTCGACTCGCCCGCCGGCTGGTTGGCCGTCGTGGATGGTTCCACTGGATACACCATGGTCGAGCGCGCCCGCTATCAGCCCACGGCGCAATACCCTGGCAAGGCAACCATGCTTTTCTTTACCACCGGAACGCAGCCGCGCAACGCCCCTGCGCCCGCTCCCGCCGGGCCGCCGATCTATTACATGGAAGCGGAAGTGAACAGTCCGATGATTGAGCTCGCTCCCGGCGAAAGCTACGCAATGGATACGCAGTGGTATCCCACGCGCATGGGTGAGGATTTCCAGACAGCAACCTACAGCGGTGTAGTGGGCCAGCCACTGGCTGCTGCCGCCACACCGAACGGGCTGGTGCTCACTGGAGAATTCGGTGTGTTCTACGCCGGCAAGCTGGTGGCGCGTTATTACAGTCGTGGAGGTGCAGTACTCGGCACGGCGACCCTGGACTCGGTGACGCCGTCGCAGCCGATCAAGCTGCAAGCCACCCTGCAGGCCCCGGCGGGTACAGCTCGTGTCTCTCTGCATCTGCTGGACCAGCAAGGATTGGACCGAGGACCGCTGGGCGAAACGCTGGTGAATCCACCACCGCCGCCAGATGACAGGTCTCAATGGTGAGCAGACACTCAGAGTTGGCCATACCCCATCCCAGGATCGCGCAAAGTAGGAGGATCACTTTGTTCTCTCACCGTTCGTGGAGAATCGCGGCTTGTGATAAAGCTCTAATGGTCGGCCCATTCGACCTTTTAGCTCTTGTTCCATATTGCTCTCCGGCTCTGGCCAGTTAGAGCCGGAACGAGAACAAAACTAGCACGAGCGAAATCCGTCGAATTCCTTTGGGCCTGTCTACTCTTTCGGCGGATTTCTAACTGCCGATGTAGCACCTTTGTGTTACTCGTCGGTTCACCACGATCGCGTCCCATGACCGTCCGGACCGAAGCGGTTAGGGTCGCATTGCCGGACCAGGATCGATCCAGGTACAACTTTCCGGCTATCAAGTATGCCTTGAGGACGTCGAAAAACTAAGTGGGAGCTCTTTACGCTCTCGCTATAGTTTCCCGATTACAAGGTAGGTAGCAAATTGAGTCAAGCGGACATTCTCGTCGTCGATGACGACCCAGACATGCGGCAAGCGCTCCAAGTACGTCTCCGGGCGAACGGTTATGGTGTTCACTGTGCGGAGGACGGAGTAGGAGCTATTTCGGAAGCGCGCAAACATACGCCGGACTTGATCGTCCTGGACCTGGGCTTACCGGCCGGGGATGGGTTCGTTGTCTTGGATAGATTGAAAACAAACCTCAATTTCTCGTCTATCCCGGTCATCGTCTTGTCAGGGCGGGACCGCAGAGCAAACCGAGAACGTTCACTCAATGCCGGTGCCAGAGCCTTCCTACAAAAGCCGGTTAAGAATGCTGAACTCTTGGCCGTGATTCGGCAGACCCTCGATGAAACGCATCAGAAATCCGGCGTGGTGCATGACTTGGACCATCACGGTACCCTCCGCGTTTGATCACTGGAAAAATGCGAGAGACCGGCAACACAGAGCCATGGGATAATTTGCTGAACGTATACCTCCCAGGCCATTCAGCTATCAGAGATTGTCAGCCGAGCATTAAACCTGTCGCATTCCTGACCCTTGAGCTAACCAGCGGGCTCCCAAGCGTTCTTAGAGATGCCCACCGTTAAAGCCAGCTCGATAAC
Source organism: uncultured Acidobacteriaceae bacterium (assembly GCA_963844785.1). Classification (GTDB taxonomy): domain Bacteria; phylum Acidobacteriota; class Terriglobia; order Terriglobales; family Acidobacteriaceae; genus PALSA-350. Next base: position 127,599 of record CAWJPV010000023.1, on the reverse strand, counting down.
CACGCTTGCAAGCAACTCTTGGTTGCCGCTCAGATGTTGGGCAGCATGGGCTAGGCATAAGAAATGATGCTTGTCATTCTCGTCGCGCAAGACAATTGCAGCGATGCACTTTGTCCCCGATGTCAAAACCGCGCGTTCACATGGTCGCGCTTCCTCTCCGTCATCATCCCTGTACGGTGCAATTATCGCCATGGTATGCCCCTAGCAATCATCTCATTAGTCGAATAGCCCCGACGCACGCAATTCTCAGGCGATGGTTCACGACCCTCAACCAGGCAACGTGATCTTCTTCGGTGGCAATTGCGGCTAAACCCGAGGCAGCAGCACACGGACCGATATGCCCCCGTCAGCCTCTAGCAAGCAGTCCTCGGCGGCCGACCTCAATACGCCGTACTGGACAAGCCATACCTTTGCCTCATGGCGGTCCTGGAAAACCTTGTGGGGATGTTCTGCTGTCTTCGTTAGGGTCAGCCAGTAGCGTCCCTTCACGACTTTAATAAAGCGCGCCTCACTCATAATGCTTTTTCCCTCTGGCCGCCTTTTTCCTGGTAGACCTGGTTGCGAGTTGATGCGTACTGCCATGTTAGGGCGCACGGCGTTGGAGTCAGCTACAGGAAACGCCGCGCGGCTACGCCCTGACCGATAGCGCGGGAGTCGGTGCTGCAGTTCCGGAGTGACTGGTGGCTCCGGGTGCTGCAGGGTGTTCTCCGCCATAGCCACGCGGCGCAGCGACAGTAACGCTGGACGAGGCGGTAGGAATACCGAGGTCGCTATCGACCGCGCTGACGGTGAGGCCGGTGGTGCTGGCGATCACAGATGGGCTCCCACCTTGCTGGGCCATCTGGGCAAACTGGGAAAGATGCACGGTGTCTTCAATATCCTGTGCGTTGGTTCCGGGAATCTGTGCGGGCTGCTGCTGAGGTGAGGATTGGACGGGGTCTTCCGTGACGGCCGGATTGGAATATGAGAGAGAGCTGATGATTGGCGACGTGCTCACGGGAGTCTCCTTTGGCGCTGCGGGTATCGCGCGGGTTGCAGCCTTCGCTAGCAACTATCGGCTGAGGGACGGAAAACGTTCAGCGGCTAACGGAAAATTCTTCATAGAGGGCCCTTTGTGCGATCGGCGAGAACCCCACTCGGGCCCTGTTGCCGTGCTGGTGTCCGACCTCCTGCAGGCGTTGCCTGTTCCCCTGGGAACGAACCGGCTGCCTATAGGCGGGATCTGTGCAGTTTTGACCCTCCTGAAACCTGCTTGGAACTCGTTCTTTCCCCCATATCTTGAACCCTGCTCTAGCGATACCAGCGGCGACAATTATCCAGGACAAACCAAGTGATGATAATACCTGCTAAGAACACGGATGCTGATTCGAACATAAAAACTCCAATTCTCTTCAATGCGTTGGGGGCAACTAACTCTTTGTTAGCGACCCGTGTTGCGAACTAAGTTTGACGGACTGCTGACTGGTTATGCGCCCGTCGCCGCTTGATTGATAGCCGTGATCTGCTTGTGCAAGCTGCTTGCGACTCAGTGCGTTGTAGTTGCCCTGACCCTGCTTCATCTGAGAAAAGTTGTAGCCGGGCCTCGGATTTTTCATAGCCGCTGCTTCCCCTGGTGAGTCCATATCGGCGTTGGGGTCGAAGGCTTCCATGCCCCGCTCCTGACTAAAGTTGCAATCACTGCTCCCTCTTTGCGGCGGTGCTGCGTACCATCCCTGGCTGTCCCCGACGTCTCTGGATCCGGCTTTAACTTCGGGAACATTCGCTAGCCTTAGTATCTCGTCTTGCTCGACACAGTTTTTCGGAGATCGAAACTGTCTAAGTTGCGGAGCCGTCCCTGGCGTTTAGACCGATGCCTTCAGACCGCCGTCAGATCGCAAACCCGCGCGGATTCTGAATCACAATCCACTTTAGTTGTACTTGAAGTTGTGCGCTTTGAGATTCATGCCGCCGATAGCGTAATCGAGGGTGCGCTACACCTTCTCCTCTTCGGAGACCCAGTACAGTCCATGCGTAAATCGACAGGTGAACTCGTGTGGGATTTCATCGTTCTCTGCAACGACCGAAAGGCGTTCAGAAAGATCCACGAATATGAGACGTTCACTGACCACTGTTTTGATGAATCGGTAATCGCAGCAATCTGTGAATATCAACTGTCGCTTCCGTCCAGAGAGTTCATGGCCACCGGGTTTGTAGGCCGTATAGTCTGAACTTAGGCCAGTTGAATGACCAGTGCGGGCGATCTCAAACAGGCCCTATCGCGTTCAGCAAGGCCCCGCGCTGCCTTGCTTGGTACCCTCTTCCCATTGATCCTCTTCAGCACTCAACTTTGATGATCCCAGCTGCCCCTCCCAAGAAGGCCAGCTGGGTTGAAGCGCGCATTTAACACTACGTTTTCGCCATGCTGATTTTTGGCGCTTCTACTACCGGTTCTTCCAGAATCGGAGGCGGCAACATAACCAGATTGCCATCACGAAGTATCACCCGCGAACCTTCAGCGGGCATCGCTTCATTGTGGCGGGCGGACATGTTGCCGGATCTTGTTGAAAGGTGCCTTTTTAGGTCGGACTGTTGGAGGAAACTCATAAACTGCTCCGGTACTTCAGTTGTCTGTGATGAGTGCCCGTCTGAAGCCAAGCAATGGGCAGCTGGAGGCGAGGAGGGAATCCGGGCTATGTGTTTAACCATATGCTTCATTGGTGTGGCGTGCGGCGCACGCTGGTAATGTAGCGGACCCCCCCCTGCTGCCGATGAAGGGTGCAGCACTTGTGCTGATTTGCGCGGGTCTCCATCACCGACGCTTTGATCGCGCTTTCCTACTACGCCACTCCTGTCGTCCTGCTCTATTTCCTTCAGAAGCGTCGGAATCTCCCTTTCAACTGGGTTTTCTGGATGTTCGCGGCCTTCATTTGGCTTGTGGCACGACTCATTTGATGGAAATTTGGAACACTTCGAACAATGAGTGCGCGTGGTGCAGTCGATCACCGATTACAGGTTTACCGTGGTAGTGCTACCGGTTGCACAAGGCACGATAGAAGCCGAGGCGGTGGCGGCTGTAACTACGGTCGGCTGAAAATGACTATTACCTCTCTGAAAATGTAGCTGTGATCATATGTTCGATGACCTTATAGCTCACGGGTTTGGAAATGAAATCATCCATGCCGGCCGCTAAACAGCGGTCCCGTTCCTCGCTCATTGCAGACGCGGTCATGGCAAGAATGGGTATGTGAGCCCCTATAGCCTCTTCCTGGCGGATTAGCGTGGTGGCCTGCAGGCCGGTCATCTCAGGCATCTGCACATCCATGAGAATCAGATCGAAATCATTTTGTCGCCATTGCTGCAGAGCTTCCAGGCCATTCGACGCAAGCGTGGTCCGATGTCCCATCTTTCCCAGCATAGTCATGGCGACTCTTTGATTCACCAGGTTGTCTTCGGCCAGGAGGATCCTTAGCGATAGCGGCGGAGCGGTGATCCCGGCGGCGTTACTTTCTGGTGTGTGCGCTCCAATCGCAAGCGCTGACGGCGAACCGGAGGACAGGATAAAGTGAGCATCAAAGGTTATGGTTGTGCCCTGCCCAGGCATACTCTCGAGGCCGATGGCGCCACCCATCAAGGTGACAATGCTCTTGGAGACGGCCAGTCCCAGCCCTGTGCCACCATACAGCCGATGGCCTGAAGTGTGCGCTTGATGAAACTCCTGAAAGAGCCCTTCCTGCTGGTCCAGTGCGATTCCGATCCCGGTGTCAGAGATAATGAACTGCAGACAAGCGCTGTGGTTCGTAACCGATTCCACAGATACATCCACCCGGACTTCTCCGTGCTCCGTGAATTTAATCGCATTCCCAACCAGGTTGATCAGGACTTGGCCAAGCCGGATCGCGTCACCAGTCAGGTTAGCGGGTACATCCGGCGCGAGGTGCACTGCTAGTTCCAGGCCCTTTTGGTGGGCGGCCAAGACAAGGCTTCTCAAGACATCCTTGACCACGCTCGGTAAATGGAAGGCCACCGAATCCAGAGCGATTTTACCTGCTTCCATCTTCGAGTAATCGAGGATTTCATTAATGATGGTCAACAGGCGATCTGCTGAGGCGTATACCGTCAGCAGAAACTCGCGCTGCTCGTCGCTCAAAGTTGTGCTGAGCGCAAGTTCCGTCATGCCCAGAATGCCATTCATCGGCGTACGTATTTCATGGCTCATATTTGCCAGGAATTGGCTCTTGGCCCGGCTCGCTTGCTCAGCCGCAATCATCGCCTTAGTCAACTTCTTTTGCGACCTGGCATATCTCACTTGCAATACCGCTGCTCGTACTCCATAGATCGCGACCGCCGCCGAAATGCAGACAAACCCCAACCATGGGTGATCCGACGCAATCTCAACTCCCATGAGTGTGATAGCCAGCGTGAACAGTAGGGGGCTGAGGTTATCAATCAGGAGTCCCACGGCCCGCTGGCCGCTGCTCCGTTCGCTCTTGTCCGTAGGGGTCCTGTATTGCAAGGCAAACGAGCCCGTGAGAGCGAGGTAAGGGAGCCCCCACCCGACGTCTTGCAGTCCCTCAGGCCAGCCGCGCTTCAGTTCGAGGTAACCCAAGATAACAAGCACTATCCCATTGACCCACAGATACACGGAGAGGACGCGATAAAAGCGTCTTCTTGCCGGGCTTGGATTGGAAAAGAAGCGCAAGGTCAAAGCTCCGACCAGAACCCAATCCTCGGCATTGTTCAAATACATGAGGTTCGTCGCGGAGATCGCCTCGGGATGGGTATGTGAGGGCAGTACCGAGAAAAGCTGCAAGTACGCGAGCATCGCTGCGATAAGCGCTTGAGCCCCATCAAGCCATGCGAAGATCCTCAGGCCAGCATCCGTACCCCTGGAGCAGATAGCCAGCATGACAGGAATTCCGTATGCAAAAAAGATGAAGTCGGAGTTGTTGGCCAGGGTCTGAGTATGTATTTGTATCGCGAAGTCGTAATACGTCCATCCCAGCTGACCAACCACGACGAGGAGCAAACCGCACCCGAATAAGAGCCACAATGGCCTGGTCTCTGGCGATTCGCTGGAAGCGCCAAGCAGGCATACTGTTAACCCCAGAAGGTCAAACATGAGAATGAGCAGGTTGGACAGCAGCAATGCATGTGGATCAAACGCAAGTAGAGTCGCGTGAGCGGCCACCAGGATCGTGGCCGCCACGAAGAGACTGCGAGCCGCACCCGGCCCCGCCCTCATCACCGCATACCCTGCTGAAATCTGGCCATCAGCAGCCTGCCGACGCTTTTGCGCTGCGCAGAGTTGTGGCAAAACGGAACATTGTAGGACTTATCGGCGTATCCGTTGAGCGCGCCAGTCATACGTAGTTTGGAGGCTTCGAAGGCCGTCTTCTCGGGGGAGATCAGCGTAGTCTACCCATGCACGCTGTGACCCGGGTCTCGCGAATGGAAATCTGCGCAACGTGGCGCGACTCCAGGGGTTGGGGGTCTGCCGCAACAGGTGACTAGGTGCGAGGGCGTATCACAGGGCTTGCAGACTGCGTACCCGGCCCCCTTCCAGGAGTGAATGACCTGGAAAGGGTCTCAGGCATTCACAGACGACCAGAAGGTATGACCGGCGGTATTGCTATCTGTATGTTGTTGATTATAAAACGATGGCGGAGAGAGGGGGATTCGAACCCCCGGTAGAGGTGTTAGCCCCTACAACGGTTTAGCAAACCGCCGCCTTCAGCCACTCGGCCATCTCTCCGGGGTTCCTGCAGGGATTATATCTGAAGGTCCAGCCCGGATTTTCGGTTAGCGGTTTCCGTCGGCTTTGGAGGAGACCTTGTTGTCCTTGAAGCGACCCACGGCTTCGACCACCTTGGTGCGCGCGTAGGCCGCGTCATGCCAGCCTTTGACTTCCACCCGCTTGCCTTCAAGATCCTTGTAAATAGCGAAGAAATGCGTCATTTCCTTGAGCATGTGGGGATAAATCTCGGAGTAGTTCCACACATCGGCGTAGCGTGGATTGTTCTTGCCCACGGCCAGAACCTTCTCGTCCGGCACCCCCTGATCGAGCATTTCCAGCAAGCCGATAGGCCTCACCTGCATCACGCAGCCGGGAAAGCTGGGCGCGTCCACCAGCACCAGCACATCCAGCGGATCGCCATCCTCGCTCAGCGTGGAGGGGATGAAGCCGTAATCGCCGGGGTAATGCACCGGGGAATAGAGGTTGCGGTCGAGGCGGAAGACGTGCAGCGTCTTGTCGTACTCGTACTTGTTGATGCCCTCGGCCGGAATTTCAATGACCGCGTTTATGACCTCGGGGCTCTTCTCCCCTACCGGCAGTTCAAGATAATTGACCATTGGTTTTCTGTCCTCATGAGAACGGCGCTCCCGGGCGATGACGACAGGCGATGACGACAGCTCCGCAGCCGCTTTATCATAACTCAGGAAGACAGGGTCTATTCCGCTTAGGATTCGAGCAGTTTCGCAAGGGTGTACACCGAAGCAAAAGGCCTTCTCGTGGTTTTCTCCCAAGGAAAACCACACCTCGCGATCATTATCAGGCCACAGTATTGCGAAACTGCTCTCAGAAGGACAGCTTGGCAAGGTGCAAGCTGAGCTGGACGGGCCTGGTCCACAGCAGGGACACAATGGGCTCGTGGTAACCGGCGGACGCCAGCCGGCGTCCTGTGGTAGAACCTAGCTCGATGATGGCGTTAGAGTATTTCAAGCAGTTTCTCGATCAGTTGACGGTAGTCGGTGGAGGCAATCACGGCGTCCACGCCGTTGCGGAATTGCACCAGGCCGACGCCCCGCTGGTAGTCCATCGAGAGGCTAACGATGCGCTCCAGGGCTGTGGCCCGGGCGTCGTCAAGCGTGACCTCGACGTTAGTGGAAATATATTCGCGGTGATTCGTAGCCGGCTGCTTCAATTGAATCCCTCCCCCGAAGAATCAACAAGCAGTTGTCCAGAACCACCGCTTGTTCCGTAGCATAGCGGCTCTCGCGCTGCTGGCTACAACTATTGGGTAACAATGGCCGGATTAAAGGTACTCGTGACTGGTAATACCCGAACCCCTCTTTTTGCTGATTGATAGCGTTAAATCAATGCTTTAGAGCACTTCTCCGGTTGCTCTCTGCGGACTGTCCCGGTGGCGGATACAGCGAACGGCGAAATGCTTTAGTATCCATTACGGTTTGAAGACGCGGCTCGTGCTCGAGCTGTGCGCGAAAGAGATGCAAGGAGTCTCGAGGATGGCCAGGCCGTTGAAGCGAATCAAGATACTGAACTGTGTTTGTTTGTGGTTGACACTGGTGCCGTTGGCATCGCATCTGGAGGCGAAGGTGACCAAGTCTGAATTCGGCAATATGCCGGATGGAACCAAGGTGGAGATCTACACCCTCGAAGAGGGGGCGATTAGGGCCCGCGTCATGACCTACGGCGCACGGCTGGTGTCCCTCGAGGTGCCTGACCGCAGCGGCAAGGTCGCCGACATTGTCCTTGGGTACGAATCCCTGGCCGGCTACACCGCCGACCCCAAGAGCTACTTCGGATCCATCGTCGGGCGCTATGGCAACCGCATCGCCCACGCCACCTTTACCCTGGACGGCAAGCGCTATCAGCTTCCTGCCAACGACGGGGTCAACACCCTGCACGGGGGAATCAAAGGCTTCGACAAGCTCCTATGGCAAGGAAAAGAAATACCCCATGGGGTAGAGCTCACCCTGGTCAGCAAGGATGGCGATCAGGGCTTTCCGGGCACCTTGACCGCGCGGGTGCGCTACACGCTGGAGGCCCACGCGCTCAAGATCGAGTACTTTGCTACCACCGATAAAGACACAGTTCTGAACCTGACCAATCACAGCTACTTCAACCTTGCCGGTGAGGGGCAAGGCGATATTCTCAACCACCTGGTGATGCTACCGGCAGACCGCTACACACCCGTCGACTCCGGGCTCATCCCCACGGGAGAGCTGGCCCCGGTTGCGGGAACGCCTCTGGACTTCCACCACCCGACGGCCATTGGAGCGCGGATCAACGACAATAACGAGCAGCTGAAGTTAGGCGGGGGCTACGACCACAACTACGTCCTGAACGGCAAGATTGGCGTTCTGCAGCAGGCGGCGCGGGTGGTCGAACCCACCACTGGGCGCGTCTTAACCGTGGAAACGACCCAACCCGGGGTGCAGTTCTATTCCGGCAATTTTCTCGACGGAACCCTCCACGGCAAGCACGGTCACGTTTACGCCAAGCACTCCGGCTTTTGCCTGGAAACCCAGCACTTTCCCGACTCGCCCAACCACCCAAAGTTCCCCACGAGCGAGCTAAAGCCGGGCGAAACCTACCATGAGGTGACCGTTTTCGGCTTCTCCACCGCCCCTTAGCAAATGCAGGTGGAACTGGACGGGTGCCCCAGGTTCGCCACAGCGTACCTGGGCCGAAAAAGACGGGGCGACCCGGATTTCCTGTACGCTGCCCCGGCCACAGCCGCGTGTGCGGCTTTCTTCAAGGAAAGCCGCATGAAGTTCGCCAACGCCAACAAGCCCCACAGGAAATCCGGGGGAAGCCCCCGCCAGAGTTTTCAGAAGAACGCCCACGTTAAGCCGGGAGGAAACAAGGGGAGTCCGCCCTTTCCAGTAGGGTTTTCATCCCAGAGAACCCAACTCCCCGCTCACCTCCGCCCACCGGCACCCAAAATGCTACCCTCAATAATTGAAGGCCAGCATGCCGGAAAAAACCCTACTGCAGCGACACCCCAACGAACCCAGCGCCGGTCTTTCCAGCGGCAGCCGCTTTGTGCGCGCCTGCCTGCGGCAGCCCGTGGACCGGACTCCGGTGTGGTTCCTCCGCCAAGCCGGCCGCTACATGCCGGAGTACCAGGCTGTACGCCGTCACCATTCGCTCTTGCAAATCTGCAAGAACCCAGAGCTCGCCGCCGAGGTGACCATCACCGCCGCGGAGAAGCTAGACGTCGATGCCGCCATCATCTTTGCCGACCTGCTCTTGCCCCTGGAAGGCATGGGGCTCGACTTCGAATTCCTGGCCGGGGAAGGGCCGGTAATTCACCACCCGGTGCGCACCGCTGACGATGTGCAGAACCTGCGTATTGATCGCGCACACGAGCTTGGCTACGTGGCCGAGGCCATACGCAAGGTCGTGGCCCACTTCCAGGACCGGATCGGCATCATCGGATTCTGCGGAGCCCCCTTTACCCTTGCCAGCTACATGATTGAGGGCGGCGGATCGCGCAATTACATCTTCACCAAGACGCTTATGTACCGCGAGCCATCCGTCTGGCAGCTCTTGCTCGAGAAGCTTGCCTCCGTGCTGGCCGAGTATGCGGCCCAGCAGGTGGAAGCAGGAGCCGACGTCATCCAGATTTTCGATAGCTGGGCGGGCGCTCTCAGCCCCGCCGATTACCGCGATTTCGTCCTGCCGGTGACCACCCGGCTAGTGCGCAAAGTGCAGGCCTTGGGCGTGCCGGTCATCTACTTCGGCGTGGACACGGCAACCCTTCTGCCCGCCATGCGCGAGACCGGCTCCGACGTGATCGGGCTCGATTGGCGGGTGCCCCTGGACCAGGGCTGGTCCGCCCTCGGCCACGCGGTTGCCGTGCAGGGCAACCTCGACCCCATCACTCTTTTTGCCGGTGAAGATCTGCTCCGCGAACGCGTTCGTCAGATACTCGCCCAGGCCGGCGGTCGCCCCGGGCACATCTTCAATCTGGGGCATGGCATCGTTCCCGGTACCCCGGTCGAAAATGTTCAGCGCGTGGTGCAGTACGTGCGCGAGTTCAGCACCGTTCCCAGCCCAGCGACGGGAGCCCCTTCCCATGCCTGATGCAGCACCTCAGCGCCCCGCGGTTTTGTTGCTCGCTCACGGAACGCCCCAGTCGCTAGACGAGATCCCTGAGTACCTGCGCAATATCACCAGTGGGCGGCCCATGCCCGAATCCGTAGTCGAAGAGATTCGTCACCGTTACAGTCTCATTGGTGCAAGCCCGCTCACTGAGCTCACCCTGGAGCAAGGACGCTTGCTCTCCGACGCGCTCAACCTCCCGGTCTATGTGGGTATGCGCAACTGGAAGCCCTACATCGCGGATGTGGTGCGCCAGATGCGTGAGCATGGCATAACCTCGGCGGTTGCCATCTGTCTTGCGCCTCAAAACTCCCGCACCAGCGTGGGGCTCTATCGCCGCGCCGCCTTTGCCGAAGCTGGAGGCGCCATCGAGATGGACTTCATCGAGGGCTGGGCCGACCATCCCCAACTTGCCCAGGCCTTCGCCGAACGTCTGCAACCGGTGTGGCAAAGTCTCTCTGCGCGCATCGGCGCTATAGCGCCGGTGCTCTTCACCGCGCACAGCGTCCCCTGCAGAACCATCCAGACGCAGCCGACAGCCGCCCCAGGGCAGCCGGAGCCCAGACCGGATCCTGGTCCCGACCCGTATCCGGTGGAAGCCAAGCGCACCGCGGCCAATGTGGCCGCCCGGCTCGCTCCCTTGGGCCTCACCGAGGCCGACTGGTTTTTCGCCTTCCAGAGCCAGGGCATGTCGGGTGCTACCTGGATCGGTCCCACGGTAGAGGACACGCTGACTGCGCTGCGCCAGGAGGGCCATTCGGCGGTTGTGATCCAGCCCATCGGCTTCCTCTGCGACCACGTCGAGATCCTTTACGACATCGACATCGGCTTCCGCGATTTCGCGGCCGGCATTGGCCTGGAAGTGGTGCGCCCGCAATCGCTCAACGACTCTCCTCTCCTGACGGCGGCGCTCGAAGACCTGGCCCGGCAAGGCTTGGCTCGCCTCTCTGCGCATTCTCTCTCCTCACCCGTTGCCGCCTTATGAGCAGTGGTGCACCCAAAAGCATTGCCATTGCGGGGGGTGGGATCGCCGGATTGGCGACTGCTTATCAACTGGCTTGCGACGGAGCGGAGTGTACCCTTTTTGAAGCTTCAGACCGCCTCGGCGGCATCGTAGAGACGGTTCGCAGCCAGGGTTTCGTCATCGAGTGCGGCCCCGACTCCTGGGTAACCGAAAAGCCGTGGGCCCGCGAACTGGCAGTGGAACTGGGTCTCGAAGACCAGATCATCGCTTCCAATGATCAGTCGCGGCGCACGTATGTGCAGCAGGGCAGTGAAGCTCAGCTGGTCCCCATCCCAGACGGCATGCGCATGATGATCCCGGCCAAGTGGGAGCGGCTGCTGGAATCGCCGCTGTTCAGTCAGCAGGCTCGGCTTGCCTATCTGCAGGAGCCAGAACGCGCCGCCGAGCTCAAAGCATCTGCCCCGGATCATGACGAATCCGTAGCCGACTTTGTGTGCCGTCACTTCGGAGAAGAAGTTGCGCGCACCATAGCCGGTCCGCTGCTGGCTGCCGTCTTTGGAGGCGATATCGCGCAGCTCAGTGTGCGCGCCGTCATGCCCGCCTTCGTCCGCATGGAAGCGGAGGAGGGCAGCCTTATCCAGGCTGTGCAGCGGCGAGCGCAGCAATCCCCTCAAGCCATCTTCACCACCCTCGCCAGTGGGCTGGAGATGCTGATCGAGCGCATGGTTTCGAAGCTGCCATCCGCATCTTTGCGCTTACGATCGCCAGTGCGGCGGATCGAGGCCGATCGCGGGAGATGGAAGCTGGTGACCGCCGGCGGTGAGGAACACTTTGATGCGGTCGTCTTAGCCACCCCACTAGACGTTACCCAAGCGTTGCTACGGCCTCTCGGCGAAGGCGCCCGCATGGCCGGCTTGCTGCCCCAACAGGCCAGCTCGGCCATCGTAGTGGCGCTTGCCTTCGCACCCGCCCAAGCGGCCCTCATGCGCATCCCGCCCGGTTTTGGTTTTGTGGTTCCCCAGGCTTTCGGTGGCGAAAGCGGGTCCTCGCACCAGTTGCTGGCCTGCACCTTCGTGCATCAAAAGTTTCCCGGCCGCGCGCCGGAGGGGGCGGCGCTGCTGCGGGCCTTTTTCGGCGGCGAAAGCGGCGAAGCGCTGTTGGGCGAAGCGGACGATTCGCTCGTTGAGCGCGCCAGATTGCAACTGAGCCGAGTCTTTGGCCCCTTACCGGAGGCCTCGGAAACGGTAGTGCGCCGCTGGCCACAGTCCCTGCCGCAATACGCCGTCGGCCACCTGGAACGCATGGCGGAGCTCGAATTGCTATTGGGCACAATGCCCGGGCTTCACCTGGTGGGCAGCGCGTATCACGGAGTGGGATTGCCCGATCTCATCCGTCAGGGTCGGGCCACAGCCCGTCTGCTCGAAGGACGAACACGCGTCGCAGTTTGACACATCGAGTAACGCGCGGCTCTCTCTTTCCTGAATTGTTCGATAGAGCAACAAGAAACCCGAAAATTCCATTCTCCTGGAATCGGTTCGCGTGGCGCCTTATGACGATGGTCTTAGCTTGCATCACCATTAAGACCAGAATGATTAAGCCAAACCAGAAAGTCGTAATTGTGGGGGCCGGTCCAGGTGGCCTGGCTGCTGCTATGTTATTGGCCACGTCGGGTGTCGACGTCACCGTCGTGGAACGGCGAGACGTTGTCGGGGGCCGCACCTCCACCATGGAGAGGAACGGTTTCAAGTTTGATACCGGGCCAACCTTCTTTCTCTACCCCAGGGTGCTGCGCGAGATCTTTTCTGCCGCCGGTAGAGACCTCGATGAAGAGGTCCCTATGTACCGGCTGGATCCTCAGTATCGCCTGGTCTTCGGCTCGGGCGGAGAGCTGCTGGCTACGCCGGACTTGGAGCGAATGGAGCGCGCGATCGCGCAGCTCAGCCCCGGCGATGCCCGCGGCTTCCACCGCTTCTTCTTAGACAACCGCAACAAGCTGGAGAAATTCACGCCCTTTCTGGAGTCGCCCTTCGAGAGCTGGAGAGACCTGGCCAAGCTTGACATGCTAAAACTGCTCCCGCTGCTGCGTCCCTGGCGGTCGCTCGATTCCGACCTGCAGAGCTACTTTAAAGACGAGCGTATTCGTCTCGGCTTCAGTTTCCAATCCAAGTATCTTGGGATGTCTCCCTTCACCTGTCCCAGTTTATTCAGCATTCTCTCCTTCCTGGAGTATGAGCACGGAGTCTTTCATCCAGTGGGTGGTTGCGGCGCGGTCACCAACACCATGGCTGGCATCGCCCAAGAACTGGGCGCTCGCGTGCTGCTCAACGAGCCGGTAGAAGAAATGATTTTTGACGGCCGTAAGTGCACCGCCGTGCGCACAGCGAAGCGCATGCTCCCGGCCGATGCCGTGGTGGTCAACGCGGACTTCGCCCAGGCCATGCAGTGCCTGGTGCCAGACAACATTCGACGTCGTTGGACCGACAATAAGATCGAGAAGAAGCGCTTCTCCTGCTCCACCTTCATGCTCTATCTGGGCATTGAAGGACGTTATGACGAGGTCTCCCACCACACCATCTACCTGGCAAAGGATTACCGGCAGAACCTGCGCGATATAGAAGAACTGCACCAGCTCTCGGACGATCCATCCTTCTATGTGCAGAATGCCTGCGTCACCGACCCCTCTCTGGCGCCGAAAAAGATGAGCACGCTCTACGTCCTGCTGCCGGTGACGCACGAGCATGGCAATGTCAACTGGGACGCGCAACGGGCGCGCTTTCGGTCGCTGGCCCTGCAGCAGCTGGAAAAAATTGGCATTAAAGATGTGGAACGGCGCATTCGCTTTGAGAAGGTGGTCACGCCGGCAGACTGGCGTTCCGAGTTCGCGTTGCACAAAGGTTCTACCTTCAGCATGGCGCACAATCTAAGGCAGATGCTCCACCTGCGGCCGCACAACCGGTTTGAGGACCTTGACCGCGTCTACCTGGTTGGCGGCGGCACTCATCCCGGCAGCGGCTTGCCGGTGATCTTCGAATCGGCCCGCATTACCGCCCGGCTGTTGCTCGAAGACCTGAAGGTTGAGCCCCAGTGGGACGCCGCTCCAGCGTTGGCCGAGACTGCCATATATGAAGCCGCGTCGTGAAGTGGCGGCAGGGTGGACAATCAACCGTATGCCGCTGAAGGTAGAGCGCAGCCCCGTTCCTGAGCAGCCATCGCTGCCCCAGTCCGCTGTGCTCGGCCACGCGCGAGCAGCGCAGCTGGGGTGGGCACGTACGGGCTTGCGAGCGCGTCTGGCCATTCTGCGCAAGGCGCGGCACCACATCGCGGTAACCGCCGTCCAAATCGCGCGCACTGTGCCCTGTAAGCAGTCCGGCGCGCCGCATCGTACCGTGGCTGATACGTTAGTCTCCGAGGTGCTGCCGCTGGCCGAGGCGTGCAGATTTTTAGAGCGGGAAGCGCGCTGGATTCTCGCTCCTCAGCGGCTCAGCACGCACACGCGCCCCTTCTGGCTTCGCCGGGTCACTGCGGAGACCCGCCGCGAGCCGCTCGGCGTGGTGCTCATCATCTCTCCCGCGAACTATCCGTTGTTCCTGCCCGGGGTGCAGGCACTGCAGGCGCTCGCCGCCGGCAATGCCGTGCTGTGGAAGCCGGCGCCTGGCGGTACGGCTGCGGCCAAGGCAATGCGCGAAGTCCTGGTAGGCAGCGGCCTCGACCCCGCTTTGCTGCAATTGCTGGACGAATCGCCCCAGGCGGCCGCCGCTGCCATCGCTGTCGGCGTGGACAAAGTATTTCTCACCGGCTCCTCTGCCACCGGCATCGCCGTTCTTACTCAATTGGCAGCGCATTGCACCCCCGCAGTCCTGGAGCTCTCCGGCTGCGATGCGGTCTTCGTGCTGCCCGGCGCAGCAGTGGACCGTGTGGCTGCGGCGCTGGCCTTCGGACTGCGCCTCAACGGCTCCGCCACCTGTATGGCGCTGCGCCGTCTTTTCCTGGTAGGCGACCACCCTGGCCTGGTGGCGACCATGCTTGATGTGTTCAAGGCTCTCCCCGCCGTCGCGCTGCCCGCCCGCACCCGGGCTCAGCTCGCAGACCTGCTCGAAGACGCTCGACGTCTCGGCGGCTCGCTGTTGATGGATGGGTCGGTCGAAGAACTTCGCTTCGCTGTGATCAGCAGAGCAACTCCAGACATGCGCATCGCGCAGAGCGACATCTTCGCCCCCGTGCTTTCCATCTTCGATGTGCCGGACACGGACGCTGCGATCGCAGCGCATGCGCCCTGTCCGTACGCGCTCACCGCAGCAATCTTTGGGCCGGAGGCCGAGGCGCGCGCGCTGGCTTCGCGGCTCCCGGTCGGCACCGTCCTCATCAACGACCTGATTGTCGCCACCGCCGATCCGCGGATAAGCTTCGGCGGCCGCAGAGCGAGCGGCTTTGGCTTTACCCGCGGACGCGAAGGTCTGCTCGAAATGACGGCGCTCAAGACGGTGGTCGCGCAGCACAGTCACGATCTCCGCGCCTATCGCCCCACCACGCCGGATCATGAGCCCTTCTTTGCCGCTTACCTCGAGGCGGTTCACAGCGGTAGCTGGCGCGCGCGTTGGCATGGACTGCGCCGGCTCTTACGTTTCGCATCCAAGCTCGATTGAGGAGTAATCCAAAATGCGTGTTGCCGTGATCGGATCAGGACTGGGAGGACTTTCCGCCGCTTGCACCCTGGCCGCGCGCGGCTACGAGGTCGAGGTCTTCGAGAAGAACCCATGGCTCGGTGGCAAGGCTGCGGTGCTGCAGGAGCAGGGTTTCCGCTTCGATATGGGCCCCACGATCCTGATTCAGCCCTCGGTGCTGCGGCGTATCTTCTGCGAAGCCGGGCGCAACCTGGGTGACTATCTCGACATGGTCCGTCTCGATCCGCAGTGGCGCTGCTTCTTCGATGACGGCACGGTTCTGGATCTCAAGGACGATGTCCGCGAGATGGCCGCATCGCTCGAGGGCAGGGAACCAGGGCTGGGCGCGCGCTTTACTGCCTTCATGGAGCTCTCCGAAAGACTGCACACCATTTCCGACAAATTCTTCTTTTGGAAGTCGGTGGGCTCGATGCGCGACACCTTCGATATCGGCGGCAGCTTCCAGTTGTCGGTGCTCAAGGATGTTCTGAGCATGCGCCTGGGACAGAGCGTCTCTGGAACCATCCGCGAGTTCATCAAGGATCCGCGCCTGGCCCAGATGCTCGATCACTATGTGCAGTACGTCGGCTCATCGCCCGATAATTCTCCTGCCATCCTTTGCTCCATCGGTCACATGCAGGCGGAACAAGGGATCTGGTATCCGAAGGGAGGAACCCGCGCTGTTCCCCTGGCGCTGGTCCGTCTGGGCGCTGAGTTGGGCGTGCGCTATCACACCTCGATCGAGATCAGCCGCCTGCTCACCGAGGGCGGCGCCATCACCGGGCTGGAGACAATAAAAGGGGAACGGCATCGTTTCGACGCTGTAGTCTCGAATGAGGACGCAGTGCGCACTTATCGCGAGCTGCTTGGCGGTGCGGTTGCCGATCGCTTTAACAAGCGCAGAGAATACGAGCCTGCCTGTTCCGGCGTGGTGCTTTATCTCGGCCTCAAGCAGCGCTACGAGCATCTTGCGCACCATGACTTTGTTTTTTCCCGCGATCCGCATGAAGAGTTCCACCACATCTACGACCTCGCGGATCCCGCGCCGGACCCGACCTGCTATCTCGCCTCCACTGCGATCACTGATCCGGCCACCGCCCCTGCGGGAGGTGATGCGCTTTACGTGCTGGTGCACACGCCGTTTTTGCGCCCTAAGCATGACTGGTCAAAGATGTTTCCCGCGTATCGCCAGGTGATTCTCAACAAGCTCAAGCGCACCGCCGGCCTGGTCGATATCGAAGAGCGCATCGTTTTTGAGCGCGCGCTCACGCCCGTCGATATTCTTGAGCGGTACAAGGTGCTGAACGGAGCGATCTACGGCATCTCGAGTCACGGCCGTTGGCATGGAGCCTTCAAACCGGCCAATGCCAGTCCTGACCTGGAGGGCCTCTACCTGGCGGGAGGGGCAGCCCATCCCGGACCCGGCATGCCGATGGTGATGATGAGCGGTTGGATCGCCGCCGACGCGCTCGATCAGCACTATCGCGGAGCGGAGGCCGCTGTCTCCGCGCGCAAGCAAGCCGAGCACCTTCTGGCCCATGCTTAAGATACTGCTTGGCCAAACGGGCGGGTTCTCCGGACCGTTCCGAGATGTCGGTCTAACGGGACGGGTGCCCCAGGTTCGCCCAAGCGTACCCCCGGATTTCCTGTCGAGCTTGCTTGCGTTGGCGTACTTCATGCGGCTTTCCTTAATGAAAGCCGCACAAGCGGCCCTTAGTGGTGCCCCGTGCAGCAAATCCGGGCCCTGGGCCGAAAAAGACGGGGCGCAGCCCCATCGACCGCTTTGCAGAGGTAAGTTCGGGTGAGTGGTTCAGAGAAAGCATTGGAAAAAAAACGTTCTCGGCCCACGTACGCTGAGGCGAACGTGGGGCACCCGTCCATCTCCTCAGGCATTTCTGAGCGGCGAAGGGAAGTGTTGGTTCCTCCGTCGCGCCGCATGTTGTCATTCTTTGCCCGTTATCTGCACTGGTATATCGGCCGCCACTTCCATGCCATGCGCTTGGCCAATGGCGACCGCTTCCCCAGCGCCACCGGACCGCTGATTATCTACGCCAATCACGCGTCGTGGTGGGACCCGCTCTCTTGCATCGTGCTTTCGCGCCACCTTCTGCCCGACGCCCATCACTATGGGCCCATGGACGCGGCCGCGTTGCAGCACTACGGAATATTCCGCAAGCTCGGCATATTCCCCGTTGAAACTGGAACCCCCCGCGGAGCCGCCCAATTCCTGCGCGCTGCCCGTGAGATCCTCTCCACGGCCAACTCGGTCCTCTGGCTCACCCCTGAGGGGCGCTTCACCGACGTGCGCACCCGGCCCGCAGTTTTCCTTCCCGGCCTGGCGACGCTGGTGGCGCGGACCGGGGCCTGCACCCTGGTGCCGCTAGCCATTGAGTACGCCTTTTGGGATGAGCGCCTGCCTGAGATCCTGATCTCCTGCGGCGAGGCGATCAAGATTCGCGACGGGCATCTGCATAGTGCCGCAGAGTGGAGCGGCCAGCTGGCCGCCGCCTTGGCTGACGCCCAGGACGAGCTCGCCGCGCTATCCAAGCTACGGGATCCCGCGCTCTTTACCACCATCCTTTCCGGCAGGGTTGGCATTGGAGCAGTCTACGATGCATGGAAAAAGCTCCTTGCGTTGCTAAGTGGGCGCGTGTATCAAGGAAGCCACGGGAGCATCCGCCGCTTATGAGTAGCACATGGCTCGCCGGACTCGCCTTCTGCTGCGCGGCAGTGCCCGCCGTGCTCTGGGTGTGGAACATGCTGCTTTATCGCGAGCCTGGCGCCGGCAGCTGTGCAGAAATGGGCCACTGCGTTCTGCCGGATGCCATCTCGGTGCTCATCCCCGCCCGCAATGAAGAACGCGTCATCGCCGCATCGCTTACCAGCCTGCTCGCCTCGCGCGGAGTCCAGATCGAGATCATCGTGCTCGATGACGCCTCCACCGATCGCACGGCGGAAATCGTACTCAGCTTCGCCGCAAAGGATCCGCGCGTACGCCTCGAATATTCGCCTCCGCTGCCGCGCGGCTGGAATGGCAAGCAACACGCCTGCCACGCGCTGGCGGCCAAGGCTCGCTCCAACGTCCTCTGTTTTCTTGATGCAGATGTACGCCTGGCTCCCGAAGCCCTGGTCCGTATGGCCGCGTTCCTGGCGCGCTCCGGCTCCGATCTGGTCAGCGGCTTTCCCCTTCAGGAGACGGAGACCCCACTGGAGTGGCTATTGCTGCCGCTGATTCACTTCGTGCTGCTTTCCTACCTGCCGCTGGCCGGCATGCGTGCCTTCTCTGCGCCCGGCTTTGCGGCCGGCTGCGGCCAGTTCCTCATGGTGCGTCGCGATGCTTATCGCAAGACCGGCGGCCACGCGCAGATCCGCACCACGATGCATGACGGGCTGCTGCTGCCGCAGCTCTTTCGCCGCCACGGTCTGCGCACAGATATCGCCGACCTGACCCATCTTGCCACCTGCCGCATGTATTACAGCGCGGCAGAGGTTTGGCAGGGATTGGCCAAAAACGCCACCGAAGGGATGGCTTCGCCGGCGCGAATCCTGCCTTTTACTTTCATGCTTTTCTGCGGTCAGATCCTTCCCGTTCTCCTGGCCCTTTCGCTGTGGATCCACGGCATGCCGGGACAGGTTGCTCCGGGGCTATACAGCGGCCTTGGACGATGGCTGATACTGGCCGCCCTGGCAGCGTCTTTTGTACCCCGCCTGCTTTCCGTCTGGAAATACCGCCAACCCCTGCTCAGCGCCTGCCTGCATCCGCTGGGCGTCGCTGTATTGCTCACCATTCAGTGGTACGCCTTGCTGCGCAAGATTGCAGGCCAACAAGTCACCTGGAAACAGCGCGCATATCGCGTGGGGTAAAACCTCGCGGTCAACCGCTTTTTGCCAAATAAAAGTGCGCGAAAAGCGCGATAAGCGCGATAAGTCTTTTCGTTCTAAGATCTAGTCACAATTCGGGCTTCTACTTATATAGAGTCGATTTGCAGAGGCAAAGGTTAAGCCTGGAGAAAAAACTTATGTCCCAGTGCATCGGCAACTAACGGTGGGTGCCCTGAGTGGGATACCAGACTCTTAGTAGTAGAGGTACTTACGCCACTTATGATCGGAGTGGCCGATCATGCGCATGATGTGGCGGCTGGTGTGCAGCGAGAAGGGGCGAGGCTCACGCATCAGTTTGATTTCGCTGATCTCATTCAGCAGATGATTGCCTTTTCTGCGATTGCAGGAGTGGCAACAGGCGACCAGGTTCTCCCAGGTGGAGAGACCGCCGCGGGAACGTGGGATAACGTGATCCAGCGTAAGTTCTCCCGCGGGCAGAACGACCCCGCAGTATTGGCAGCTGTTGCGATCACGCAGCAGGATGTTCTTGCGCGAGAGCGCGCGCGTCTGATGCGGAATGCGGCGATATTCCAGCAGGCGAATGACCGAAGGCATGGGAATGCGCAGCAACGCGGCATGCAGAATCGCGCCCTGTTCCTCTTCGGTCTTGGCTACGCCCTTGAGCACCAGGATCAGTGCCCGGCGAGCACCGCAAATATTGATCGGTTCGTAGGACGCATTCAGCACCAGCACCGGCTTTTGCATGGTGTAGGCAGAAGAAACCCGTTGACCCGGCCACCCTTCATGCGGTTCAACCGGTTCCTTAGGCAGCGCACGGCCCTGCGCGTTTGCTTTCGGCTTGCGTGCGTGGATCATGGCTTTCCCCAAAGACATCTTGATCCTCCGTTACCTATCGTCCAAACCCTACCCTGCCGACTGCAGGAACCCAGTTCGCAAAAAGCTGGGATCCCAGGAAGCGACTCCCTCGCGCTGCGCACGGGCAACCGTCGCCACTCGAACCGAAGCAGCGCCGGCATTCATCAGCACCCGGCTGCAGGCCCGGGCCGTGGCCCCGGTGGTGTAAATGTCATCGACCAACAAAACATTTTGTCCAGCCAGACGGCCGGGACGAGGCGCAAAAAAAGCGCCACGCAGATTCTGCCGGCGCTGGTGGGTGGTCAGGCCCGCTTGACTCACCGTAACGCGCACGCGTTTCAGCAAGCTCGTTTCCAGATGCAGGCTCCATTGAGGATGCCGGCGGCGCATCTCCGCCATGGCCGCGCGGGCCAACAGTTCAGCATGATTGAAGCCGCGCTTACGCTGCTTGACCGGGTGCATGGGCACGGGGATGACCAGCATCTGCCGGGGCGCGTCCGGGGACGATGCAAAAGCTTCCAGGCTGTCCGCCAGCAGCCTACCCAGACGCCGGGCAACCGGCTGCATACCCTGGTACTTGAGCAGGTGAACCAGCGAGCGAAGCTCGCCATGGTAGCCCCCATAGGCCACTGCCTTAACAAAAGCAGGAGTGGCTAAGCGGCAAGGCTGGCAGAGGGGTTGGGAATCAGGATGGTCACTGCCCGATGCAATGGAAAGGTTCGGAATGCCCAGATCTTCGCCGCAGCAAGCGCAGAGGGTGCCGGTTTGTGGGGGGAGTTGCGTACAGCAGAAATCGCAGATGGGGACGCGGGTGAGACGCAGGAGGGATCGGCCACAAAGGGCACAGGAGCAGGGAAACAATGCACAAGAGAGGCTGTCCGCGGGACTTCGCAGGACGCGCACAACAGCCCGCCAAACCGAAGTTTGCGCCAGCGGGACGTCGAGAGTCAGGGAAATACTCTGACCAGGAAAGACGCACCTCACAGCCGGCCGGCGAGGCTAGCAGCTGCCCTGCCGCCGATGGCTAGAGTATACGGGCAAGTCCAGGCGGAGCGCCACCCCTGTTTACGCGGCCTTCTGGGCAGGTTCGCGCGGCGCAACCCGCTTGCCGGCGATCGTCGAAGCCACGCCGGCCACCACCAGTGCGGCTCCCGCGTACTGCAACGGCGTCGGCCGCTCCTGCGCCAGCCATGACCCGAGCAGTAAAGCAACCAGGGGGTTGACGTAGGCATAGCTGGCAACCCGGGTCACCGGGTCCTGCTTGATGAGCCAGACGTAGGCGCTGAAGGCAATGATCGAGGCGAAGAGGACTAGGTAGCCCATGGAGAAGGCAAGATGCCAATTCCATTGCCGGGAAAGACGCGGCAGGGTGCCCAGTTCACCGGTTCCGGCGGAAATCAAAAAGAGAAAGGTCCCTCCCCAGAGCATCTGCAGTCCGGAGCTGATGCTGAGTTGCCGCGGTAGATCGAGGTGGCGGCTGGCGATCGTGCCCCCGGCCCAGAAGAAACAGCCCAGCAGCAGGACCAGTGCCGATGTACTGAAGCTGCTGTGATGAAAGCCCGTGGGAATCATAAGCACAACGACCCCCGAAATGCCCAGCACGATGCCGGCCAACGCCTTTGCATTCGGCCGCTGCCCCCCGGAAAACCACCACTCCGCCAGCAAGACCCAGACCGGAATGGTGGCGGCAATTACGGCCGCCAGCCCAGAAGGTACTTCCTTCTCCGCCCAAAAAAGGCAACCGTAGTCGCCGGCAAACATGACCAGGCCGAGTATCGCGGTACTCATCCACTGGCGCCGGTTGGGCTGCGGCATCCCGCGCCAGCGGCTGTAGCCGTAGAGAATTGCGCCGGCGCACAGGAATCGGAAACAAGCCGCAAAGAAGGGTGGGGTCACCGCAACCACCTGCCGAATGGCCAGGAACGACGCACCCCAAAAGAAGTAGATAGCACCGTAGGCGAGCAGCTTGCGGATGGCCATACGTTAGATTAAAGCGGATTCCGCCCAGTCGAGATACAGTTGTTTGCACGCCCCGGATTTCCTGTGCAGCTGGGTGAGACCAACGAACTTCATGCGGCTTTCCGTTAAAGAAAGCCGCGTACGCGCCTGCTGGTGGGGCCACGTACAGGAAATCCGGGAAACACGGAGGACCATCGAGTGCCGGCAACCCCACCAGCTTTTCAACCTTTTGTCCCCGCAACGGAGACGCGCCCTGAACTAACCACCCGCGCGCTGGTGCTGGGATGCATCTTTGGACTGCTCTTTGGCGCGGTGACGGTCTATGTCGGCCTGCGCGCGGGTTTGACGGTGGGGGCGTCGATCCCCATCTCCGTGCTTTCGATCAGCGTACTGCGGGCTTTCGGCCGGGCCTCGATCCTGGAAAACAACATCGTTCAGACCACCGGCAATTCGGGGCAGTCCATTGCCTCCGGCGTGATCTTCACCTTGCCGGCGCTGATTTTTCTCGGCTTCAACCTGCAGTACTCGCGCATATTTCTCCTGGCCCTGCTGGGGGGCCTGCTGGGCGTGCTCTTTATGATCCCGTTACGGCGACAATTGATCGTCGAGGAGCACGGCCGGCTCACCTATCCCGAAGGGACGGCCTGCGCGGATGTCCTGCTGGCTGGTGAGCGCGGCGGCTCGTTCGCCGGACGCGTCTTTCTGGGCCTCGGTTTAGGCGGAATCTATACCTTATTGCAGAATGAAAATCTCTTTGGCGTGTGGCCGGGCACGCCTGACTATCAGCCACAGTGGCTGAAGGGTTCCGCGATCCGCGCAGATGTAACTCCCGAATACCTCGGCGTGGGCTACATCATCGGACCCAGAGTTGCCGGGCTGCTTTTTTCCGGGGGCGTCTTTTCCTGGCTCGTGCTCATGCCGGCTATTTATTTCTTTGGCTCCCATTTCCCTGAAGCCATCTATCCCGGAACCAAGCCGATCGCGCAGATGTCTCCCAGCGATCTGTGGGCTTCCTACATCCGCCCGATGGGCGCCGGCGCGGTCGCAGCATCAGGGCTGATCACGCTGATCAAGACCATGCCGACGATCTTTGGCGCCTTGCGGGCCGCTGCCGGAAACCTGCGCCCGAGCGGTGGGGTGAAGAGCGCTCCGCTGCGCACCGAAGATGATCTGCCCTTCAGCGTGGTGGTCGGCGGGTCCGTGGTTCTGGTGTTGATGATGTTTTTCTTTCTCACCTTCAAGCCGGTACCGGGTGCGCAGGTGAGCTGGCTGGCTAATCTTGCAGCCGCGGTGCTGGTGGCTATCTTCGGGTTTCTTTTCGTGACCGTCTCCTCCCGCATTGTGGGGTTGATTGGCAGCTCTTCGAATCCTGTCTCGGGCATGACGATCGCCACGCTGATGGCAACCTCCGCCATTTTTCTGGTGAATGGATGGACGGCGCCGGCTTTCGGCGCCCTGGCCATCACCATCGGAGGCGTGGTGTGCATCGCGGCCGCGAATGCAGGGGACACTTCGCAGGATCTCAAGACCGGCTACCTGATCGGTGCGACGCCGCGCAAACAGCAGATCGCATTGGTGATCGGCGCCTGCGTTTCAACCCTGGCTATCGGGGCGACGCTGCAGCTGATGAACCAGGGTCTGGCGGAGTTCCGCCAGACCGCGAGGCCATGGGATATGAGCGTTGCTCATAGCGGTGTGCAGATTGAAGAGCAGCACTTTCATCAGGCGCAGATTCGGGTCATCCAGGGCGATAAGAGCGTCGTCACCCGTCCAGGCAGTGGCTATGTGCTGCTGAATGCGCTCAATTCGCCTGAGTTGGCGGACGGCAAGTATCTCTTCAATCCGCAGACCCAGCAGATCGAGGTGCAGTGGATCCAGGGGATTGGAAGCGAGAAAGCCGCGGCGCCGCAAGCGCGGCTGATGGCCACGGTGGTCAATGGAATCCTGGGCCGCAAGCTGCCCTGGGGCCTGGTGCTGCTGGGCGTGTTTCTGGTCATTGCGGTGGAGCTGCTGGGAATTCGCTCCTTATCCTTTGCAGTGGGTGCGTATCTGTCCATCGCGACCACGCTCGCTATCTTTGCCGGTGGCATGGTGCGGTGGATGATCGATCGGGCGGTGGATAAAGCGCGCGCGGATACGATCGAAAGCGAGAGCGAGATCAGTCCGGGCTCGCTTTATGCCAGCGGGCTGATCGCGGCCGGCGGCATCGTGGGGCTGATGGGGGTCGCGCTGAAGCTTTATGAAACTGCTGCGGGTAAGGAGGACGTGCTGTTACTGCCGGCGACGAATCCCCTGCATCACGATTGGGTGTCGGTGTTGATGTTTGTACTGCTTGCGGGTTCGCTTTATTACTTTGCCCGCAAGCCGCTCAAGAGTGGGGAGTGAAACCGCAGGTCCCTCGGCTTCGCTTTCCAACGACCAAAAAATGCGTCGATTGCTGTGGTATCCCACCACGATTTCCTGCCACGCTTTGCTAGAGGGGTCCGCGTGTGCGCCTTTCACTAAGGAAAGGCGCATGGAGTGTATCAACGCCACAAGCCTCCACAGGAAATCGGGGCAATGGGGCACCCAGCCTTGGTTGCCGATGAAGGAAGCTGGTCTCGCCGCCGCGGGATTGATCTGCCGAGTCTGTGTGGGAGGTCGAAAATAGACGCAAATCGGACCCAGGCCCGGAGGGCCGGTAGCCAAACTTCAGCCCAGCCCGGGAGGGCTGGGACATCGATGGAGCATGATTCCGAGCTCCGGAGGAGCGACACTTCGAATGTAGGTAGTGCCGAGCCTCTGGCGCTCCGGGATGTTGCGTAACCGTCTCCCAGCCCTGCCGGGCTGGGCTGACTCTTGGCGGCCGGCCCTCTCCGGGCCTCGCATCGTTGGCGATTTTGCGAGCAACCGGCACTCCGGGATGGCGTGCAGAAGCGCCTCGGGGTCATTCCTTTCTCAACTTGTCATAGACACGTTGGCTGCTCCCTCGGCACGCAGGAGTCGGCGACGAAGGACAGGGTATTCGCAGGTCTACCACCACACCAGCTTGGTCAATAGGGGGAAGTAAAGGGCCATGCGCAGGGGCAACGCATTGGCTTGTAGCTTGCGCATCACCTCGGCATAGGACTCCAGTTGGCGTGCGTACTTCTCCTTTTCCTGGGCCAGAAAGGCGTCGATTCCGGTGGCTCCATGGCGGGCGGTCTTGTAGTCGACGATCCATAGGTGAGTCTCTTCTACTGATCCGGGTGTTGCTCCAGCGTAAAAGATGCGATCGCCGCGCAGCGTTTGCACAACTTCGCCGGCCCAGGTTGACCACGAGATTTCGTTTTTGGCGCCGGCGCGCGCTCCCAGAATCCAGCGTCCAGTGGTATCGCCAAGCACGGCTTGCAGGGCCCGCACTACGTCCGCTGACAGTGGCTCGGCCTCCGCTCGCGGCAGCCCGCTGGAGCGTAAGATGGCCAACGCACGTGCACGCCAATTGGACACTTCATCGAATACCTCTTGCGATACTCCACCGGCGTCGATGCCGGGAAGCTTGGCCAGATCCTCCAGCAGCGCGTGTACAACGGTGCCGAAAGCGCGCGCGGATAGCGCGCCACGTGGGCGTTCGATGATCTCCTGATTTTCTATCTGGACTTCTGGAGCGGCGGCATGCGCCGAAGGTTTCCAGTCTGCGGGCAGGCGGCGCAATTTAATCGTTGGGAATGCCGGTGGGAAAACAAATTCCTCTTGTCGCGGCGTAAGATCCACCACCGGCTCTTGTACAGCATGGGCTCTCTCAAACTCGGCTTTGAGAGCCGGCCAAGCAATCCCCAGCAAGCTTCGCCGGTCTCCCGCGCTTAGCTCGTTATTGACTTTTATCACTGCGGTTCCCAGCAGATGCAGCTCCTTGCGAGCACGGGTGGCCGCCACGTAGAGCAGGCGCTTGGCTTCATCGTCTTCTCGCCGGCCTTGCAGTTCGCCAATCCAGGCATAGATGTCGCCCGGTTTACCGTTGCGGCCGATGGGAGCAACCACGAATTCGCTCTCCTCCTTTTCCTCCGGGCCAACTAACCGGGTCTGTTCCAGCCAGCGGAGCAGGGGCTGGGATTCGGCCCGGGTCGCGCGTCCCAGGCCCGGGACAATGACCACATCAAACCCCAGCCCCTTGGCCTTGTGGATGGTCATCAGCTGCACACCGCAACGTTCGTTCGCAGCCGGATCGGGCTGGGCGCAAAGCTCGGCAATCTGATCCTCGAGCCCGGCGGCTTCCGGGCCCAGCTCTTCGAGCATGGCAAAGAAGGCATGCACATTGGCATAACCCGCGCGGTCCACGCAGGCTCGTCCGCCGAGAGTTATCCAGGTACGTTCTATCCATCGGGCCAGAGAGACCTGGCGATGCTTGCCGCGCAGCGCGTCTTCGAGCACCGCCAGCACACGGGCCGCTCTTTGCCGTCCATCTTCAGTGAGCAACAGGACCCGCTCGCGCAGCAGGGCGAGCATCGCGGGTTGGGAATAATCTTTGATGTCACTGCCGCCCAGGGTGTGCAGGTCCTTGAGGGTGAGGCCGCACCAGGGCGCGCGCATTACGGTGAGCCAGGCGATGCGATCCATGGGATGCAGGAGCGCACGCGTGAGCGCGGTAAGATCCTTCACCTCCTGGCGTTCGCTTAGTTGTTCAATCTCCAGCGCGCGGAAGGGAATCCCTGCCTGGCGAAGTCTCCGCGCAATGAGGCCCAGGTGGGTGCGTGCGCGAGCCAGGACGGCGATGCGAAACTCTTCCCGCTTACGCTGGGCTGCTTCCACCGCGGGCCAGTGCTCCTGGATGATGCTGACCACTTGCCTGGCTTCCGCTTCGTCGACTGTCCGCTTCTCCTCCGCGTTCGACCGGGAGGTGCGGAAGAAGGGCCACACTTTCACTCCCAGGCTGCCCCGCGGCGCCGGGCAATGGGCCGTGGATTCCGCGAAGGTCACCTGGTATTCCTGGCCGGTCGCGGGCCCGAAGACCAGTCGGAAGATTTCGTTCAGGCGGTCCACCAGTCCGGCATGGGAGCGAAAGTTTGTCTGCAACTGCAGAGGTGCCAATTGCACCGCGGCCGTTCCTTCGCCCAGGCCGTAGCGGCGGGTGCGTTCGAAGAGCTCTACTTCCGCCTGGCGAAACATATAGATCGACTGCATGGGATCACCGACCAGGAAGCAGCTGCCTCGACCCGCGGACTCCCACCCGCCCGCAATCAGGGTGAAGAGCTCGTACTGGCTGCGCGACGTATCCTGAAATTCGTCCACCAGCAGGTGAGGCCATCGCTCGGCGAAGACGTCTGCCGATTCGCTCAACCTGCCCTCGTCGTCAAGCAGGACCTCGCGCGCCGCGAGACCTAGTTCGACAAAGTCCACCACGCCACGCTCGGCGAATACGAGGCGCAGCTCGGCGATCGCATAACGCAGGATGACGAGCATGTGCTGCAGCATTTGCGACTCTTCCTCGGTGTATGCCTGGGGGGGAAGAGCGCGCAGCTCGGAGAGCATGGCGAGGAACTCGGGATTCGCGTCGAGAGAGGAGAGCAAGTCCTTGTATCGTTGCCTGGGCGCGGTCCCTGCTCTTCCAGTGGGAAATCCCATTCCGGCGGGGACGGTGGCGCGCCACCCATCTTTTTGGGTTAGCAGGAAGTCGCATAACGATTTCCAATGCGCGTGATCGGTGAGGTGGCGAATATCGGTAACATGCTGCAACGTGATCAAATCAGAATCCGGATCTACGTTATTGCAGGCATGGCTCAGGACTTCCACCAACTCCTGCGCGTGCTCAGGGTGGCGGGCAAACAGTGACTGTGCTTTTTGGATAGCTTCGTTGTGGGTGCGGCGCAGCGGCGCCTCAAGCTTTTCGCGGACCTGCGACCAATCGCCGAGAACGAGTAGGCGGCCCCACTGGTCTCGCTTGTCCAGCATCTCAGCGATCAGTTTCTGACAATCGGGCAGGCTGGTGGCGCGCAACTGTAAGAGGGCGCCCAGTGCGCTTGATAGCGGCTCCTTACTCCCTAGATGGGAGAGGGTTCGCCGAGCCGCCAGGGTGTACAGTGGCTGCGGTTTGTCGGTCGGGGAGAGCGATCCACCCAGCCTCGAAAGCAGGGGCGTTTCATGCGCTATGTCCAGGCAGACCGCGTCGATGGTCCGAATATTAAGCCGCTCTGGCTGTTGCAGAAGATTCCATCCACGGCGGTCATCGTTCTCCAAAGCCCGGCGGGCCAGCTTGATATCCAAACGCTCATCACTGGACTCGGCCGTATTCCGGGCCGTGTGCAGCCTGTCAAGCACCCGCTCCCGCATCTCGGCGGTGGCGGCCAGAGTGAAGGTGATGGCCAGGATCTGTTCCGGCTCGTCCACTTCGGCAAGCAGCTTCAGCAAGCGACGAGTCAGCAGCTCCGTCTTGCCCGAACCGGCGGGAGCCTGCACCAGAAAGGATTGGCGCGTCGCGAGTGTCTGCGCGCGGGCGCTTTCGTCGACCGGCTGCATCAGCAGTTCAGTCATCGTTTTCATCCGCCTCGTCGCCGGTGTTGGCGGGATCGTTTTCGGCGATCCGGCAAAGACCGGGGAGATCGCAAAACTCACAGGTCTTGGGATACTGCTTAGGGTCGACTTGCGCTTCGCCGTTAAGGAACTGCTGTCCCAGGCCGCGTAATGCGTCCTGCCAACTCTGCAACATATCGGCACTGTAGGGCGGCCTGGTCAACTTGGCATCGCCCGGCATCACGATTCCCGCGTCTTCCACGCGGCCGATGAATTTCACTTTGTCCTCGCGGACCCTGGCCAACAGCACGCCCTTCAGATGGTCGATCTGGCCGAAGCCGGCATAGAGCGGCAGTTGCGGCTCGTCGGGCCGCGGACCATCCCAGGAAACTCCGTTCAGCAGGCCTGTCTTGTAGTCGATGATGACGCGGCCGCCGGCGACTGCGTCGATACGATCCACGCGCACTTGCAGTTTTAAATCTCCCACTGCGGCCGCCAGCTTCTCTTCGCCGGCTTCGACAGTAAAATCCGCGCGCCTGGCTTCGTATTCCAACCACTCCTCGATGAGGGAGACGATCCGCTCCTGTTCCGCATCGAGATAGGCCTGGGTCCAGCTGTGCTTCGGCGCACGGCCGCGGTATCTCTGCAAGGTGGCTGCCACGTGCTGCTCAACCATGGCGTGCAGCCGGCCTTCTGCACGGGCGTTGAGCAGGGCATCGCGGGTGCTCAACGCTGTCCACAATTCCTCCAGGATTTTGTGCACCACCGACCCACGCTCACGAGCTTCCAATCCCCAGTCGGTCGCGTCCATCGCCCTGGCGTCCAGCCGCCTGGTGGCGAAAGATTGGAATGGGCAGGCCGCCTGCCGGCGGAGTATTTCAGCGCCTCCGGCATTCTGCTCGATCGGCCAGGGAAGGATCGCCGCAGGCTCCTCGTCCATCCGCAGGTCAGAGAGTTCGTCTTCTGCCGCCAGATATTCATCGGCCCCGATCGAGATCCGCAACGCTTTCGCTTGTATCCTTCGCACGCCAGAGCTGATCAGCGTCGATGGGCGGCAAACGCCGTCACCATTTTGTGCCGGATAGCTGAAGACGCACCTGGCTGCGCTCTTTTCCATGCGAGCAGTCACCTGCTGCGCCAGCTTCCAGTCGGCCGTGCTGTCCGCGTGCGGCATGTTGTGTGTGCGCTGCAAAGACCGGGTAAGAAATGGATGGGGCCGCGCGACCGCCGGCCAAGTACCGTCGTCTGCGCCTAAAAACCACAAGGCATCGAAGGTCAGACCGGCGGCCTCGAACGGTCCCAGGATCTGTACCGCAGCATCCCGGGACTCGGGTGCGAAGATCGTCTGCCGCGCCTGGCGCTCGAGCACTTCGAGAAACTCAGAGTAGCTGGTCTTGCGCCCATCGAAGGCCAGCGCGGCTACGCTGTCGAGCAGCTGCGACCACCGGGCCTGCACCTGAAAATCCTCGCTTTGTAGCGAATGCGGTCCGGGCCAATGGACCGCATCCAGAATCCGCTCGGCCACATCGATCCACTGGGAAAAATTCAAGGAGCCATTCTGGGGCAGCAGGCGCCGCCCGGCTTGCAAATTGCGGCGAAGCTTGTCGGGTGGGTTAGCAGACTGCAGGAAGGTTTCCAGATCCTGTTCCGGCTGTCTCATTGCCTGGCGACGGAGCCTGACGTCGAATTCTGCGACGGTGAGCAGTTCGTCCCGCTGCTCGTGGAGAAAGCCGGAGAGCAGCAGCCAGCTTATCTGGTCCTGTTGAAGCGCCGCGTTCATCCAACGCAAGAGCAAGAGTGCACTGCGAGCCATTGGTACGTCGGCCAGGGGAACGCCAAGAGAGAATTCGAATGGGAGCCGCGCGTCGTGTTCCCCGATGGCAACTGCCTGGGGCGCGAGTATCTGGCGAAAGAGTCTCTCGATCTCGGGGCGCGCGGTGGAGACGCTGGGTACTACGACGGCGATGCGCGCTGTGTTCCTTGTGGCCAGCTCGTGCTTTAGCCAGAGGGCACAGGTTGCGATCTCGTCCCGTTTGTCGACTGCTTCGACAAGCAGGGTGGTCTCGGCTGCAGGGACTTCGGGGGCTTCGACTACTTCGACGTCGTGGCCTCGCTCGCGGAAGGCTTCGATCAGTTGGTGTTGCGCAGGGGTGACGCGGTCAAAGCCGGTCAGCACCAGCCGTTCTGTTGCCTCCACGTTGCCCGCCACTACGGCTTGGTGCAAGACCAGGGGCAACATGGCGCGGCTGAGCCACTCCTCTTTGCGACAGGTGCGCTCAAAGCCGCGCGCCCACTCGCGAAAACTCTCGACATCCGGACCGCCCATGCGTTCCCCGTGGAGAAAGTTGAGCGCGCCGTAGGCGCAGAGCAGGGCGTAGGCTTGCTGTGCTAGTTCCGCGACGCCGGCCACGGAGATCAGGCGACGCCCCTCGATGCTGGGCTTGACCAATTGCACCCAGAGCTGTTCTTCCTGCAGGGTTGTGAGTAAGAGACGGGTCTCGCGGCCGGAACGCAGTTGTTTCTGCCACAGGTGGTGCAGCCAGCTGTCCCAGTCCAGGATTTCAGCGGTTTGCCAGGCTTCGAGGCCTTGTCTGCGTTGCTCCTCGCCGTGCAGCCGCCGCAGGGCTCGGGCGGCTCGGGCGCTTGATGCTATGACGGTGTCGCCGGCGTGGATGGCTGCGGCGATGACCGGGGGGAGAGGCATCCTTGTTTTATACCGCAAAGACTGCTGCTGTGCCCGGGACCACCGCTGCTGTACACTCACTGCATGCGGCGGATTGCAGCACTCGTGTTGCTGTGCGTTTTCGGGACATTGTTGCCTTCGGCGACGGTGCTCGCGCTCGCCGCGCCGCAGCAGTTACTGCCCATCTGCTGCCGCGCTCATGGCGCTCATTCCTGCATCATGGGTTCCATGGCGGATGCACCTTCTGACGCCGCGCCTACGCTGCGGCAGCCAGCGTGCCCGTATGGTCAGAGCCTGCGCGCCATCACCACGGTTACCATCTCTGCGGATTTCACGTCCCACGCCAGCTTCGCCCTTGCCGTCACCAACATCGACCGGCAGTTGATTGCGGATGCTGTTGCAATCCGCATACTTCGGCGCTCCGCTCCCCGCGGACCCCCTTCTTCCTTCTCCGTCTAGCTCCGTCCCCACAACTAACCGACGGGTGCCCCACATCTCGCTCGTTTTTCGCGAGATGTGGGATTCCACAAATCTCGACCCTTGAATTTCCAGGGCACACGAGAGCTTCGGGTCCGGCAGCTGTGGTATCCCACATCTCGCGAAAAACGAGCGAGATATGGGCCACCCGTCGGTTAGTTGTCGGGAAAGGTCCCAGGGTCCCGCTGTGGTGATGGGTCCCCGATTGCCATGGTTGGGATAGGTTTCCAGGGCTTGTCTCGGCTGCACAATGCACGGAGAGAGAAATGTCCGTTCGCTACTTATACCGATTTGTTCTAATGGCTCTAGGTGTCGTGTGCCTGACGGTCGCGCACGGGGCGGTGTTGACGGCCGTCCGTGGAGTCGTTCACGATCCCCATCATCGTCCCATTGCGGACGCAACCGTTACCCTGCACGCAGCCGATTCTGACTTCGTCCAAAACGTAAAGACCAACGTCAACGGCGAGTTCAGCTTCTCTGCCGTTCCCCTTGGCGTTTATGTCATTACCGTTGCCGATGCCGGATTCGACACCGCGCAGCAGAGCATCACCGTGGCTTCCAATACTTCGCCGGTTTTGCACTTCGAGCTACAGGTTCCCGCGGTACAGCAGTCGGTCACGGTCACTACGACCGCGTCCGAGGCCAGTGTAGATAGCATCACGCCGACTACGCTGATCGGCCGCCAGGATATCGCTCACACGCCGGGAGCCGATCGGACCAACAGCATGGCCATGATCACCGACTACGTGCCGGGAGCTTATATGACGCACGATATGTTGCACATGCGCGGCGGACATGAGCTGAGCTGGATGATCGATGGGGTGAACATTCCCAACACCAATATCGCGAGCAACATCGCTCCCCAGATCGATCCCAAGGATATCGACTATCTGGAGGCCAACCGCGGCAGCTATAGCGCCAGCCTGGGAGACCGCACCTATGGCATCTTCGACGTGGTGCCGCGCACTGGCTTTGAGCGCAATCGTCAGGGCGAACTGGTGCTTGCGCTGGGCAATTTCTACCAGACCAACGACCAGCTCAGCCTGGGGGACCATTCGCAAAAATTCGCCTGGTACACCAGCGTCAATGGCAATCGCAGCAATTATGGACTGCAACCACCGATTGAGACGCCGGTTCATAATGCGAGCAACGGCTATGGCGGCTTTGCTTCTTTGATCTACAACCATGACCAAGCCAACCAGCTGCGCCTGGTGACCCAGCTACGTACGGACTACTACCAGATTCCCTACGACCCCAATCCGGACGATTGGCAAAATCAACTCTATGATTCGAGCGGCCTGCGCGATGGGGAGCATGAGACGGATAGCTACGCCGCGCTCACCTGGGTCCACAACTTCAACACTGCCACCTTGCTGCAAGTGTCGCCCTTCTACCACTACAACAACGCCACGTATGATCCCAGCCTGCAGGATCTTCCCACTGCCACCAGCTCCAAGCAAACGGGAGACTATGGAGGCGTACAGACCTCGATTTCAACGTTGATTGCGAAGAACTCGCTGAGCGCCGGGTTTTATGCCTACGGCCAGCACGAACATGACGTTTTCGGAGTTGTCTTCAACGACGGGAGTAGCGAGAACTTCAGCCAGCCGGAACAACTCAATGGCGGAGTCGAAGAGTTCTATGTCGAAGACAGTTACAAACCCACGACGTGGCTTACCCTGATCGCCGGCCTTCGGCAATCGAATTTTCAGGGCGCCATCTCGGAGAGCGCCACCTATCCCCGGGTGGGCGCCGCCGTTCTTATCCCCAAGCTCAAATGGGTCTTCCGGGGATTTTATGGCCACTTCTATCAACCACCGCCGCTTACCAGCATTTCCGGTCCGGCCTTGCAATATGCGAACGGCAACAACACCGGCTTCGTTCCCCTGAAGGGCGAACGCGATGAAGAGCATCAATTCGGAGTGCAGATACCCTGGCGCGGATGGCTGCTGGATGCTGATACCTTTGAGACCCGCGCCAACAACTTTCTCGACCACAGCAACATTGGGGAATCGAGTATCTTTATCCCCGTGACCGTCCAGGGAGCGCTTATCCAAGGCCTGGGAGCTTACGCTCCGCTCACCGTCCCTATGGCACGTGCGGGCAGTTTCATCTGGCGTATTCCAATCAGATTGCGCAGCAGATCGGGCCGATCACGGGCGGTCTGATCTGCTATCCGCCCGATTCAGCGGCGTGCGCTGTGGCGCCAGGATATTCAGCCCTGGATCACGACCAGCGCAACACCTTGAATGTGGGCATGAACGGGAATCTTCCCTATCGCGCCTATGCGGCCTTCAACATCTACTATGGTTCGGGTTTCTCCAACGGCTATCAAGATCCGCCATCTCCGTTTACCGCCGCCTACCTGCCGGGACACGTGTGGGCGGATCTGTCTGTAGGTAAGGAGATTGGCGAGAATTTCTCGGTTTCCGTCGAAGCGACGAATATTGCCAACTCGCGCACGCTTCTGGACAACAGCCTCACGTTTGGGGGCTTTCACTACAATGACCCGCGCCAGATTTACGGGGAGGTGCGCTACCGCTTCCACTTTTAGGGTGATGGGGTTTTGTTCTGCCAGGATTGGTACGGAAAAAAAGACTGAACAAAATACCCTCAGCCGGAATATTCAAGTATGGGGAACGGGGGCTTGCGTGTAGGACCTGGCCTGGCTCAATGGATGATGAAGAAGGCCTTGATAATTGCGGTACTTCTGGGAGCTCTCCCCATGCTTGCGCAAAGCACCACGGGGGAATTGCGCTTAACCGTCACTGATCCCTCAGGATCGCGCGTGAAGGCCACGGTTGACCTCGTCAGCCGTGGTAACGAGTACAGTCAGGCATTCACTACGAACAGTCAGGGCAACCTGGACGCCAAGCGTCTGCCCTACGGAATCTATCAGGTCCAGGTTCAAGCGCAAGGCTTTACTAAGGTTACCGAGTCGCTCGAAATACGCTCTGCGCTCCCCTTAGATCGTGCCATTCAGCTAAAACTGGCTTCAGTTTCCGAATCGGTAAAGGTCACCGACACTGACACATTGATGGATCCGTATCGTCCAGGTTCAGTCAATGAATTGGGTGCGAAGCAGATCGAGGACCGATTGACCGCGCTGCCCGGCCGCGGCATACAAGACCTGGTCAACTCACAACCCGGTTGGCTCTATGAAGGCAATGCCGTTTTGCACCCGCGCGGATCGGAATATCAGACCCAATTCGTGGTAGACGGAATTCCGCTCACCGACAACCGTTCGCCTAGCTTCGGCCCGGAGGCGGCCGAAGCCGATGACATCCAATCGCTCAAGATTTACACCGCCGGCATTCCCGCCGAATATGGCAGGAAGATGGGAGGCGTGGTTGAGGTC
Source organism: uncultured Acidobacteriaceae bacterium (assembly GCA_963844785.1). Taxonomy (GTDB): domain Bacteria; phylum Acidobacteriota; class Terriglobia; order Terriglobales; family Acidobacteriaceae; genus PALSA-350. The sequence goes on along the minus strand of CAWJPV010000023.1, from coordinate 92,505 downwards.
AATACGCTCAGAAGCCAGTTGCCGGGGCTTCATGGACAACTGACCCTCTTCGGCGGCACCTATGATACGGGTTCGATCAGCACCCAGGATCAATACACACGGGGGAAGAATACGTTTGGCCTGAGCGCCTCGGGCAACATGACGAACCACTATCTCAACCCCGTCGTTCCCGAAAATTACACCAACGACGGCACGGTTGCCAGCTTCGCGGGAAGTTTTGAGCGGGATCTAACGGAGAAAGATCGTCTCACCGTTCTTTTCCGCCACGAACTCGCGCGCTATGCGATTCCCAACGAACTGGTGCAGCAGAACGGGGCATGGTTGCCGGATTCGGACAACGACACCGGCTGTCCACCCGTTCCCTCAGACCAGGAACCAAGCGATTGCGTATACATTCCCGGGGGGCAGCTGCAGAATGGCGACAATTATGAAAGCATGGGGAGCGTCTCCTACCAGCACATCTTCTCGTCGGACGCGATCGCTTCGGTGCGAGGAATGGCCCGCGGCAACTCCACTGACTTTTCTTCGAATGCGGCGTCCTGGCCTCTCATTGCAACCCAGCGGAACTACTTCAACGAGTTTTACTTCAACGGTGACGTCGCCGTTCATCATGGACGACACGAATTTAAGGTGGGCGTCGAATCCGACAACACCTTCCTGAACGAAAACACCAGCTACGTGATGCCTTACTGCGACAACCTTGATAACCCTCAATGCCCGATAACTTTAGGTATCTTCGACTCTGGCGCGACCACCTTTGCCTTTACCGGCAGCCGCCCGGATCTCGAACAAGCGGCCTATGTTCAGGACTTAATCCGTCTCGGCAACTGGACGATCAACGCCGGTGTGCGATGGGACCACTACCAATTGCTGGTGAACCAAAACGCGGTGAGCCCGCGTCTCGCCATCTCGCGTTACTTTCCCACGCTTGGCTTGAATATTCATGGTGCTTTTGACCGTATCTTCCAGACGCCCTCTTTTGAAAACATACTTTTGGGGAGCTCTCCACAAGCGGAGACTATCGACACCAGCGAGCCCGCAGTGCTATTGCCGGTTAAGCCTTCTCACGGGGACTACTATGAAGCGGGATTAACGAAAGTATTCTTCAATAAAGTGCGGGTGGACGCGAATATGTTCCGCCGCGACGTGAATAACTACGCCGACGACTCTCAACTCCTGAGCACCGGGATAAGCTTTCCCATCGCATTTAGGTACGCCATTATCTACGGTGCGGAGGGCAAGATCGAAACTCCGAATTGGGGACGGTTCTCGGGCTTCGCCAGCTACTCCTACATAGTGGGTAATGCCTGGAATCCGGTAACCGGAGGTTTGTTTCTTGGGGATGACGCCACCGACGCGGTGACGCAGACTACCGGATATTCACCGGATTCGCAGGACCAGCGCAACACGGTTCGTGCAAGAGTGCATTATCAGATCGCTCCGCGCTTGTGGATGGCCGTTGGCGCTGACTACAACACCGGACTGCCGTTTGAAGCGGACTTAACTCCCCAGCAATATGCGACAGAATACGGCCAGGTGGTGATCAATCACCTCAATTTCGATCGCGGCCGCATCAACCCTTACTTCACGCAAAACCTTACGCTGGGAGCCGATCTTCTCAAGCGTGAAAAATTCACCACGCGGTTTCAGGGCGATATCGCAAACATCGGCAACACGCTCGAACTCATCGACTTCGGGGGACTGTTCTCGGGCAACGCGGTTGGCCCGGGCCGCCAATATACCTTTCGCATCCTAACCACATTCTAGGAGCCGGATGGGCGCACCATGGGGTAGACTTTTTTGAGTCTGTGATAATCAAGAAAGCGTATTCCCAGACAATGACGGAAAGCACTCAAAAGCCGATCGCGCTGCCTTCCGAAGAAGCAGGCCTTCTGCCGGCTCCGACTTTGACAGCCGAGCAGCCGCGGACGCACTCGGAATTGGAGTCATTGGTCATTCGTCTCTTTGATCAGTTCCAGGGACGAGTTCTAAGTTACGTAGTCGCCTGCGGTCTACCTTTTCACGATGCTGAAGATATCGTCCAGGAGACGTTTCTCTCACTGTTCCGCCATTTAGAACTCGGCCGCCCTCGCTCGAATCTCAACAGCTGGCTCTTTCGCGTGGCCCATAACCTGGCTCTGAAGCGGCGCATCGCAAATCAGACATCTGAACGTGCCCGTGCCGACGAGAACACCTTGGCCCAGCATCCCTGCGAGGGACCCAATGCTGAGGAGGAATTCTCGTTCAGCCAGACCAAGCAGCGCCTGCGTGCTGTCTTCGAGGCGCTTCCAGAGCACGACCGGCGCTGCCTCTATCTGCGCGCTGAGGGATTGAAGTACCGTCAGATTGCCGAGGTGCTCGGTGTCTCGGTCGGTGGGGTCTCATTGTCACTGTCTCGATCACTGGCGCGCATTATTCGCGCAAATGGGAGTGAGTGAGCGATGCGACGCAGCAAAGCACACTTATTGGACGAAGAGCTTCTTCTCTTCTCTGACCAGGAACTGTCAACGCGGCGGGCAGCCAGGGTGCGCGAGCATGTTGCCCAATGCGAACTATGCCGCGGGCGTCTAACCAAGCTCGAAAATGCTTTGGCCTCTTTTGCCGATCTTCATCAACGAGAGTTCCAGGCACAGACCTATCCCTCGGGGAATTCGCGCAATTTGCTAAAGGCGCGATTGTCCGACGCCAGATCGCGACGTGCAAAATTCTGGAGCCTAATGCCGCTACGACTGGCCAGCGCCTGTCTGGCACTCCTGCTTGTGGTTGGGGGCATCTGGACTGTTGGTGATATCGTGCGAGCGCGATCCAGCGTGGAAGCCATGAAAGCCGAAGCGATTGCACTCCCGCGTAGAACCCTGACGCCAGGCTCGGCCCGCGCCGTCCAGATCGCGGATTTGTGCAGCAATCAGGATCTGGACAATGATCCGCCGGTAAGTCCTTCCCTGGAGCAGGCTGTTTTCGAGGAATACGGCGTCCCGGCCTCTTCAAAAAAGGACTATGAGCTGGACTATCTGATTACGCCCGCCTTGGGCGGAGTCGACAGTATTCAGAATCTCTGGCCGCAGCCCTACTCTTCTACCTGGAATGCCCGGGTAAAGGACCAGCTCGAAGATCACCTCCATCAGCTGGTTTGCCAGGGGAAAATCCAACTGGCAACGGCGCAAAGCGATATCGCGTCCAACTGGATCACGGCCTACAAAAGATATTTCAACACCGACCAGCCGCAGCCAACCCCGTCAAGCGCCGCCAGCGCCGGTTTGGGGCACGAGTGGGATCATCGCAACCGGTCCGAATCCCGCTTCTCTGGCATCTACTATCTGACGGTGGGCATGCCGTCCCGGCAACCTTCCGCCTTTGCGGCCGTACTCCGGCGAACCGGCTGGCTTAGATAAGACAATCAACATCAGCAAAGAGGAAAAAATGCAGGCAATGGTGAGAGGGCTCCTCTGGCCCTCTGTGATCTTATTTGGCTTCGGCCTTGTGCAGGGCTGCCGGAGCGGAAGTACGGCTCGAGATGAGCAGCCAACCATCCCCAGTGATACCAAGAACTACCAGCTGAAGGGGATTGTGGTTTCGTCGGATGCAACAAAAGGCGTGGTCGAGGTCGACTCCCAGGCCATTCCGGGTTTGATGGGCGCCATGACCATGCCCTACAAACTGGCCCAGCCAGGGGTGGCCGGCGAACTCCATCCTGGGGATCACATTACCGCCAGGCTGCGGGTCTCAGGGGCCGCCAGCGTGATTGATCAGATCGATGTGACGGCGCAAGCCAAGCCGGATTACAAGCCCAGCAAAACCTATAACGTCCCCACGAACGGGGAGGTAGTACCTGATTTCAAATTCCTCAATCAAAGCGGCAAGACGATTGCTGTCGACCAGTTTCATGGCAAAGCATTGCTGGTCACCTTCATCTACACGCGCTGCCCTTTGCCGGATTACTGCATACGGATGAGCCGTAACTTTGCCACCATCCAAAAGCAGCTCGCCGCCGATCCCCAGCTTTACGACAAGACTCATCTGCTGAGTATCAGCTTCGATCCTGCCTATGACACGCCGCAGGTACTACGCAGCTATGGGATTGCCTATGCCGGCAATTCGGCCTTTTCGCACTGGGACTTTGCCGCACCGCCCCCCGCGGAACTGGACGCGGTGGAAGAGTTTTTTGATGTGGGCGTGAGTTCGGGCAGCAACAACACCCTGACTCACTCTCTTTCCACCGCCGTCATCACCCCCGAGGGCAAGATCTTTCGCTGGTACCCAAACAATGACTGGAACCCCTCCGCAGTGGTTGACGACATCAAGCAGGCCATTGCCCAATAGGCTAGCCATTGCGCTCATTCCACCCGTGGTATTAAAAGGAAGCTATGATTCTCGTGCTCATGGGGGTAACCGGGTCGGGCAAGACCACGATTGGCAAGCTGCTGGCTGCAGAAACAGGCTGGCGGTTCGCCGACGCCGACGACTTTCACTCCGAAGCTAACCGCGCCAAGATGCATGCCGGCATCCCGTTGACAGACGAGGATCGCAAGCCCTGGCTGGCGGCACTGCATCAGTTGCTGCTGGGTTGGTATGAAGGGGGTACCAGCGGCATCCTGGGTTGCTCCGCGTTGAAACAAAGCTACCGGGATGCGCTCACCCCCCAGATTCCAGCGCTCAACATCCGCTTCATCCTGCTCGAGGTCTCGCGCCAGGTGCTCCAGGAACGGCTCAAGGAGCGCAAAAACCACTACATGAACCCCGAGCTCCTGCAGAGCCAACTGGACACCCTCGAGGTCACGCCCGATCTGATGCGCGTCTGCGCCGAAGGTCCCCCCCGAAAGATTGTGGAGGAGATCCTGGACAAGATCCTGACGGTCGAGGGCAAGACCACCGTCTAGAGTAAAATCGAGGGCGTGGACGCTCTTCTTCCCGTCGACCCTGAAACGCTGCGCAGCATTGTCCTGGAGCCTCCCTTGAGCGATGCGCAGTTCCAGGAGCTCTGCTTCGCCAACGACTGGTTCCGTTTCGAACGCACCAGGGAAGGGGAGATCCTGATGCACCCGCCTAGTGGGGGATTTACTAGCGTGGGAAATTCCGGGATTATCGGGCAGCTTCAAAGCTGGTGTAAGACCTACCGACGTGGTAGAACACACTCGCACGGAGGATTCTTCCTCCCCGACGGCTCGATGCTGAGTCCGGATGCGGCTTATGTCCTGCCACAGAAGCTTAAGGGATTGACCAAGGATGATCTGACCGGCCTCCCCTATCTTTGCCCGGATTTCATCATTGAATTGCTTTCCGTATCCGATAGCGTGACCAAGGCGCAGCAGAAGATGGAGCGCTGGATAGAGAACGGCGTGGCGCTGGGCTGGCTGATCGATCCGTATAAGAAAAGGGTCTACGTCTACGAGCCCGGCCGCGAGGCAGCTGCTGTATCCGGCAAGACGGTCCAGGGAAGTGGCCCCGTCGAAGGCTTCAGCCTGGACCTGGACGAGGTTTGGCGCTGCTATGAGATCTAAGCTTCGCGGAGATAACCGGTCTTAATGGCAAAAATCACTGTTCTTTTTGGTATCGTCCTGATCATTCTTGGCGTGGCGAGCTTTGTGTTCACCGGGAACAAGTTTCCTACATCGCTCATTCCCGCAGCTTTCGGGATCCTTCTGGTCACCTTCGGCCGGATGGCCGAAACGCCGGTGGCGAAGCGCCGCATGCTATTCATGCATATAGCGGTTACGGTCGGCCTCCTGGGATTCCTGGCCACTGCTCCTGCCCTGGTTTCCGCGGTGCAACTCTTCAAGGGCAAGCTGTTCCCATATCCGGCAGCTATAGAAGAAAAAGCAGCGATGTCGGCCCTCATGCTCATCTATGTACTACTCTGTGTGCGTTCATTTATCGCCGCGCGCCGAGCTAGAGTGTAATCCAGGGGTTTTTGAGCGTGAGCTTGCGATCCAGCGCGGGTGCGGGCATGTCGCTCCGTGCCGAGCGAAGTACGCGTACGCGTTCGGATAACGGCGGCGGCACGACCGAGCCTAAGAAGAAAAGACCACCGCTGCGTAAGGTGCTGCCCGAGATCTGGACGCTGGTCAAGCCGCGGCGATGGCTGCTGGCGTTCGGGTTCGTGCTCATGGTCATCAACCGGGTCTCCGGCCTGGTTCTGCCCGCGTCGACCAAGTTCCTGGTCGACAATGTCCTGGTCAAAAAGCAAGCTGAGAAGCTGCCCTGGATTGTGGGAGCGGTTTTGCTTGCGACCACCATCCAGGCGATTACTTCGTTCTCCCTGACCCAACTACTTTCGAAAGCCGCCCAGCGGATGATTGCTGACCTGCGCATGCAGGTACAGCAGCATATCGGGCGGCTCTCGGTCAGCTTCTACGACGCCACCCGCACGGGCGTGCTGGTGTCGCGCATCATGACCGACGTGGAAGGCGTGCGCAACCTGATCGGCACCGGGCTGGTCGATTTTGTGGGGGGCCTGCTTACCGCGGTGCTGGCCTTCTTTATCCTGATGCGCATTAGCGCGCAGATCACCCTTATCTCCTTTGCCTTCGTGCTTACGTTTGTCTTCGTGCTGCAGAAGGCATTCGGGGTGATTCGGCCTATCTTCCGGGAGCGTGGCCGCATCAATGCCGAGGTTACGGGGCGGCTGACCGAGTCCCTGGGCGGAGTGCGCGTAGTCAAGGGCTACCACGCGGAAGATCGTGAGGCGGGAGTTTTCGCCGGCGGTGTGGAACGGCTGTTTCAGAACGTGGTCCGCTCGCTGACCGCGACTTCGTTGCTGGCGCTGGCCGCGACCGCCATCCTGGGCATTGTCGGCGCCACCGTGATGTGGCTGGGCGCCCGCCAGGAAATGGCGCACAAGATCACCCTGGGCGACTACTTCACCTACACCATGTTCCTGGCCTTTATGGTGGCCCCGGTCTTCCAGGTGGTGAATGTGGGTACTCAGCTGACGGAGGCTATCGCCGGCCTCGACCGCACCAGCGAGATTCTGGCGGAAAAGGAAGAAGACGATGAGCCCGGGCGCGCCGTGGTCATGGGGCCGATTGTGGGCGACGTGCGCTTTGAGGATGTTCGCTTCGCTTATGAGCCTGACAAGCCTGTGCTCCATGGCATTTCATTTCATGCCCGTCCGGGTACTGTGACTGCGCTGGTGGGATCTTCAGGGTCGGGCAAGTCGACCATCATCAGCCTGATCTGCGCCTTTCATAAGCCTGACTCCGGCCAGGTGCTGGTCGATGGGATTGACCTTTCCACGGTGCGCCTGGATAGCTATCGCAGCCAGCTTGGGGTGGTGCTGCAGGAATCGTTTCTGTTCGATGGCACGATCCGGGAGAACGTGGTCTTCTCTCGCCCTCATGCGACGGAGGAGCAGTTTCTCTCCGCTTGCTCCATTGCTCGCGTAGACGAATTCGCACTGCGCTTTCCTGAGGGTTACGACACCATTGTGGGGGAGCGGGGAGTCAAGCTTTCCGGCGGCCAGCGTCAGCGGCTTTCTATTGCGCGCGCGATTCTGGCCGACCCGCGCATTCTCATCCTCGATGAAGCGACTTCTTCGCTTGATTCGGAGTCGGAGGCCATGATTCAGAATGGCCTCAGCTACCTGATGCAGGGGCGCACTACGTTTGTGATCGCCCACCGGCTGTCGACCATTCGCAGGGCTGATCAGATCCTGGTGGTGGAGGGTGGCCTGATATTAGAGCGCGGGACGCACTCCACTCTTTATGCGCTGGAAGGGCGCTACCACGACTTGTACACCCGCCAGCATGGAGTCGAGGCCAACCGCTTCCTCGCTCCGGGTGAGGGCGAAAAGCTGTTTGAAGAGCTGAAGTAGCCTTCGGCGAAGCGCGGGTCCTTGGTGGCGGAGAAAAAAGCCCAGGGGCTGAAGCCCTCATTGTTGAGGCCGGTACGGCCCGACTAAAGTCGTGCCCTGATACAAAGCAGGAGTTTTCCCGTGGCCTTAGGAGGCGGTCCTGTTGGGTTGGCTTGCGGGCCATAGCGAATCTCCTCACGCAAGATAGCCAAGTTGCCGCCGGGCGGTCAAAAGTTGGTGACCGGCATCAAAACTAAGAGCCTGAGCTGGGCGCAGCGCTTCATCGCAGATTCAATCTGCACGTGATGCGATGGATGAAAAAGCTGTGTTAGAGTCACAGCGGATCAATGTAAAGAGGAGAATCGATGGGAAAAGCACTCGGAATCACCCTGGAGGAAGCACGCAAAATTATCGCGGCGGCCACCAAAAAGGCAAACGAGATCAACGTGATGATGAACATCGCAGTGGTGGATGCGGGCGGAAACCTGGTGGCCTTTGAACGCATGGACGGAGGCTGGATTGGCAGCATCGACATCGCGCAAAAGAAGGCCTTTACGGCACGCGCCTTTGATCTGGACACCAAGTCGCTGGGCGAGAACTCGCAGTCCGGCCAGCAGTTCTTCGGGATCCACGCTTCGAACAACGGGAAGATCATGATCTTCGCTGGTGGCATTCCGATTAAGCGCGGAGGAGAAGTCGTGGGCGCTATCGGCGTCAGCGGAGGCTCGGGCAAGGACGACCATAGCGTAGCGGAGGCAGGTGCCGCGGCAGCTTAGGCTACCGCAGGCGTGGAGAAATCGTTGGCCTGAAGAGTTGCGTTCAGGAAAGGCGCACCGCAGGTCCCTCCACTGCGCTACCCCGGATTTCCTGTTGAGGTTGGTGGAGTTGGCGAACTTCATGCGGCTTTCCTTACCGAAAGCCGCACACGTGGCCGTTGGTGAGTGCAGCGTAGCAGGAAATCCGGGTACGCTCCGGTCGGGATGACAAGGGGGACACTGTAGCTTCCATCAGGATTCGCTGCTGGTGGAGGAAACTGCGGGTCCCTCGCTGGCTATCCCCGAGTTTTCCCTCAGCTTCCCCCAGCGGTCAGCCGCCGAAGGTGTAACGCAGTCCGAAACGCACCACCCGGGGAGTGCCGAGGGTGGGCAAAGGCGTTTTGCCGACGATGATTGCCCGATCAAAGAGGTTCTGCCCGCTGGCGAAGAGAGAGATGTTGTGGCGGAACTCGTGGGCTGCATAGACGTCTAACCGGAAATATCCGGGGATGTAATACTGGTTCGCCGTGTCATCAAACTGGTGTCCGCTGACCCGTCCCTGAAAGCTGAGAAAGCCTAAACGCCGCTCAGTAAAGCCAACTTGTGCGGTTGCCATGTTGCGGGCCACCTCGGGAATCCAATTGCCTACCAGGTTCGGCTGCTCCTGGAACTTGGTCACGGTGGCGTCCGCATACTGGTAGCCGCCCTCCACCGAGATCCAACGAGCCGGCTGGGCGGAGTAGTCGAGGGAGACGCCGCGGCTTTCAATCTGACCCAGGTTTGCACGCATCAGCGTCTGTGATGTTGGAGTCGTGCTGATGGTCAGCGTGGTAATGGGACGGTTGACCTGGGTTAAGAAGTAGCTGACGCGCACGCTGGAACCAATCCTATGCAGGTCGGCTTGCAGTCCGGTTTCCCAGCCCGTCGCCCGCTCGGAGCGCAGATACGGGTTGGGAAGAGTGACTTGCGACCCCACCTGGGTTTTGGCGTAGAGCTCGTCTTCGTTGGGGGAGCGAAAGGCGCGGAAACCGGAAGCACTCAATGCCAGGGATTGCGTAAGGCGACGGACCACACCCAAACGCGGGTCGAAAGGATCCTCGCTGAACGAGGGCGGGTGGGTGGTGCCGGTGGCGGTAATGAACTGGTTGACGTCGTAGTTGGAAAAATGATCGATTCGCGCCGAGCCGCTGAAAGTCCAATTTTTGGGGGTAAATAACACCTCGCCATAAACTCCCGTTTGCCGCTGCTTGGCGGTGGTGTTGGAGACACTTCCTTTGCCGCTGTAAATGGTCTGGTAGTTCGCCCCGCGGATGTAGTGGGTGTCCGCACCGGCGAGCAACAGCAAGTTTGTACCAACCGGGTGATGCCAGAGGCCGGCAAATCCCAGCTCATCGGAGGGTTCTTCGGCGCTGGTGGTCAAAGTCTCCGCGGTGCGGGTGGCGTTGATGGAGGTAAATCTCTGCCGATAATGCTCGGCGGTGCCGTAGACGCGGAAGATAAAGTCGGTCAGATCTGAGCCGCCATCATAACGCCAAAGGTGGGTGCCATTGTTTTGTATGGGCGTTCCGTTGTGGCGGGCTTCATCGAGCGTATTTCCGCGCAGGAAGATGCGTTGGTTGTTTCCCAGGTCACGGTCGAACTGTGCCAGGAGGTTTTGGGCATGAACGTTCGATGGCTGGTCGATGGGGCCGCGGTATGCGGGCGCGGTCAGGATGTAGCCATCGGTGGCGACCACTCCCCCGGTCACCAGGCCGGACCACTTGCCCACGGCCAAGCTGCCGAGCAAGGCTCCGTCGACGGTGCTCTCCGATCCTCCGCTGGTACTGAGCTGCAAGGTTGAGTTCTTAGGCCGAACCGGCTCGATGCTGATCACGCCTCCGATGGCGGCGGAGCCATAGAGGTCCGACGCTCCGCCGCGCACCACTTCGACCGATTGGATGTCCAGTGGCGGAAGCTCCTCCCAGTGGATCCAGCCTCCGAAGGGATCGTTCAGCGGGACGTTGTCGAAGACCACCAGCGAGCGACTGGCTGAGGTCGAACCAAGACCGCGCAAGGAGATACCCTGACTGGTGGGATTGGCGACCAGCGAACTCGATCTACGAAAGAGCTCAAATCCGGGGATGGTGCGCAGCTTGTCGTCCAAGGGCAAGCCGGCGGCATGGTGCAGCGCTTGGGCAGTCATTATGCGGGTGCTGGCTGGGCTGTCGAGGGAGCTTAGTGGCGAGCGATAGGCGGTGACGGTAACGTTTTCGAAGGGATGTTCCAACTGGATGCGTTGCGTCGCGTCCCCTCCGATGATCACCGAAGCAGGAGCAAAGTGAGAGGCCTGGATGGTCACCGTTCCGGCGCCTCTGGGAAGCGTGAATTTGCCGTCAGCATCGGTTGTGGCCAGAAGATCTCCCGCACCACTGGTGATTTGCGCACCTGCGATTGGACTTCCGGTCGCGTCGACGACCAGACCCGTGACCGCGCCGGCCGTGGGTTGTTGCTGTGGAGCCGCTGCCTGGCCGAAACTTGCCGGAGCGCACAGAAGCAAGACCAAGAAGAAACTTCGGCAGAACCAATTGTTCATAGGTAGGCAGTTCCTGATTGAATCGGCTGAATGCTGCTAGATCTAAATGGTAAATTGCGGTCCACGGGCGGGGAAAATCATTTCGGTGGTGGGATCGAAGGCGCCACCAGAGCTTCCTCTATCTGCTGTACCACTTGAGCAGGGGGAGCAGACTGCTGTAATTGTCCGTCCACAGGCGTACGTCTGCTTGCAAATGGGTCGGGAAAGCGTTGTTGAAGACCTCCGGTTGACTCAAGAAGGCCTGGTTCGCGGTCACCAGAATCCAATCCGAAAAATACAGGCCATTCTGCTCATCACCGTGGGAGTGCACCGACATGGCATTGAGCCCCGCATCCTTGGCGATGGCGGCGACGACCGGCTCCAGATTGACGTACTGGTTGGATACGTGGAAGACGAGGATTCCATCCGGCTCCAGATGGCGGCGGTAGAGTGCCAGCGCCTCGCGGGTTAACAGATGGACCGGGATGGCGTCCCCGGAAAAGGCATCGATCACAATCACGTTGAAGCGCTGCGGAGGCTCAACAGCCAGGGACAAGCGCGCGTCGCCCAGGACTACGTCGGTGTGCGCGCCGCTGTCATGAAGAAAGGTAAACCAAACCCTGGCCAGCCGCTCCACCAGCGGATTGATCTCGTAGAAGCGGATCACGTCCCCGGGATTGCCATAGGCCGCGACCGTTCCCGTTCCCAAGCCGATCACCCCGACCCGCTTTGTTCCGGATCCGCAACACAGCCGCATAGCTAAGCCCAGGCCGGAGTTGGTGGCGTAATAGGTCAAAGGCTGGTTGAGAAACTGAGGCGCGAACCACTCCGCGCCGTGCTCGATGGTTCCGTTGAGAAGCTGGCGGTCGGTATCGGATTGGGGCGGCAGGTGGGTTTCCCTCACCCGCAAAGTCCCGTAAAAGTTGCGGACCAGGGCGACTGCATCGTCGTCGTATTGCCGTATCTGCGTGCTCAGCACCACGATGGCGGCGGTCACGCCCGCCACCCAAAGCATGCGCAGTCCCCAACCGTCATGCCAGGTTGCCGCCAGGGCGATCAAGGCCACCACCACCAGGGTGCAGGCGAGATCATAGTTTGCGGGCAGGAGCAGGGGAGCGATCACCCCTACCAACAAGGTTCCAGCCGCGCTTCCCGCCGCGACCACGAGATAAAACCTGGTCATGGCCGAAGTTTCGGGACGCCGCGCGTACAGCTCACCGTGGAGAAAAAAACAGATCACAAAGAGTGCGATCAGGAAAAGCGGGACACTCACCATGATGGGCAGCTGGGTGCGAATATCCCGCAGCACGTAAGCCATCGAGGCTACCGCGACCAGCACCAGGCGCAACATGGACTGGCGTACGGGCTGCCAGGCTCCCTGAAAGGCCAGGATGAAGGTCAGCAGATACAAACCCAAAGGCGGCAGCCACAAGAGAGGGATAGCGGCGATGTTCTCACTCATGTGGTGGGTCACCGCCGTCAGCATCATGCCGCCGCCCAAGGCGAGGATGAACCAGAAGACTTCCGGGGCAGCAGGCAGGACCTTGCCAACAGGCTCCTGGTCAGCCTGCTGGGGGGCCCGTCTGCGGCCCTGCCATGCGATCGCACCGCAGACTATGGCGAAGAGCAGAAAGCCCATACTCCAGCACGCGGTTTGCCGGCTCATGGTCAGGCGGGGCTCGATGAGCAGCGGATAGCTGGCCAGTGCGAGAAGGGAAGCGAGATTGGAGAGAGCAAAGAGGCGGTAGGGCGACTGGCCTTCAAAGGTGCGGGCGTACCAGGAATTCAGCAACGGCGTGGTAGCGGAAAGCGCGAGGTAGGGCAAACCAATCACCGTGGCCAGCACGCGGAAGACGGTCAGCGCGGGGTGATAGCTAACTGCCGAAGTCGTGGGGCTGACGCGAACGCCCAACATCATCAGCGCCGCGGTCAGCAGCAGGATGTGGATAACTGCCTGCTGGGCGGGAGTGAACCGAGATGAAATCCAATGCGCATAAAGGTAACCGAGCAAGAGCACGATAGAGAAGAAGACCAGGCAGGTGGTCCAGACCGCGGACGATCCCCCCAGCGTGGGGAGCAACTGCTTGGCTACCATCGGCTCCACGACAAAGAGCAGAAAGGCACTTAGAAAGATGGTGAGCGCGTAGAGGCTGCGAAGAAGCTTCATGAGGGTTGCGTATTTTTAGAGCCGGCTGCGGGGCCCCTGCGGGCACCACAAGGATGTATCACACAAATACGCATGTTGCCTGCGGGGGGAAGTAATCTACCCGGCGGTCACCGATTTATGTAACCAGCGTGATGTAGCCAACCCACTAAGCGAACGTTATCTTCTGTTCGAGGATCAGTTCTGGGGGAGGGCTGCTCTTCAGCGCGCCCGGTGAGCTTAATGCTCTCGGGCGCTTGCTATTTGCGCCTCAGTCGGCTTCGTCACCGGACACAATATAGAATTGAACTCCTTCGGCGCACTGCCGACAGCAGGAGATCTCTCCCCTATGCCCGAACCGATGCTGATCGCTCAGAGCAAAGACCCTCTGTACCTGCTGCCGGCCATGTCGAATCGTCACGGTTTGATTGCCGGAGCCACCGGGACGGGCAAGACGGTCACACTGCAGGTGATGGCCGAGGCCTTTAGCCGCATCGGTGTGCCGGTATTTGCTGCGGACGTGAAGGGCGATCTTTCGGGGATCAGCCAGCCGGGAGTCGAGAACGCCAAGATCGACGATCGGGTGAAAAAACTCAAATTGACTGACTTCTCCTTTGCCGGCTGCCCGGTAACTTTCTGGGACGTTTTCGGCGAGCAGGGACACCCGGTGCGGGCAACGGTGTCGGAGATGGGTCCCTTGCTCTTCAGCCGCTTGCTGAACCTCAACGAAACCCAGTCCGGTGTGCTGACGGCGGTATTCAAAATCGCCGATGACCAGGGACTGCTGCTGCTGGATCTCAAGGATCTGCAGGCCATGCTGCAGTATGCCGCCACACATGCCAAGGAGTTGCAGACGCAGTATGGCAATATTTCAGCAGCTAGCGTGGGAGCGATGCAACGCGGCCTGTTGGCCTTGGAGCAGCAGGGTGGAGACAAGTTTTTGGGTGAACCGGCGCTCAATCTGGATGACCTCATCCAGACCGACGGCCAGGGTCGTGGCGTAGTCAATATCCTGGCGGCAGACAAACTCATCAACTCGCCCAAGCTGTATGCCACCTTCCTGTTGTGGCTGCTGAGCGAGCTTTTTGAGCGGCTGCCGGAGGTTGGGGATGCGGAAAAGCCCAAGCTGGTCTTTTTCTTCGATGAGGCGCACCTGCTTTTTTCCGACCTGCCTAAGGTGATCGAAGACAAGGTCCACCAGGTGGTTCGCCTGGTGCGGTCGAAGGGTGTAGGGGTATTCTTCGTCACGCAAAATCCCATCGACGTTCCCGATGGCATCCTGGGCCAGTTGGGCAACCGGGTCCAGCATGCAGTGCGCGCGTTTACTCCCAAGGACCAGAAAGCGGTCAAGGCGGCGGCCCAGACTTTTCGCGCCAACCCCGAGATCAACGTCGAGCAGGTGATCCTGGAACTGGGGGTGGGCGAAGCGCTGGTGTCTTTTTTAGATGAGAAGGGAACGCCGGGGATGGTGGAACGCGCCCTGGTTTGCCCACCCCGCAGCCAGATCGGCCCCATTACTCCGGAGCAGCGGCAACAGATCATCCGCGATTCCGTCGTGGCCGGGGTCTATGAGAACGCGGTCAATCGCGAATCGGCATATGAGCTGTTGCAGGCCCGCGCGACGCAAACCGTTTCTGCTCAGCAACCTGCGCCGAAACCGACTACCTGGCTGGGGGAACTTGCCTCGCTGGGCACCGCTTCCTCCGGCGGACGGCGGGGGAATAGCCTGATCGAGACGGTAGCCAAGAGCGCCGCCCGCACCATGGGCAGCACGGTAGGGCGGCAAATCGTGCGCGGCCTGCTCGGTTCGCTACTGGGCGGCTCGAAGGGCCGCTGAGCGGCCTCGCTTGGTGCGAACGTGGTATAGCCACCTACATACACCGCCGATACCCTCAGCACGGCTGGGTTTAACGCGACCCGAAGTAACCATCCTGGCACCCTTCCAGCAACAAAATTCTGGGGTCGGCGTTAGTACAGATCGGGCCGGTACTCAGCCGGCAAGGTTCAGCCAGCAAGGAGCAAACCAATGCGTTCCATCCACGCAATACGTACCCTATTTCTCGCACTTCTGGTGTCGATCGTGCCCGCTTCTTCATTCGCAGGCGTCTTCGTTTCTATCAACATCGCTCCGCCTGTTCTGCCGGTGTACACGCAGCCGATTTGCCCCGGGGATGGCTATTTGTGGACGCCTGGGTATTGGGCCTACGGTGAAGCCGGCTACTTCTGGGTACCGGGAACCTGGGTGCTTGCTCCCCAGCCCGGATTTCTCTGGACTCCTGGCTACTGGGGCTTTGCCGGCGGCCTTTATGGATGGCACGCAGGGTATTGGGGTCCCCATGTCGGCTTTTACGGTGGGGTCAATTATGGCTATGGCTACGGTGGTGTGGGCTTCTACGGCGGGCGTTGGGAGGGCGGACACTTCGCCTATAACACCGCGGTGATGCACGTAAACACGACCATCGTCCACAACACGTACATCGACAACACGGTGATTCACAATACCGTGATCAACCGTACCAGCTTCAATGGACCTGGCGGCATCAATGCCAGACCCACCGGGCAGGAGATGGCGGTGGCGCGCGAGCAGCATGTTCAGGCGACGTCGGAACAGATGTCCCATGAACATTTCGCCAGCACCAACCGGGCCAACTTCGCGTCTGTCAATGGCGGAAGACCTGCCATGGCGGCGGTAAGCCACCCGATGACCAACGCCAACATGGCCACGCACACGGCGTATAACAACAACGCAAGCCGGCCGGCGTACAACGCCAACAATGCTTATCATCCGGCTAACAACAACAACGCGTACAAGGCCCCGGTCAACAACAACGCATACAAGGCGCCGGCCAACAATCAACCGAAATACAACGAAGCGCCTCATCAGAATGCTGGCCAACCCCACAATGAATCCCACCCCAACAACGGGGGCGGGGAACACGAACGGCGCTAGCTGATTCGGTGGAAAAGAAACGGCCCGCAGCTTTTGCTGCGGGCCGTTGTTCTTGGGCCTCTACTGCTGACCCAATTGCTGCAGCAGGAAGGCGTAGTCGAGGGCGATCTCCTTCAGATAGTCGTAGCGACCGGAGGCGCCGCCGTGTCCTGCGCTCATGTTGGTCTCGAGCAGCAGAACATGATCGTCTGACTTCAGGATGCGCAGCTTGGCTACATACTTTGCCGGTTCCCAATACATCACCTGGCTGTCATTTAAAGAGGTCTTCACCAGCATCGCCGGATAAGCCTTGCGCTGCAGGTTGTCGTAGGGCGAGTACTGCAGCATATAGGCAAATGCATCTGCCTGGTTGGGGTCTCCCCATTCTTCATACTCGGCAATGGTCAGCGGAAGCGTGGGATCAAGCATGGTGTTCATCACGTCTACAAAAGGCACGTGGGAGAGAACAGCGCGGTAGAGATCGGGGCGCAGGTTGGCGACCGCGCCCATCAGCAGTCCGCCGGCACTGCCACCTTCCATGGCGACGCGGCGTGGGTCGCCATAGCCATGGGCGACGAGATATTCCGTCACAGCGATGAAATCGGTGAAGGTATTCATCTTCTGCATCAGCCGCCCGGCATCGTGCCAGGGCTTTCCCATGTCACCGCCGCCGCGGATATGCGCGTAGGCCAGGACAAACCCGCGGTCGAGCAAGCTGAGGCGGTTGGAGTTGAAACCTACGGGAAGGGCATATCCGTATGAACCATAGCCGTAGATATAGAGAGGGTTTGTGCCCTCTCCCTTCTGGTCTTTGCGGTAGACGATCGAAATCGGAATGGCGGTTCCGTCTGGAGCGGTGGCGAAGAGACGCTCGGAGCGGTATAGCGAGCGATCGAAGCCGCCCGGCACCTCCAGCTCTTTGAGCAACGTAGACTGACTGGTTTGCACATCGTACTCATAGACCGAGGTGGGCGAAACCAGTGATTGATACCCATAACGAAACTTGTCGGTTACAAATTCCCGGTTCACGTGCGGATGCGCGCTGTAGGTAGGCTCAGGAAATGCAATCTGGCGCGAGGATGCGGCGAACGCCCCCCCACTATCGAACGACAGGACCCGCATTTGCGGCAGGCCGTTGGCGCGCTCGACCAGCACTGCAAAGGATTGGAAGAGCTCCAGATCTTCCAGCATTACGTCTTCACGGTGGGCGACGATCTCGCGCCAGTGGGCGCGGTCCGGGGTGGCGACCGGGGCAGTGACAATGCGGAAGGTTCGGGCGGTGTCGTTTACTCGGATGTACCAAAGTCCATCGCGGTGGTCGGTGTAGTACTCAATGTTCTCCCGCCGGGGTTCGATCAGCGTCCACCGTCCTTCGGGATCATCGGCGGGCAGGAACTGCTCTTCGCTGGTGGTGTGGCTGGCGCACTCGAAAACGATGTACTTGCCGTCGCGGGTGCGGCCGGCGCCCACATTGAAGCGCTCATCGGTTTCTTCAAAAACCAGGACATCTTCGGCCTGCGGTCTTCCCACCACATGGCGGAAGAGCTGGTGCTGGCGTTTGGTCTCCTCATCCTCAACGGCGTAAAAGAGCGTGCGGTTGTCTGTTGCCCAGACGACCGAGCCCACGCGCTCGGCCCGGTCGGCTAGTACTTCGCCTGTTTTCAAATCTTTAAGGTGGAGTGTGTATTGCCGGAATCCGGTGGTGTCGGTGGAGTAGGCCAGCAGGTTTCCGTCGTCGGAGACGCTGACAGCGCCTAAGGCCAGGAAACTTTCCCCGGCCGCCATCTGGTTCATATCGAGCATGACCTCTTCGGGTGCATCGAGAGAACCGCGCTTGCGGCAGTAGATGGGATACTGGGCGCCCTGCTCGGTGCGCGAGTAGTAGAAATAATCCTTATAGCGGAAGGGCACGGAGACATCGGTCTCTTTGATGTGACTGAGCATTTCGGCGTAGAGCCTGGCCTGCAGTTCCTCCGTGGGCTTCATGACGGCGCGGGTGTAGGCATTCTCCTGCTCCAGAAATGCGATCACTTCAGGGCTGTCTTTCTCGCGTAGCCACGCGTAGTCGTCGGCCAGCCGGTGTCCGTGAATGGTGGTGACGGTTTCCTGGCGGCGGGCGGTGGGTGGCTGAACTGCAACTGGTTCCGTTGGCGTCATAGGTACTTAAAGAATAACCGTTTGGCCGGGCAGCCGGTTGTGCGTGCGGTCAAAACGGTGGCGGTCCAGGTCACCGCAGTTGGCGACAGGGCATCCAATAAAATGAGGAGTAAACCATGAATCTTTCGACTATTTATGGCAAAAGAATTGTCGCTCTGGGGGGTGCGATGTTGCTGTGCGGAAGTATGGGCTTCGCGCAAATGCACGGCTCCGCCAGCCCGTCGAGCCAAGCCCCGGGGCAGAATCCGAGCACAGATCCGCAAATGAATGGCATGCAGACAGCGGCAGGCCAGCCTTCGCCGGTGGACAAGATGTTCGTAAGCAAGGCGATGCAGGGCAGTTTGGCGGAGGTGCAGCTAGGTCAGCTGACGCTGCAGAAAAGCAATAACCCGCAGGTTAAGGAGTTTGCCCAGCGGATGATCGATGACCATACCAAGCTGAACGAGCAGATGAAGCCGGTTGCCCAGCAGCTTGGAGTGACGGTGCCGGACCAAATTTCGAAGGGCGATCGTAAGACCATCGCCAAGCTTCAAGCGCTCTCCGGACCGGCATACGACCAGGCTTACATCAAGGACATGGTCAAGGATCACAAGCAGGACCTGAGCGAGTTCCAGATGGAAGCTTCCTCGGGACAGGACCAGACCGCCAAGGACGCGGCCAACCAGGGTAGTAAGGTCATCGCTCAACATCTACAGATGGCCCAGCAAATGGCCAAGGATCAGAATGTGCCCTCGGCCGGGCAGTAAATAGACTCCAGTCCTGTGCCCGCTGGCCGGCCTACCGGCAGCGGGCACAACTGCGCCTGAGTACAATGAGGCGATGCGTCTACGTCTGTTCGCGGCCCTTGTGCTTCTTCTCGCTGGTTCCAGTGTTTTGCCGGCAGAGCGGGTGCAGGACCTGCCCCAGCCCACAAACTATGTCAATGATTTTGCCGGCGTATTATCTCCGCAAACCCTGGCTTCTCTGAACGCGTTATGCGCACAGGTGGATCGCCAGGCCCACGCGCAGATCGCCGTGGTCACCATCAAGTCGCTCGACGGCGAACCCATTGAGAACTTCGCTACCGCACTCGAAGACAAGTGGAAGGTGGGGAAGAAGGGCACCGACCGCGGCCTGCTCCTGATCTTCGCGACCAATGATCGCAAGTACCGCATCGAGGTGGGGTATGGCCTCGAAGGGATTCTGCCTGACGGCCGGGTGGGTGACATCGGCCGGCAGATGGTGCCGTATCTGCGACAGAATGACTTTGACGGGGCGATTACTATGGCGGTGCAGCAAATCGCCGGAGTGATTGCGGCCGATGCCGGCGTGACGCTCACTGCCCAGCCGCGCCGTGGGCCGCCCCCGGTTCCCCAGGCGCAGCCACTTACCCTAGGCCAGGTGGTGGTGCTGGGCCTGGTCCTGTTGGGGGTGATTTTCCTCCTGGCGCGGCTTGGTGGTTCCGGCCTGCTCGGCTTCCTGATTGGTATGTTCCTGGGGGGCGGAGGAGGCGGTGGTTGGGGCGGCCGGGGCGGTGGCGGCGGGTTTGGCGGTGGCGGTGGCGATGGCGGAGGATTTGGTGGGTTCGGCGGGGGAAGCTCCGGCGGCGGTGGGGCTTCAGGCAGTTGGTAGGCTGATAATGAAAATGCTGAGCAAGAGAAGGAGAACGATCGAATGAGACGCGGGCTTTGGGTAGCGGTCGCGGCGCTTGTGGTTATATTCCTGGCGGTGCTGCTGGTTTTCGGCAGCTATGTAAGCGCGAAGAATCAGATGGTGACCAAGCGGGAGGCGGTCACTGCCTCCTGGAGTGAAGTCAACAATCAGCTGCAGCGGCGCGCCGATCTCATCCCCAACCTGGTGGAGACGGTGAAAGGGTATGCCAAGCAGGAGACGACGGTGTTCGGCGATATCGCGAATGCACGGGCCGGTCTATTGAATGCCCATGGCGATCCGAAAGCCTCCATCCAGGCCAACGGCCAGCTCGATGGCGCGCTGGGACGGCTGCTGGCGTTGTCGGAGAATTATCCCGACCTGAAGTCGAATCAGAACTTTCAGCGCCTCTCCGACGAATTGGCGGGCACGGAAAACCGGATCAGCGTGGCCAGAATGCGCTACAACCAGAACATTCAGGACTACAACACGTTTATCGGGCAGTTTCCCAACAGCATTTGGGCGGGCATTGGCGGATTCCAACGCAACAACGATTATTTCCAGGCCAGTCCCGGGGCTCAGAATGTGCCTAAGGTCAGCTTCTAGTGTGAGTGCGTCTGGTTGGCTCAGAGCACTGTGGGAGCCAACCACAAAGCCCACACCCCTGGACGGGTGCCCCATGTTCGCCATAGCGTACATGGGCCTAAAAAGATGGGGCGCAGCCCCTTCTGCCGTTTCTATTCTGCGAGCAAACGGCTGTTGGCCCAAGCAGAGCCCTGGTACATGGAGTGAAAGCATTTGAAAAACACCGTTTTCGCCCCAGGTTCCCGGATTTCCTGCACGGGGCGCCACCAAGGACTGCGTGTGCGGCTTTCATTAAGGAAAGCCGCATGACGTACACCAGCGCCAGCAGGCACACAGGAAATCCGGGGGTTCGCTGGAGCGAACCTGGGGCACCCGTCCAGAACCATAGAACGTGGTTGGGATACGAAATCCGAAAGCATCCGGACTCCACTTTCCCTGATTCAAGGTCATCCCAACAAAAACCAGGGTGCCCACTTCGCTGTGATTGCGAGGCAGGCACCCTGGTTGGTTTAGAAGGAAGCGGTTCTAGAAGATCTAGGCCCGAGCAAAGGAAGCGACCGCGCTTGCTTCGTCGTCCTTGACGTCGAATACGGTGTAGAGCTTGGTGATCTGCAGCAGGTCGTGGACCTTTTTGGTCAGATTAAGAAGTTTAAGGTCGCCGCCCTGGTTGCGGACGGTGGTAAACGCGCTGACCAACTCGCCGATGCCCGAGCTGTCGATGTAGGTTACGTCACCCAGATTGAGCAGGATCTGCTTGGAGCCTTTGGCGAGCAGATCACGTACGGCGTCACGCAGCTGCACACTGCCTTCTCCCAACGTAATACGTCCGCTGCAATCCATTATGCTGATCCCGTCCACCTGACGGGTCTTGATTTTCATGCTCACGAAAACTCCTCCTTAAATTGCGGAACGGGCGGTTCCTAGATGTTTGATGAGGGTAAGTTCAGTGCCGGGCTGCAATTGTCGAAAGTGTACCTCATCCATGAAAGAGCGGATGAGAAAGATACCCCGTCCTGAACCGCGCAGCAGGTTCTCGGGCGCTAGTGGGTCGGGCAATGTATCCGGGTTCAGCCCTTTTCCCTGGTCGGCGATACGAATCACCAGGGAATCTGCCGTCTGTTCGAAAGATGCAGTAATGCTCTTTTCGGGGTCGTAGGAATTGCCATGAAGCACGGCATTGACCGCTGCTTCACGGACTGCCATAGCGACGCGATAGATCTCCTCTTCTTCCAGACCGGCCTTCCTGGCCAACTCTTCCGCGGTCTGTTCCACGCGATTGACGCTGTCAAGCGAGGACTCAAGTGTGTAGGTAACCTTGCTAGCCGGTGATCCACCCAATGCCGACCTCGTATGACGCGCTGGGCTTTAGCAACTTAAGCCCCATCTGCGCAAGTTTGCTTGGCCAGCGGCCTCATGTCAAGGCACTTCCGCGGTAGGCAGGCTGACGCGTGGCCAGGGAATGGCCCTAGATCAGCTCGTAGCCGGCGAAGAAGTAGCCTATCTCGAAGGCTGCCGTATCTTCGCCGTCGGAGCCATGAACGGCATTTTCTTCGATGGAGGACGCGAATTGCTTGCGCAGGGTGCCTTCGACCGCGTCGGCTGGATTGGTGGCGCCCATCAGCTTACGCAGGTCGGCGATGGCATTTTCTTTCTCCAGCACCATGGCGATGATGGAGCCGGAGGACATGAAGGTGATAAGCGAATCGAAGAAGGGCCGCTTGGAGTGCACGGCATAAAAGCCCCCGGCCTGTGACTTGGAGAGAAACATCTTCTTGATGGCGACGATCTTGAAGCCCGCCTTGTCGATTTCCGCAAGAATCGCGGCAGAATAGCCCTTGCGGACCGCGTCGGGCTTGATGATGCTGAAGGTGCGTTGCACGAATACTCCTATTTTCCGATGACCTTGGCTAATGTTTCGCCGATTGCGGCGGGGGATTGCACTACGTGAATACCGGCTTCTGTGAGCGCCTTCATCTTGTCGGCCGCTGTGCCCTGGCCGCCGGAGATGATGGCCCCGGCGTGACCCATACGGCGCCCGGGAGGGGCGGTCTGGCCGGCGATGAAGCCGACCACCGGCTTCTTGACGTGCGCTTTTACATAGGCGGCGGCGGCCTCCTCGGCCGTGCCCCCAATTTCGCCGATCAGGATGATGGACTCCGTTCCGGGATCCTCATTGAGCAGCTTGAGCGCGTCGACGTGTGTGGTGCCAATGATGGGGTCGCCCCCGATGCCGATCGCCGTGGATTGCCCGATCCCGCGCTGGCTGAGTTGATAGACCGCTTCGTAAGTGAGGGTTCCGGAGCGGGAGATAATGCCCACGCTGCCCTGCTTGTGGATGCGGCCGGGCATGATGCCGATCTTGGCCTTCCCGGGAGAAATAACCCCCGGGCAGTTGGGCCCGATCAGGCGCGATTTGGATTTGCTGACCACGCTCCACACCTTGACCATGTCGTTGGTGGGGATTCCCTCGGTGATGCAAATGATCAGCGGCAACCCCGCGTCTTCGGCTTCGAGGATGGCATCGGCGGCAAACGGCGGAGGCACGAAGATGACGGTGGCATTGGCTCCCGTCTTCTCGACGGCCTGGGCCACGGTGTCGAAGACTGGCCAGCCCTCGTGCGTGGTGCCTCCCTTGCCCGGCGTCACTCCGCCCACTACCTTGGTCCCATACTCGGCGCAGCCCTTGGCATGGAAAGTGCCTTCCTTGCCAGTGATGCCTTGCACGATGAGCCGCGTGTTTTCGTCCACTAATACAGACATAGATTGCTCCAGGATTCCTGTTCTTATTTTTTGGCGGCGTAGTCTTTGGCGGCCCCGACTGCCTTGGCGGCTGCATCCTGCATGGTTTCGCCAATGATGAAGTTGAGGCCTGACTGCTTCAGGATTTCTCGCCCCTGCTCGACGTTGGTTCCCTCCAGGCGAAGAATCACGGGAACCTTCACGTTGGTCTTCTTGGCCGCCTCGACGACGCCCTGCGCCAGGGTATCGACGCGCAGGATGCCGCCGAAGATGTTGATGAAGACGGCCTGCACGTTCTTGTCGGAGAGCAGGATTTCAAAGGCGTGCTCGATCTGCTGCTGGTTGGCGCCCCCGCCTACGTCGAGGAAGTTGGCCGGCGAGCCGCCGGCGTACTGGATGATGTCCATGGTCGCCATGGCCAGACCGGCGCCGTTGACCATGCAGGCGATGTTGCCGTCGAGCTTGATGTAGTTGAGGGCGTACTTGGAGGCTTCCACTTCCAACGGATCTTCTTCGGCGGTGTCGCGCAGTTCCTTCAGTTCCTTGTGGCGGAAGATGGCGTTGTCGTCGAAGTTGATCTTGCAATCGAGCGCCAGCAGGCGATCGTCGGTGGTGGTGATGAAGGGATTGATCTCGAGCAGGGAAGCGTCGGTGTCGAGAAATACTTTGTAGAGGCCGGTCATGAACTTGACCGCGTCGTTAATCTGCGCCGGCTTGAGGCCCAGCGCGAAGGCGAGTTTACGCGCCTGGTAGGGCTGGAAGCCCACCTCTGGGTCGATGTAGGCCTTGAAGATCGCGTCGGGGTCTTTGGCGGCGACTTCCTCGATTTCCATGCCGCCGGCCTGGGAGGCCATGAAGACCAGCTTGGCGGCGGCGCGATCGAGCACGATGCCCAGGTAGAGCTCGCGCGCGATGGGCGACATCTCTTCGATGAGCACCCGCTGCACCTTCTGGCCCTCGGGTCCGGTCTGGTGGGTCACCAGTTGCATGCCGAGGATCTTCTTGGTGTACTCCTCTGCCTCGGCCAGGGTTTTGGCGAGCTTGACGCCGCCACCTTTGCCGCGGCCGCCGGCGTGGATCTGCGCCTTGACTACGACACCCTTGGCGCCACTTGAAAAGAGCCGTTTGGCCACATCCATCGCTTCTTCAAGCGTGTTGGCCACCTCACCCTTGGGTACCGCTACGCCGTAGCGTTCAAGGATGTCTTTTGCCTGATACTCGTGAATTTTCATTCGTTTGGTCTTTGGACAGAACTTCCATACTAAAGGGATTGGGCTTGGAGGGCAAAGCGGGTCACTCCCTGTTAGTCCCGTAGGGACGGCTGAAAGTAGCCCAGGACGTCAGTCCACATCGAGACCAGTCCCGCAGGGACGGCTGAGAATGTCCCAGGACGGTCCAGGGTGTGTGATAACCGGCAATGACCGCGAATCGGTCCGATTCGCGGCCAATTTTCGAGTTCCACACAGACTCTTATGTCCTGGGCTACTCTCAGCCGTCCCTTCGGGACTGATGTTGAACCGCCGGTGCGAGGAAAAGCACTGATGAACTAGGATGAGAAAACGATGTCCCAGCTGGTAGCGCTGCTCAAACATGTGGTTGAAGAGCATGGCACCCTGACCCAAGAGCAGGGGTGCTCGGCGCTGCGCGAGATGCTCGAAGGGGACGCGAATGATGTGGAGATTGCATCGCTTTTGACCGCGATCGCCAGCCGCGGCGCAACGCCTGAGGAACTATCCGGCTTCGTGCAGGCCATGCGGACCATGAGCCGGCCGGTTCCCTTGAGCGAGGCGGAACGGGAGCAGTTGGTGGACACCTGCGGGACCGGCAGCGATGGCCAGGGAACCTTCAATATTTCAACCGCTGCGGCCCTGGTGGCGGCTGCGGCCGGGGTCAAGATAGCGAAGCATGGCAACCGGGGGCTCACATCGAAGTGCGGCTCGGCCGATGTGCTGGAGGCACTGGGGATCCCGGTCGACCTAGAGCCGGAGATGGCCGTCGAGTGCCTGCGCCAGACCGGCTTCATGTTTCTCTACGCTCCGGCGCTGCACCCGGCCATGAAGAGAGTGCAGCCGATCCGCCGGGCGCTTGGCTTTCGGACCCTCTTCAATCTTGTCGGCCCGCTCACCAATCCTGCGGGAGCACGAGCTCAGGTGATCGGCGTCTTTGCGCCCGGCGCGGTTCCCCTAGTGGCCGAAACTCTGGCTCGGCTGGGAGTGAGACATGCATTCGTGGTCCACGGCCGCGATGGCCTGGATGAACTCACACTGAACGGCGTAACCGATGTGGCCGAAGTGCGGGAGCATACGATCCGCAACTTTACCGTCGAAGCGGGCGAGGCAGGTCTGAAGCAGGCGCCGCTGAGCGCTTTGGCGGGGTGCGACGCACGCGGGAACGCATTGCTGATTGAGAGGATCCTGGAAGGCGAGCCCGGGCCGCCGAGGGATGTGGTGTTGCTGAACGCGGCAGCGGCTCTGGTGGTCGCCGGACGCGCAGACGATTTTGCCGGTGGCGTCCGCTGCGCCGCCGACGCGATAGACTCAGGTGCCGGACGGCGGCTGCTGGCGCAATTGCGCAAAGCCGCAAGCCTGGTCCGACCTTAAGGGAGTTTGCACCATGCCAATTCAACTGCAAACCATCGTAGCTGCGCTGATTCTCTCCGCGGTTGCCATCCCCAGCCACGCCCAGCAGATCATAGTCAGCAAAGACAATCGCACCATCGCCGTCACCACCAGCGCAGACGCCAACGCCGATGCCGATACGGTAACGGTGCAGGTTGGTTTCGTGGCTTACGGAGCGGATCAGGACTCGGCCTATGCCACGGGTTCCAAGACGTCGAATGCCATCGCGGCGGCGCTCAAGGCGGCCGGAATTCCGCAGGACGCTATTCAGAGTGAGTCGCAGAGCATTGCCCCGGTGCAGCAATTCACCAGTCAGGAGTGGACTCCCCAGGAGAGGGCGGAGCGCAAGTTCCAGGTGCAGCAGAGCTGGAATGTGAAGACTGCGGCCGCAAATGGCGCCAAGGTGCTTGACGCGGCGGTAAAGGCAGGCGCTAACCAGAGCGGGCAGATGACCTGGAGCGTGGCGGACCAGGATGCCCTGCAGGCGAGGGCCGCGAAGCTGGCGCTGGACCGTGCCCGGCAGATCGCGCAACAGATGGCTTCGGGTTTGAACGCTACGCTGGGCCCCCTGGTGTACGCCAGCAACGAGGCTCCGGCGCGCACACCCCAACCGCTCATGCGCGCCCAGTCCATGATGGCAGCCGCTCCAGCGCCGAAAGAGGTCGAGCCGCTGAGCGTCAGCGCGCAAAAGGTTTCCGCTTCCGCCACGGTCTACGCGGTATTCAGTATCCAGTAGCGGGTGTCGTATGCTGGGAGAGAAGGGCACCCATGGCGAGATATGAGTATCGTGAGCTGCGGCCGACGGCCGAAGGCGAAGAGGTTTACCGGCGTTGGCTAGCGCATTTGGATGAGGAATTTACCCGCCACAAGGAACCTCGACTGCGAGGCGAGTTGGTACGCGACGCGCTGCACCAGATCTACCTGGGCCGTCCCCACGGGGGCAAGCTCAACACCACCCTAATCTCCGAGCTGCCCGGCAATGTGCTGGCGCTTAACCTCGACCCGGCCAACGTGACGCTCGAACCGGAGTACTACGGCGATGTGGACGTGGAGAAATATGCCGAGCGCAAGCCGCTAATCTGGTTCTGGCAGATGTTTGACCGGTCGGCGCTGGGGTTGAACCACTGGCTCGGCTTTCGCTTCCGCAAGATGCTGGCCAAGCACATCTTCAAGCACGTGGGAAAGAACGTGAAGATCTTCCACGGGGTGGAGTTCAGTTTCGGTTACAACCTGACGGTGGAAGACGACTGCATCATTCACAAGTTCGTGATGCTGGATGACCGCGGCGAGCTCATCATCCGCAAAGGGACCTCCATCTCCGACTACGCGGCTGTGTACTCACACTGGCATAAGTCCACCGATTATCTCGATATAGAGAATCGCACCACCGAGGTCGGGCCCGGCACGCGGCTTACCTACCACTCGGCGGTGATGGCCGGGGTGAAGATCGGCGCAGACGCCATGCTGGGCGCCATGGGCGTGGCTACGCACGATGTGCCCCCACATGCCATCTGGGGAGGCGTCCCGGCGCGCGAAATCAAGCGGAAGGAACAGCCTTAAGGCAGCTCCACGGCGAAGATTACAAACCTACTTAGCCGTGTTGTGGCGTGCTACCATCAGGCTTCCGATGCGAACTCCTGAAATCGTCCTGGGGATCTTTCAATTTGTAGTGTTGTTGTTCGCGCTGAGCCTGCACGAGTCGGCACATGGATGGATGGCTTCGCGGCTGGGGGACCAGACGGCACGCATGATGGGCCGCATTACGCTGAACCCGCTCAAGCATATCGATCCGGTAGGCACGGTGATGCTGCCCCTGGTGGCATTGGTGACCCATATTCCGGTAATTGGCTGGGCCAAGCCGACCCCGGTGAACACGCGCAACTTCAAGAACTTTGTGCGCGACGACATTCTTACTACGGTGGCGGGCCCGGTAAGCAACGTAATCGGATCTGTGGTGTCGCTGCTGGTATTGATCGTGATCGCTAAGACGTCGCTGGTCGGGGCGGCCTCTGTGCGTACCGTGGCCCTCGGGGGTTTCGCCCGGCTCGATCCGCAGCTCATGGCTGTGAGCCCGGTGGCCTACCCGCTGGCCATTTTCTTTTATGTCAGCATGCTGCTGAACCTGTTCCTCGCGGCCTTCAACCTTCTTCCCTTGCCACCGCTCGACGGAAGCCACATCTTTCGCCACATGCTGCCCTATCGCTGGCTGCCCGTCTATGACCGCCTGGGGATCCTAAGCCTGTTTCTTATGCTGTTCTTTGGCGGCGGCGTCACCATGGCGATGATTAATCCGGTGCTCGGCTTCTTCCGCGTTTTGCTGCTCTCGCTCTGAGTTTTCCGTACAATCGACCCAGTGAATCAAGACTCGTCTCAATTCAAACGCGTGCTGAGCGGCATGCGGCCTACCGGCAAGTTGCATCTCGGCAATTACATGGGCGCCCTCTATAACTGGGTGCGCCTGCAGCACGAATACGACTGCTATTTTTTTGTCGCCGACTGGCATGCGCTGACCACCGACTATGCCGACCCCTCCAACATTCGCGAAAACACGATGGATGTGGCGCTGGATTGGCTGGCGGCGGGGTTGGACCCGGAGCGCTGTGTCCTCTTTGTGCAGTCCCTGGTGCCGCAACATGCCGAGTTGCACCTGCTGCTGTCGATGATCATGCCCCTCGGCTGGCTGGAGCGCGTGCCCACCTACAAAGAGCAACAGTTGCAGATTGGCGATGTCGCCGCGGGAGGTAAGGATCTAACCACCTACGGCTTTCTCGGGTATCCACTGCTGATGGCAACGGATATCCTGATCTACCAGGCGGACTTTGTGCCCGTAGGGCAAGACCAGGTGGCGCACGTGGAAGTGACCCGGGAAGTCGCGCGGCGATTCAACCATTTTTATCCCGGGCCGGGCGCGCCCGATTCTGCCCGAGCCGCAGGTGCTGTTGACCCCCTCTCCCAAGTTGCCGGGGACGGATGGGCGGAAGATGTCGAAAAGCTATGGCAACACTATCCTGCTCACCGACCCGGAGCAGGTGGTGCGGCAAAAGCTTAAGACCATGGTGACCGATCCGGCGCGGGTGCGGCGGAGCGATCCGGGCGATCCCGATGTTTGTCCTGTGGGCGATCTGCACAAGGTCTTTTCCACCTCTTCGACGCTAGGCCAGGGTCTATGACGGGTGCCGTTCGGCGGGCATCGGTTGCATCGAGTGCAAGGGCTGGGCCGCGGACGCCATCGTGGCCGAGCTGCAGCCCATGCAGGACCGGCGCCGGCAATATGAGGAGCAGCCCCGCCTGGTGCATGACATTCTGCATAGCGGCTCGGAGCTGGCGCGGGTGCGGGCAGAACAGACCATGGAGCAGGTGAGGGACGCCATGCAACTGGTGCTCCCCGAGCCTGGAGAGCGCGCGCTATGAGCGAAGAACCGGGTGGGGAAAAGCGCGAGGAAACCGAGAAGCAGGCGCAGAAGCGGGAAGCCGCCGAGAGCGCGTCTCCCTACAGCATTTCTGTGGGGCAGGTGTACGACGGTCCGCTGGACCTGCTGCTGGACCTGATCCGCAAGCAGGACATCGATATCTATGACATCCCCATCGGTCGCATCACGGCCCAGTTTCTGGCCTACGTGGAGGGTCTGAAGCAGACCGAGGTGGATGCGGCGGCGGACTTCATTTATGTGGCTTCGCTGCTGATCCATATCAAGAGCCGCATGCTTCTTCCCCGCGCCTCGGCGGAAGGGGATAACGGGGAGCAGGAAGATCCGCGGCGGGAGCTGGTGGAGCGCCTGCTGGAGCACGAACGCTTCAAGAACGCGGCCCAGATGCTGCTGCAAAAGCAACAGATCGAGGCCGCCACCTGGTCCAATCCGGCGATGCGGCAGTTTCGGGCGGAAGAGGGTGAGCAGGAGATTGCTGCTGACACCGTCGACCTGGTTCGGGTCTTCCGCGAGATTCTTGACCGGGCGCGGCAAAGACCCGTGCTGGATGTGAACGAAGAGGCGGTGACGGTGTCGCAGATGCTCGACTACGTGAAGCGGCGCCTGATGATGGAAGACCGGCCGGTTTCGCTGAGCAGCCTGCTTAGAAATACGCGGTCGGAGCGGGCGCTCATCTGCATGTTTCTGGCCCTGCTCGAGCTGGTTCGTTTGCAGGCGATTCTGCTGCGGCAGGATAACAATTTCGGCGAGGTTTACATCAAGAAGCATCCATCGTTTGAGTCGGTGCTGAACCAGGGGTTGATGCAGGCCAAGGACGATTGGCGGTAGGGGGCATCTCGGCCTCTAAAGTCGTGCCCCGATACAAGAGAGCGTCTCCGCCCCCGGAGCAAATTCACACAACTTTAATATTCCCGGGTACCACAATTCATACTAGCGACCTACGCACTTTGGTACCGTTGCCAACACCTGTAGTCCGGAGTGTGCGCACGTGAACGATGGATCATCCGCAGTTATGACCCCGCCTGGGAAGCCGACTCTTCTCCAACAGAAAATGAACAAAAAGCAGGGCAAGATCCCAATGATCATCTTTGGGCTTGTTCTGGTCGGGGGCATTGGATGGGCGGCCTCACAGCTGCTCGGCGACTTGTTTTCGGTCCCGCACTCAGCCTCAGCGATGGCGTATTTTCTGCTGGGAATCGCGTTGCTGATAGCACTTGGCTTTGAGTTCGTGAACGGCTTTCACGACACCGCCAATGCGGTGGCTACCGTCATCTACACTCACTCGCTTGAACCCCATATTGCCGTCATGTGGTCCGGCATGTGGAACCTGATCGGGGTGCTGTTGTCCTCCGGTGCGGTGGCGTTCGCGGTGGTTTCGCTGCTGCCGGTCGAGCTCATCCTCAAAGTAGGATCGGGCGCCGGCTTCGCCATGGTCTTCGCGCTGCTGGTTTCGGCCATCCTATGGAACCTGAGCACCTGGTGGTACGGTCTGCCGGCCTCGAGCTCGCACACGCTCATTGGTTCGATCATCGGCGTCGGCGTGGCCAACCAGCTGATGCAGGGCGCTAACGGCACCTCGGGTGTGGATTGGTCACAGGTGGGCAACGTCTTCCGGTCGCTGCTGGTTTCGCCCATCGTCGGCTTTGTCCTGTCCGCTGTCTTATTGCTTTTGCTGAAGTTCGTAATCAAGGATCCGCGGCTGTTCGAGGCGCCCAAGGGCGATGCACCGCCGCCATTCTGGATTCGCTGCCTCCTGGTGCTGACCTGCACCGGTGTGAGCTTCTTCCACGGCTCCAATGACGGGCAAAAGGGCATGGGACTCATCATGCTGATCCTGATCGGCACCGTGCCCACCGCGTATGCCCTCAATCATGCGGTCGGCTATAGCCAAGTCCAGGATTTTGTCGCCGTGTCGGAACAGGCGGTCAGGGTAATGAGCGCGCATGTCGACTCGAACGCCGTCATCGATGATCCCCGTGCTGATCTAACCGAATACCTCCAGACCAAGAAGCAGACTCCGACCACGATTTTGGCGGAACGGCAGATGATCCTGGAGATCGAGCATGAGGTGAATCAGTACAAGACGCTGAAGGGCGTGCCGTCTGGCCAGCAAGCGAACGTGCGCAACGACATGTATATCTCGAGCGAGGCTCTCCGTCTTTTCGCCAAGTCAAAGAAGCCGGATTTCACCCCGGAGGAAGCTGCGGTGATGGCGAATTACAAGAAGAAGCTTGATCTTTCCACCAAGTTCATCCCCCCTTGGGTGAAGGTGGCGGTGGCGATTGCGCTGGGGCTGGGCACCATGGTGGGCTGGAAGCGCATCGTGGTGACGGTCGGGGAGAAGATCGGGAAAACGCACCTGACCTATGGCCAGGGCGCTTCAGCCGAAATCGTGGCCATGTTTACCATTTGGGCGGCGGATAGTTACGGCTTGCCGGTCAGTACCACCCACGTGCTCTCCTCCGGCGTGGCGGGAACCATGATGGCAAACAAGAGCGGGTTGCAGTGGTCGACCATCCGCAACATCGCTGCGGCATGGGTCTTTACCTTGCCTGTAGCGGCCCTGATGGCTGCGGGCCTGTTCTGGGTCTTTGTGCAGCTGGCCCCTAAAGGCTAAACAAGGTCAGCTGGAACAAGTCCCGCAAACGCAAGCGAAAAGAGAGGTGCTTCGATACTATGAATCGAGGCGCCTTTTCTTTTGCCGGGGCATTGAGTTCGTCATGAGTCTGAAAGCCAAATTAGAAGCCGTCATCTACGCAGCCGAGGAGCCAGTTACGCTGGCTCAGCTTGCCGCTCTTTTCGCCGAAGAAGTTTTGCCGGGATTGGATGAGGCAGCCCCGCAGGAGCCCCCACGGCTTGCTGAGGCCGGCGAGGCGGAACAAATTGAGCTGGCTGTGTTGGCCCCCGAGGCGGAAGCTGCACCCTCTTTGGAGGAGAAGGAGACACCTGCGGAAGTGACGCAGGCAGGCGAAGCGACCGCGACATCAGCCGCGGAAAGCGACGAAAAGAAGTCTGCACGGCAGCGCGACCGCAGGGTCCGGCAGGCGTTGCAGGTGGTGCTCGATGAGCTGATCGCGGACTACGCCAATAGCGAGCGGGGCATGGAGATCCGGGAGATCGCCGGTGGCTATCGCATGGCCACCAAACCGGAATATCACGATGCGGTGCGGGGCTTTGTGAAAAGCCTGAAGCCGCCCATGAAGCTCTCCCTTCAGGCCCTGGAGACGCTGGCGGTGATTGCCTATAAGCAGCCGGTGACGGCGCCTGAGGTGAGCGAGATACGCGGGGTCGACTCGGGCGGCGTGCTGGGCGGCCTGGTCAGCCGCAAACTGATCACAACGGCGGGAAGAAAACCGGTGATCGGACGCCCCATTCTTTACAAGACCACCAAGGAGTTCCTGCTGCGCTTCGGGCTGAAGGATGTGAACGATCTGCCCAGCATGGAAGAGTTCGAAAAGATGGCGGGCGAGTTGGCTGAGTCCGAAGCTGAGGGCGAGGTACAGGATGCCAACATGCACTCCTCTGAAGAGCCGGCAGCTGAAGAACCGGCAGCGCAGCCGGAAGCAGAATCCTCCGTGGAAGCGGGCGCAGAGGAGCAGGAATTGACGCCCTCAGTCGGCGCAGGCGAGCCGAGTCCGGTAACCGAGTCATGATCGGCAACGACGAGCGCGGCGGCGAGGGGAACCCGCAACGCCTGCAGAAGATTATGGCTGCCGCCGGCATCGCATCGCGGCGCAAAGCGGAAGAGTTGATTGCCTCCGGACGAGTGCAGGTGAATGGCCAGACGGTGACCGAGCTGGGCTCCAAGGCCGATCCGGACCGCGACCATATCCGGGTGGACGGCAAGCTGCTCAAGAAACCGCAACAGTTTCGCTACTTCATGCTGAACAAGCCGAAGGGCGTGGTGACCACGGTTTCCGACCCTGAGGGCCGGCCCACGGTGATGAAGTTTTTTGGTCGATCAGGAGCGCGCCTTTTTCCCGTTGGCCGGCTGGATTACCAGAGCGAAGGCTTGCTGCTGATGACCAACGATGGGGAGCTGGCCAACATCCTGACCAGTGCGGCGTCTCACGTGGAAAAGACCTACCTGGTGAAGGTGAGCGGTAAACCCCGGGAGGAAGCGCTGGAACAACTCCGTCATGGAGTGATGATCGAACGCGGCCGGCGCGGAGAGCGGGAGGGCCGCGTGATGACCCAGCCGGCCCAGATCAGCCTGATCCGCGACACCGACAATCCCTGGTTCGAGGTCGTGCTGACCGAGGGCAAGAACCGCGAGATTCGCAAAATGTTCGAAGAGATAGGCCATTTCGTCGAGAAAGTCAGGCGGGTTGGCTTCGGACCGCTGGTGCTCGATGTTCCCCCGGGGGAGACGCGCGAGCTCAATGAAGACGAAGTGACCCAGCTGAAGCGGGCCGCGCGCAAGAAGGCTGCGCCTGCAGAACAGCCCCGGGCGCGGCGCCCGAGATCGGGACCAGCCACACTGCCCCGGCCTGCCCGCAAGCGCGTCTTGAGCCGAAGGC
This sequence comes from uncultured Acidobacteriaceae bacterium, assembly GCA_963844785.1. Classification (GTDB taxonomy): domain Bacteria; phylum Acidobacteriota; class Terriglobia; order Terriglobales; family Acidobacteriaceae; genus PALSA-350. Next base: position 58,662 of record CAWJPV010000023.1, on the reverse strand, counting down.
CGACCCGGCGTCCGTAGATGGGCTCGTATCGGAAGTTGCTTTTCCCTAACGAATGAAGATTGCTGAAGCCGGATCGCACTACGATGTAGTGATTGTGGGTGCCGGCGCAGCAGGCCTTTTTTGCGCCATCCACGCGGGCCGCAGCGGCTGCCGGGTTGTTCTGCTCGACCATGCCAACCGGATCGGCAAAAAGATACTGATCTCCGGCGGCGGCCGCTGTAACTTCACCAATCTGCATACCACGGCGGCGAATTTCCTATCCGCGAATCCCCACTTCGCCAAATCCGCACTGGCTCGTTACACTCCGGCTGATTTTGTGGAGCTGGTAGAGCAGCACCAGATTCCCTGGCATGAAAAGACGCTGGGACAGCTGTTTTGCGATCGGGCAGCGAGCGATATTGTCTCCATGCTGGAGCAGGAGTGCGCCGCAGTTGGAGTAACGGTGCTGCTGAGCACACTGGTGCGTGAAGTCGCCCAGGACGACGGTTTCCGCTTGGACACTGACCGTGGGGTCTTCACTGGGCGCTCTCTAGTGATCGCCACCGGGGGGTTGTCGATACCCAAGTTAGGCGCCACACCGTTTGGCTACCAGATCGCACAGCAGTTTGGTTTGCGGTTGCAGCCGTGCCGGCCGGCGCTGGTTCCGCTCACCTTTGCCGGGGAAGACCTGACGCGCTATGCCGATCTGGCGGGGGTGTCCACGGAGGTCGTTGCGAGGGCCGGGGCTGGCCGTTTCCGAGAAAAGCTTCTCTTTACCCATCGCGGCCTCAGTGGGCCGGCGGTGCTGCAGGTTTCCTCCTACTGGCAGCCGGGGCAGGCCGTGGTGGTCGACCTTGCGCCGGACCGCCTGTGGACTGACCCACTTCGCACCCAACCGGCGCAGCGGGATCTTACCAGCGCACGCAGCGCGATCCGCGGCGTTCTTCCCCATCGTCTGGCGGATCGCTGGTTGGCGGCGCACCCGCCTTCGTCGTGGACGAACCAGGGGCTGGAAGAGGCGGAAAATGCGCTTCATCGGTGGAGTGTTTTTCCTTCTGGGACTGAAGGTTATGAAAAGGCTGAAGTGACGGCAGGCGGAGTGGACACTGCCGAGCTGAGCGCGCGGACGATGGAGAGTCGTAAAGTTCCGGGGCTTTACTTCATTGGAGAGGTGGTCGACGTGACCGGGCATCTTGGGGGTTTCAATTTTCAGTGGGCGTGGGCTTCGGGTGCAGCGGCTGGACGTGCTTTGGGTGGAGAGGGCTGAGCCCGAGCGTCATGTGTTGGTGGTGGGACAAATCTCTCCCTTCCTGGACCGGTAGTGAAAAGCATTGGAAAAAGGTCGTATTCAACCCATGTACGCGAAAACGCGAACATGGGGCGCCCGTCCAGGGGGCAAGGCTTGGTGGGAAGCCGGGAAAGCGGAGGACGGAATGAAAGCCACCCCCTGCTGTTCTATCTAAGCCACCGCCGGCTGCGGTTCCTGGAACCAGAGGGCGAGAGCCCAGCACAACAGGACTAGCAGATATACAGAGATGCGGAAAAAGGAGAAGAAAACGTAGTCGCTCATTTCCCGCCCGATGGTGAAATAGCCACCGCCCGCCAGCAGGGCGGCCGAATAGACGCCGAAACCGAAGCTAATGGCCGCGACATGGCTGCGCCAGGAAAGCCGCAGCGGCCGCAACAGAAAGGCGAGCACGACAGCCCATTCCACCATAAGCACGGAAAGGAGGAAGTGAAGCAGAACCAGGTCCATGCGTAGTGAGGTGTAGCCCGCCGGCGCCAGGCGCATGACGATGAGAACGGCACTCCCGACCAGGAGGAGGGGCAGGGTGTAGCGGCGGATGCCGCCGAGCGGCCGGAGAGCGATCCAGGCCAGTTCTGCCAGCACTGCGCACTGCAGCAGCACGTCGGTGGAGTCGAGGACCAAGATCGCAAAGCGATGGGCAGGATGGCCGGAAAAATGCAACGTCGCGGCCAGCCCCACCGACCGCAGCAAGTAGAAAAAGATGAGCAGCGTGAACCAGGGAAAGCGCGCAACACGATGGCGCGTGAAAAGCACGACGAGAAGAAGCACATGGCCGAGGAGCCCAGCGGCCCAGATAAGGTGGTTGGTCATGAATGGTGTTTTGAGGTCACGCGGGTTCGAAAACGATGGCCGGTCTCCCTTTGTAAGGGAATATCTAAGATACGGGGCAACGAGGCGATCACCCATACAGTCTAAACTTGCTTTCAAGGGGCCCCTAAACACGAAAGGATAGCTTTCGCATGCAAACCGGGGCCAAGCCCACATCCACGCCCACGTTCTGGCAATCCGTTCGGGAAGCCCTGCGGGGCAGTCACCAGGATTACACCCAGGGCAGCCTGAATCGGTCGATCCTGCTGCTCGCCATCCCCATGGTGCTGGAGATGGTGCTGGAATCGCTGTTCGCAGTGGTGGATGTTTTTTGGGTGAGCCGCCTGGGTGCGGATGCGATTGCTACCGTCGGCCTGACTGAGTCGGTGCTCACACTGGTGTTCGCGGTGGGCATCGGGCTGGGCATGTCGACCACGGCGATGGTCGCGCGCCGGGTGGGCGAGAAGGACCCGGAGGGCGCCGCCGTCTCAGCCGTCCAGGCAATATTCCTCGGGCTGATCGCCTCGGTGGTGCTCGGCCTGCCATTCTTCTTTCTGGCGCCGCGGCTGCTGGGCCTGATGGGCGCAACGCCTGCGATCATCGCCGGCGGCGCGAACTATACCCGGATTGCTCTTGGCGGCTCGGGCGTGGTTCTGCTGCTGTTTCTGAACAATGCCATCTTCCGCGGCGCCGGGGACGCGGCGATCGCCATGCGTCTGCTGTGGGTTTCGAATATCCTCAACCTGATTTTCGATCCCTGCCTGATCTTTGGCCTGGGGCCGTTCCCTAAACTCGGCGTGACCGGCGCTGCCCTCGCCACCTTTTCCGGGCGCGGCATTGGGGTCCTCTACCAGTTCTACCGGCTGGGCAAGGGGACCGAACGCATCCGCATTCTGGCCCGCCACATGCGTCTTCAGGGCGCGGTGCTATGGCGCCTGGTACGCGTGTCGATCACAGGAATTCTGCAGTTCCTGATCAGCCAGGCGAGCTGGATCGGACTGGTACGTATCGTCAGCCTCTTCGGTGCGCCCGCCCTGGCGGCTTACACCATTGGTATTCGCATCGTCATCTTCGCCATCTTGCCGTCCTGGGGTTTGAGCAATGCAGCCGCCACCCTGGTGGGCCAGAATCTTGGGGCGGGCCATCCTGACCGCGCCCGCAAAGCGGTGTATCGAACCGGCCTATGGAACATGCTCTTCCTGGGCTCAGTGGGGATTGTGTTTATCGCCTTTGCCCCCTGGATCATCGGCCTGTTCACGCAGGATCCCGCGGTGGTGGGCACGGCTATCCATTGCCTGCGTATCTTCAGCTGCGGCAATGTTGCCTTCGCCTACGGCATGGTCATGCTGCAAGCGTTCAATGGAGCCGGCGACACGCTCACCCCTACCTATGTAAATCTCTTCGGTTTCTGGATACTGGAGATTCCGCTCGCCTGGTGGCTGGCGATGCACACCGCGATGGGGGTCAACGGCGTTTTTGTCTCAGTCGTGGTTGCACAATCGGTGATTGTGCTGGTCAGTATCGTTCTCTTTCGCCAGGGCCGCTGGGCCCGGCAGCGCATATAAGCGTATAAAGGTTGCCCGGCGCGTACGAAAATATTTGAACTTCAGCTTAAAGAATTTCCGGTTTTTCCAGACCCTCCGCAGGCTCGAGTTGTCATCTCAATTGAATGAGTGGCGTGCGAATACAAGGAGGATCCATGTTTGGGAATCGCGGCGGTGAGTCGAAGCGCTTCGACGATGAGCGGGTGGTCATTGGCCTTTTCCCTTACGCGAGCGGTGCGCGCCGGGCTGTGCATGCACTGCATGCGCACAACTTCACTAGCGACCAGATTATTGCCGCGTTCCGCGCGCAGGCCGGTTTAGCTGCCGAGGGCGGAGGAGCGCCCGTGCCGATACGCGGTAACAGCAAGTGGTTCGGCCAGTTAAGAGAAATCTACCGTGGAGACGATGGAGAGGCAAATCGCGGAGGGTTTGAGGAGATCGGGCCCGAGGCCACTACGGCCGGCTTCGAAGGTTTGCTGGCGGAGATTGATCTCTCGCCGCAGGATGCCCTCATCCTGGAACGTGATCTCGAGCGCGGGGCAGCCATTGTGACCGTGAGGGCCGGGGCCCGCAACCAGGAAGCGCGAGCGTTGCTCGAGCAGCGGGGCGCGCGCATCGTGCAGGGCCGCCGGGAGCGTGAGCCGCTGACAGCCATCGAGCCTACGGAGCCGAAGGCGGCAACCATCGTGCATTCCACGCCCTTCAACTCTCCCGCCGAAGCGGCGCCGGACCATATTCAACTTTTCGGTGAAGTCCTGCGAGTGCGCAAGGAAAAGGTGAGTAATGGCGACGTGCAGGTGCGCAAGGAATCGGTTACACAGATGGAAACGGTACAAATTCCGGTGACTCGCGAGCACCTGGTGGTGGAACACACGGACGGCAGCGGCCGCACAGATGCGGAACATGCCATACGCGTCCCTCTGAGTGAGGAGCGCGTGCACATTGATAAAGATACTGTCCTGCGTGAAGAGTACAAGGTAGGAAAGCGCGAAGTAATGCAAAACGAATCCGTTAGCGACACGGTCCGGAGAGAACGTCTGTTGATCGATGAGGCTAACGCCACCAAGATTAACGAGTAGTTTCTGATGGCCAACGCGATCGTGAATACCTCGCTGCGCGCGTCCGCAAGCAACCCCTGCCTTCGTTTCAAAATTGCGCTTCCCGAAAGTCTCCAATCTTTTCTTTTATTTTTTTCGCATGAAATCCGATTGCATCCTATTACTCGAGTGCACGACCAATCATCCCTCAAGCACAAAAGGATCTTCTTATGGCATATGAAGCAACCAGCAATGTAGGCGGCGTGGGCACGGCCACGCAGGTAGTCGTCGGACTGTTCAAAAATGCAAGCGACGCTCATCAAGCGGTGATAGAGCTGAGAGACCTGGGCTTTGGTCCCGGTCAGATCGGCGCCGCCTTTCGTGGTCGAGAATCCGGTACCTACCTCGATCCCAACGATGCCGGCGCTGTCTCCGGTGAGACGGTTAACCGGGAGCATGAGAATTGGTGGGAGAAGGTGAAGGATGCTTTCCGTTCCGATGATAGCGTCGACCGGCGAAGAGAATCGCGAGAGGCAGCCGCTGATACCAGCTTCCAGCCTGAAACCTATTCGCGTGGTGACTATGAGTACGATCTCGCGAACGAAGAGTTTGAGGGCTCCCTTGCGGGGACCGGGATTCCTTCGGCTCGCGCCGCCTACTTGACGCGTAGCCTCGAACCAGGTGGGGCAATCGTCACCGTGCATGATGCGAATCGTGCCGCAGAGGCGGAACAAATTCTTTCTGCCAACCATGCCCGGGTTCGGTATGAGGACATCGGACAAAACGAGGTGGTGGGGGATCGGGAGTATGAGGACGAAGTTGTGGGAACGGAGGCGGAACGGATCGATGCCACGGATTCAACCGGGCAGGAGATTACCGACACGGGATACGTGGATCGCCGTCCGGTCGATGCTGGAACCCGCAGTGTGGATAGGGTTCAGCTCTTTGGAGAAGTGCTGCGCGTTCACAAGGAACGGATCAACCAGCGCGAGGTGAGAGTGCGCAAGGACGTGGTTACGGAAAATCAGACGATCGAGGTTCCGGTCATGCGCGAGGAGCTAGTATTGGAACGCGTCTCCGTTTCTGGAAACACGCCGGCGCCTTCCGCCAACATTGGCCGTGGGCAGGAGATTCGCGTCCCTCTCAGCGAGGAGAAGGTGCGACTGGAGAAGCAGCCCGTGGTGAGGGAAGAAGTAAACGTCGGTAAGCGCGAGGTCGCAGGCGTAGAAACGGTAAGCGCCGATGTACAGCGTGAAGAACTCCGCGTCGATCCTGACCCGGAAGTAGGCAAGCGATCAGCGACAGGTGAAGAGCTTGCCGAGGATGTTCGTCGTCATGGATAGGGGCTTACGGATCGTGGCGATGGGAGTGGTGGCGACGTTTTTGTTTGCTGCCGCTCCCCAGCCGGCCATCGCTGCAGCGCAGTCACAGAACGCGGCTGCTGGTGCGGCGCAACAGTCCAACCAATTGAGCGACATCGCAATCACGCGCGATATACGCCGCGCGCTGATGAAGGACAAGTCGCTTTCTATCGCAGCGCACAACGTCACCATCATCACCAAGGGAGGGAAGGTGACCCTGAAGGGCCGGGTAGATTCTGCGGCCGAAAAGCAGACGGTGGAGTCCGCCGCCAGCAATGTCGCCGGAGCTGGAAATGTCGACGATCAGGTGACCGCCAGCGGTAGTCAGTAACGCACAACACACAGATAGGAGATTAGCTATGGCAGGCCATTCAATTTTTGGAATCTACACCAGCCGTCAGGGTGTGGAAGCAGCCGTACAAGCATTAAGGGATGCGAATTTCCGAGGGTCGGATATTTCGATACTGGCCCCGGAGAACCTGGGCGATATTCGTGACATCGGCACGGTCAAGAGCACCAAGGCGCCGGAAGGTGCGACCGCGGGGGGCACCTCCGGAGCCGTAATCGGAGGAGTTCTCGGTTGGCTGGTGGGCATCGGCGCGCTTGCCATTCCCGGCGTAGGGCCTTTCCTCGCAGCCGGCCCAATTATGGCGGCTCTCGCGGGAGTGGGCGTAGGTGCTGCCGTGGGCGGGATCACCGGGGCTTTGGTTGGATTCGGTGTGCCGGAATTTGAAGCCAAGCGCTATGAGACCCGGCTGAGAAAAGGTGGCATCCTGCTCTCGGTGCATGCTGACAATCATGATTGGATCGCTCGCGCCAAAGCGATTCTTGAGAAAACGGGCGCCGAGGAAATCTCCAGCGCCAGCGAGAGCCGTGTCGCCTAAGCAAAATTGATTCTCGGCGACGTCTCTGCCCTCACAGAAGCCAATAGGGCTGGACGGGTGCCCCAGGTTCGCCAAAGCGTACCTGGGACGAAAATGATATGTTTCGATTGCTTTTAGCTGATTGATTAGCAAAAAGCTGTGGTCGGCTTCTCCCGGATTTCCTGTCGAGCTTGTTGGCGTTGGTGGATTCCTGCGGCTTTCCTTACTGAAAGCCGCACACGCGAACCTGTTTGGAGTCTCGTGCAGGAAATCCGGGTCGCCCGTCTTATTCGGCCCAGGTACGCTTTGGCGAACCTCGGGCACCCGTCCAGTTCCTAATGGGTTCTGTTAGGAGACGGACTCCTGACAGGTTAACCCTCACGCAGACACCCGTGCTGCAGCTACTCCCAATTCTGTGCGTCCCGACTCCCGGCAGTCTCCCCTTTCCGGAAATACCCATGCGCTGCGTCTCCCACCTGATATCCTTTCGCCTATCGTTGTTTCTTTGGCCGGAGCCCCGAGCAATCACACAGTAGGTGTATTGTTCTGGGACGGTTTGATCTGCCTAATTGGAGTAGTACCTTGCACGACCCTGAAACAAAGGCGAAGTATCGTACGCGGGAATTGGCAATTGCCACGAGCGTGCGGAAGGAGACGATGGCCTCTTCTCTAACGTCGTTAGTTATCCCAGGGCCTGAGCCGTGTCCGGTTGATTTGACGCAGCTGAATGGCCTGGACCTAAGCGCCCGCTACCATTCAGATCGGTGCGGGGGCGACTTTTTCGATGGTGTAGCGATAGGATCACGCCTGGTGTTCCTGTTGACGGACATTGCCGGCCCGCGATCGGAGGCCCACGCGATCGCGGCCGAAGCGCAAGTCACCTTCCGGCAAACCGCCCGCGACCTGTTTAGCGCAGACGACGCAAATGAGTCGGAAGCAGTCGCCGCGTTGGCCCATGACGTCAATCGCGCACTGATCGAGGCGGCAAAGGGCGTGCGCTTTGCTCCGACCTTTCTGGGTTGTTTCAACCTGACCCTCGGCATCCTGACCTATTGCAACGCAGGGCGAGTGCTGGCTGTGTTTCGCGATGCGGAGAGCGTGCATGCTCTGGAGCGTGGCGGAGTGCCGTTTGGACTCTTCACTCACGTGACTTATGAACCGGCCGTACTGGCGTTTGAGCGGGGAGATAAGCTGCTTATGGTGACCAAGGGAGTTACTGAGAGCCGGCAGGGAGCTACCGAGTTTGGAGCGGAGCGGGTCGAGCGCCTGCTCGAAAACTCCAATGGAGGTTCTGCAGCGGAAATCTGCGATACCGTGCTGCGGGAGGCCTATGACTTCGGAAATCATCCCTGGGCGCGTGTCTACAATTTGTTGCACGCGCGCAAGCGCAACCAAGAGGATCTGACCGCGGTGGCGCTGGTCCGCGCCTAGTATCTACCGGGCGAAGCGGCGGAAGAAACTGTTTGCTTTCCACTCCGGGCGGTGATCGGCGTCGGCGACACGCAAGGCTAGCTTTTCCAGGATGGCGTCGAATTGTGCTGCAGCCGCGAGGTCGACAGGCTGGCTCAGATCATCTGAGGGCGCGTGGTATCGCTCGGCATACCACGCTTTAAAAGTTTTCTCTTGCGGCGTGCCGGGCAGCCAGCCGAACTTGAATGCCAGCGCCGGGACACCCTTCTTGATGAAACTGTACTGGTCGCTGCGGATGAAGCGGTTGTGTTCCGGCTCCTTATCCGCCTGCACCTGCACGCCCGCGAGTGCGGCAACGGCGCGAATGTCGTCGCCCAGAGTGGACTCGTCGAGACCCTGAACTTCAAGGTACTTCAGCGGGAATAGCGGCAGATACATATCCATGTTGAGGTCGGCGACCAGGGGGCCGGAGAAAGTGGGATGCGCAGCAAAGTATTGTGAGCCGAGTTCTCCCTTCTCTTCGCCGGTGACGGAGAGGAACAGGATGGAGCGCTTCGGCTTTGCCGCCGAATCTTTCATTGCCTTGGCGATCTCGATGAGCGATGCGTCGCCTGAGGCATCGTCCATCGCGCCGTTGTAGATGCGGTCGCCGTTGACGGGCTGGCCGATGCCGAGGTGGTCAAGGTGGGCACTGACGACGACATATTCCTTCTTAAGCCTGGGGTCATTGCCGGGGAGAAGGCCTACCGCGTTCTCTGACTTTGCCTCGGAGCGCGTTATGGCCACACGGGCGCGGATGGTCACCGCAAGGGGAAAGTGAGGCAGAGGCTTATCTGCATTGAGGTCGGCCAGGATCTCCTGAAAACTGTGGCCGCTCCCGGTGAAGAGGGTTTCCGCATGTGCGGGGTTGAATGTGATCCCAAGGGGGAGTGGATGCGGGACGTCGTGGCCAGGATCGCTCAATTCCATGCGTGGCTGGAACCGGGCCGCGGCAATCCGCGACCAGGGCACCTCGGCGCTCCTGGGATTCGGTATGGAGATAGTGCCGATGACTCCGGCCTTCTCAAGGGCCCTTTGGCGCTCTTCTGTCGACTGGTAATGCGCTTTGATCGGGCCGGACATGTCTGCCGGGCCGCCAGTTATGAAGACTACAATCTTTCCCTTGACGTCCTGGCCGGCTAAATCGTCGTAGTGCAATTCGGGGACGGTGAGCCCGTAGCCGGCAAACACGGCGCCGGCTTCTACATTCTCCGCTGTATGAGAATTGATGGCGAACACCGCATCGTCGCCGAGTTCAAGCGCCTGCGCTTTGCCCTCGCGCAGCAAATCGAGCGCGCAGTGAGCTTCGTCAATCTGCATCACACGGAAATCCATAGGCTGGCGATAACCATCCACGCCGGCAGGCTCTAAACCTGCGGCCCGAAACTGCTCAACCATATAGGCAGCGGCTTTCTCGAAACCGGGGCTCCCGGTGGCCCGGCCTTCAAGATTGTCGTCGGCAAGAAATTGAATGTGGGACCACCACTGCCTGCCCAGCGACTCCCAGTCACGGCTTTGCGCGGCGGCTGCGGAGCCAACAACAGTCAGAGTTAAGCAGACAAGCACCCAGGCACATGGTTTCAAGCGCAAACACCTCCATGATCTTGCTCTCAGCAGGCCCTCTGTCCTTGCAAAGCGTACCAAAAGCAGACGAGGGATCAAAGGTGAACAAAATTGAACAGACGAGATGCGACAGGTCTTAGGAAACTTGAAGAGTCTCAAAAATACTGACCTAAGAAGCTCCAACGGGGACGATTAGATGCTCCAAAGCTGCCTGCTGTGCAAAGCAAGAAAGCCCGGCCGGTTCTGCAATCTGTCGCCGCGGGCCCTGGCTGACCTGGATGGACTGATTACCCACGTCATGTAGCCGATGAACAACATCATGAAGATGCCATACGAGGTCACCCCGCAGGCCATAGAGCAGAATCAGTCAGCAACCTTTAACCAGTGCGCGTGTGATGCCGGTCACATACATATCTCAGTCATCGTTCGATCCTTACGTGAGATTGAGCAAAATGCATCAAGGGCATAAGCAAATCTTCAGGACAAGAAGCCTGTGAAACCCTCGCATTGGGGCGTTTGGATGAGACGCGCGCTGCTGTGTGTCACGTTGATTGCGGTGCTCCCCGGCTTCTGGAAAACCAGGCGAGTGAATGCTGCCGCTAAAAACCAGCAAGCCGTCAACGCACCGCAGAGCGCGGCTGCGGCCGCCACCACGTCGAACTACGTCGGCGCCGAGACCTGTGCCACCTGCCATCAGGACCAGGTGAAGGGCTTCGCGGGAAACCCTCATTCCAAGCTGGCACTTGAGCACGGCGGCAAGGGCGTGACATGCGAGGGGTGCCACGGACCCGGCAAGGCCCATGTCGATAGCGGCGGGGATGCGACCAAGATCTTTCGATTCACAACAGCAACCCCGAAACAAGTTGCTGAAAGATGCTTGACCTGCCATGTTGGCGATCATCCGAATTTTGAGCGGACCGCCCATGGCGATGCCCTTGTCGGCTGTACCAGCTGCCACAGCGTCCACAAGCCCGAAGCGCAGACCGCGTTGCTCAAAGCGAGCCAGCCCACCCTCTGCTACCAATGCCATACCGATATAAAGGCTGCGTTTGCCGAGCCCTTCCATCATCGGGTCAACGAAGGGTTAATCAAGTGCAGTGACTGCCACGACCCCCATGGTACTTTCCAGCCCAAGATGCTGCAGCAGAGCGCGACGCAGGACGCGATCTGCACCAAGTGTCACATCGATACGGTCGGGCCATGGGTTTACGAGCATCCCCCCATCAAGACTGAGGGTTGTACCATGTGCCATTTTCCGCACGGATCGACAAATCCCCGCTTGCTGACGCGCAACAACGTGAACAGCCTCTGCCTGCAGTGCCACTCGCCTTCCATGAATTTCACGGCGCCGGGCACGCCGTCGTTTCATAACCAGGCGAATCAATACCAGGCTTGCACCGTTTGCCACGTGCAGATACATGGCTCGAACGCTAGCAGTATTTTCTTCAAGTAAGGCATGGCCACGAATGATGAGCGCATTTTCGTCGATCTCGCTCTTGCCGAATCTTAGGCGCGGCGCTCTGCTTATGTCAGTCTTCGCCATCACTCTCGTTTCCTGCACTGCAGCGATTGCTCAGACCAGTGCTCCGAAGAGCTCGCAGGATCCTCCCCCCACCTTCGCCCGGAGACAACATTCGCTACGGGTACGTGATCCATCAATCCATCGATCTCGGCGGCCACATTGCGAGCTATTCCGGCAACGACGCCATGTATGACACGCTGGTCAACTTCCAGTCCGGGCCTCGCATTCTCGACCAGTCCCTGGAGATGATTGCCGTAGATCCAGCGCACGCGCCCTTATTCGATACCCTCTCGACGACCAGCTTCGGTTACGGTGGAGATCCCTATGACGTCACGTTTCTGAATTTTTCCAAAGGCCGCATTTACGCATTCCGTTCCAGCTTTCGGCGCAATCGGCAGTACTTCGACGACGATCTATTGGCCAATCCGCTGATTCCACCTACGTCTACACCCTTCGTTCCAATCCTCAACTCGCCCCATCTTTACAACACCGTGCGCCGCATGACCGACACCAGCTTGACGGTGGCGCCGCTTTCCGTGGTCAGCGCACATGTTGGCTACTTCCAGAATGTCAACCAGGGACCGTCCAATAGTACGATTCACGTCGGCGCAGAGGCGCTACTTACCCAATACTGGCGCGACTCCACGGATGTCTGGAACGGCGGTATTACCTGGAAACCGCTGCGCGGAACCAGCGTCGGCTTCGACGAATTCATCACCCACTTCAAGGGCAACACCCATTGGCAACTCACCGGGCTCAACTATCAACTCTCCAATGGCACTCCCGTCAGTCTTGGAATCGACATCTCTTCGGTCTGGGCCTCTCCGTGCGCTTCGCCCTTTAGTCCGAATGGAACCGTCAACCCGGCGTGCAACGGCTTTCTGTCGTACACCCGGTACGCCCCCACGCGTACGCTCTTTCCCAGCGAGCAGTTTCATTTCCAGAGCACGTCCATTCCCCACTTCACCATGAATGGACGCGTTCTCTACATGGGTACAACCAGCCATCTTACAAACTTTAATGAGCAGTTCAACGGCCTCGACGCTCGGGTCAAGAATCGTGTAGAGGATGTTACCGGCTCGGCCGACGCGCGCCGCATTAACGTGAACGCCGACTACGGCGCAACCTGGCAGGTGACGCCCAAGGTCGCGCTCAATGACATCTTTGATTTTTGGTATTTCCGCCAGCCCGCGACCAACGTCTTTACCGAGACAGACTACGCCGGAACCTCTATGCTTCAGCCGCCCGGCGCGGCTACGACGACCACAACTCCCGACTACCAGGCCCTGAACCAGAAGACAAAGACCAATACCTTTTACGTCAATTGGGATGTCAATCCTTATGCACGTCTCTTATTGGGTTACCGCTATCGCAGCCGCATCATTACCGATGCGGGCGGCGACTTTATCCCTATCCATGAGAACTGGTCGCTCTTTGGCATCGTCTTCAGGCCCACGCCCCAGTTGCGCGCCAACTTCAATTTCGATTGGATGTATGCCGACAATTCATTTACCCGCATCAGCCCGCGCCAGTTGCAGCACTACGTTTTGCGAACCAACTACAAGGCGAAGAGATGGCTCAATTTTTCCGGGACCATCAGCATCCTGGAGGATCGTGACAATGTCCAAACGGTAAATCACCTCGCCCACAACCGCGATTTTTCCTTCGCAACGGTCATCGTTCCCAACGAAAGGTGGAGCATCGAGCTGAGCTATTCGTACGACGACGTTTTCTCCACTACGCTCGAGTGTTATACCGCTACACCGGTCGCCGAGGGCACTCCGCAGGGACCACCAGTATGCCAGCAAGCGGGCCTGCCGCTCCAAAGTAACGGATATTACAACCAGCCGACGCAATACGGCTCCATCGGATTTGTATTCACACCGGTGAAGAAGTTTCATGCGGTCGCCGGCTATCGCATGTCCGACACCGACGGCCAGGCGCCGCCAATCAATATCCGCCAGGTGCCAGGATCCCTTCAGTCACAGTATCAAACCCCATACGGCACGCTGGCCTACGATCTCACTCCGAACTGGACCTGGAAGGCGAACTATGACTACTACAGCTACGGCGAAGGAACGCCCATCGGCCCTACCCTTCCGCGCAGCTTCCGCGGGAATGTCTACACTCTGGGAGTTCGTTATGCTTTCTAGTTTCTATGCGGGAATCATCTGTCCCCCCAAACTTCAATAAGGAGTATTACCATGCACAAACAAATTACTCACGCCATTGCCATTTGCCTGGTTGTCCTATTTGGGAGCGTCACGAGCCTGGCTCAAGCCACCGGGGCGGATACCTACAAAGCGAAATGCCAGATGTGCCATGGCGCTGACGGGCTCGGCAACACGCCTGCCGGTAAGGCCATGAAAGCTCATCCATTCAACTCGCCGGATGTTGTGAAGGAATCGGATGCCGATCTTGCCACGATCATCAAGGGCGGTAAGAACAAGATGCCCGCATTTTCCGGAAAGCTTACGGATGCACAGATCACGGATGTGGTGGCGTACATCCACACCCTGCAGAAGAAGTGACAGAACTCGCAAGACAAATTGCCGGGTTACATCGGAAGGCTACGGCTAATACTGCGCAAACCAAGGAGTCGATCAATGCAACTGGCACCGCAGAAGGATGATGTACTCAAAGTCAACGGCCCGGGGCGACGTTCCTTTGTCGTCGCTTTATTTGGAGTCAGCGGAGCAGTGGTGAGTGCGCTGTTGGCCTTTCCGCTGGTGCGCTTCGTCACTTATCCACTGCGCAAAGGCGCGGCCGCCGCCACCTGGTCAGACGTAGGCCCGGTGCAGGACTTTGCCTCGCTGACCGCGCCCGTGGCAAAAACCATTACCCTGGAACGTCGCGACGCGTGGCAGACTACTTCATCCCAGACGGCGGTGTACGTGCTGCCATCCAAGGCTGGGCAGTTGCGCATACTATCACCTATCTGTCCGCACCTGGGATGCTCAGTCCGCTGGGTGGGCGATGAAAACAAATTCGTCTGTCCGTGCCACGCAGGATCGTTTACGGCAGACGGAGAGCGCATTAGCGGGCCACCGCCTCGCTCCATGGACGCACTCGAATCCAAAGTCGAGGATGGCGTATTGAAGGTCCGCTACCAATATTTCCGGCAGTTGGTTCCCAACAAAGAGGTAATGGCCTGAGGTGGAGAATCTCTATGACAAATAAAATAGCGCCTGACCCGGCCGCCCGCTCCGGCCTCGGTACAAGCCTCGTCCGCTGGCTGGACCAGCGTACGGGCATCGACTCTCTGCTCCATGAGTCGCTCGACGAGCCAATTCCAGGGGGCGCCAAGTGGGCCTATATCTTTGGCTCGGGTTTGTTGTTTCTTTTCGTTTCGCAGGTCATCACGGGCGTTTTCCTGGCTTTGTACTACGTGCCGTCGGCGGACCATGCCCATACCGTGGTGTCTTACATTGTCAAGGAAGTGACCTCAGGATCATTCGTCCGCAGCATTCACGCTTACGGGTCAAGCGGCATTATCATCCTGCTTCTGCTTCACATCGGGCAAACCATCCTCTATGGCTCTTATAAGGGGCGCCGCGAATTGCTGTGGCTCTCCGGCTGCATCCTGCTGGCGCTGATGCTCGGCATGGCTTTCACTGGATATCTGCTGCCCTGGGATGAGAAGGCATACTTCGCCAGCGCGGTAGGAACAAACTTGATTGCCGAAGTGCCGTGGATTGGGCCGCCGTTACAGCAGCTCGTACGGGGCGGCGAGCAAATGGGAACACTGACTGTCTCCCGCTTTTATGTGCTGCATGTATTCGTGCTGCCGGGGCTGCTGATCGGCTTCATTGCAGCCCATGTGTTTTTCTTTCGCAAAGCAGGCGCGGCAGGCCCAATCAGCGAAGACCCGTTACACCCAAAGTTGCCATCTGTCCCGTTTTATCCGCGCCAGGTAGTCATGGATGCCTGCTTTGCTATCGTGCTGATCGGTATCCTGGCTATCATCGCCAAGACAATCCCAATGGATCTGGGTCCGGCGGCTAACCCCGCGGATACACATTTTCTGCCTCGCCCAGAATGGTATTACCGGCCGGCCTTTCAATGGCTTAAGTATCTGAGTGGCCGTTGGTCCCTTATCGGCGGTATTGTTTTGCCCGCCTTGCTGGCACTGATCTTTGCCGCGGCCCCGTTTCTGGATCGACGACTGGAGCGCCGGCCGTGGCGAAGGCCAATTTCAGTGGGCGCATTCCTTCTCTTCCTGATTGCCTATACGTCTCTTGGTTTAGCCAGTTATCGGGACGACTATCGCGATCCCGGAGTGGCGGCGCAGATGCGCCAGCAGGATGAGGATGCGAAGGCGTTCATGCAGAAGCCTTTCGTTCCGGAAGCGGCCGCTGGGAGTGTATCGGCCGCGCTGGCTTCTGCTGACCCACAGGTGCTGAAGGGACAGGCCCTCTTTCAGGCCCAATCGTGCAGCTCCTGCCACGGAGACGGAGGCACGGGCACGGCCGCCGCAGGACCGCTTACGGGCGTTGGCCAGAAATATACCGACCCGCAGCTGATTACGCTGCTTCGCGCACCCGACAGTAAGATGACCAACGGCGGGATGCAACCCGTCGATCTAAAACAGGATGATCTGGAAGCATTGGCTGCATATCTCCGCCAGCTACGCTGATAGTGACGTTGAGAAGAACTGGACTCCCCTCAACGCAAACGACATACAGCTGCCGGGGATCCAGGTTGATACGAAGGGCAAGCGATGACCGTAATAGAGCTACCCGATTTTCCTTAGTATTAGCTAGTGGTACTTCCTTCTGAAACTTGCAGTTAAGATAGCTGACCATCCACGCAGCGCACTTTTTCCATCCAGGCGTAGGTCGACTTATCGATGGTTTGGCCGCAGCCGTCGGCCCCGGCCGGAACCAGAAGCACCGGGCAGCGGGACTCAGCGATCGCGTGGTAGACAGTGCTGTCGTTCAGGTTTCCGCTTTCAATCCCAATGGCGGGCGCTCCCAGGACCAGCAGGTCAGGATGCATTTTCTCCGCCAGAGAAGCGACGGCCGCTGTGACCTCTCCCGAGGCGACGAGATGCTCGACCGGCAGGGTATGCGACTCGTTGAAGGGAGCTAGTAGGCGAAGTCGTGTCATGCAATGCTGGCATTGCTGCTCTTTACCGCATTGCGTGCTATGCAGCGCCACGAGGGTGCGACGCGCGATGCGTTGTGCAAGATCCAGAGCGGCGATGCCGGCCGGAGAAAAGTCGGTCGCCGCGACCACCTTCTCCCACAGGTAACGGGGCAAGGGGGTTGGCTCTGCCGGGGTGGTGACGGTCAAGATAGCACAGGTCGCATCGGCCATCAGCAAACGGGCCACAGTAGCCAGGGCCACGCTGGCGGCAGTGGTTCGTCCCAGGCTGCCCAGAATGATGAGCGATGCAGAGTAGCGTCTGGCCTCCGCCAGAATCTCCGCGCAGACCTGCTCGCGCTGCACAAAGGAGTCATGGTTGGCGCCATGACGATGAGGGTCTCGATCCATGGCGGTTAGCTCGGCCTCAGCGTCAAGATTACCCAGCGCGGTCCCAGGCAATGCGTACACCACAGGATCGAGCGAATGGACCACTACCAGTTCCGCCTGGTATTCATGGGCCAGCTTTTGGGCGTAGCGCAATCCGAAGGAATCGGTTCCTGAGACGTCTCCGACATAGACAATCTTCTGGAAGGGAACGCCAGTGTGCCACTGCGTGGCGTTGGGTGAGCTTACCTGTGTGCGTTCGGCGGAAGTCTGGAGTCCTGTCATGGTCACTCTCGATCGCTGCTAATAGTCGAATCGTAGTCGCAGATGCGATGGGTTGATGTGATGGCCGTCACGGTCGTCAACCGTCCTATCCAGGATCAACAGACAAAAGACGCCCGGAGTTGGGCGTCCTTTGTGATCTGGCCAAACCGCGCGGAACGGGCTTACCAGGAGAGTTTGACGCTGGGAAGAACTGAAGTCCCCTCAACCCGAACGGCATACAACTGCCTGGGATCCAGGTCGAGCGCTTGCAGGATAGTTGGCGCCACCTGGGCGGTGCCGACCACGGTGCTGACTGTCTTGGGTTGGAAAGAGGGATTGGACAACAGCATAACGACGTTAGTGTCGTCATGAGCAAAGCCGCCGTGCTCGGCCAGTTTCGCCTTGCTGCCGGAGTAAGTGACGCCGACATTCGGGGTGACGATGATGTCGGGCGTGCGTGGGTCGACGGTTGGGTCGTTGAAGTTCAGCGCAAGCGATGGGCCGTAATACAGCTGGCCGAGCGCGATCCCCGTGGCGGAGGCGTTGTTCTCGAGGATTTTAACGCTGGCCTCGGTATTGGAGGAGCTGTTCAGCCAGACCAGCGAGACGTCATCTTCCGTGGGCCCAATGCCGGTGGGGTTGTTGGTGGATTCGGAGTTTGGAATATAGCCCGCATTGGAGAGCAGGGTGACGGGCGAAGTGCCGTTGATGAGCTGAGAAACGTAGCGGGAGGGATCGATGGGCGACTGGCCGTGCTTGGCGGTAATCACGATCAGGGTCGAATCGTAAATGCCCTGGGACTTGAGTTCATCGACGAATGCCCCAATGGAGGCGTCGACGAACTTGAACTCTCCCAGAAGTGCTTCGGTAGGCGTGCCGGCGGCATCCAGATATCCGCCCGTAACTCCGTTGCTCTTTTCAACCAGCTTCTGGCCGACGCTCACAGCCTGAAAGTTCATGCCGAGGATGTTGGGCACTTTGGTGGTTTTGGTGCCGAGGTGGTTCTTACCTTTGATTTCGTTAAGGATTGCGTCGACCTTCAAGGTGTCGTAGCACTGGATGTTCTGGAAGCTGTTGGTCCAGGCGGTGAGATCCGATCCTGCGTCCTGGATCGTCGCGCAGGAAACGCCGGTGGGTGTGGTAACACCCGGAAGGCCGATCACGGTGGAGTTGATTTCCGGGCCATAGAAGTCGTCGAGTGCGATGGGGCCTAGACCAGCAGCGACTGCCGAGTAAGCGGGATGCTTGTCGGACCATGCCGCGTAGCCACCAGCGCCGTGAATGACGCTGAAGATGGTGTTGGCGCGGACAAAATTCCACGGATAGACGGGACTGCAGCCCTTGTTCGGATCACGGATGAGCTTTTTGGGGTCGATGGAGGCGATGCCGCCGTCGGTGAGCGCCGCGCCGGGTGCGCCGCCGTTCACCTTGGTCTGGTCGATGTCGATGCCTTCTTCATACTCGCTGGTGGTGCCGGTCGGTGCCGCGCCGGGGGTGCAGGGGCCGGCCGCGAGACCGTTGCCGGTGGTCTTAGCGGGGGCGTCAAGATTCCGGGCGTAGGCTACGTCGTAGTAGATGCCGGTGAGAGCAGGGCTTCCGCCGGTGACGATCGAAATCAGACCAGGGAACGAATCGGAGGGCTTTGAAGTGCTGGCGGCGACGTAGTTGACGCCGTTTCGGTTCAAGGCAGCGAGCGCGGGGCAGTAGGGATCGCCACCATTGACGGTGCTGATGCCGTTGACGCAGTTGAGTAGATCAACCGCGTGCATACCGTCGACGCTGATGAGAAGAACGTGCTTGATGGGACCTTTGGCGAAATCATTGTCTTGCGCGATCGCAGAAGCTGTCGCACAGGCAGCCACGAGGGAAAGTACAGCGATTGCTCGTTTCATTACTACCTCCGGGAACCATGGTTACTAGACCGTGCATGCCGTTTGCATTGCCGGGAAGTGAAAATTAGATGAAGAATCTTAAATGTCTAAGACTCAGGACTTGGCCCAGCGTCTCTTACCGGCATTCTCGCCGCGGCCCGGCGATCCTCTGTTCCGCAACGACAAGAGGGGCCGCTGCGGCCTCTCTTGTGCTGCGGACGAGTGCCTAAACGACTATTTGGAGAGTTGCGACCAAACCTCGGGCAAGACCGGCGTGCCTTCGGCTTTTACCGCGGTGAGAGCTGAAGGATTCAACCCCAGGGCCTTGACGATGGTGGGCGCCACTTGCGTGGTTGCGGTTTCGGCGAAGACGGTCTGCGCTTGAAAGCAGGGATGAGACACCAGCAGCATGACGTTGGTATCGTCGTGCGCGAAGCCGCCATGATCTGCGATCATCGTCGTGCTGCCGGAGTAAGTTACGCCTACGTTCGGGGTGACGATAATATCCGGCGTCCGCGGATCCTGCCCCGGCGCCCATCCACCCACTCCGTAGTTCAACGCGAGTGTTGGCCCGTAGTAGATCTGCCCCAAACCAATGGCTGTTGCATTTTGTTCGAGCAGTTCCACCGCCGAGGGCACGCTCTCGCCTTTATTCAGCCAGAGCACAGAGACGTCATCCTCGGTGGCACCAATGCCAGTCGGGTTCAGCGGTGACTCCGAGAAAGGAATGCGCGTGCCCATGAGCGTTGCCGGCGTATTGGCGCCGTCCGCTACGTAGCGGGTCGGGTCGATGGGTGACCCGCCATGCTTGGCGGTGATGACGATCAGGGTGTCGTCATAAATGCCCTTGTCCTTAAGAGCGTTGACGATGTCGCCGATAGAGGTGTCCACGGACTGGATTTCCTGCAACAGTTCCGCACTGGGCAAAGCAGCTGCGTTTTGATAGCCGCCAACCCCTACGCCGGGCTCACTGACCGATGCGCCGGTATACACTGCCTGGAAGTTCATCCCCATAATTGCTGGCGTGGTCGCCGGTGAGCCGTTGTGGCTCTTGCCCGCAATCTCGTTCAGCAACGCATTCACGCGCAGTGCGTCATAGCACTGGATGTCTTCAAAGCTGGCGTTCCACGAGGAAGCGGTCGCATCGCGGACAGTGGCGCAGGAGACGCCTAGCGAGGTTTTGACGCCAGGCAGGGCCACGACACTCGAGCTGACCTCGGGTGCGTAATAGTCATCCAGACCCTTGCCGCCGGGGCCAGCCACCATCGCATACGACGGATGCTTGTCGATCCACGCCGTGTATCCCCCGGCCGCGTGGATTACGCCGAAGATGGTGTTGGTCCGAAGGAAGTTCCAGGGGTAGACCGGTGCGCAACCTGCCGCGGGATTGCGGGAAAGCTTTTTAGGATCGATCGAGCCCGCGCCGCTATCCCCGCCGCCGTTCAGCATGGTATCGTCCAGGTCGATGCCCTGGTCGTTGTCTGTCGTTGTTCCCGTCGGCGCCGCGCCGGGAGTGCAGGGCGCAGCTGCCAGGCCGGTGCCGGTGGTGATTTGCGGACCATCGAGGCTCCGGTCAAACGCCACATCGTAGTAAATCCCGGTGGTTCTTGGCGTACCACCGGTCACCAGCGCCATAAGTCCGGGAGCAGAGTCGGAAGGCTTTGACGACGAGGTGGCCACATAGTTGATCCCCGTCTTGGCTAATGCGGCCAGGTTGGGGCAGTACGGATCTCCACTGTTGGCGCCCGCAATCCCATACGAGCAGTTGTAGAAATCTACCCCGTGCATGCCGTCGATGCTCAACAGCAGCACGTGCTTAACATTTTTCGATCCCACGGTATTCGTGTCGGCCGCCATTCCATTGTTCGGCGACAGCGTGAGAGCCACCGCAGCTCCAGCCAGTACAAACCTGCTCGCGTTCATGTAAAGCCTCCACGCGAGTAGTAGTCGCCGAAGTGTACGAATGGGTTACCTATGAGTGAAAACTCGGTGAATGCGGAGTGAATACTATCTAAGATTCAGCAGAGCTTTCGCTCCAGTAGCACTACTTCACAAATGCCGCAGCTGAGTATTCGATCAGCCGGAGTTGAAAGCGTGCGCCTATTGCTTACCGTTTTCGTAGGCAGGCACCTTCGACGTGAACCTGCGCAGGAAGAACTCCCGGATCACATTGTCGATGGCGTTGCCGGCCGTACCGACAAGCGCATTGCCCAGCGTAAGTCCCACTCCACGATCCCCGGCAGGATAGTAGAGATTCGCGATACCGCCCGCCGCAAAGGTGCCCAGTACACGCGAGTAGTTTGGCTCCGGGCGTCCGTTGTCGCCTCTGGTAACCACGGCCCGCGAGATGGCATAGAACATGCGTGAGCCCACGCTGCCTGATCCCTTGTAGAAGTATCTTGGGTCCTGATGAAGCAACGACGGCAGAATGGCGCTGCCGATCATCTTTCCAATCGCATCGTCGGCATAGGCGGCGCCATACCGTTTCGCATAACCTTGGGCGCCTTGGCCATACCCTGAGAAGGTGTTGTTTGCCTGCTCAGCGCCTGCGACTACGCCGGTTCCCAAGAACTCCATGGGGTCCGTTATCGAGTGAAGGGCAAGGTCGAACTTCTGTTTTGCATCGAGAGGCGCAGCGTCCCAGATATAGCTGCTGTAGAAATTTGGCAGAATGCCCAAAACACGCTGATGTTCCGCGGCCTTGATCTGTTCCTGAGCCAGATCCGTTTGTCTCACCACGACGTCCACTTCGGTAGTCGCGCCGGTGACGGCCAGAGAAATGTGCGAAAGCTCGCGTCTTTCCCCTGCCTGGAGGACGATATCAGAAGAGACAAACGATTCCATCCCCGGTGACGTGACGGTCAGCTTGAAGTTTCCCGTGGGAAGGTGGTCAAATGCGAACTCTCCGTCACTGCCCGAGAGTTGTGCGCGGACGCGTGCGCCATTGGGGGTGGCAAGCATTACCTGCGCACCTGAAAGCGCGGCTCCATTGGCATCGAGAACCATTCCGGAGATGCTGGAGGAGTCACCAGACACCAGGTCGGCAGCCCGCTGCGCCTGCCCCATCCTGGTTAGAGCACAGATCAGAAGGATCAAAACAAGGCTGCTGAGCCGAAGACGATGATTGCGACATGCCTTGCGGTAACAGACTACGGAGAACCCAGAGCTCCAACAAATACGCATACTTTCCCGTACCTGCGTCCAATGGCGCTCACGCCGTTCGAGAGAGCAATGGCAAGGATTCTCCCCGAGGAGGAAAGGGGCAACTTCAAATCTAATCTTAATCATTTAAGACTCAACTGTCAATGCTGGCCCGCAGAGGGCAGGATGGCGCCATAGTGTGGCGCCGGGTCGCGGATCTCAGTTTCTTTGGTGGAAGAATTTGTTGTTGATATCGGGCCAGAACTCTTTGAAGAGGGACGATCCCCCATCAATGGCGAGACTTGTCATCCAGAGATCAAAGGTCTTGCTAAAGGTGCGTTCCTGGCTTGGATAGTAAAGGGAGGAGATGCCTGCGGCTGCCCCCGCGCCGAATATTTCGGAGGCGTTGAAGACGGAACGGCCGCTGTCGGTTCGAGTGATCGCGATGCGCGAGACAGCATAGGCGAACCGCTTGCCAAAGCCGCCACGGCCGAGCGTGTAATAGCGGGAATCCTGGTGCAGAGCTGCGGGCAAGATGAACTCAACCCACAAATTTTCGTTCACGTAGTCGGCATAGGTGTGCCAGTAATACCTTCCGTAGGCCGCGGCGCCCTGATGAAACTCCGGGGTGGCATTGCGCGCCTGCGCGACCCCGGCTTGTATGGCTACAAAGATAAACGAAGAGTAGTCGACGCTATCGAGCGCGGCTGTATTGAATTTCCCCTTGACGGTCTGCGGCGGAAGATGCTGGTCGGCGCTAACCGCGCGAAAGTTTGGAATGATGTAGAGAATACGTTTCGTCTGTAACCCGTCGTCAGGAGCCTTAACTGCTGGCACGTTGTTCTGAACATCGGATGAGGCGGCAGAGATCTGCTCCTGCAGCCCTGAGATCACTGGAGCCTCAGGCAACGAACCGGCATTCGCCTCCGCGCCTGGAGTGTCGGCGATCGGCGTCGTCGCCGGTTCGGCTGCCATTGCCGCGGGACAAAGGGCAAGACTTACGGCCAGTGCTGTTATCAACGCGAGCAACGGTGGTCGAAATGTCATATTCACCCAAGGAGTTCAACCGCCAAACAACCGATGCTCGGCGTTACCACAAAATTGTTGGGCCATGGCGCGCCGGGGATGAATGCCAGAGGGCTCGGTCACCGGTCAGAACTAACCAGATTTGGGGTCATTCGCTCGCGTGTCTCCTTGAACGGGTTGCTCGAAAAACATCACCTCGCTATAGTCTTAACTCCTTAAGAGAATGTGTCAAGGATGCGGCGGGATGAGTATTCGGATCAGCAGGAGCAACTACACGGTGTAATCGAACAAGGTCATGAAGCCGAAATCCATGTGCAGCTGCTGATGGCAGTGAAACAGCGTGAGGCCGGGATTATTGGCAACGAAGTCGATCTCGACTTCCTGGTATCCGCCTACCATGACCACATCTTTCATCACTCCTGAAGTTGGTTGGCCCGCGACGCGAGCCAATTCAAAGCTGTCGCGATGCAGATGGATGGGGTGAATATCATCGCTCGCATTCCGCATCCGGATCCGGTATCGCTTGTCCTGGCGCAGATGAAAGCGTGGGGTCGCCATCATCTGGCCCGGGGGATAGGAAACTCCGTTGATCGTCCACTGGTTAAATCCGTCGAGGGCGGCGTTCTGCTTCTCGAAGAGCATGTCGAAGGTCTCGTCTGGCGGAGTGGCCTGTCCTGGATTGCCGAAGTGGGCATAGTTCCACTTGAATGGTTTCGGTGCGAGCCATTGCGCTTTGCCTTTAAAACCGGCGTATTCAACCACGATGCCCATGCCGTGGTGACGGTCATCGTCGGCCAGGTCGCCCATGACCCAAACACCAGGATGATTCATCTCAACGATGGCGGAAATGCGCTCTGCGGTTCCCAGCCACAGACCCGGTACGCGCACTGGTTTGGGGAGCGGGTTGCCATCCATCGCGACCACACGGAAGCTGTGCCCCGGCAGAGCCAGACTGCGAATCTCGGTCGCACTGCCATTCAAAACGTGAAACAGCACGCGCTCCCCTTGTTTCACCCGGATCGGCTCTCCGTGACCCAACATGTGTCCGTTAATAGTGAACGAATCGTAGCCGACCTCGTAGCCGTGCGGCATCCCCTTGGCGAGGGAAGCGTTCATCTTGCTCTCGCCCTGGTCCTTGAGACTGGCGACCGTCGCGGCTGGTGAGAGGAAGTCCATTGCCATATCCCCTCCCCGGCTCAAGGTTGGTTGAAACTCCTTCAGGGTAAGGAAGACCTCGCGGTCGTAGTCTCCGGGGTGATTCTTCGGCTCGATGTAGACGGGGCCCACGAGCCCGCTGTATTGACCCGCGAAGAGGTCTGAGCCAGCGCGGACGTGGGTGTGGTAGAAGCGGAAACCGGATGGCTTCGGGATAAAGGAAATCCTGCGGCTGCCTTGCGGAGGGATGAATGGGGTACCCTCCTCGGCCGCTCCATCGACTTCGGGGGAAACAAATTGCCCGTGCCAGTGGAGTTGTTCAGGTGTGTCGGTCTGGTTATGAACGTCGATTGTGACCGGCACCCCTTCCTTGAAGCGAAGCAGCGGCCCAGGAAACTGACCGTTGTACGTGGTGACGGAGAGAATGCGATTGGGAGCAATTTCCAGCGGCTTTGTGGCTATGGTCAACGTGTAATCGGCGGAGGACTCTCCCAAAAGGTCGCCCGGCGCAAGCAGGGCAACACCTGTAGCTGCTCCAGCGGCCTTCAAGAAATCTCGACGCGAACATGACCAAGAGGACATAGTTTGCCGAATAGCCATTGTTCCGGCCCCCGGTAACTATATCGAAGTTTGCTCCCTTTAGAGCGATCGTCGCGTTAGAGCCTGCTCACGTTCCAGATATTCCGGCAATACTCCTGGATCGCCCGGTCAGAAGAGAACCTGCCCATCCGTGCGGCGTTATAAATAGACATTTTGGACCACTTTTCCTGGTCCAGAAATGTAGCCGACACGTGATCCTGGCAGTCGACATACGATTGATAGTCCGCAAATAGCAGGTAGGCGTCGTTATTGAGCAATTCGTCGAGCAAAGGCCGGAACAGACCGCGATCACCGCGTGAAAACTGACCCGAGGCAATGCTGTCCACTACCTCGCGCAGGATGGGGTTGGACTCGTAGATTGCCCGCGGATGGTAGCCGGCAGCTTTGGTGGCGATCACCTGCGGCGCTGTCAGGCCGAACAAGAAGAAGTTTTCGTGCCCTACGGCATCCCTGATCTCGATATTCGCGCCGTCCAGAGTCCCGATCGTAAGCGCGCCGTTCATGGCGAACTTCATGTTTCCGGTTCCCGATGCTTCTTTGCCGGCGGTGGATATCTGTTCGCTCAGGTCCGCCGCGGGATAGACCTTTTGCCCGAATGTGACGTTGTAATCGGGAAGGAAAAACACCTTGAGACGCTGCTTCACGTCAGGGTCGTGATTGATCACTTCGGCAACCGAGTTAATGAGCTTGATGATCAGCTTCGCCATGGCATACCCGGCAGCGGCCTTGCCGCCGAAGAGGAAGGTACGCGGTGTCATGGCCAGCTTGGGATTCCTCTTCAAGCGAAGGTAGAGGGTGAGAATGTAAAGCACGTTCAGATGCTGGCGTTTGTACTCGTGGATGCGCTTTACCTGGCTGTCGAACATGGAACTGGGATCCACGGAGAAGCCAGTTTCCTGCTGGATATACTGAGCGAGCCTTACCTTAACGTCATGCTGCACCTTGCGCCACTGGGCACGGAAAGCAGAATCCTCAGCAAAGCTTTCCAGCTGCTTGAGCTGCTCGAGGTTGCCGATCCAGCTATCTCCAATCTTGCTGGTCATCAGTTGCGATTGCTCGGGATTACTCACCGCCAACCAACGCCGCGGTGTAACGCCATTGGTCACATTGATGAATTTATTGGGCCACAGGTCGTGGAAATCACGCAGCACCTCGTTCTTCAACAGTTGCGTGTGTAACTCGGCCACACCGTTGATGTGTTTACTGCCTACGCAGGCAAGGTAAGCCATGCGGACATGTTTCTCGCCCGCCTCTTCAATGATGGACATGCGCTCCACTTTTGCTTCATCGCCAGGGAAGCGTTCGCGTACCGCGTTCAGGAAGCGGTTATTGATCTCGTAGATGATCTCGATATGGCGGGGAAGCAGGGAGGCGAAGAGCGGCAATGGCCACCGCTCCAGCGCTTCCGGCAGCAGAGTGTGATTGGTGTAGTTGAAGGTGTTTGAAGTAATTTCCCATGCCTGGTCCCATCCCAGTTCGTGTTCGTCCAAAAGCAGACGCATGAGTTCAGCCACGCCAATGGAAGGATGGGTGTCATTGAGCTGAATCGTCCACTTCTGGTGAAAGGTTTCTATCCGGCGGCCGGCACGCAGGTGCAGCCGGATCATATCCTGCAGCGCGCAGGATACGAAGAAATACTGCTGCTCCAAACGCAGTTGCTTGCCCTGCGTTCCTTCGTCGTTCGGATAGAGCACCTTGGTGATATTCTCGGCGAAAATTTTCGCGGCCACGGCGCCTTCGTAATCGCCGCTGTTGAAGCGGTCGAAATAGAAGGACTGGGCGGCTTCCGACCTCCACAATCTCAAGTCGTTGGCGACCCCCGAGCCATAGCCCAGGATCGGTGTATCGTAGGGGATTCCCTTGACCAGCGAAGCATGGATCCACCGCGTCCTGTAGTGTCCCTGCGAGTCTCTCCAGGATTCGGTGTGGCCGTGGAATGCCACGTCGACTGACTCCTGGGGCCGCCTGATCTCCCAGGGGTTTCCATAGCGAAGCCAGTAGTCGGTGAGCTCCACCTGCCAGCCGTCATGAATCTCCTGGTTAAACATTCCGAATTCGTAGCGGATCCCGTACCCAATGGCGGGAATTCCCAGCGTGGCCAAGGAGTCGACGTAGCATGCCGCAAGACGACCCAGCCCACCGTTTCCCAGCCCGGGCTCGCTTTCCTCCGCGATGATACGGTCCAGATCGAGGCCGAGCTCTTTGGTGGCCTGCCGCAGGGGCTCTTCCACCTTGAGGTTGAGTAAGTTATTTGCCAGGTGTGGCCCCATCAGAAATTCAGCCGACAGATAACAAACGACGCGCACATCATGTTCCGAATAGCTCTTCCTGGTCGCCAGCCAGCGGGCGAGGATGCGGTCGCGCACCGTGTATGCGACTGCCATGAAATAGTCCATCTCGGTCGCGGACTCAGCGTCCTTGCCCACTACATATTGCAGGTTCTCCAGGATGGCCTTCTTCAGGTTTTCGACGGTGATGCCGGTACGGTCGTCATCGGTTGTCGCCAGGTGACCACGCAAGGGCTGTTCCTCAATGGCAGGGCTCATTGTTTTCCAACTTTCTGCGGGACGCGCTTTTGAAACGAATGCTAGAAGCTGGCCCAGGTAAAAACAAGGACCGCAGGCGGGCTTTACTCACATTGAGTGGAATTTAACCGGGCGCTCACATAGACCTGGCTGCCAATCTTTACGATCTCTTAACAAGTACGGACGGATTCTGAAGTATGGCCAAGCTCGACTTCAACCGGCTCACGCAACTGGTGCTGGCCGCGCTCACCCTGGGTTTGGCCGGTGGGCTGGCAATTGTTCTCTTGCAACGTTCCAAGACCGAGTATCTAACTCTGGCAGCCGGAACATCGAGCGGGGAAAGCTACATTCTGGGTAATGCCCTGAAGACGGTTGTGGAGCGGCACAACCCCAGGATCAGAATTACTCTTCTGGAGACGGGCGGCACGGTCGAAAACCTGCAAATGCTGCAGGATGGGCGGGCGCAATTGGCGACAGCGCAGGCCGATATTTCCCCTGGTCCGAGGGCGCGAGCCCTGGCGGTGCTCTACGACGACACCTTTCAATTATTGGTACCGAAGGATTCGCAGGCACAGAGCCTGGTGGATTTACGAGACCGGCGGATCGCGCTGGCACAGAGTGGAGGGCAATATCAATCCTTTCTCCGTGTGGTGGAACATTTTGGTCTGCAGGCGGCGGATTTCCATTTTGTCGGCGCAAACGACGACGGCGCGACCGAGGCATTCCTCAACGGCCGCGCAGACGCTATCTTCCGGGTGCGGGCAATCGGCGATCCATCGATTGAGCAGCTGGTGCAATCCGGGGGAGTTCGGTTTCTGCCCATCGAGCACGCCGCCGCGATGAAGATCAAACATCCTGCGTTTCAAGCCGCCCTGATTCCGGTAGGGGCCTATTTGGGAAACCCTCCGGTTCCCACGCAGGACTTCCCAACGGTTGCGGTGCATCGCACCTTGCTGGCTCGCGATAGCGCGAGTGTGACCGCTATTCGAGCCGTGACCGAAGCACTCATGGAGCGGCGGCAGGAGATGATGGAGGAGATCCCAGCAGGATTGACGGAGGTACGCTTGCTGCTGGTGCAAGTACGCAGGCCGGAGCCGCAAGCGGGACTGGGGCCGGCTCTGCATCCTGGAGCGCTCAGCTTCTATGACAAAGACAAGCCATCGTTTCTGCTGGCTCATGCGGACTATGTGGGCCTGTTCATAACCGTGGGACTTATGGCCGGGTCCTGGCTCTGGGAGTTGAAGCGATGGATGCAGAGGAAGCAGAAGAGTAAGGCGGATCAGTACAGCAACCGTGTGGTGGCGTTGATAAGTTCGGTGCAGGAGGTGAATTCACTGCAGCCGTTGGACGAGGCCTGGCGTGAGTTACTAAAAATTCTTACCGAGGCGGTTCACGACCTTGACGCCGATAGGCTGTCTGAGGAGTCCTTCAATTCCTTTCGCATCATTCTGCAAATTGGAATGGAAGTAACCAAAGAACGCCGCAGTATCTTGATGTCAACGAGTGCCGCAACATGGACGGCCAGCGCCACGCCGTAACAGCAACCAAAAGTGCGCGAATAGAAAGGCCGTTTGTTCTCCCTGCTCCGGCTGTATCCTAAGCATGCCGATGGAGCCTGAGCAAACATCCCTGGAGTCTGCAGATCGCGTGAAACTCGCGCGCGCAGTCACGCTTCTTCAGCAGAACAGCTTCATCACGATGTTGGCGCATAGGGCGGCTCGCCCAGTCAACGCAATTGTGGCAGCCCTGCCAGGTTTCGTAGGCGAAACCGTCCTGAATGCGTCGAAGAATGCAATCCTCCAATGTCTTCGTATTGCGCTAAAACCCAGGAAACCACGAAGCTTTCTCGGTATCGCGGGAAACTACCCGGCATTGGCATCCGGAATCGCCGGGGCGGTTGGCGGATTCGCTGGAGTGGCGGGCCTGGCGGTAGAGCTTCCGATCACTACGGTCGTCATGTTTCAGTCGATCACCAAAATCGCGGCCGCGGAAGGCGAGGACTTATCCCGCGTGGAGGCCCGGCTGGCGTGTCTCCAGGTATTCGCGTTGAGCACGGACGGACGCGGACCCGCGTCCCTGGAATCGGGATATTACGCAGCAAGAGATACCCTGGCTAAATCCGCTGACGAAGCGGCAAGCTATGTTTTGCGGCGCAGCACCTCGCTCGAGACCGGCCCCGCGGTGGTAAGGTTCGTGTCGGCGATCGCCCCTCGTTTTGGATTGCTCGTCTCCCAGGAACTTGCAGCGGCGGCGATACCGATTATTGGCGCAGCCACAGGGGGGTCGCTGAACATCGCCTTCGTGCAACACTTTAACAACATCGCGCGTGGTCACTTTGCCGTGCGCTCGCTGGAGCGAAAGTATGGCGAGACAAGAGTTCGCGAAGAGTTCGAGCGCATCCGGGCCGCCTCGGAGAGGTCGCGAAGACTGGAGAAGGAGAAATGAGTGATCGGGAAGCTTTCCAGCTTATCCGGTTTACGCGAGCCATATCTAGTCCGTGGCTTTGGTATGCATTTTCTGCCTCCGCCAGAAGAGACCACAACCCATTGAGTAGTGTGCAGCGCACCGACAGGAGCTCCGATCATGCAGGAAATCGGCACCCCCTTGCGGAGATACGCTCCGCTGCTGTTCGTACCTCTGTCCCTCGTTCTTAACCATTTTTCCCTGGCTGCGCCGCCATGGATATTTCTAGCCGGCCTGATCGCCATCGCGGTGCTCGCCGACTGGGTTCGGCAGGGGACCGAGCAGGTGGCGGCGCATGCGGGCAGCACCATCGGCAGCTTGCTCAATGTCAGCTTCGGCAATGCCGCCGAACTGGTCCTGGCGCTGTTCGTGCTGTCGACTGCGCAGACCCAGGTCGTACAGGCGCAGATCACCGGCTCAATCATTGGCACGACCCTGCTGTTCCTCGGTATCGCGGCCCTGGTGGCCGGCCTGCGGCCCGAGCGACAGGTTTTTAGCCAACAGCAGGTCGGGCTTCTGTCCACGCTGCTGTTGTTGCTGGCGGTGGCCATCATCCTGCCCGCGGTCTTCCATGCGACTGAGCGGCAGATGGCGCCGCCCGGGGCAAACTTGTCCCGGCTGGACGAGCAGCTCAGCTTGGGCGTCTCGGTGGTGCTACTGCTGCTCTACGGGGCCAATGTGGTCTACGTGCTGGTGAGCCGCCGCAGCATATTCGCGTGTGGGCGCGAGGAGGAGGGCGCTGCAGCCAAGTGGAGCCTGCCGGTGGGGCTGACGGTGATGGTCGGGGCCACGATCGGGGTTGCGCTCGAAGCGGAGGTGGTGTCGACACGGCTGGCCGAGACGGCCTCACAGATCGGCCTATCGTCCGTCTTTATGGGCGTGGTGGTGCTGGCACTGATTGGCACCGTGTCTGATCTATTCGTAGCGGTATCATTCGCCCGTGCCGGCAAAATGGAGATCGTGCTTAGCCTGTGCCTTGGCTCAGCCATCCAGATCGCACTCGTCGTTGCGCCCGTGCTGGTGCTGGTGTCCTGGGCGATCGGACACCCGATGAACCTTGTCTTCGGCAGCCCGCTCGACCTGTTTGCGATTGCCAGCGCGGCCTTTATCGTGCGGATGATCGTCGCCGACGGCGAGACCAACTGGTACGAAGGATTCCTGTTGATCGGAGTGTATGTATTATTCGCGCTGGCCTTTTTCTTCCTGGGACGCACCTGAACATCGACGCCGCGCGCGACCGAACGGCCCCATACACCGCGCCATCGATTGCTTGAACCATGGTGTCCCGTGACGGTCTGAGCTGCCCAAACCACAGGACAGTTTTTGACCATGTTCAAAAATAATCTTGACGAACAGGCGGTCATGGCCTCAGAATTTGACCATGGTCAAAAGTGAACCTGCCACAACCAAGGGCGAGCAAACCCGGGACCTGATCTTCAAGACCGCCCTCGAACTGTTTCGCGAGAACGGCTTCGACGCCACCACCATGCAAGAGGTCGCCGCGCGTGCCAATGTTGCCAAAGGCGCAGCCTACTACTACTTCCCCAGCAAGGACGCCATTATTCAGGCCTATTACGAGGCGGTGCAAAGCGAGCAGGAGCACCTGTGCAGCGAAACCTTCGCGAAAACCAACGATCTCAAGAAACGGCTCCACGTGGCCATGCATTCCAAGTTCGATCTCGCACAGGATGACCGCAAGCTCCTAGGCATTGTGTTTCGATATGCCGGCGAACCCGCTCACCCCCTCTCTTGTCTGGGGCCACGCACCGCTGCCATCCGGCGTCGCGCTACAGAGGTCTTCCGGCAGGCACTTTCCGTCGAACGCCTCCCAAAAGATCTCGAACAGCTTCTTCCCCTGGCGTTGTGGTCGCTCCAGATGGGCTTGCTGGTTATGTTTCTCTATGACGATTCCGAGGA
Organism: uncultured Acidobacteriaceae bacterium; assembly: GCA_963844785.1. GTDB lineage: Bacteria > Acidobacteriota > Terriglobia > Terriglobales > Acidobacteriaceae > PALSA-350. Next base: position 26,794 of record CAWJPV010000023.1, on the reverse strand, counting down.
CCAGAAACGCACCCGTCAACTGGCCACTGGTTCCATCGACTTCACGCTCAAAATGATGACGCTCGCGAAACTCCCTGTCTTCAAAAAGATCCGTACCAAGGTGCTTACGCTGCTGCGTGAAGCCAGCCTTCTGCCGGAGCTTGACTGAAGGACACCTGAAGAAAAGAGAGGCTTATGCTCAAACCAGATGACGACATCACGATTCCGAAGGACGCATCGTTAAGCCGCGTGAACAGCGCGCAATGGATGATCGCCGCCTTTCTCCTCACTGCGCTTATCCTTGGCGCGCTGTTCTACTGGCTGGTCAGGGGCATGGGCTTCGGCCACACATCGTTAATGTTTGTTGGCATTCCCGTGGTGCTGGCGATTATTCTCGTTCTCGCACCGACTCCAGGGTCCGCAACGGGAAGCATCCTTCGAGGCATGACGCTTGCTCTCCTCATCGTTGCGCCGCTGGTAGGTGAAGGTTATCTCTGCATCCTCCTTGCGTCACCGTTGTTCCTGGCCGTGGGTCTTGTCGTGGGCGTACTGGTCGACTCCTCACGCGCCAACCGTTCCAGCACGTTGAGTTGCATCGCCATTGTGTTTCTGCCGCTATCGCTCGAAGGCATCGTCCCGCAGTTGACCCACAACCGCACCCAGTCGGTCGAAGCTACGCAAATGGTCAACGCACCCGCAGCTCAGATCGAAGCCGCCCTCGCGCAGAGTCCAAACATAGCTACCGGGCTGCCCCTCTTTCTACGCGCGGGCTTTCCGCGTCCGCTGGAGGCCCACGGCTCCGGTCTCGCTCTCGACAGTCTGCGGACGATTCACTTCTCAGGGGCTGAAGGCGACCCTCCGGGCGACCTGGTCATGCGAGTTGCTGCTGCGAAAACGGGGTACATTCGTTTCGAGACCATCAGCGATTCCAGCAAGCTTCTGCAATGGGTTCGCTGGCAAAGCTCTGAAGTCATCTACAGGCCCATCGATCCGACGCATACCGTGGTCACCTGGCGCATCTCCTTCGACCGCCAGCTTGATCCCTACTGGTATTTCGGACCGTGGGAACAGTTCGCCGTCGGCCAAGCCGCCAACTATCTCATCACTGCCAACGCGACACCGAGGAGATGAATCATGCAGCAGATCACCATGATTCGCGTGGCAGCTCTCTACCTTCCGCTTGCTGCTGCTGTGCTCGCAGTTTTGCTGCGGCCGCGCCGGCGGCGAATGTTCGCCGCTTGTCTGCTTGGCCTGCTCTGGACCCTGCCCGCTCTTCTCATCCTGCAGCGCATCAACCTCATCGCAAACTGGTGGACGTTCCATCCCCAGGGGCCCGCGCTCGTGGGCATGCCTCTCGAGCTGTATCTAGGCTGGGCCATGCTCTGGGGCTTAGTGCCACAACTTACTTTCAGGAAACTCGATCTTCCAGAAGTTATGGTCGTCATGGGCGCGCTCGATCTGTGGCTCATGCCGCTCACCCGCCCGTTGCTCCAGCTCAGCGGGCATTCGTTGCGCGGCGAAGGCGCAGCACTCGTGCTGGTTCTCGCTCCCGCAATTTGCGTCGCACGCTGGACACTCGACAACTCGCATCTCAAACTTCGGTCTACGCTGCAAGTTGTCATCTGCGGCCTGCTATTCCTGTTTTTTCTCCCTGAAGTTACCTTCGCCCTGCGCCCCACCGCCAACGCAGGTTCCGTCTGGCAGCCGCTTGTCCACACACCAGGCCTATTCCGCCAGGCGGCGATCCAGCTGATATTTCTGCTTGCAGTTCCGGGGGTCAGCGCGGTTGCCGAGTTTGCCCAGCGCGGTCTCGGCACACCCATTCCTTACGATCCACCGAAGCGCCTGGTCACCAGCGGTATTTATCGCTATTGCGCAAATCCTATGCAACTTTCCTGCACGCTTGTGATGTTGCTTTGGGCAGCTTTGCTGCGCAATCCATGGCTCGTTCTCGGCGCCGCCATGTGTATGCTTTATTCTGCCGGCGTCGCGCACTGGGACGAAGAGCGAGACCTTGCCGCCAGGTTTGGCGAAGCCTGGCAACACTATCGGACCACTGTTCCAGTGTGGCGCCTACGCTGGCGCCCTTACCATGCCGGTGCACCCGCGCGGCTCTATATTGCACGCGTCTGCAGCCCCTGTAGCGAGATCCGGCAGTGGATGGAAAGCCGCCATCCAATTGGCCTCGAATTTATCGATGCCGAGACACTCCCGCAAGGCTCTATCCGCCGTCTTCGCTACGATCCAGCCGATGGTACAAGCCCTGTGGAAGGTCTGGTGGCCTTCGCTCACGCGCTTGAGCACCTCAACCTCGCCTGGGCCTACTGTGGTCTCACCCTTCGTCTCCCCGTCGTCCATCAGGCTCTACAGTTCCTTATGGACGCCTCAGGTCTAGGCCCGCGCACCCTTCCGGCCACCTGCGCGCGTGACACTACTGACCCTGACCTACAGACGCACTAGAACGGTGAGGCTCACAGCCAGTACTCCTACGCATATCAACTGCGCTTCGGAAAGGCTCCAGTATCTCGGCCGCGCGCTGGTGGTCCGATAAAAATCAAGGACGAACCGAAGGCCCGCATAGATTGAGAGATATAGCCAAAAGATGGACCCGGCCGTGCTCGGGAATTGCCAAACCATTGTTGCCAATATCCCAAAGAGCGTTGCTTGCGCAGCGGCTTCAACGAGTTGTATCGGAAACACACGGGTGCCCGGGTCAGGGCTGGCAGAGAACCTTCTGCATCCCTGACTGGTCGATTTGAAGATAGTCCGGGGATAGAGGACGCCGTTGGTAGAAGGCTTTCCATAACAGCAGCCGCCAAGGAAGCAGCCGACGCGAGCGAGGCATCCATACAGCGGCAGTATCGTTCCGAGGAATGCGAGAGTGAGGTCAAGCGGCTGCTTGAACAGCAAACTAACGACCAGAAAACACGGGAGGATGACCAGGAGGGAATCCTGGAGAAACGAGCGCGATGCTCCTTTACCCAGAGCCGCTTTCACCTCCAGCACAAGCTTATAGACCAGCAGGGCGACAACTACAGCGAGCCCCAGATCGAGGCCAGATACACCTGGAAAGCGCCTGGAAAATGCCCAGGCATAGGCAAGCGCCGACAAGGCGGCGACATCGGACAGGATCCAATATGGCTTGTAGTGCAGCCGAAACAGGATGAGCCTGTTCGCATAAACTACGACGGCGTCAAGAAAAGGACGATTGCTTTCCTCCATATCTGTAACAGCCTTCCTTCGAGGCTGCCCGCTCGATAGCGAGAAGCCAAGACTTATCCGTTTTCCGTGTTGTCATTTGGCCCTGGCTTTCAAACTAAACCCCGAGTCGAATCGCGATTCTGGCCCTTACCAGCGCATTCCCGCGCCTCTCGCCTCGTCGACCATGGCGATGAACCAAGCGCAGTTCAGCAGAATACCCTGGTAGAAATCGAAGAACGGCGAGAGCAATGAAAGACAGATGTGATCCCGATGGGCGACGGCGTACAAGCTTCCCGTCATCACATTGATCAGAACTGCAGCCGCAGCCCACGGAGCCAGATTGGAAAGACTGCCACCGTGGATGAAGTACAAGAGCATGTTCGCGAGGACGATAAAGTAAAGTGCAGGGAAAAAGAAAAAGTCCGGTATGAATGCAGCCGCAATCCATGTTTTGACCTTCAGCGGCGACTTACCTCCGCGCAGAGTTCTTTGCAGGTACCACAAGACGACCTGCATGGTTCCACGGTTCCAACGATATCGCTGGTTGATCAGCGCCCGCCAGCGTGGATGGGGCCTTTGGTATGCGCGATTGCATGGGGCTCGTACTCTACTCGATAGCCCAGGGAGAGCATGGAAAGGGAAAGGTGGAAATCCTCGGCAAAAGTGAGGGGCGAGAATGGCCCTCGTACTTCACCATCCTCCCAACTTTGCGCCCGTTCGTTTTCCGCTTGCACGCGTTCGAGGGCCTCGCGCCGGAAGAGCCCGATCGGCCCCGGAACAATCATCACCGAACCCGTGGCGCCTTGTGCAAGACGGAGAGCGCCGTTGGCAAGGACATACTCGAAGGCTTGAAACAGCCCGGCCAACGACTTTCTGTTGCGCACTCGGATTTGACCCGAGACAGCGCCTACGCGCGGATCGCGCATGTGGCGCACCATCAACCTGAGTGCGCCGGTTTCCACTCGCGAATCGGCGTCGATACATAGAATCAAGTCTCCCGTGGCGTGCCTGAGGCCGTAGTTGTGAGCGCTCCACTTGCCCTGGTTGGGCTTGGTGAACACCCGCACGTCACACACACCATGCTCCGAGTAATGCGTTCCGGCGAAGGAAAGGGCAAGCAGGTAAGTGTCGTCTTTCGAGCCGTCGTCGACTAAGATCACCTCGTATGCCGGATAATCCAAACGGACGAGAGCGCTCATCGCGTCCTTGACGCAAGCGGCCTCGCAATAAGCGGGCGCCAGGATGGATACGTACGGCAGGGAAGCGTCGCGCGGCAGTACGAAGCTCCCGATCGTGCCGCGACATTTTCGCATAGGACAAGATGAACAGGATGCACCAGCGCAGCCCCATCAGGCCTGATAGGACGGCCATGAAGTAAAGGCCTACCGAGGTGAGAGTCAGACCATCCCTGTCGATCAGTTGAAGCAGCTCCAGAGCAAAACCTATATGGGGCGAAGATGGCCAGGAAGATCCCAAAACAGAGTGTCATCCAGAAGAGCCACGAAGTGTCCGGACTTGTTGGTATCAGCTGCAGTTGCTCCGCATCGGTTGTCATCGCGCCACGAACTCCCGGGCAGATAGGCCAAGTTGCGTGAGAACGCGGTCAACCTCTTCCCGGTCGCCGGCTCTTGGTCCGCCGGCCCGGCGTACCCACGCACGTACCAGTGTGATGAACCACGCAACCACCGACAGGATCAGGAACGCCAGTCCCGCTTGAGCGAACCGGTCGGTGTAGAGCGGCGGGCGCCATTGCAAAGTGACAGGTATGGTTCCTTTAGAGAGGGCTGCAAACTGCTCCGGAGGAAGATCGCACGCGATCAGTAAGTCACGGCGGTCCGGGTAGCCGGAAACCGGCTGCACTGACTGCAGCCGGCCGATAATCTCCTCGCTCACCAGCGAGTGGTTAAGCTTCATCCTCAGTTCCTGGCCGGGCGTCAGCATGGCCGCTTCCCGTGCCGGAAGCTGCACGGTTGCCAGGAAGCCGGACCCTTTTGCCAAAGCGAGTATGACCTGGTCCTCTTCAGCGAGTGCAGGGGATGGGTGACGGTAAACAACCGTGCCGCCGAAGGGCGCCATGACGCTGCGCTCAAGATGGAGTTGGAGCAAACTCCTCCGAAGCTCAGAACGCTTCGCATCAAGTTCCGCTAACTCCGCCGTTCGTTCGGCCCTGGCGCGCTGCTCGTCGCGAGCGATCGCCACCTTCGCCTGTGCTATGGCGTCGGACCCCGCTTTTGTTTCTTGAATGAGACTCTCGCGTTCGCGTAACTTCTGTGCGGCGGTCTGCGCTGCGGCGGCCGCCGCGTCCAACTTACTCCGGGCGACAATGCCATCTTTCACCAGAGAAGCAGTTCGTTCGTACTGCAGTTCGGCCGCTGTGCTCTGGGCTCGTTGAGCGTTGACGGGTTCATCGCCCTTGAGAGCCTGCGTTGAAAAGGAACCGGCTTGAACGCCGTGCAGTACTCCATAACCGAGCTGAGAAAGGCGGCCACGTTGCGAGTCGTTCGCATCCTGCGACAAGCGCAGGACTTCTGGATCAAGCACCAATGGCTTCAGCCGAGCGTCAGCGATCTGTTCGTCCAATATCCGCGATATCGCCTCTAAGGTGCTGTTCTTCCCGGTCGGCTTCAAGATCATCAAAGGTGGCGAGCCTGGCGCCCTGATCGACGGAGTCACCTTGGACGAGATGAGGTGTCGTCCTCGCATGGGCACGCACCACGAAGAAGTCGGTACCGAGTATGACGCCGGCCCGTCTCGTCAACTCGCGGTTCAACCAGCCCCCGGCGAGCGCTACGGCACATAAAAACAGTCCGACGTACAGCAGACCACGAGAACTTTTAGGGCTTCCGTTGGCATTCCGTTTTTTCCAAACCGCCAAGGAGTGAGAAATACAAAATACCAACCAACCGACCAACGCGGCCGCTAATGCGATATGCAAGGCTCCGACTGAATCATTTACCATGACATTCCTCTCCAGAACATGCTGCTGTCACAAACGCTCAGCGGATGCTACTCCAGGCATTTCGATTGAGCAGGATTGATGCTGGTCGTCAGGAGATGTGTGGTTTAGTACCAAAGCTGCACATTCTATCGGGGGCTAGCATCACGAACTTTGTAATTAAACATTAGGATCGGAAGGCTGGAAAAACAATGGGGATTACTACACGACGGACCGTGTGGTAGTACACACTCCCCTATGTGGTTCTACACGGCGTCGCGCGTACCCGACCAAAGGGTTGTTTCGGCCTGTCCTGGGTTTCGTCTGGTGTCGGCGTGGTTCGGTTTCGGCCCATTAGGGCTTCACTCACCGTAATAAATGCAACCCGAAGTGCAAGTTTCACGGACGGCGATCCTGCTCAGAGATGGCAAGGACGACTTGAGCTTTTGCCAAACCCAACGGGCAATGTTCTCGCTCGTTGGATTCTCCAATCCCTCCACTTCGTTCAAGTAATGGTGGTCGATTTGCTCTTCGATCGCCTTGAAAGCGCCCTTGATGTCGGCGAAGTCGATAATCCAACCAGACTTTGGATCGATCGGACCTTGCACGTGAACTTCGATTTGGAAGCTATGGCCATGCAGACGACTACATTTGTGCCCGGAGGGTACGTATGGAAGGCGGTGGGCCGCTTCGATCGTGAATACCTTGAAAATCTCCGTCGCTTCTCCTCTCATCGAATTCCCACAAACTTGTGCGTCTGAAGACTCAACCGCCAAATGGGATTGTCAAGGCAATAGCGGAGTGCCAGGTCTGTATTGGCCTGGCGATCAGGTCCGTCCATCGGTTGCAAGAAGAAATGCCGAAATGCCAGCCCCTGAAATTGTTCCGGCCGGGCATCGATTTGCGGAAAGACCAACTTGAGTTCATCGCCGGTGTTCTGGATGAGTTTCGCGCCAGCCTTCGGACTCACGCAGATCCAATCGAGGCCGCTGGGCGCGGCCACTGTTCCATTTGTTTCCACTGCGATCTCGAAACCCCGAGTATGCAGTGCATCGATCAGCGGACAGTCCAGTTGTAGGAGCGGTTCGCCTCCGGTGAATACGACAAACTTCTTTCCAGAAGTGGAGGTTGATTGCCAGGTTTGTACGATTCGATCCGCCAATCCCGCTTCGGTATCGAATTTGCCCCCATCAGGGCCATCCGCACCGAGGAAATCCGTATCGCAGAATTTGCAGAGAGCGCTAGCACGATCCTTTTCGTGGCCCGACCATAGATTGCAGCCGGCGAAACGGCAGAAGACGGCCGCTCGTCCGCTTTGAGCTCCCTCCCCTTGCAAGGTGTAAAAGATCTCCTTGACTGCATAGCTCATGCACAGACCCCGGTGGTTGCTACCCTATACTTCAGCGGATCGATTAAGCTGTTTTCGCGGAACCCCTTCAGCCGGAGCAGGCAGGAGTCACAGGCTCCGCATGGTTCACCGCATGGGGATGGATCGTAGCAACTACTCGTCAGACCATAGTCGACCCCAAACTCCAGTCCTTTGCATATGATTTCTGCTTTAGACAGCGAGATGAGCGGCGTATGGATCTTGAGCCTCTGCCGGCCTTCAACTCCAGCCCTACTCGCCAGATTGGCTAGTCGCTCAAAGGTCTCGATGAACTCAGGCCGGCAGTCTGGATATCCGCTATAGTCCAGCGCATTCACGCCGATGAAGATGTCACTGCATTCGAGCACCTCGGCCCACGCAAGAGCGAAGGACAGAAAGATAGTGTTTCGCGCCGGCACGTAGGTAACTGGAATACCCTTGGATATTTCGTCTGCAGTGCGGCCCTTGGGAACGGTTACGTCTGCCGTCAGGGCAGATCCTCCGATTGCGCGCAGATCGATCGAAGCAACGCGGTGCTCCTTGGCTCCCAACGCCGAAGCAACAGAGCGCGCGCATTCCAATTCCCACGCGTGTCGTTGCCCATAGGAAAAGGAGAGAGCGTAATTCTCATACCCTGCAGCGCCCGCGATGGCGAGCACGGTCGTCGAATCTAACCCTCCGCTCAGTAAGATCACCGCTTTGCGTTTCTGTTCAGTCATAATTCCTTCTGCTGGCCGGGTCTCTTCCAAAGAGTCCCGATTGCCGAACTGCGCCGCCTCCTTCGAGCTGAAATCGCTGAAAGAATATCCATTCACTTATCCCAAGCTTGGGGATATTTCAGGAGAACGTCGTCAATCGGGTATTGGAGGATGTGGCAAAGGCTTGTGAACCAGTAGGGGCAGTCGTCAAGGAAGATTTCAGGCCGCGAGGCGGCAGCTCGACGACCATCGAGGCCCGGTGGCCCCGTTCTCGACCATGACTTTGGCCGTCTACCTCAAATTGCGTTGATGGTCAGGCGACAAGCGAATCTAATTAAGAGTGAATGGGAATTCGCGGAATTATCTTGCTTCAAACATCCGATGAAGGGCGCAGCAATATGCTGTCCTTGTAGGCCTTCTCCAGCGACGTAAGAGCGACATTGATGAGACCGCGGTTCTTCAGTTCAAATGTTTGCCAATTTGGACTTTGGTTCTCATCCTTGTTCGAGGAAATGAATGAAATTGCAGTTGAGCTCTCCAGGCTGCGCTTATCGGGAAGCATGGCGAACATGACTTTACGATGATAAAAAGCATGCGTGCCAAATATGTGACCCACCTTGACGCCGGGCCAGTGCATCATTTCTTGTTCAAGAATCGAACACCATTCTTGAATCTCTGGAGAAGCTGCGAGCAATGCAAAATTCTTCATAAGCTTCCCTCAGATTAACACAATCTCGATCATCTCTTCGCAAAGCGTCACCACCGTCACGATCCAGCCGCAGAGAACGCAACGTCACTACCAAAAAGGTAGGTCATGGGGCCGCTCATCGCTCTGCAGGGGCCGTTACTCTCTGAAGAAGGATGCCTTCGTCGGGATTCTTACCTGGGTCGCACGCAGTGACGGTTACAATAATGCGCTATCCAGAAACAGATCTTACGCTTACGACGATGGACGATCGAGTTCAGACAGTGATGGTGACGTAATCAATCGATAACCGAAGGAACGCTCGGTAATGAGGTACCGCGGGGTCTTATCAGCTTCGATTTTGGAGCGCAGCGCACCCACCAGCACGCGGAGCGAGCCTACCCTGGCCGTTGGATTGCGCCAGAAGATCTCACTCAGGGTGCTACTCTTTACCAGCTTGCCGCAGGCCCGCTTCCACCACCCGGCCATTCATCGATAGCAGGTTTTGCCGTGACGCGAGCAACGCCGGATTGTGCGCAAAGGTGTGATCGATTACCTGTTGTAGGGTAACCGGAGCCGGGGCTGTTGGAGTCTGTCCATGCAGGCTCTGCCCTCCACCCAGAAGGCAGGCAAATACCGAAGCCATCCGGAAACGCAGGTAAGGTCTCAATTCTCAAACTCCACTGCGCTACCCCGGATTTCCTGTGGCGCCCTTGACGATAACAAACAGATATAGTAGAAAATCAAACAAGCATAGGAGGGGCTCTTGCCGACGCCTAAATTGTCAAAGCTCGAGTTCCAGATCATGGAGGCGCTCTGGGCCGAGGGCGACTCCTCCATTCGTGACATCCAGGAGTTTTTTCCTGAAAAGGGAAGGCCCGCTTACACGACCATCCAAACCACGCTTTACCGGATGGAGACTAAGCAGGCAGTCCGGAGAGTCAGGAAGGTGGGCAATTTCCACATCTTTTCGCCAACCATCTCACGCGACGCCGCCCAACGCCGGCTCATCGACGATCTGTTGGGCTTGTTTGGAGGGCGGACCCAGCCGGTGATGGCGCACCTCGTCGAGTCAGGAAAGCTCTCGCTCGAGGAGGTCAAGGAAGCAGAACGGGCTCTCCGCGGGCTGTCCAGGAGAAAGGAGTAGTTATGATTCCGTCGCAGTGGACCGCGGGCATTCTCAACCACCTATGGCAATCGACAATCTTCGCCGCGGCCGCCTGGTTACTGGCGCTCGCGTTGCGCAAAAATCACGCTCGCGTCCGTTACTGGTTGTGGATGCTGGCTTCGGTGAAATTTCTAATCCCCTTCTCTCTTCTGATAGCTGCGGGCGGCTATCTCCGATCCACGATTGCCACTCCGATCAGCCGGCCGGATCTTTCCGCCGCTATGGAGCAAATAGCACAGCCGTTTCCGCAGGCGCAGGGGACGGCGTTCGTTGCCCCATCCTTCGCCGCGCCCGCGGTTGCGGAACAACACATCCATGTGTGGCCATTCATCCTTGCCGGCCTGTGGGCAAGCGGCGCCTTGCTGTTGGCGGGCCGGTGGTTGCGGCGATGGGGGAGCCTGCGCGAGACGGTGCGCGCAGCATCTCCCATTGCGATTCCCGCCGGTGTTCCGGTGCTGTCGTCGCAGTCGCTGCTTGAGCCGGGAGTCTTCGGGATCTTCAAGCCGGTGCTCCTTCTTCCCGCAGGTATCCCCAACCGTCTCACTGCGGCTCAACTCGAAGCCATCGTGGCTCACGAGATGTGCCATGTCCGGCGCCGCGATAACTTGACCGCCGCACTCCATATGTTGGTGGAAGCAGCCCTATGGTTTCACCCCATGGTGTGGTGGATCGGGATGAAGTTGGTGGAGGAGCGTGAGCGCGCGTGCGACGAAGCCGTGCTGCAATCAAGCCTCGACGCCGAGACGTACGCCGAGGGAATCCTGAATGTCTGCAAGGCTTACGTCGAGTCGCCGTTGCCCTGCATTTCAGGCGTGACCGGCGCCAGCCTCAAGGAGCGTATTGTTCGCATCATGACGGAGCAGACCGGGCGGAAACTCGACCTGAGGAGAAAACTGCTTCTGAGCGTGGCTGCAGTGATCGCCGTCGCCTTGCCGGTCTGCTTCGGTCTTGTCCATGCTACGCAGGTCCGCGCTCAATCCGAACCCGCAAACTCAGCCCCGAATATCGCCGCCACTTGGCAGGGGACACTGCACACCGATCGGGACCTACGCTTCGTAATTAAAATCACCCAGGCGGGTGACGGGGCGCTGCGGGCGACCTTCTACAACCTCGATGGGCCGCCGGGCGACGTACCCGTCATGTCCACCAGGCTTAATGGCTCTTTACTGAAACTCGACCTTCCCCTTGGCACCTACGAAGGCACAGTGAGCGCCGATGGCAACTCCATCGCAGGGACATGGAGGCAAGGACCGAACCCACTGCCGCTCAATTTTGCGCGCGCCACCTCCGAGACCGAGTGGACGATTCCTAAGCCTCCGCCGCGTATGCCGCCCATGGCTGCGGACGCGAATCCAGCATTTGAAGTCGCCACGATCAAGCCAAGCAGGCCTGATGAGCGTGGGCCCAGATTCCAGTTTGAGCCGCGCCGCTTTTCGGTCATTCACACTTCTGTGAGCAACCTGGTCAAGTTCGGCTATGGACTTCAACAACGCCAGCTTGCAGGCGTGCCCGATTGGGTCACTGCAGAGAACTACGATATCTCCGCTGTACCCGGCGGCGAAGGTGAGCCAAGCATCAAGCAGTGGCGATCGATGGTCAAAAAGCTGCTGGCGGATCGGTTTCAGCTCAAATGCCACTATGAGAAACGAGAACTAAGCGTGTACCTGCTCACCGTCACCAAGACCGGTCCAAAAATGAACAGGAGCCAGGGCGACCCCGGCATGGTCGCGGGGCTGGGATTCGGACCACCTGGAAATTTTGGCGCGACCAACGCCACCATGGCGGATTTCGCCGAAGCGATGGGCCAGGTCGTTCTGGACCGGCCGGTCGTGGATCAGACCGGACTCACAGGAAGGTTTGATTTCAGGTTGACGTGGACGGCGGATGAGATGCAGTTCGGCGCAGTTGGCGGATACAAACCGGTGGCGGAAAGCGCCGACGCCCCACCGGATCTGTTCACCGCAATCCAGCAGGAGTTGGGCCTGAAACTCGAATCAACCAAGGCTCCTGTGGACGTTCTCGTCATCGACAGTATCCAGAAGCCGTCGGCGAACTAGGAAGTTCTCGTGCCGCGGGGAGCTTACTTTAGCTCCTTCGGGGGTTCGAGCGGGGATTTCACCGGGTCGGGCGTGGGGCCGAGTACCCGGTCGACTTCGGCATCTTCTACCCAAACGGACTGTATGCCATCTTTGGGGACGTCGATGTGAGCGCTCCACACGATGGCGTTGAGAACCAGCTTGCGATAGTCATCGTTTTGCCAGTTATTGTAAAAATGGCCAAAGGTCACTCCAATGCTGCGGCCGGGTATCTTGCTTGCGGGCGTGGACGGGCGGTCGTAAGCCCACATGGTGACCTGGTCCTTGGGACCGGCAAGTGGTCCGGGTAAGATTGCCTTAGGATCTGCGGGAAGCTCCGGGACGCGGAGCAGCGGAGTGATACCGAGGCATCCACCGACGAACGTGGGTTTGTAATAGAACTCGTCTGTGACTTTGAAAGGCTTCACGCCATGCATTACAGGATGATCGGGTGACGGGAATACAACTTCGCTGGTAAGAGTCTTTTGCGTGAAGTACATCTGTGGGTGCTTGGGCCCGTCGTATTCGACATAGCCTCCGGCCCAGGCGAGGCCCTCCCGCTGGAATTGGAAGGGTATGTAGGTTGCGAAGTGGAAGATCATGAAGCCGGAACCGCGGTCTATCTGCTTCTGTATGGAGGCGATGCGCTCCGGAGTAAACGTCCAGGGAGACCACTGCATGCCGTCCGAGATAAAGACGATGGTGTCCGCAGTGTCAAGATCGGACAGATTCGTAGGCCAGCCGTCGTAGACTACCTCGGTTTCGACGTCTTTGAGGCCAGCACGGTCGAGCATCACCTTCAGCAGGCGGGCTGTCTTCAGGTACTCGTGCATGCCCGGTCCCTTGGACTTGGAACCCGCAATGAGCAAAATCTTGTGGTGTTTTGGGGGATTCGTGGCGCTTGCCGGCTGGATCGCGAAGGCTAGCACAGCCATTGCCAGAATCCAGCTGCTTGCGTGGCGCAGGAGCATGTTTCGCATCTGGGGGCCCTCGGATTCGCGTGATGATTATATTGACGCAGATTGTCTTGCGGCGAGTACAAGCTAGGTACCGTTACCAACAATGAGTTTTCGACCTGTACCCCGGTTACCTAGCCGATTGAGCTGAGCGGCTGTATCAGTCCTGATGCAACCAGAAAATCTTGGGCTGTCCGTTTGCCGCCGGGACCGGTAGACTTACCGGCGTGACCGTCAGTCCCCATCCGCTGCTGCACCCGGTCTTCGAGACCATCGGCTATGTTCTCGCCTATGCCATGTTTCGGCGAAGCTGCGCCCGTGCCGGCGACCTCCTCGAGGACGACCAGCGCTGGCTCATCATCGCCACGGCGGCCATCGGCGCGCTGCTGGGCAGCCGGATCTTGGGCCTGCTGGAGCAAGTGTTTTATCTCCATATCACCTGGCGCACCTTCCTGTTGCCCGGCGGCAGGACCACCGTCGGCGGTCTACTGGGGGGCTGGATTGCCGTAGGCCTGGTCAAGCGCCTGCGCGCCCTCCGCGGCAGCGCCGGCGACCTTTTCGCCGTGCCCCTGTGCCTGGGGATCGCCATCGGCCGCATTGGCTGTTTTCTGGCAGGCCCCGCGGACGGCACTTACGGCGCAGCGACCAGTTTGCCGTGGGGGGTCAATTTTGGCGATGGTATCCTCCGCCACCCTACGCAGCTCTACGAGATCCTCTTCCTCAGCATCCTCGGATTCTTCCTGCATCGCTATAACGAAAAAGCGCACCCCGAGGGAGCGGCCTTCCGCATTTTTCTGGTTGCCTATCTCGCCTGGCGGCTGGCCATTGATTTCCTCAAGCCCCAACCCCTGATCTTTGGCCTTAATTTGATCCAGTGGGCCTGTGTAGCGGGAATAGTGGCGCTACTGCCCGATCTTATGAGACTCTGCTTTATCCAGCCAACCGCGATCAGGAGCACCGAATGATCACACCCCCGATGCCGGTAAGGCACGAACACAAACCCGTAAACCTGTCCAAGCTCGCCACCGTGTTCGCCCTGACCTTCAGTCTCGCGTTCGGGCTGTGCAGCGTGAGCGGCATCAGCATCTCCGGCGGTGGCAGCTACGAGGTGGCCCAGCTTTTGATCTCCGCCTCGCTGGTAATCGAAGCCATTTGCACCGCCGGCTTAGTGGTGCTTGCCATCGTGGCTATGCTCAGAAGATCGCAATCCAAGGGGTAGTTTGCTCGGCCTCGAGAACCTTAGGTTCAAATTGCATCTCGGCGAACCTGGGGCACCCGGCCAGTTCCTAATGGGTTCTGTTAGGGCACAGAACGCTGCCGGTTGAGTTCTCACGCAGAGTCTCCGCCCGTGCGCCCCGAACTTAATTCGTCGGATCGGCTACCCGGCCCATAAACAGGATGCTGTTGGAGCGGTTGTCCCGAATCAGGAAGACAAAAGGATGGTCGGCGCGGAAAACCGGTGGGGGCGCCGGGTTCGGGGCGCGAACCGCCATGGCCCTCATGGTCACGGCGGTGGCCGCTGCAGCCTCGGTTCCTTCCTCGTTGACGTCGATATAAGCCTTATGGATCACCGCCGAAATAACGAAATCCTTCTTGCCCGTCATTCCTGAAAAATCAGCGGCGCCGGTAAACGCCTGGGGCATCCCCATCGCGGCAAGCGTGCCCCCAAGCTCGAATTGCTGCATTGTCTTGAACTTAGGCAAGGTCACGATGACCTTAGTCACTGGACTTAACTGGCCCAGCCACTGCGTCGCGTTGGATGCCGTCAGCGAGTTCTCCAAGGCAGGCAGACCGCCCACATCGTTGGGCAGAAAAATGACCATGGACAATTCCTTGCTTTGGTACGGAATCTCCAACACCTGAAACGTCTTCCCGTCGAAGTAATTGAAACCACCCTCACGGTGCATCAGGGGCGCTTTCTTGGTCTGTGCCGGAGATAGATGGAAGTCCTCATCCTTGGTTTGCGCCTTGTCGAATTGACTCTGCCAGTTACCCTTGAAATAGATGGCATTGGTCAGCACTAACCGTGTGGTCGGTTTGATGGAACCGGGCGGGAGCAGGTTTGTGATCTTGTTAGCTGTTTTCTGCTCTACCCACTGATTGATGGTCAACCGTGCCGCTTCGGTCGCGGCTTTGAAATCCACCTGGTTGAAGCATGCGCCGTAGTCCTTGTCCATCAATTGCAGGAAGTCATCGAGAAAGTGGTAGCCGCGCTGCGCCCAGAGTGCATTGGCCACGCTTAGCTGGTATCCCTGGTGGGCGGCGTTGAGATCGCTCAACAGTGCACCCATCGCCGGGTGCAGCCTTTCCGGTGGAAGCGTAAAGTGCAGGGTTTTCGCCATCTCGGAGGCAGTGTCGCCGCGGGCTCCGGCATAGGCCATAGCGATTGCGGTGGAAATACTCTCCGGCGAGAAGAAGAGATTGCCGCTTTGATTACGTAACTGGCCGTAGAGCGCAACCGCGAAGGCGTTGTCGCCCTCAACCACCGCGGCTCGATCAGCGGCCGCTGGCGGCAGTGGCGTCTGCGCACCGCGAGCGGGAGGCAGCAGAACGAAACAGAGCATAAGTAAGCATAGTAGGAATTTCATGCGCACCCCCGGGGCTCATCTTAATGGACGAGGATGGATGATAAACGGCGATTCCTATGTCGCTAAATCGTCTTTGACAGTTTCTGCCGCCGGGCTGTCCACTCTGCGGTCGAGAAAAGACCGGGTCCTACTTCGATCAGCCGCGGCAGCATCTTGAAGACCGATACCTGGTCCCATAACTTTCCCGCGCGGGTGCGAAATCCTTTTTCGTTCAGATCGCTGGCGATGCTGGAGAAGGGAAAATCCTGAACCACCAGGTCCATCATCTGGGTCAGCACCCTGCGCTCTCGAGCATCGAACTCCAGCCGCTGGCAATCGTCCGAGATGCGTAAGCCGTAGGGGATTTCTTCCTCGAAGGCGCCCTCGCTGGGCGCTTCATCCCCGGGCAGTTCGCGCCGCCACTCGATGGAAACTAATTGCCACCCGGCGGCCATACGCTGCTGCATGATGGATGGACTAAAGGGTCCGGAAACCACATCTCTAATTCGCTCAAAGTGCGCCATACACCCTCCTTAGAAGACACGACTATGATTTGCTGCCCCTATTTGCCGGTCATGAGCAGCAATCTATGCGCCAAAGACCGGTGCAGGCAAGCAACGGTATACGGCCGCTTTACAGGCGCTTACCCCGGTCGACTCCGCGTAAGATCCAGCCTTCGTGTCCAAAATCACGAATCGCTGTTCGACACTGGACACAGAGGCTAGGGTTGAGCTGGGGGAGGAGGCGGGACGGGAAGCACTTTGCGAGTCGTCGCCGGCGCGCTGGTCGTCTCTTCATCGCCGATCTCAAAGACCGGTGTCTCTTTGGGCAACTTCAGGCGGCCGTCGACCAGGTAAGCCACTGCGACCCCGCCGGTAACCTCGGGCGCCAGCACGACCAGGGGAAGGAGATACTTCTTGCTCTTGACCAGCGACTCGGCCACACCGTCCACCGGGTGACTGCGGCGAATGCTGCCCGGCACCTGGGGAATAACGAAAGCGGTCATGTCGAGCTCGGGGTGCTTTTTACCGTAACTAACCAGCGAGCGGGCGACCTGTTTGGGAGTCATCAGGCCTACGTCGGCGATGAAATTGCGATGGATTGCGTGGGGCAGGTAGATGTCGAGGACAACGCGGGAGAAGTCAGCGCAGTTGTGGAACAGGAGGTTGAAGTGGCCGACGTTGCGGCGGTCGTTGAAGGTGGTGATGAAGCGCTGGTCCTGGGCCGGCGTGCTGTCCACCTGAAAGCCGTGGATGGTGCGGTCGTAGGAGGCGCCGACCAGCTCAGTCCACTCGCCCTTGGGGGACCCGCCATGCCGGTTGTCGGGCGCCAGGTCGAGCAAGTGCTGCTGGCGGTAGGCGTCGCGTAGGGCTGCGACTTTTTCTTTGTCCACGGTCTGGGGAACGTCATTGGGCGAATCGACGGCGTAGAGATAGGGGACCAGGGGGATGGCAAGCCAATCATAGCCGTCAATCTTGTGGTACCGGCTGATGACGACGCCATATTCTCCGTCGTGGCAAGGGCGAAGCGAGGTGGGCGAATCGGCGCAGATGTGATTGAAATAAACGGCCGCGTGGCCAGTCGGGTTCACCGCGCCAAATTCGCCGTAAGGCTCTTCCATAAAGAGTGCGACCGAGGCGTGGGCGAACGTGGCTGCCGCCGCGAAGAGACAGAAAAGTAGACCGGGGCCGCGATGCATCATTCTCCTCAAATTGTTATTCTAGAGGGGTTATGGCTTTTCCCATTAAGGTCTGTGTGGTCTGTGAAGAAGAGTTTGAACTGAAGCCGGATAAACCCGGTTTCGCCAATCGCTGCCCGGCGTGCAGCACCCCTGAAGAATCCGACCCCGCAACCAGGCGCAGCATGGACGCCGACGAACGTAAAACCGTGATGGAAGCGAACGAGGCTCGGAGGCAAGCGATGCGCGACCTCCTGTACCGCAAAGATAGCTAACGCTTTCATCGCGCCGCTGTGCAGTCATCCGGTCAGGCGTTCCGAGCCATCGCAAGGTCCACGATCTCCCCGATCATTTGGGTGTAGGAGAGGCCTGATTTCTTCGCGGCCATGAAAAACTCCTGCGCGCTCGAGAGCCATGGGTTGGGATTGGCTTCGATGACATATACCTCGCCCTTGCTCGATATGCGCATGTCAATGCGCCCATAATCGCGCAGCCTGACGGCGCGATAGGCCTTGATCGCGATCTCGCTAAGCCGGGTTACGGTGTCTTCATCGAGGTCTTCCGCGATGGCCGATTTCGTTAGCTTGTAGGCTTCCGTGTCTTTCTCGAATTTCACTTCCTGGCTGGCGATCTTGGGCATGCCCTTGGGAAGCTTCGAAAGATCAAGTTCCACCAGCGGAAGTGGATAGGCGTTCTCGTGATTGCCCAGGACGGCGGCATAGATCTCGCGCCCTTCGATGTACTCCTCGATCAACGCAGGAGAATTGAATTCCGTCTGTATATAGGAGATGCGCTCCATCAATTCCTTCACGCTGTTGACTACGGCAGCAGCATCGATGCCGATGGATCCATCTTCGGACGTGGGTTTCACGATGAGTGGGAACGAGATGTCATGGGCGTGATCGATGGTGCCGCGATAGGCAGTCGCGAAGTAGGGCGACTGAATCCCGTGAAATGCGAACATCTTCTTGGCGATCGATTTGTCCTGGGCAAGAATGTTCGCGTGCGGTCCCGAGCCGGTGTAAGGGATATCGAGCATATCCAGGAACGCAGTGACCTGCATCTCCTTGGTGTTATCCCCGGCATAGGATTCGGTGAGGTTGAAAATGAGATCGGCGCCGCATTTAGCGAGTCCGACCAGCGATTGCGTGCGGCCGTTGAGAACGTAGTATGACGGTTCATGACCGAGCTTCTCCAGGGCTTCGAAGACCTCTTCGCGGTCGTGCTTTACCGGCTTCTTCTTGCGTTTCTTTTGCCCCGTGCGCTTGCGCGGTGGAGGAACTTCTTCCTCCACCGGGGCAGGTTCTTCTTCCCACAAGTCGTACAGCACGGTAACTTTCAATTTCGTTCCAGCCATGAAACCCTCCGCCTCTCGGCACTCCTCAGGGATGAATGAACTTCCCGCCGATCAGGTAATTCATTGAGAGTGCG
Organism: uncultured Acidobacteriaceae bacterium; assembly: GCA_963844785.1. Lineage (GTDB taxonomy): Bacteria > Acidobacteriota > Terriglobia > Terriglobales > Acidobacteriaceae > PALSA-350. The sequence goes on along the minus strand of CAWJPV010000023.1, from coordinate 8,055 downwards.
GTGGTGTACACCGTGAACTCCGTAAGGTAATCAGATTCGCGTCGAACATCCACGCGCAGACCCAGGTCCTCAACGCGCTTGGAGATGGCTTCCACCAGCCGCTTGACGATCGGACGTTGCACACCGCTCCAATATGCGACCTTGTCGACAATGAGCTTGCGATGCTGATGCAACATCTCCTGCGCGGGCCGCACGCCCGTACGCCGCTTGGGGGAGACATTGAAGATGTCCGCCAGGTCAGTGTCCAGCGCGAGTTCCTGCAGCGGCATCTCCTCCGGCAGGCTAAGGAGGTAGAACTCGCCCACCGTCGATTCCATCTCATCGACGGTGATGTCGGTGTGGCCGCGACGCCGGACGGGTTCGACATTTCCGAGTCTTCGCGCTATGCGATCGACGTAGTGCAGCTTTTCGAGCGCGCCCCAACCCTGGTAGCGCTTTCGCCATTGCGAGCGCGGCGTGAGCCAGACGGCAAACGTTTCTGCAAAATCTTCATCCGGATGCTTCTGCGCGTACCACCCGGCCATGTGGCGAACGAACTTCCGCGAGAACGGGATGGGACGGTAATTATCGCGATAGGCGCGGCGAAAGGGACCGAAGAGATCGCGCCACTCAGCCGACTTGTACAGTTGGTAGGCGTAATTGAAGGCGTGTCCGGCCTCATGACGCATGTACATCATGATCTCGTGAGCGTCTTCCAGGTCGTTCATATCGCGCTCCAGCTGTGCCAGGTCCGGGTTGGCCAGATAGAACGGAATGCCGATGACGGGCTCGCCGGAGGGGCATCCCCATTCATCGGTGAGATAACAACCGGGACGGAACTTATGGATGCCTTTGGTTTCGAGTTCGCGATAAAGCTGCTGAACGAATCGTTCCAGCGGAGAACCCTCGAGTTTGAGCCCCAGTTCGCGAATGGGCTTGGCGAGGATCTCCTGGAATTCCGTTCGGGTTTTCTCGAAATTGCGCACTGGGCTATTCAGAGTTCTATACCAAGAGGCCAGATTTGGCACGGCAAGGCGTATCGCTTATGCACATACTATTGTGGGCACGTTCTGGCACCTTAGTGTCAGCTGAGAACTCAACCAGCAGAAGTTGGTTTTCTAACAGGAGCCAGTAGAAACTGGGGCACCCGTCCAGTTCCTACTGGCTCCTGCTAGGAGGCCGAATCTTGCCGGTTCTGCAAAGGGGGGTAACGGAAGTGGTGCGCCCGGAGAGATTCGAACTCCCGACCTAACGCTCCGGAGGCGTTCGCTCTATCCAGCTGAGCTACGGGCGCGCAGTTCACAGGATACAACAGGACCGGCCGCTTGGCTCGTTTACCGCTGCGTCTGACTCTCGCTCTTAAGCCGCAGCTGCTCCATCACCGACTGAATCAGCTCTTTGGCGCCCCCGATTTCGCTCAGCACCGCTTCCAGATCGAGCGCAGGCTTGGATGGATTGCGGGTGGAAGCACAATACACACCGTGCTGGCCGATCAGGATCAAAGCGTCGGTGAGCATGTCGAGGGTGACAGCAAGACGGCCGCGCTCGGCCCCCATCATGAACTCGAACCGCTCCAGATCGTCACGGCGTTGGGCAATCGCAGATTCAGGTGCCGGCATCGTTCCTGCTTTCAAGACTTTTCGGAAGCTGGCCGGGTGTAGCGCAGCACCGGTTTGCGTGCCGCCAACGTCTCGTCGAGACGCGAGATGCGCGTGGCGTGGGGCGCAGTGAGCACCAGCTCGGCATTCTCCTCCGCCTCTCGGGCAATCTGCCGCATGGCGTCGATGAACAGATCGAGCTCTTCCTTTGACTCGCTTTCCGTCGGCTCGATCATCAGGGCCCCAGGCACGATGAGCGGGAACGAGGTGGTGTAGGGATGGAAGCCATAGTCGATCAGCCGCTTGGCGATATCACCCGTCTTGACACCTTTTTGCGTCTGTCGGCGATCGCTGAAGACCACCTCATGCAGGGTAGGCGTGCGATAGGGCAGCTCGTACACGTCCTCAAGATTTTTGCGGATGTAGTTAGCGTTCAGCACCGCGTCTTCGGTGGTCTGCCGCAGGCCGTCCGGGCCATTGGCCATGATGTAAGCCAGGGCGCGGACAAACATGCCGAAGTTGCCGTAGAACATGCGCACCCGCCCCACCGACTGGGGACGATCGTAGTCCAGGCGCAGTGTCCGGTGGCCGTCCTGATCGGGTGGGCCTTCGACCACCACCGGCGTGGGCAGAAACGGTTCCAGTATTTTCTTCGTAGCCACTGGCCCTGAGCCGGGACCCCCTCCGCCATGCGGGGTAGAGAAGGTCTTGTGCAGATTCAGGTGCATCACATCCACGCCGAAGTCCCCCGGACGGGTCTTGCCCACCAGGGCGTTCATGTTGGCGCCATCCATGTAGAGCAGGGCGCCTTTGGCGTGCAGAATGTCGGCGATCTTATGAATCTCGCTCTCGAAGACGCCGATGGTGCTGGGGTTGGTCAGCATCAGTGCAGCCGTGTCTTCGGTGACGATCTGCTCCAGTTGGGCTACGTCGACCATGCCCAGCGAGTTGGAGCGCAGATTCTCCACCTGGTAACCGCAGATGGCTGCGGTCGCGGGATTGGTTCCGTGAGCAGAATCGGGAATGATGATCTTGGTCCGGGGATTTCCCTTGGACTGATGGTAGGCGCGGACCAGCAGGATGCCGGTGAACTCTCCATGCGCGCCCGCCGCCGGCTGCAGCGTGATGGCATCCATGCCGGTGATATCGAGCAGGCAGGATTGCAACAGGCGAATGACCTCGAGCGCTCCCTGGGAGAGCGACTCCGGCTGGTAAGGATGGGCTTCGGCGATGCCTTCGAGACGGGCGACAAATTCGTTCACCCGCGGGTTGTACTTCATGGTGCAGCTGCCCAGCGGGTACATGCCCAGATCGATGGCATAGTTCCAGGTGGAGAGGCGGGTAAAGTGGCGAATGATCTCGATCTCGCTCAACTCCGGCATCAGGCCCAGATCCGCGCGGGCGGCCTCGCCCAGCAGGCTTACGGGATCCACTTCGGGCACATCGAGCGGCGGCATCTTGTAGGCCTTCTTGCCCGGAGAAGACTTTTCAAAAACCAGGGCCTCATTCTGAGTCAGGTGCGCGCGCACCTTGCGGCGTGTGCCTGCAAAGGGCTGATTGGCCGTCGTGCCTGTTTCCTTGCTTGTTACCTTGCTGGTGGTGGTTGCCATAAAACGGGTTAGCTAGCCTTTCAAGCCCGGGTGAGGGCCCCTTCGGAGTCATGCTGCAGCAGCGAGGCTGCGTGGTCGATCTGTTCTCGGGTGTTGAGTTCGGTGGTGCACCACAGGCTGGCGTTGCCCAGTTCGGGATACCAACGGCCCAGGGGCAGGCCCCCGATCACTTTCTGCTTCAGCAGTTGCGCGTTGAGTTGCTCCGGCGATTCGGAGGTTTGCAGCACAAACTCATGGAAGCGTGGCGACCCGGCGAAAAGCAGCCGCGCCCCGCCGCCGTTGGAAAACTGTTGCGCGGCATAATTGGCCTTGGCCAGGTTGTGCAACGCCAGCTCATGGATGCCCTCTTTGCCATAGACAGTGAGGAAGATGGTGGCCATCAACGCCACCAGCGCCTGGTTGGTGCAGATGTTGGAGGTGGCCTTCTCCCGGCGAATGTGCTGCTCCCGCGTAGAGAGCGTGAGCACGAAGCCGCGGCGTCCTTCCGTATCCACAGTTTCGCCCACCAGGCGGCCGGGCATTTGCCGCAGATATTTTTCCTTGGCGGCGATCACCCCGCAGTAGGGGCCTCCATAGCTCAGGGCGACGCCGAAGGATTGCGCTTCCAAGGAGACGATATCGGCTTCTACAGGCGGCCGCACCACGCCCAGCGAAATGGCCTCAGCGATAGATACAATCAGCAGCGCGCCTTTCTTGTGCACGATCTCGGCGATGGCGGGAATATCTTCGATGACCCCGAAAAAGTTCGGTGACTGTACCAGAACGCACGCTGTTTCTTCGCTGACGCTCTGTTCCAGCGCCGCCAGGTCGAGCCGTCCATCGTCGCCGTATGGGAGCGCCTGGGCGGCAAGCCCCTGGTGCTGGGCGTAGGTCTGCATCACCTCGCGATACTCAGGATGCACGGTTCTGGCGACCAGAACTCCGCTGCGGTGGGTAATGCGCACAGCCATGGTTACTGATTCGGCAGCCCCCGTCGACCCGTCGTACATGGAGGCGTTGGCGATCTCCATGCCGGTGAGCTCGCAGATCATGGTCTGGAACTCGAAGATGGCCTGCAGGGTACCCTGGGTGATCTCCGCCTGGTAAGGGGTGTACGAGGTGAGGAACTCGCCCCGCTGCACCAGCGAATCGATAATGACGGGCCGGTAGTGGCGATAGGCGCCGGCGCCGAGGAAACTGGTGTAACCGGAGGCACTCTTTTGCGCTGCATTGCGGAAGTAGTCGACGATCTCCGATTCGCCCATCTGCCGGGGAACTTCCAGGTCCCGTTGCAGCCGGTATTCCTGGGGGATGGTGGAAAACAGATCGTCGATTGAGCCGGCGTCGATTTGCTTCAGCATCTCCAGCCGTTCGCCGGGTGATTTTGGCAAGTAGCGCATGGTGAGTCCTCTATCCCTGTACTACGGCTTGGCCGGCGGCTAGCTTAACGATGTTGGGCTTCAGTGGGTTTCCTCCTTGACGAACTTCTCGTAGTCCGCTGCATCGAGCAGTTGACCCACTTCGGAGGGGTCTGCGATTTCTACTTTGAGGATCCACGCCCCGTGGGCGTCGGCGTTGATCTTTTCCGGAGCCGTTGCCAGCTCTTCATTGACTGCGATTACGGTGCCGGTCACCGGGGAATAGAGATCGGAGACGGCCTTGACTGACTCGACGCTGCCGAAGACCTTACCCTTCTCTACCTTGGCGCCGAGCTTGGGCATCTCGACGAAAACAATGTCTCCCAGGGTGTTCTGGGCGTAATCGGTGATGCCCACTTTCCCGGTCTTGCCGTCTACCTCAATCCACTCATGCTCTCGGGTGTAGCGGTAGGTTGCTGGATAGGCCATCCGTCTTGCTCTCCTTCGTTATTCTACGGGATCATGCAATCTGCAGCGGATCTCGCCCCGCTCCCCAGGGGAGTGTTTGAGGCCACCGCAAATTTGCCTGTCTGGCTACAGTTTAAGCGGGCTTCCCCTCAACCGGCTTCTTAGCCCGGCGATAGAAGGGGGTTGGCACCACCTTGGCCTTGACCAGGTTTCCGCGCACTTCGACCGCTACTTCCGTTCCCGGACGGTACGGTCCACCGGTACGTAGGCGAGGGCGATGTTCTTTTTCAAATAGGGCGAGGGAGAGCCGCTGGTCACGTAACCGATCGCTTCCCCCTCCAGGCTACAGACCTTGTAGCCATCGCGCGCGATGCCGCGGTCGATCATCTCCAGCCCTACGAGCTTGCGCTTGGGAGCACCACTCTGCTTCAGCTGCAAGAGTGCCTGCCCACCGAGAAAGTCGCTTTTGCCGAGCTTCGAGAAGCGCTCCAGGCCGGCTTCGAGGAGGTTGATATCCTCTGAGATTTCGTGGCCGTAGAGGGCCATGGCGGCCTCCAGGCGAAGGGTATTGCGTGCTCCCAGGCCGCAGGCCAGCAGGCCGAACTCCTTACCTGCCTCGGTCACTTCCTCCCAAACGCGGGCGCTGGTGGGCTCGTCGGAGGGTATGTAGATCTCGAAGCCATCCTCGCCGGTATAGCCGGTGCGCGCGATGAGCACGTTGTGAACGCCGCAGACCATACCCCAGGTGAACCAATAGTTCTTGATCGCGCTCAGATTTACCTTGGTCAGTTTGGCCAGCGTATCCTGTGCGCGCGGTCCCTGGATGGCGAGCTGGGTGTAGTGGTCGCTGTAGTCGCTGATGTGGACTCCGGCGAAGGCTCCCACCTGGGAGCGAATCCACTGATAGTCTTTCTCGCGGGTGCCGGCGTTGATGACCAGCAGATAGTCGTTGTCACTGAATTTGTGCACCAGGATGTCATCGACGAACGTTCCCTGGGGATAGAGCATGGCCGAGTATTGCGCCTGGCCTACGGCCAGCTTCGACGCATCGTTCATGGAAAGGGCCTGGATAGCGGACAGCGAGCCCGGGCCGCGGAACTGGATGTCACCCATGTGGCTGACGTCAAACAACCCCACAGCGGTGCGGACCGCCATGTGCTCGGCGGTAATGCCGGAGTATTCGACCGGCATATCCCAGCCGCCAAAGTCGACCATTTTGGCGCCGAGTTGCCGGTGGACACCATTCAATGCAGTCTTGCGCAGGGCAGGAGCGACGGGAGAGGACACGGTGCAATCCTTGGGGAGAAGTGACTGACATTCCACGGTAGCACGGACAGGCAAAGGATTTCGCGGTGGGGTGGGGTTGGGTCCGGTCGGTTCCCACTCAAGCCAAAACCGGGCTTGAATGGGGCACCCATCCTTCGTTGCGGAGCCGGAGGGATAGACCGAATCCGGCTTTTCGAAGGGTACGGGCTTCAGCCCGTACGTAAATCAACAAGAACGACAGGGCTTTAGCCCCTGAGGAATGCTCTTAGCCTATCCTGCAGAAAAGCTGCCCTCAGCGCTAAAGCCCGTGTTTTTGCTCCCTCTACGTACGGGCTGAAGCCCGCACCCTTCAACTGCCACATTTTTCCACAGCCCCAAACGCCAGTTACTCGCCGGTCTTTCGCAATGGCTGGCCGGCGGTGGGAGTGAGGTCCGGGGGAGCCGGCCCCGCCCAAGCCAAGCCGTCTACACCTTTGCCGGCATCGATCAGCGTATCTACCTTCCACTGCGACAGATCGACCACTGCAATTTGTTTCGCCTTGGAGCAGGAGACATACGCGACCTTGCCATCGGGACTGGCAAGCACCTTGACCGGATCGTCGGCAACATCGACGGTGCGCACGACTTTAAGGCTGGCAAGATCCAGCACCGCTAGCTTGTTGGCCTTGGGAAGCGCGATCAGCAGAAAGCGGCCGTCCGGGGTGGGAGACGTGCCATAGCCCACCTCAGGCAAGGGAACCCAGGTCTTGATCTTGTTGGTGGCCGTGTCGATCACCGCCATCTGCGGCTTGGTCTGGTCCGAGGTGAAGACCATTTTGTCGTCATTGGAAATGGCAATGCGCTGGGATTCGGCCGAGATGGGAATAATAGCGATCGTCTTGCGCCCGGCCATGTCCAGCACCGAGACCGAACCCGCACCCACATTCGAGGTGTAGCCTCGCTTGCCATCGCGGGAGATGACCAGCATGTGCGATTCCTTCTGTCCGGTGGGCACGGTGCCCACGATCTTCAGCGTCTTGGGATCGATGATGGTTACCGTCTGGTCGAGTTCCGTGGTCACGTAGAGCAAGTTGTTGCCCGGTCGTAAACCGGGCAATGGGGCCGTACTCCATGGCCAAAGTCCACCTTGCCGGTGACCGTGCGGCTGGGAATGTCGATTACCACCATCTCCCGGCCGTCGGTGCCCGGCTTACCGACGCCCGAGCTGCCGTAGATCGGCACGTAAGCGGTGAGCCCTCCGGAGAGGTGGCTACCTCGTGGCCGGTGATGCCTCCCTCAGGCACGGTGGCCAGCTGTTTGGCAGCCACAGGATCGATGATGCTAAGGTCGCGATCACCCTGGTTGGTGGCCACAAGAAGCGGCTTTACCGGCGTTGCGGTATTGGCGGAGGCATGGGTCATCAATAGGGTCAACGGCAGGACCAGGCAGAGCGCACAAAGCATAAGCAACAAGGATCTGGGTTTATTCATGGCGTGAGCATTATATTCCCCAAGGGCCTTGCTTGGGCGACGAGATAAGCTAGAGGCGAACATGACCCAAGTCCTGCCAAGCAACCGAACCCAGGCCAGCCCTGGTGGCCCGCTGTGGTCGCCGTCTTGGCTTTTGTGGCCTGTATCTGTCCCTGCCGGAATCGCTCACCTTCGGACCCTCCTGGCTCCTGCTGGCGGTGGTGTTCGTGCTCATGGTCCCGGCGGTCATCGCCAAGATGCGGGGTTCCTTTGCGCTCAACCAGGTGCTCGGCTACATCGTGCTGGGCATCGTCACCGCAGCCATGCTCTCGTCGATGTGGATGCTCAT
>CAWJPV010000022.1:0-34498 GCA_963844785.1 uncultured Acidobacteriaceae bacterium | reverse complement strand
ATGTAGCTGGGGTGGAGGATTTCGTCCGCCGCCGCTGGAGTCCACGCACCTATTCCGACAAGGAAGTAACTGCAGCAGAGCTAAAGACGCTCTTTGAAGCAGCGCGCTGGGCCGCATCCTCTTCGAATGAGCAACCATGGCGATTTCTGGTAGGGCGGCGAGGCGATGAGACCTATCAGAAAATATTCAACACGCTGGTAGAGTTCAACCAGTCGTGGGCTAAAAGCGCGCCAGTACTGGTGCTGTCGGTGGCGAAAAAGACCTTCACCATCAACGGCAAGCCGAACGCGTACGGCTTGCACGACACCGGCGCGGCCTCAGCGACCCTCGCCCTGCAGGCGACCGCGGACGGATTGCACACCCATTCGATGGCCGGCTTCGATCGCGAACAAGCGCGGGCATCGTTTGCCATTCCCTCTGATTATGAGATCGGCGCAGTCACCGCAATCGGATACCTCGGCGATCCGGCCAGCTTGCCTGAGCATCTACACAAGATGGAAGTATCTCCTCGCCAGAGGAAGCCTCTTGAGGAATTTGTGTTCTCCGCCTGGGAGAAGCCGGCGCAATTCTGAAATGCATGAGAAAGATCCTGCTCTTCGTCAACCCGGTACTGCAACAAACAGGAGCAAGGCGCAGAGATATCGCCCGGGTTCAGAGTGCCTTCAGTGCGTCGGGTGCTGCAGTCAACGTCATGGAGACGGGCGAAAACCGCGCTGCCGGGCCCAAGGCAGCGCGAGCAGTAGCAGAAGACTACGATGCGATCGTTGTCTGCGGCGGCGATGGCACCATCTTTGATGTCCTCCAGGGCCTCGGCGGCTCCAACGTACCACTCGGCATCATCCCGTTTGGCACCGGCAATGTGATGGCGCAGAACCTTAAGGTCCCCAAAGATCCCGTTGCCGCCGCGCATTGGATTTTGGGTAGCCGCCCGGTTCCGGTGCCCTTGGGTAAGATTACCTGCTGCGCCCCTGGATGCCAGCAAAGCTGGCTGTTCGCGATGGCCGCCGGTATGGGCATGCATGCGGCGCTGATGTCTGAGGCGCGTCGCTCAGGTAAGAGCAGAGTGGGTCGGGCAGCTTATTTCGCTGCTGGGGGCAGGTTACTGCTCAACCATCCAGTACAACCCTTCGACATCGCCATCACTACCACCAGCGGGTCTGTCGTCCACCAACAGGTAAGCGAGGCCATCGCGCTGCGGGTGGCGGAGTTGAATCGTTGGCGTCCAGGGGGTGGGCTGGCGTTTCCCTTCCTCCGCCTGGCCACGGTTGCGGGTTACTCGCGCTCCCGTCTGGCGCGCGCCACCTTCGAGGCGCTCTTTCGTTCCGGAGGAGCGCGCGATCGTGCGCAGGCGGAAGACGCCCCGGCTTACTACCAGGATGTGGTGCGTGTGGTCTGCCGCCCCACCCCCAATCACGAATACAAGCAGCCGATCGTAGTCGAAGCAGACGGAGAGGTCCTCGGCGCCACCTGCGCAGAGATTGAAATGGCCGGCACGAATGTGCTGCTGCTCTCAGCAAGCGAGCCTCAACCTATATAGCACAACGTTTGTGCTATATAGGCCGTGTGCTCGCTTTGGGTCGGCTGTCATTTCGTCCTCCGCTTTCCGGCTCGCCACCAAGCCTTGCTCCCTGGACGGGTGCCAGGCTGGCGACGAAGCTAGGGATTTGTCGCACCATGAACGCATGACGCTTACGCGCTATTCCTTGCGAAATCGATAGCCAATATGAGTTTCCGTCAGGATATAAGTCGGATGAGCCGGATCGTCTTCGATCTTCTTGCGTAGCTGGTTAATGACTACCCGCAGGTACTCGCGCTCGTTGCCATAGAGCGGCCCCCACACGGAGGCCAGCAGGCGCTCGTGGGGCACCGGGTGACCCGCGTGCTCCATCAAATAGCACAGCGTTTCGTATTGTTTTGGCGCCAGGTGGATGTCCTCTCCCCGTTTTTGTACCAGGCGGCGTTCGCAGTCCAGAGTGATGTCACCGACTGCGCTGACCGCGTTCGCTTGCATCGAGGCGTTGTGGCGACGGATAACGGCACGCAGCCTAGCCGCCAGCTCATGAATCTGAAATGGCTTGGTCACATAGTCATAAGCACCTCCATCGAGCGCTTCCACTTTGTCACTCTCATCATCTCGCACTGTCAGCATGACGATTGGGAGACGAGGATACGCCTGGCAGATTCGGCGGCAGGTCTCCTTGCCGCCCATCCCGGGCATATTGATGTCGAGTAACACGGCATCATAGTTAACCATGCGCAGCCGGAGTAGCGCCTCCTCTCCATTGCATGCCTCCCCGATCGCGAACCCCAATGCGCCCAGAGTCTCAAAGAGACTTTGTCTAATTCCCGCATCGTCCTCGACCACCAGCACTTTGCTCTTCTGTTCCAAGCCCTCAATTCTCCTTTGCCGGTCTAGGCAACGTAAGAACGAACGTGGTTCCGTTCTCCGGGTCACTCGTTACCCAGGTTCTGCCTTGATGCGCGTCTGTGATGCGCCGCACAATTGAAAGGCCAATGCCAGTGCCGGCCGCCCTGTGCTCCGAGCCCGGACTACGATAGAAGCGCTGAAACACTTTGTCTCTTTCCTCGGGCGGGATGAAAGACCCTTCGTTGCGGACCCTGATCAGCATCTCTGCTGGTTCCTCCTGAACGTCCACTACTATGGCGGAGCCAGGCCGGCTATATTTGGCGGCGTTGTCAAGTAGTTGAAGCAGTGCCATCTGTAAGAGTTGTTTGTCAGCCCACACCAGGTTCCGCCGCGCTGCAGCGCGAACGTTGATAGGATGTTCCCCCAGTTCATGGGAAGATGCTTCCACGCTGCATTCGATCAACCGATCGAGATCAACTTCTTCCCGCCTCAGCCTGAGTTCACCACTATCCAGCCTCGCCGTGCGTAACAAACGCGAACTGAGCTCGCTGAGCTGAGCGGCATGTTGATCGATCAAGACGACCAGCCTCTTTTCCGTACCGGCCAAAGTATCCATGGCCAGCAAGCCAGAGCTTGCACTGCGAATGGTCGTCAATGGACTTTTGAAGGCGTGGGCGAGGCCATCGAGAACAGCCGCACGAAGTTGTTCACTTTGCCGCGCTGCCTCAGCACTGGTTTCTGTAGCGAAAGAGCGTGCTCTCTCGATCGCCACTGCTGCCAGTGACGCAGCTGCATTGATCGTACCCATATCCAGCGAATGCCCGCAGATGGCGAGCGCGCCAATAGGCCGTACACCCAGGCGCAAGATTCGCCTGGAGGAGCGGATAGCAGAGTCGTCCCCGCCGCTGTCCATAAAGTAGACGGAGCGTACCTGGTCATCTGTGACGTCACACTGGCCGCTCCGGCACATATGGAGGTCATAGGCGTTCCATAGGACGACGCCTTCTACGCCAAGGGTGGAGTGGAGAAGGCCTGCAAGCTGTGGCTCGAGCGGCTTCTGCCGGTCGAGAAGCAGGATACTCTGACTGAGCTCATACAGTTTCTGTAGCTGCGATTGGTGCAATTCTGACTCACGAGCATGGCGCCTGACCTGGCTGGAGAGGCTGCTGACGACCAGGGCGACACTTTCGAAAGCGCCCAAAGCGACCCAGTCGTGCGAATCCGCCATGTAGAACCTGAACAGAGGTTCGGTGAAGAAAAAATCCAGACAGGCAACGGAGAACAATGAGACGATGCCCGCTTCAAGGAAACCCCAGCGGAGCGCAATTGCAGTGACCAGGAAAAGTTGAACCGACGTTGCCGCCGAGAGATTGAAATGAAAACGATAAGCGACACAGGTGATCAGCAATGACCCCGCGGCTCCAGCCGCGATCCTGCCGGCAACACTGCGGATACGCCTCCTAGTCATAGTCGCTTGACCCTGAGCAACTTAACTATAGCGCCCGGCGCATAAGGAAACCGTTAAGAACACGCTTATGCATTACCAATGCCTTTCGCGATTCACTGAATATGCCGGTCTTTTCCGGCGTACGAGGTAAATGCATATGAAACTTCTTAGAGACTTTCGGCAATCTTATTCAACAAACACCCAAGCTCCATCTAGTTGCGGGCAAAAGCGCACTGCAGAGCGGAATTGCACCCGGCAGAACTCACCCAAGGCTGTCCCTGGACAAGAGAAGAGCCAGCTCCTTGCTTGGACGTTCTATCACCGCTTCTTTACGCTTCTCGTCTGTTCTCTGGTTCTGAGCACCGCTTCGCTCGCACATGGGCAGTCCACGTTCGGCAGTGTGCGAGGTGTGGTGCAGGATGCCAGCGGCGCTGCCATTTCTGATACCCAGATCGTACTGCACAGCACGGACGAGAACACGGAACGCACGGCCGTCGCTGATGCATCTGGCAGCTTCAACCTGGAGAACGTCAAGGCTGGAAAATACACGCTGAGTGCGCATCACAGTGGCTTTGCCGACACGATGATCTCAGGGATTTCGCTTGAAGCACGCCAGGATTTGAGGCTTACGGTCGCACTCAACATAGCGGAACAATCAACGACGGTTCAAGTCACGTCCGACGCCGACCAGATCAACACAGAAAACGCCACGCTGAACGACTCCAAGAGCAACCTGGAGATGACCCAGCTTCCCCTCAATAATCGCGCTACCACCACCAGCCCGCTGGGTTCGCTCGGTCTCTCTCCCAATGTGCAGACGGACAGTGCAGGCAACATATCGCTGGGTGGAGCGAGCTCGTCGATGGTGAACTTTTCCGTGGACGGTATCTCGACCGCTAACGTGCGGCAGAATGGTGCATTGCAGGACGCCTACCCGTCGCAAGAAGGAATCGCGGCGGTCAAGGTCACCTCATTCAACAACAGCGCGGAGTTCTCGCAGATCGGCGACGTCACCTTCACGACCAAGAATGGAACCAATCAGTTCCACGGGAGCCTGTTCGAGTACCTGCAGAATCAGGCCCTCGACGCCGACCCTTATGGCTTCAGCGGCAAAGCGCCCAAGAAGTTCAATACTTTCGGTTTCTCCCTGGGTGGACCGGTCATCATCCCACACCTTTACAACGGGCATGACAAAACGTTTTTCTTCGCCGACTACGAAGGCAACCGCCGCACCACCGCTGTGGCGCAGCAATTGGAAGTGCCGACAGCAGCGGAGCGGAACGGCGACCTCAGCGGATTCAATATCGCCGGTCAACCGTCGCTGGCTCCTATTCCAGCTGCGAACATCACCCCTACCGCGAAAGCCCTGTTGACCTATATCCCACTGCCCAACGTGAGTGGCCAATCGGGTTATAACTACGACAATTTCCAATCCACCCCGGCGCGCACGGATGGCGCCGATCTGCGCCTTGACCAGACCATCAGCTCCAAGCAGTCCGCCTATGCCCGCTTCAGCCGGAAGAACATCACCGAGGACTATGCAAATCCCTTTCTTCCTAACGATAGCGATTCCGTTCATAACCGAAGTCTGCTGGTCTCCGATACCTACACCATCACTCCCACACTCCTGAACGAATTTCGCTACGGGTTTACTAACGTGACTACGAGCGTCAACTTTCCCATTCAAGGATCGGACGCATTATCACAACTTGACCTTACCGGGGTCAATATCAGTCAGCATCCGACCACACATGCCTTTCCTACTTTCAACTTCAGCGCAGGCACTGGCCTAACGCCCATAGGCCGGGATAAGGCGGGCATCACGCAGTCGAAGACAACCCAGTTCAGCGACAACCTCACTTACACTCGGGGCAAGCATACGATGAAGGGTGGCATCGATGTTCGCCGCGTGCGCTATTTCGATCTGGAAAGCTTCGCCCCGGAGTTCGCTTCGGATGATTTCGGCGACTTCATCTTTCAGCCCACATTTACGGGTAATGCCTTTGGTGACTTTCTCGAAGGCGCCCCCACTACGTTGAACTTCGCGGTCTCCAGTCCGGACGTGGGCGGAACAGCGACCCAGTTCAGCCTCTTTGCGCAGGACGAGTACCAGCTCAACAGCCGCTTGACGCTTAGCTACGGCCTGCGCTGGCAGATTCTCCCCGGCTTTCAGGAGGATGGCGGCAACCTGGCTAATTTCGATCAGCGGAACAACTCCATCGTTGTTCCGAATGCACTGGCGGGGTATCTCACGAGCCAAAACATCACTGCGTCGAACGTTGCCTTTCAGCAGTCGTTCAATGCCTGCAATCTGGGCTATACCGCTCTTCCATGCACTCACTATGAGACGGCTAGTCAGGACCACTTGCCGCAGAGCCTGCGTAATACCTACAAAGGCAACTTCCAGCCGCGCGTGGCCTTTGCCTATCGTCCGTTTAACGACACCAAGACGGTGATCCGGGGTGGATTTGGCATCTACACCATGACCAATCTGGGGCCGCTTTCCTTTAACAACAGCGGCAATCCTACGTCGAGCCTGCACAGCTACGCCAATGCCAACACCGCAGGACCAAACACGCCACTGATACAGTTTCCGAACACGGCGCCCACAAGCAGCACCGTGCAGATCGGAGGAGGAAGCCTGGACCAGGGAGTTGATCCGAACTTCCGAGATCCGCAGGCCAACCAGTGGAACTTAACGGTGGAACGTGAAATCACCAGCAGCACGGCACTGCGCGTGAGCTATGTGGGAATGCACGCTTACCGATTGAACATCACCGAGGACCTCAACCAAATCCCCGCGAGCACAACCCCCTTCACCACCACGGCCGCGAGCCCTTATGTCGATCCCCGTTCTCCTTACACCAACTGGACCGAGCTTTTCAGTACATTCAACGCGGGTGAGGGCAACTATCGCGCCTTTGTAGTCGATGCCACCCATCGCATGCAGCATGGGCTTTACTTCGATGCCAACTACACGTTGGCCTACAACAAGGCGGACAACCAGGGGGATGCCCCGACCGCGTTCGCCGGCGAAGTCAACTATGGCCTTCCCATTGCAGACCGCTTCCACATCGAACGGGATCTCGGCAACGTGGAAGGCACGCGCCGGGATCGGATGCTGCTGACCGGTATCTATCAGCTTCCCTTTGGCCGCGGCCGGAACTTTATGAACGGCGGCGGTGTGAAGGATGCATTCCTGGGCGGGTGGGACCTGACGACTGTAACGTTGCTGGAAACAGGGCCGTGGCTTACACCGAGCATCAGTGGTTCGGCAGATCAGTCAAATACGAATTTGGTCAATCGCGGTGCGATTGCGCGGCCCGATGTGGTGTCGAATAACTTCTACGCTGGCCGATCCCGGGCGCGGTACTTCAACCTGTCCGCATTTGCGCCCACGCCGGTTGGCGCAGGGCGCTTCGGGAACGCGGGGGTCGGTACCCTGGAGGGGCCTGGAACCTCTGCAGTCTCGCTTGGCGTAGCAAAGCAATTTCGCATCACGGAGAAACTTCATGCACGCTTCGAAACGACCTTTACGAATGTGCTCAACCACACCAACTTTGCTCCTCCTGTCACCGCGATCGATAGTTCGACGTTCGGAGCGCTGACAGGTCCGCAAACGGCCGAGAACGCCGGCAACCGTACCGGCCAGGCGGCTCTGAGACTGGACTTCTAACTTTGCCTCCGGTTCCCTAACCAAGGACGGGTGAATCGAGAGTCAGAGGGAAAGAGCAGTGGTATCCCACATCTCGCGAAAAACGAGCGAGATGTGGGGCACCCGTCCTTGGTTAGGGAACCAGAGACCTCCCTGGACAATCGTCTAGAAGTTGAAGATCGCCTGAAAATTGAAATCCCGCACCGCGGAGCCGTGGGAGAAAAACCCGGTCGCCAGCTGAGTGGCCTTGCCGAAAAAGGGAGAGTCAGTGGTGCCATCTGGCGGCCCGCCAAGGGTTCCGTTAGGTGGAGCGAGATTCACGTCGTTGAAGATATTATGGGCAAAAGCGCTAAACGTGATGCTGTAGCGCCGGTCCACACGGGTGTTCTGGCCACCCGGATTGGGTCCATTGCCGCCCAGCCCCATTCCCGGCATGTGACCCCCACCGCCGCCTCCTCCAGGACCACCACCGCCAGCCCTTGCTCCCTTGCCTTCTTCCACCCGAGGGCCGACGCCAAAGGTCTTGGCCACCCGCATATTCATCGCGAATTGAGGCGAAGCACTGCCGTAGTTGATGGGGATGATCCTCGACCCAGCCGGAGGAGTCGCGCTGATATCGAAATTCCCGTACTTGGTTACATCCACATCGGCGGCATTCGAAGCCGAGGAGGCGAAAACCGGGCGGTCGTTGAAGAACGAATCCCCATTGTTGTCCTGGCTGAGCTGGACGTTGAACGGCGCGCTCGACCAGGCGCTGAGGAAGGGGCTGATCCTGACGCCCCAGGGCGCCGAGTAATTGGCAAAGACAAAGACGCGGTTGCGGACATCGAAGAACTGGCGGCCGTAATCCTGCATGATGTCGTACTGATTGGATGGGTGGTAGCCTGTGCCGCCGGTATCGCCGTTGGCCTTGCTGAAGATATAGAACCCGGTGAGGGTAAGCTTCCGGCCGTAAGCCACATTCAGGTTAAGGAAAACCTGGTTCTCCTTGAAGACCGCCAGCGAATCGTACTCATAGATGTTGCATGCCGTACCCGGCGCCGCGCCGATTGGATTGGCGGGGCATAAACCCAAAGCCGGCCGGCTCCCATCGGGCAGTGGTGCATCGATATTGCGCGAGAGCAATTGATGTATACCGCGGGAATAAAGATACGTCGCCGAGACGCTTACGTTTTTATTCACCTGGTGCTCGATCCCGGTTCCGGTTTCTATCTGGGCGGGTGCATTCAGGCCGGGTTGCGTCCGATAGTAGGTCGGCAACGCGACAGATTCCTGTGTGGTGCTGTCCGGAGGGGTTCCATCGGGATTGGGCTGAATGCTCTGCACCTGCCCCCGTTGGTTAAGGTTGTAGCGGTCTACATTGAGCAGCAAGTCATAGGTGTATCGATCGAAGAAAATGCCATAGCCCGCGCGCAACACGGTCTTTGGCGGCTTGCCGCTGGGTCCAAAGCCATAAGAAAGGGCGACGCGGGGACCAAAATTGAATTTGTTTGGAATGTGGTTTTGGGTCTCGAAGCGCAACCCGTAGCTGAGGGTAACGTTGGGTCGTACTTTCCAGTCGTCCTCAGCGTAAAGACCCAGATCGACTACGCCCACACTCTGGGTCGGAAGCCCAGTGGTGATGGAAAACTGGCTGGGCTTATTTGCCTGGTAGGCATTGAGATCGGAATAAGTATAGGTGCCCTCAAAGTTAGCATTCGAATAATTTGTGTCATGGATATCGCGCAGCCGGCCGCCAAAGCGAAGGTAGTGTTTAGTAAGCGCAAGGGAAGCGTAGTTCTGAAACTCGTAGCGTGTCTCCGTATCGTGGATGGCGCCCAGGGGGCTGCCGCCCCCTTGAAAGTTCTGCAGAACATTGATGGCCGGAGCAACCAACTGCGGGTTCTGGTCGGTTTGATCACGAACGTATTGGAAACGAGTGTTGTTGACGAACTTCGCCCCGTATACCTGGCTGTCGCTGATTTGAATCCGGTTTTCTACCTCGTTGCTGTTGTAGCCCTGGCTAGGTAGCACGAAGCTCCCCACTCCGCTGTTGGTCCGGGTGTCCTGGTAGTAGCTATAGCGAACCGTTAAGGTCTGGTTGGGCGTCAACTGATAGTCGATGCGGGGACTGATGTCGGTGCGGGTCTGCGGGTAAGGCACGGCCAGGCTGCAGGGCGTGCCGATGGTGTTTACCAGGGAGCCGGTCACTGGTTCGCAGGTAGCAGGGTCGGGCACGTAAGGCACGTTGGCATTGACGATGTTGTTGGCCTGAATATTTCTCCGGTCAAAGCTGAAGAAGAAAGAAGCCTTCTTACCCAATGCGCCGCTTAAGTTGCCGTCATATTGCAAGGTATGGTAAGGCGGCTGATTCTGCACGAAGGGATTGGAGGTGTTGAAGACGGAAGCATTGGCATTCATGAACAGCTGACCGTGCAGCTTGTCGGTGCCGGGCTTGGTCAGGATCTCAATCCGGCCGTAACCAGGACTGTCATATTGGGCGGAGAAGGGATTCTGATTGATGATGATGGCGCGGATCGCCGACTTGGGCGGCAGTTGTCCGCCGGTAAAGCCGTCGATGTAGATCTGGCCTCCGCTCGGACCCGCAGCGGGACCCGCCAGCGCGGTGAGCTCGTTCGATAATTCGTCCGGGTCGTCGGAAAGGGCGTCGAGGTCCTTGCCCGTCAACACCACGGCGCTCACGTTATTGTCTGGATCCACGCTTACGCCTGGGGTATCGCCTGAAACCTGTACCTGTTGTTGCTCCATTTGAATGGTAAGTGAAATATCCAGGTGCTGGGTTTGCCCGGCCGCAATCCGCACCGGCGGAGAGGTAAAGGAGGAGAATCCGGCGGCCTGCACGGTAACTGTGTATTGGCCGGGCGCCAGGCCAGGAATTGCATATTGGCCGGTAGCGTCCGACGTGCCTATGCGGCTCGCCCCGGCAGCCGATGTCACGGTCAGCGAGGCCTGGGGAATGACGGCTCCGCTGGGGTCGGCCACCTGGCCACGCAGGGTTCCGGTTACTGCCACTGTTGCTGTTTGAGCCAAGACAGGTCGTACGGTAATTACTCCGGCAAAAAAGAACATAGTCGTCAGGCAGAGAGCGAGCAATCGGTTCAATAGTTCTCCCCAGTGCATGCAGTGTTGGCTGTTCGGTTGTTTTGCTGCGATGGCTCAGTAATGGAGCGCGCCTATGGCAGGCTTCTTTCCCCGGCACTTACATCGAGTGCTCTCGTGCGCTACTGTGACTCCCCACCACCGCCGCCTTCTCCTCCGCCCAGATTCCAGGCGGAAGAGAGCATGGCCTGACTGCCGCTGGTGGAGGCTTGCAGCATGGGCTCGACGCCGGCCACCACGGTGATGGCGGTCGCCGTATCAGGAGCCTGGCCCTCGGTGGCCACTACGATGACCATATTGCCTTTGGCTAGATCCTTCAACGCGACCGATGGCGAGCGCGCCAGCAGCTGCTGAATATCGCCGCCACGGCCCTGACCGCCCGCCTGACCGCCGCCCGGCCGATCCCCGCCGGGGGCGCCGGGAGCAGGTCCACCGGAGGCGGCCGAGGGTGGTCCACCGGCTGCGGGTGCCGCAGATCCGTCCGGCCTCCTCGCTCCCCCACCGCTCATGCGCGCCGCCAGTCGCTGCGCCACAGCCGGGTCCAGCTTTTTCACTTCGCTGTCGGGCGTAACGGAAATGACGACCTGCTTCTTGGTCGCCGTGTCATTCAGCGTAATCGTAGACGCGGCTGCGTTCACCGCCTGGATCGGTCCAGCCAGATTGCGGAAGCTGCCGCTGACAATCTCCTCCGCCTCCAGGGTGGTGCCGTCGTCGTTTTTTGACCCGCGAGCGCGGAGCTGGTCGCCAGGTTTGATCTGGTCAAGTGAACCTTTGACTGCCTGGTCGAAGCGGACAGAGCCTGGAGCATAGCGGCGAATAACGGTGGTGGGCGTTGCGTGGATGATCAGCGTCCGGGTGCCACCGGCTCCGCTGGAGATGGTCACCGTTCCTGCTGCCGGATCAACTGCCTTAACTAAGCCTCCCGCGCCACGCTTCTGCCAGTCTTCCCGCTCCTTTTCCTGCTTCTGCGCGATGTCGGCGCCCTTAATGGCAACCAGCATGCTCGCATCCAGGGACTTGCCATCCGCGTCGGCAGAACCGCGCGCCATGACTCGGTCCCCGGTCTGCAGATCGGTCAAGCTGAAGGGACTGGCTCCGGCAAGGGTTTTCTGTCCCGGTTCGATGCGCAGTAGGCGGGCGTTCTCCTCCACCGTAACCTGCATGGTGGCCCCGGCATCGTTCTTGACGGTAAGAGTGCTGCCGCTCAGCGTCTGGACCGTGCCCAGGAAAGTTACCGGCTTAGCGGCCGCATCCTGGGCTGTAGCTGCTGTTGGCAGCAAGCCCGCAATGGCGAGGATCACTCCGCCAAGGATCACCCGGGTGTTTAGCCTTGGAGCTTTTATTCCTGGCATCGTTCGCCTCGCCTAACGCTCTTCCCGTTGCTATTTTATGCGCTGCCGATGAAGAGCGAGCAGTTCCTTTCAGGGTGAATCAAAGTTTTACTGGGGCCCGGTCGCACCGCCAACTGGAACTCGCGACGGATACTCCAGGCTGGTGTTTGGCTGGCTGGTTTTTACCCGGATTCCCTGCAGCCCGGGCTTGGCTGTTGAGACGAAGCTCAACTCATATTGGTTTTGCAGCTTGCGCTGAATGTCAGAGAGAAATGGCGCAAACGATACCGGGTTGCCAAAGCCTTCCAGGTAGACCTTGCCGCCAGTCGCACCTGAAACCATAGTCAGATAGTTCTGGCCGCCATCCGTGGCTACAAAACTCCGGTCGAGTCGCCCCTGGCCGCGATAGTAGATGGAATAGACCACCACGCCGGCCTTTTGCGCGTCGCTGGTAGCCGCCTGCACATAGGGATCCTCGGGGTCGAAGCGTGCGCCGGAATAGCGGTCGACGCCATCGGTGACCATGATCACTTCGCGGCGAACGTTGCTGTCCCCTCCCGGCCAGTGCTTCACCAGATCAGAGAGGCAAAAATAAGGGCTTCCATTAATTCCCGCGCTCCCAGAGGGCAGGCGGAGAGATTTTGCTGCTTGCGCGTGATCGTTGGTAAAGTTTTGCACCAGGTTCGCGGTCCCGTTGCGCATATACCCAATCGCTACCTGGGCGTTGGGAGGCAGCCCATTCAGAAAGGTACGAATATCGTTCAATTGCAGACCCAGGTTGCCGCGGGAAGAATCGTCCAGCAGCACCACCAGTTGCAAGCCCGAACGCTCGCCCCGCAATGGAACCCAGCCGGCCACGTCCTGGGGCTTGCGATTCTCGTAAAGGCTGATGGTCTGCTTGGGAACGGCCGTTGGGTCCTCTGCCCCTTTTGTGTTCACCGTGACAATGGCGCGACCGGTAGAAGTCTCCTGCGCCAATAGGGGCGGACGGACGCCCAGCATAAATAGTCCAACTGCCACCACCATCGCGAACTTGCAATAACCTGTCTTCATGATCCAACCCTGGCCCTGCTCATCTTTGTAAGCTCGTCGAGCATGCTCCTATATGACGGCAGCCGGGTCCGAAAGGTTCGACGAAGGCTCTAGAATTCCCCACTGAACTCCCCGCCTGCAAATAGCGCTCTGCTATCCTCGAGGGGAACTGCAATGGTTACTTGGGATTCCGCCCGGCTGACGTAACTTGTTGATACAGTGGGATCAGCAACGGGAGAAATGCTCGAGATGGCCGACCTCAAGGTAATGGAGCCTCCAGTCGCAGCGCAGACGGAGCGTCCGCTCTGTGTCGACCTGGACGGGACCCTGGTCAAGTCGGACACTTTCGTCGACTCGCTGATGGTCCTCGCCCGTCGCCATCCCCTGTCTTTTTTTCGTACGCCGTTCTGGGCCATCAAAGGAAAGGCACATCTCAAGTCGCAGGTGGCCTCCCTGGCCGCTCTCGATGTTGCCCATCTGCCATACAACCGTCCGCTGCTGGACTATCTAAGAGACGAACATGCGGCTGGCCGAAAGCTCTACCTGGCCACTGGGGCCGATCGCGCCCTGGCGCAGAGCGTCGCCGCTCACCTGGGCATTTTCGACGGCGTAATCGCCAGCGATGGCGAGGTCAACCTCACCGGAAACGACAAGCTGCGCCATCTGGAGCAACGCTTTGCCTCCGACGGCTTCGACTACGTTGGCAATGCCCTGCCCGATCTGCCGCTGCTCAAGAGCGCCCAGCGGGCATTGCTCGCCAATCCTGATCTCAGGTTGAACAGTGCTCTGAAGAGCCGAAATATTACGGTGAGCCGGAAGTTCGTCGACCGCTTGCCCGCGCCGGTTGCCTTGGCCAAAGCCCTCCGCGTGCACCAATGGGTAAAGAATCTACTCGTCTTTCTGCCTCTGCTATTGGCCCATACTATTCATTTGGGGCTAGTGTTGACCGCGGTCGCGGCCTTCTTTTGCTTTAGTTTTGTCGCTTCGGCCACCTACATTTTCAATGACTTGCTTGACCTGGAGGCGGACCGGGTACACCTGAACAAGCGCCAGCGGGTCTTTGCTGCGGGGGACCTTTCCGTAAAAGCGGGTCTTGCCGTCTCATTTCTGCTGGCCGCTCTGGCTTTCATCGTGGCCGCTCGCCTGGAGCAAAAGTTCCTCCTCTTCCTGCTGCTCTATCTGGTCACCACGGTGGCTTATTCCCTGGTGCTCAAGCGCATTGTTCTGCTGGATGTCGTCATCCTTGCCGGCCTGTACACCGTGCGCATGGTAGCCGGAGCTGCGGCCACATCCACGCTCATCTCTCCCTGGCTGGCGGCTTTCTCCATTTTCTTTTTTCTCAGCCTGGCCATGGTCAAGCGCTTCAGCGAATTGCAAAACCTGCGTATGCGCGGCATGAACCCCACCTCCGCAAGAGGCTATCTCTTAAGCGACATTGAGCAATTGCGCACCTTTGGTACTTCCAGCGCCTATGCTTCGATCGTGATTTTTGCCCTCTATATCAACGGGCGTGACTTTACCGCGCTTTACCGCCATCCGAGCCGCATGTGGTTGATCACACCGCTGATGATCCTTTGGATCAGCCGGGTTTGGCTGCTCGCCTCGCGCGGCTTGCTGGATGAGGATCCGGTGATTTTTGCTCTGGAAGACCGCATGAGTCTGCTGCTCTGTTTAGGGGTCGCGCTCATTGCCTACTCGGCGCTGTAACCAAGGTGTATACCGGGGAGAGAATCGCTTATTTCGTGAAACTTACCGGGAAAGATAATTGATTTATGTCCCCCAGCAATGACCGGCCGCAGTTTGAATCCTGGGGCCGCTATCCGAGGCTCTCCGCTGAAGTCCGCCCCCTCTTCTGGAAAGAAGATTTTCCTCCCTCCCGAATCTCCAGCGAAAAAATGCTGGCGGTGGGCATGGGACGCAGTTACGGCGACGTTTGCCTGCTCCAGAATGGAACACTGCTGCAGACGCCAAATCTTGATCGCCTGCTCTCGTTCGACCAGCAAACCGGTCTGTTGCGCTGCGAGGCGGGAGTGACGCTGGCCCAGATTCTTGACTTTGCTGTGCCCCGCGGTTGGTTTTTGCCGGTCAGTCCGGGCACCAAATACGTAACCGTCGGTGGAGCGATTGCCAACGATATCCACGGCAAGAACCACCATGTCGCGGGCACTTTCGGGCTGCACACGCCATGCTTCGAGCTCATCCGTTCGGATGGGACGCAGGTGGTGTGCAGCGCAACCGAAAACCCTGAATGGTACGCCGCTACTATCGGGGGCATGGGACTGACCGGCCTGATCAGTTGGGCTGAAGTGCAGTTGCGCCCGATCGCTTCCCGGCGCATCCGGTATCACTCCACCCAGTTCGTTGGGCTGGAAGAGTTCGTCGCACTTTCCAGCGCAGAGCACCCAGGAATACTCCGTGGCCTGGATCGATTGCGTCGCCCAGGGCCGTAACTTTGCCCGGGGCATTTTCATCCAGGGCGAGCATGACGAAAATCCCGGGCCGCTGACGCCATTGGCCAAGGCAAAATTTGCCCTGCCCTTCGACCTGCCGGCCTTTGCCCTCAACCGCTCTTCGGTGGGCGCATTCAATGCGCTCTACTACCACAAGCAGATCAAGAAACAACGCTCTGGGCTGACCGATTACGAGCCATTCTTCTACCCCCTGGACCGCATCCTGCAATGGAATCGGCTCTATGGCCAGCAAGGTCTGCTGCAGTTCCAATGTGTTCTGCCGTGGGCCGGCGACTCCATGGGGATGATTCAGCTATTGAAGGCGATTACCGCATCCGGGCTGGCTTCTTTTCTGGCTGTGATCAAGGTCTTTGGTGATGTGGCTTCGCCTGGAATGATGTCGTTTCCCATGCCCGGTATTACCCTGGCGCTGGATTTTCCCATTCGCCGGGAGGTGAGCTTCGACCTGCTGGATAGGCTAGCCGCCATCACCGCCGACTTCGGCGGCCGCATGTATCCGGCGAAAGATGCATGCATGAGCGCGGCCCACTTCCAGCAGTTCTATCCCCAGTGGGAGCAATGGGCCCTCTACATTGATCCTTCGTTCAGCTCCAGCTTCTGGCAGCGGGTAGCCGGCCTTGACTAAACGCGATCCGGGTTTTCCCTCCAGGGTGCTGGTGTTAGGAGCCACCTCGAGCATCGCCATCGCGACCATGCGGCAGCTCGCGGCGCGGAATACGCGTTTCATGCTGGTGGCCAGGAACAGCCATCGGCTGACGGCGGTAGCCCAGGACCTGCTGACCCGGGGCGCGAGCACAGTCGATACCTGGGCCATGGATCTGGATGACACCGCCGCCCACGGGGAGATGCTGGCCATCGCGGCGGAGCGGCTGGGCAAGATCGATATGGCCCTGATCGCCCACGGGGTGTTGGGCGACCAGCAGGCCGCGGAAGCGGATTTCGAGCTCGCCGCAGCTGTTCTGCATACCAACTTCATCTCCACCGTTTCGCTGCTGACCTGGCTGGGAAATTATTTTCAAGCCCAGCACGGGGGCACGTTGGCGGTTGTGTCCTCGGTAGCCGGCGACCGCGGCCGCAAGAGCAATTATGTCTACGGCGCTTCCAAAGGCGCGCTCAACATTTTTCTGGAAGGTCTGCGCAACCGCATCGACCGCGATGGAGTGCAGGTGCTGACCATCAAACCGGGCTTCGTCGCCACGCCCATGACCGCGCATGTGGAGCACAACGCGCTTTTCGCCACGCCGGAACAGGTCGCCCGCGGCATACTGAAAGCTGTTGAGCAGCGGCGCGATGTTGCCTACGTGCCCTGGTTCTGGGCCTGGATCATGCTGCTGGTCCGTGCCATCCCGGGTTCTCGTTTCAAGAAGATGAACATGTAGCCGTACCTTCCTTTTGCATCCTGACAACGAATCCGCGAATCGTAGAAGCAGCCGCGTCTGCGGCTCGGAGAGATGTTGCCATGGACTTGCAACTGGTAGGAAAGACAGCCTTGGTCAGCGGATCCACCGCCGGTATCGGCCTCGCTATTGCGAGCGGACTCGCTCAGGAAGGCGCAACGGTTTATGTCAATGGCCGCACCGAAGCCAGGGTGAAGCAGGCCATGGCGGAGGTCGAAGCTGCGAAGGCGCAAGCGAAACAAACGCAGGGCACGGTTGAGGGAATCACCGCTGACCTGGGAAGCGTAGAGGGCTGCGTAGAGCTCTTTAGCCAGCTGCCCAACGTGGACATTCTGGTCAATAACCTCGGCATCTTCGAAGCCAGACTTTTTGCCCAGATCTCCGATGACGACTGGCGCCGTTTCTTCGAGGTAAACGTGCTCAGCGGTGTGCGCCTCTCGCGCCAGTACCTGCCTGGCATGCTGAAGAATAATTGGGGCCGCATCTTGTTTATCTCCAGCGAGTCAGCGGTTCAAATCCCGGTGGAGATGATCCACTACGGCATGACCAAGACCGCTCAACTGGCGATCGCCCGCGGATCTGGCTGAGTCGGTTGCGGGAAGCAAGGTTACGGTCAACAGTATCCTGGCGGGGCCAACTCGCTCCGAGGGCGTTTCCGGCTTTGTCGGCGATCTGGCTAAGCAGAAGGGTGTTAGCGAAGCCCAGGTGGAGAAGGACTTCTTCGAGACCATCCGGCCCTCTTCACTGATCAAGCGTTTTGCCACCACGGAAGAAGTAGCGTCGCTGGTGGTTTACATGGCGAGTGAGCGATCCTCGGCGACCACGGGCGCAGCGCTTCGGGTGGATGGTGGCGTCGTCCGCTCCATTCTCTAGTCAAGCCACATCCCTGGACGGGTCGACCGTGGCTAGAAGACCAAACCCCTCTCTTTACCAGTAACAAATGATGGGTGCCCCATATCTGCCCGGTTTTGGCTTGATGTGGGATTCCACGGACCTCGACCGCTGACTGTACAGGGTGTAGGTGATCATGGACTCCGGGGATCCGTTGCAGTGAGAAAGCTGCCGGTCCAGCGCGGTGGAATCCCACTCTGCCAAAACCGGGCAGATATGGGGCACCCGTCATTTGTTACCGGTAGAGAGAGGCAGGTCTGCGAGAAATCCCGGCTAGGTGGCCTTGAACGCCAGGGACGCCGAGTTGATGCAGTAGCGCAGACCCGTCGGCGGTGGTCCGTCGTCAAAGACGTGACCCAGATGAGCATCACACCGTTTGCAGGCTACCGCCGTCCGCACGCCCCAGCTGTTGTCTTCGGTTTCCGCAATGTTCTCTTTGGCCATCGGCTGCCAGAAGCTCGGCCAGCCGGTACCGGAATCGAACTTCGTCTCCGACGAAAACAGCGCCGTGCCACAGCAAATGCAGCGAAAGATCCCACGCTGGTGCAGGTTCCAGTAGGAGCCGGTATAGGCCATCTCGGTATCGGCCCGGCGCGTTATATCGAAGGCGTTACCGGAAAGCTGTCGTTTCCACTCCGCATCGCTCTTGACGATCTTCGGCACCCGGACAGTGCCTGTGGGCACGCCAGAAGAAGAAAATTCCGCAATCGAGACCTCCGGGGGAGGACCACTTTGCGATGAGGCTTCTGGTGGTGAAGGCGCAGGACGCAGAGACCACACGGCAAGGGCGGCGGCCGCCATACCCCCGCTCAGCAGGAAGGCGCGACGCGTCACTTTTTGCCCGGCGGAGTCGTAATTTAGATCTGAGTCGAACATTGGTTCACCCCAACATTCGACTCAAAACAAGCGGGGAAGTTACAGCCTAAGCGTCGAGTTGCTTGGTTACCAGTTCATTCAGCAGCGCCGGATTGGCCTGTCCTTTTGACAGAGCGCATCACCTGGCCCACAAAGAAAGCAGCAACCGTCTTCTTGCCGCCACGGTACTGCTCCAACTGCTTGGGATTGGCCGCAATCACTTCCTGAATCAGCTTTACCAGCGCCGCGGGGTCGCTGATCTGCTGCGGCTTCTCGCGTTCGTACACGGTACCGAAGTCTTCGCCATTTTCAAACGCCGTGTCGAAGAGCCCCTTGAGCTGCTTGCTGGAAAGCTCTCCGCCCTCGGCTAGATCCGCCGCCTGCACCAATCCCCGCATGCTAATCGGAGACTGTTCCAGATCCAGGCCCTTGGCCTTGAGACGGCCCATCAACTCGCTCTGGATCAGGTTGGCGACCCGCCGCGGGCTCCGCGCCTGCCTTGCCGCAGTCTCAAACTGATCCGCAAAGGCGCGCGTAGCGGTCAAGGTCTGAGCGTCCTGCATAGTGATCTCGTACTCCGCGATCATGCGCTTGCGGCGCGCCTCCGGCAGCTCGGGCATGCGGCTTACCAGGATTTCCTTCCACTCCCCGGAAACCAGCAGCGGCGGCAAATCGGGCTCAGGAAAATAGCGGTAGTCGTGCGCCTGCTCCTTCGACCGCATGGAGTAGGTGCGCCCCTCGTTCGCGTTCCACAGCCGCGTCTCCTGAGTCACCCGGCCGCCGCTTTCGATCACTTCTACCTGGCGCTCGATCTCATACTCCAGTGCGGAGCGAATAAAGCGGAAGCTGTTGACGTTCTTGACCTCGGCCTTAGTCCCGAATTGCTTCTGCCCGCGCGGCCTTACGCTCACATTGGCATCGCAGCGCAGCGACCCTTCTTCCATATTGCAGTCGCTCACCCCGGTGTAGAGCAGAATCTCTTTGAGCCGGGTCAAATACTCATAAGCCTCGTCGGGCGTGCGCAGATCGGGCTCACTCACAATTTCAATCAGCGGCGTTCCGCAGCGGTTGAGGTCTACATAGGTCTTGGTCGCAGAGTCGGGAAAGCCATCGTGCATGCTCTTGCCCGCGTCCTCTTCCATATGCAGCCGCGTAATCCCAATGCGTTTGGTGACCGTGTGGCCGGAGCCATCGAGCGCCGGCACATCGATCCATCCGTGTTCCGCCAGGGGCTTGTCGAACTGAGAAATCTGGTAGCCCTTGGGCAAGTCAGGATAGAAGTAGTTCTTGCGCGCGAAGACCGACCGCTCGCGCACTTCACAGTTGATCGCAGTCGCAGCCAGCACCGCGTACTCTACTGCGCGCTGGTTCAATACCGGCAGTGCCCCCGGCAAGCCAAGACAGGCGGGACAAATATGCGTATTCGGCTCACCGCCGAACTTATTTGCGCAGCCGCAAAAAGCCTTGGTATTGGTTAGCAGCTGTACGTGGACCTCGAGTCCGATGACCGGCTCGTACCGTTCCAGTACTTCCCGCGAAACACTATTCGCTGTGACCGTCATTACTTTCGATTCTAGCAACGCCGGCGGCGCAAATGGCAGGGTTTTGCTCATCGAAGTTTTCGTCTCAGGCCGCCACTTCCGGCCAATGGTTACAGAGAAAGGATAGTAAGATTTTCCAGGCAGCTTCATGTAGCCGGAGAATCCCGCTGATGATCGATATTCGTCAGGAAGTAACTGCGGTCATTGAGGCTACCGTCCTGGTCGTGGCCGCCCTCTTCCCCATTGTTAATCCTTTGGGAAGCGCCGCCATTTTCGTAAATTTAGTGGGCCCGGTCGCGCCCACCACCCAGCGGTTGCTGGCGCAGAAAATCGCTATCTACAGTTTCTTTCTCCTGCTCTGCTCCCTGCTGTGGGGCGTCCATGTTCTCGCATTCTTCGGTATTCAGATCTACGCAGTACAAATTGGCGGAGGCCTGGTGGTCGCCGCTACCGGATGGTCCCTCCTGAACAAGGACACCGGACAAGCAAAACCTACGACCACCCCAGAAGACGAAATCCTTGAAAACGCGTTCTATCCTTTTACGCTCCCCATCACGGTGGGGCCGGGCTCTATCTCAGTTGCCATTACCCTCGGAGCCCATTTGCCTCCTGAGCTGCACGAGCCTTCCTTATTCTCACTCCGGGTTCTGATCGCCGCCATCGCCGGTATCACGTTGATCTGCCTGATTATCTACTACTGCTATATCTATGCGCGCAAAGCGGAGCAGCTACTCGGCAGATCCGGAACCTCAATGGTGATGCGTCTTTCCTCATTCATCCTACTCTGCATCGGCGTACAGATTATCTCCACCGGCATCAAGGCATACCTTCAAACAATAGGTAAATTCTAAGCAGTCTTGTGTAGAAATTCCCGGACGCTTCTTAAGAACTTGCATCTGGTCTACGACAACCTACCGAATGTCGCAGTGATACTTCTTGTAGGCGGTGATCCAGTCGAGCCGAGAGTCATTGAGTGCCTTACAAACTTCTCAACCGCCGCGATCTTCTCAAGCAAGCGGCGCTCTCCACGCTGGCTCTACGAACCGGTCACTCCATCGCTCAGCTCACGCCCTCTTCGCCACAGACGCGGGCCATCAATGCGCTGCAACTCGAGCCCTTCGTCGATCCGTTACTTCTCCCTCAGCCCTTGCCCAGCACTGCTAATCGGGCCGCTGCCAACGTACCGCTGTTAAACGTCACCATGCGTGAAATTCGGGTAAAAATGCATCGCGACCTGGCGCCGACGCGGCTGTGGAGCTACGGTCCCGAGGCCATAGGCCCCTTGATCGAAGCCCGCAAAGACCAGGCCCTGGCTGTTGAGTGGCATAATCAGCTGCCGCCGCGGCATTTCCTCCCGATCGACTACAGCCTGCATGGCTCCGGCCGCGAACTTCCGGAGTCTCGCGCGGTGGTCCATCTGCACGGCGGCCGCACGCCGGCAGCAGACGACGGCTACCCGACCCACTGGTATCCCCCCGGCAAATCACATCGTCTCCCACTACCCCAACCGGCAGGATGCAACCATGCTCTGGTATCACGACCACGCCATGGGCACCAGCCGGTTGAATCTCTACGCCGGCTTGATGGGCGTGTATCTGCTGCGCGATGACCATGAAGACCGCCTCAACCTGCCCGCAGGCAGCTACGAGCTGCCCCTCGTCCTCTACGACCGCATCTTCGACCACGATAGCCAGTTGTTCTATCCCGTCTCTCCCGCTCCAGAGCATCCCTGGATAGACGAGGTGGCCGGCGATGCCATGGTCGTGAACGGCCGGGTATGGCCCTTTCACGAGGTCGAGCCGCGCCGCTATCGGCTGCGCCTGCTGAACGCGGCCAACGGGCGTTTTTTTCGTCTGCAACTGTCCAATGGCGCCGCCTTCCTGCAGATCGGCGCGGATCAGGGACTGCTCCCCACCCCGGTTAAGCTGTCCACTCTTCTCCTCGCACCCGGGGAGCGGGCTGATCTCATTGTCGACTTCTCCACCATGCGCGGAGAGCGCGTCACCTTGACCAATGGGGCGTTCCAGATGATGCAGTTTCGCGTCGGTTCTGCTCCCGCCGAGGATAGCAGTCGCGTACCCGAAGTTCTGTTGCCTGCTCGGCCGCCTGCCCGAAACTTCTGCGGCGCGCACGCGGGAACTGACCCTGAATGAGTTTAGAGATCCTGCAGGCAACGCAATGGTTATGCTGCTCAATCGAACGCCGTGGCACATGCCGGTAACGGAGAGTGCGAAGCTAGGCTCGACGGAGATTTGGTCACTGGTCAATTTGACCGACGATACCCATCCCATCCATCTCCATCACGTCCGCTTCCAGGTGGTCGATCGCCGCCAGTTTGACCGCGACCTCTACCTCCTGCAAAACGCCACTCTTCGCTTCACCGCCGGCGCACTCCCACCCAACCCGAATGAGAGTGGTTGGAAGGATGTGGTGCAATGCCCGCCCAACATGGTTACCCGAATCCACATTTCTTTTGCCGGCTATCCCGGCCGCTATCTCTGGCATTGCCACGTCCAGGAACATGAGGCCAACGACATGATGCGCCCCTACGACATCGTGGCTTAGGGGCGCGCAGCTATAATTATGGGAAGATTGAGAGTACTCATTCTACATACCGTTCTGCTTGCCTCGGTCCTTTGCGTTGGATGTAGAAAGTCTGGTAGTGACAGACCGATCGGCGCGGTTGTCGATATCCGGGCTCCGTTGGGGCTGCCTCCGGTCCCTATCCCAGCAGATAACCCGCCCACAGCGCAGACGATTGCCCTGGGCCGCAAGCTCTTCTACGACATGAGGCTGTCCAAAGACAACACCGTGTCCTGCGCCTCCTGCCATAACCCCAACCTCGCTTTCACCGATGGACGCCCGTGGCGAGGGGCGTGGGCGGAATGTTGGGCATTCGCAATGCCCCCACTTTATTGAACGCGGCCTATTCACCGTTCCAATTCTGGGATGGCCGTGCGAAGAGCCTCGAGGAGCAATCCGCCGCTCCGATTGAGAACCCGGTGGAGATGAATCAGAAACACGAGGTTTCGGTTTCGAAGATCGGCAAAGACCCCGCATACCAGGCTGAGTTTGCCCAGGCCTTTGGGCCAGGAACCGTTACCCTCACAAAGATTCAGAAGTCGCTGGCCAGTTTCGAACGGACGCTGCTCAGTGGCAACTCTCCGTTTGATCAATATCAATACGGGGGCAACAAACAGGCGCTCTCACCCGCTGCGATCCACGGTCTTGCCATCTTCCAGGACCCGCAGAGAGGCAATTGCGCTGTCTGCCATACCATCCATCAAAATTACGCACTCTTCACCGATGGGAAATTCCATAACACCGGGGCGGGCGTGAATGGAGCGGGCGACTTCACTGACCTGGGGAGGTTCACCTCCACAAAAATAGTAACGACCAAGGGCGAATTCAAGACGCCGACTTTGCGCGATGTTGCGCTCAGCGCGCCGTACATGCATGACGGCAGCCTGAAGACGCTCAAAGACGTGGTAGATTTCTATGCCGGGGGCGGCAACTCCAATCCCTTTCTCGATAAGGAGATGAAACCGCTCAACCTCTCCGCTCAGGACCGCGCGGATCTGGTCAAATTTCTCGAGTCTTTGACCGGCGACATGCCCACCAACGCTGGACCGCCAGAGAAAGAATTGGCAAATAGCCAAAAATGAAACCCGTTCACCTTCTCCATCTCTTTTGCGCAGCCATGCTGATTGCCGGTTGCTCGGGAAAGGTTAATACTGAACAGCCCAGCGTCGCCAAGAGCCAACCGGCGCCGGTATTTTTCAAGGTAGATCCCAATACCGCTGGGGCTGTGACTGGAACCATCCGTTATAAGGGACCAAGGCCGGCGCCCAAGCAGATCGATATGAGCGAGGAGCCCGCCTGCGTGGAAGCGCATCACGGAAAAGCTTATGACGAATCCCTGGTCGTAAGTAAGAGTGGCGCATTGGCCAATGCTTTCATTTATGTCAAAACCGGGCTGGAAGGAAAGACCTTCGCCATTCCTCCAACCCCGGTCACCATTGATCAGAGTGGCTGCTGGTTTCGCCCGCGGGTAATGGGCATTCAGACCGGGCAGACCTTGCAGGTCATCAACTCAGACCCGGTGACGCACAATATCCATCCCATGGCAGAAATCAACCGGGAATGGAACCACAGTCAAGGCGCGGGAGATCCGCCGATCGCGCGCAGATTCATCAAGCCGGAGATCATGATCCGGGTGAAATGTAACATTCATAGTTGGATGCACGCGTTTATCGGCGTCCTGGATCATCCCTATTTTGCGGTTTCGAAAGATGACGGATCGTTCGAGATCAAGAATCTTCCACCGGGTACCTACACCATTGCAGTCTGGCAGGAAAAGCTTGGAACACAAGAGCAGCAAGTGACCGTTGCCCCCCACGGCAACGCTGAGGCCAACTTCACCTTTAAGGAAAAATAAAAATGCGCAATATCGGATATGTGCTCCTTGCGGTTGGTCTGGTGTTGTCAACGGGCTGCAACACTCTGCCAAAACTCCGGAGCAAACTGCAGAAATCAAACCAGTAGAAACCTCGGCACCGCGGATTTACGTGACCAACGAAGTCGGCGGAGATCTTACCGTGATCGACTCCGGCAACTACAACGTGCTGGCCACCGTTCCGCTGGGCAAGCGTCCCCGCGGCATCCATTCCAGCCCGGACCATAAGACGATCTACGTCGCGCTGAGTGGCTCGCCCATTGCTGGGCCAGACGTCGATGAGAGCACGCTTCCGCCGCCCGACAAGACCGCCGATGGAATCGGAGTCTTCGATGTGGCACAGAACAAAGTTGTCCGCACCATTCATGGCGGCTCCGATCCGGAGAACTTCGACGTCAGCCAGGATGGCACGCAACTTTACATTTCCAACGAAGACGTATCGGCCGTCAGCATCGTCGACATTGCCTCTGGGAACGTGGTTAAGTCTTTGCCGCTGGGGGCACAGCCTGAAGGCGTCAAAGTAACTCCGGACGGCAAGCAAGTCTGGGTCACGTCCGAAGAGACTGGAACCATTTCCGTGCTTGACCCTGTGGCGGGCAAGATCATCAAGACGTTCAAGGTTGGGCATCGCCCGCGCAACATCGCTTTCCTGCCCGACGGTTCGCGCGCCTACGTCAACGCTGAGAACGACGGAACGGTGGTGCTGGTAGACGCCAAAAAGTACAAGATGATCAAAGCCATTTCGCTTGGCAAGCCAGGGCTGATTAAGCCGATGAATGTCGTCCTGTCTCCGGATGCGACGAGACTCTACGTCAGCACGGGCAGAGGGCACCAGGTATTTACCATCGACACAGCTACAAATAAGGTTCTGAGTTCGGTCGAAGTCGGAGCACGCCCCTGGGGCATAGCGCTCTCGCTCGACGCAAAGACCCTATATTCGGCTAATGGGCCTTCGAATGACGTGTCGGTAGTGGACCTGGCCACCAATACCGTGACCAAGAAAGTCAAAGCCGGCAAGGGACCATGGGGCGTGCTTGTACTGCCGCGATAAAAGGGTAGGTCCCGGCGAAGCGTGTGCCCTAACAGAACGTCAGTCTTCCAAGAACTCATTAAGAACTGGACGGGTGCCCCATGTTCGCACCAGCGTACATGGGTCGAAACGACGGGGCGCAGCTTCAACGCTCTTTGCCATGTGGGCGAAAGGGCGGTTGCTAAGGCTAGCACCCTGGTACATAGCGTCAAAGCATTGGAAAAATCCATTTTCGGCCCAGGTACGCTTTGGCGAACCTGGGGCACCCGTCCGTTCTTAATGGGTTCTGTTAGAAGACTGAGTTCCGCCAAGCTTATTCTGCGCCGTTCACCTTCAGCTTGCCGCCAGTTGCCGCAGCACGTACTGCAGGATGCCGCCGTTCTCGTAGTAGAGAATTTCCTGCGGCGTGTCGATGCGCACCGTTGCCTTGAAGTGCCGTACCGCCCCCGCAGCATCCGTCGTCTTCACCGTCAGCGTGCGGCCCTGGGCAAACTTCTGTTCCAGCATCTGGCGAATCCCTTCCAGGTCGAAGACCTCTTCGCCAGTGAGTCCCAGCGACTCCACACTTTGACCGCTCTCAAACTGCAACGGCAGAATGCCCATGCCCACCAGGTTGGAGCGGTGGATGCGCTCGTAACTCTGCGCGATCACCGCCCGCACACCCAACAGACGCGGTCCCTTGGCTGCCCAGTCACGCGAGG
This sequence comes from uncultured Acidobacteriaceae bacterium, assembly GCA_963844785.1. Lineage (GTDB taxonomy): Bacteria > Acidobacteriota > Terriglobia > Terriglobales > Acidobacteriaceae > PALSA-350. The sequence goes on along the minus strand of CAWJPV010000022.1, from coordinate 8,224 downwards.
ATCCGGAGCCGTATTCCTTGCCGGCGAGAATCACCAGCGGTGTACCGCGCTCAGCATATTTCACTGAGGCGTCGAAGATGCTCATCCCCTCGCCCTCAGGCAACAGGCGAGTCACGCCGCCTTCTGTTCCCGGAGCCAGCTTGTTGCGCAGCCGCACGTTGGCAAAGGTGCCACGCACCATCACCTCGTGATTGCCCCGCCGTGATCCGTAGGAATTGAAGTCGACCGGCTTCACCCCATGCTCAACCAGGTATTTGCCCGCAGGTCCATCCCGCTTGATAGAGCCCGCAGGCGAAATGTGGTCCGTGGTAACGCTGTCTCCCAGGACTGCCAGCACCCGGGCGCCTTTAATCTCCTCTACCGGCGCTGGCTTGGCGGGCATGCCGTCAAAATAAGGCGCCTTGCGGATGTAGGTGGAATCCGGCTCCCACTGGTAAGTCTCGCCGGTGGGGAACTTGAGGTTCTGCCAGTTCTTATCGCCATCCGTAACAGTTGCGTATTCTTTGGTGAAGATGGTGGAATCGATCGCCGACGCTATGGTGCTGTTGACCTCGTCCTGGGTGGGCCAGATGTCCTTCAGGTACACCGGCGCGCCCTGCGTATCCTTACCGATCGGATCGGTGTCGAAGTTGTGCTCGATGTTGCCCACCAGCGCATAGGCAACCACCAACGGCGGTGACATCAGGTAGTTGGCCCGCACTTCAGAGTTGATGCGGCCCTCGAAATTTCGATTGCCGCTCAGCACGGAAACCGCGACCAGGCCATGGTCATCGATCGACTTGGAAACGTCCGTCGGCAGTGGGCCTGAGTTACCGATGCAGGTGGTGCAGCCATAGCCGACCACCTGAAACCGCAGCTTATCCAGAAATTCGAGTAACCCTGCCCGCTTGTAATAGTCCGTCACCACGCGCGAACCCGGCGCCAGAGAAGTCTTGACCCACGGCGGCACTCTCAATCCCTTCTCCACCGCCTTTTTCGCCAGCAATCCGGCAGCAACCATAACCGAGGGATTCGAGGTGTTGGTGCAACTGGTGATGGCCGCGATCACGATGGATCCATGATCCAGGTAAGGATCGACATCCACCCCGAAGCGCTCTTTGACCGTGGTCGCCGGGCCCTTCTCCGGCGTGGACTTTTCACTGCCATTAGGCCAGGTATGGCCGCCCTCACCTTCCCACCGAATCGTTTGCCGCTCCTTACGTCCAGCAGCGCTCGGCCCCAGCAAGCCCGGCAACTGCTGCTCGAAATTGGCGCCGGCCTGCGAGAGCAGTACCCGGTCCTGTGGACGCCGGGGGCCGGCCACACTGGGTTCGACCGTCGATAGATCGAGCTCGGTGGTCTGCGTGTATTCAGCCTCAGGCGAATCAGGAGTGTGGAACCATCCCTGTTCCTTCGAATACGCCTCCACCAGGTTGATCAGTTCAGAACTGCGCCCTGTCAGTCGCAAGTAGCGGAGGGTCTCCGCGTCGATGGGGAAAATTCCGCAGGTTGCGCCATACTCCGGCGCCATGTTGCCGATCGTAGCCCGGTCCGCGAGGCTCAATTCGCTAACGCCGGAGCCGTAAAACTCAACAAACTTGCCCACCACTCCGAGCTTGCGCAGCATCTCGGTCACGGTCAGCACCAGGTCGGTCGCCGTAGCGCCCTCACGCAGTTTGCCCGTCAGCTTAAAGCCGACCACCTGGGGCACCAGCATAGAGACCGGCTGACCCAACATGGCCGCCTCGGCTTCGATCCCGCCGACTCCCCACCCCAGAACCCCCAACCCATTGATCATCGTGGTGTGGGAGTCGGTGCCCACCAGCGTGTCAGGATACGCCTGGACCACTCCGTCCTTGGGCGTAGTGGTAAAGACCACGCGGGCCAGGTATTCCAGATTGACCTGGTGGCAGATGCCCATGCCCGGAGGCACGGCGGAGAAGTTACGGAATGCGGTCTGTCCCCACTTCAGGAAAGCGTAGCGTTCCCGGTTGCGCTGAAACTCAAGTGCGGCGTTGATGGAATACGCATTCGAAGTGCCGAATTCGTCCACCTGAACTGAGTGGTCGATCACCAGCTCTGCCGGTTGCAGCGGATTGATCTTTTCCGGATTGCCGCCGAGCTGTTTCATGGCATCGCGCATGGCCGCCAGATCGACGATGGCGGGCACTCCGGTAAAGTCCTGCATCAGCACCCGCGCGGGCATAAATGCGATTTCCCGCGCCGGTTCGGCACTGGCCTGCCACTTGGCCAGAAATTCGATGTCGTTCGCGGTCACGCTCTTGCCATCTTCCTGCCGCAGCAGGTTCTCCAGCAGAACGCGCAGGCTGTAAGGAAGACGACGGAGGGAGAGGCCCTTGGCCTCAAGCGCCTGGAGGCGGAAAATCTGGTAGCTCTTGTTCCCGACCTTCAGGGTGGATTGGCTGCCGAAGCTATTCATTGGTATTTCCTCTCTAAAGAGCGCGCACCTTTGCGCGAGGTTGCGCACGCGCGCGCCTGATCAAAGTTGGTTGTCAGGGTTGATCTGACGAGAAGTTAGGAGGAGTGGCTCCGCCCACGGTCAGGCTTGCCGTGGCGGAAACGCTTGTGCAGGAAGTCGCGAAGTCTGCTCCGGGCGTTCATGATCCACTAAAGATTCTAAAGCATTTTTTGACGCAAATCTTGGGTGCCCCATTCAAGCCGACTTTGGCTTGAGTGGGATATCACAGCACTCAACCGATGCTTAGCCCCAAAAGCACCACATTCAGGGCAATAATGATCGTCACCGTCAGCCAGCCAAGAAAAGCAATCGTCGACCCATTGGTGAACCTGCCCATAACTCCCCGCCGGCTGCACAGAATCAGCAACGGAATCAGAGCAAAGGGCAAGGTAAAGCTGAGCACCACCTGGGAGAGAACCAGGATTTTGATCGGGTCCAGACCCAGCCCAATCACCACCATCGCGGGCAGCAGCGTGAGAAGCCGGCGCAAAAAGATGCTGAAGCGAACATTCAGGAATCCTTCCAGAATCATCTGCCCGGCCAGGGTTCCCACGGTGGAGGAGGAGAGGCCGGAGCACAGATAGCGCGACCGCGAAAATAGTTGCCGAGGCAGGACCGAGCAAAGGACCCAGTGTGCGATGGGCTTCCTCGATCGACATGTCGGTTCGTCCGGATCCGGAAAATGCCGCGGCGGCCACGATGATCATGGCGGAGTTCACCAGCCACGCTCCGTTCATGGCCGCAAATACGTCCAGCGCCTCCAGCCTTAAGTGGCGCAGCCGGGACAGGTAGCGGTCCTGAGGCGTGTGCTCGCTGCGTTCTTCCCGGGCGAGCCGCGGCTGCACCAGGCCGGAGTGCAGGTAAACCACGTGCGGCATCACCGTCGCGCCCAGCATGCCGACTGCGATGTAGATACTCTTCCGGTCCATCATCGGTACCACGGTGTGGTAGGCGATCTGCCCCCAGTCCGGGTGCACCAGAAAGATCTCAATCAGATAGCAAATCCCGATCGCCAGGACAAAGACCATGATGCCGATTTCCAGGCTCCGGAAACCCCGCAGTTCCAGCGCCAGGATGGCGAAGACGCAGACCGCGGAGACGATCGCAGCCATAAACATCACGGTGGTCCGGGTAAGGCCCAGATGAAGAAAATAGCCGCCAAAAAGCAGGTAGAAGCCCAACGCTGCGCCTAAAAATTCGGCCAGGTCCGTAGCCAGGGCCGATAGCTCTGCCGCCACCCAGAGGCCAATCGCCGTACGCCGCGAAAAATGCTCGCGGCAATTCTGCGGCAGCGTCCTTCCGGTCGCGATACCCAGCTTGGCAGAGAGGTATTGAATGAGGATGGCCATCAGATTCGACCACAGCAATACCCAGAGCAGCTTGTAGCCGAAACTTGTTCCGCCGGCAAAATTGGTGGCGAAATTCCCCGGATCGATGTAGGCGATGCTGGCCACAAAGGCCGGCCCAAACCAATAAAGCGCCTGCCGGGACTTCAAATTGGAAAGCAGCGCCGCAGAGGGCGAAAGCGGAAGCGAGGGCGGAGAAGCAGGCGGCATAGCACGATCCTCGATTTCAGCTGCTGCGATTTCAGTATAGCCTGCATTTCCATTTTTCTGTTAACTGTAGTTAACGACTCTTCGCAGTCCGGCTCCGCTGCGGTAGTCTTGCCACAGTTCCCGACCACGGGATGGGTTCTCTAAAAGAGGGGTTGGCTCGATCGGATGAAAGTGTTGGTAATTGGTGCGGGTGGCCGGGAACACGCGTTGGTGTGGTCCATCAGCCGGTCCCGAAGGGTCTCAGAAGTCGTATGCGCTCCCGGCAACGCGGGCATAGCCCAATTAGCGCGGTGCATTCCCGCCAACCAGAAGGACCTCGATGACCTGTTACAGGTCACCGCGTCCGAGCGCCCCGACCTGGTAGTGGTTGGCCCCGAGCTTCCCTTGTCTCTGGGGCTGGTGGACGAGTTGCAACGGCGGAGCATCCCGGTCTTTGGCCCGACCCAGAAAGCGGCCCAGCTGGAAAGCAGTAAAGCCTTTGCCAAGCGCTTTATGCAGCGGCACCAAATTCCGACGGCGGCCTATGCCGTGGCCACCAGCGAGCAGCAAGCCCTGGAATCGATCGATCTCTTCCATCTTCCGGTAGTGATCAAGGCCGATGGCTTGGCTTCAGGCAAGGGTGTGCTCATGTGCGAGACCCGGCGCGAAGCTACCGAGGCTATCTCCAGCCTGATGGGGGGAAAGCTGCTGGGCTCGGCGCAGTCCTCCATCGTGATCGAGGAGTTTCTCACCGGCGAAGAGATCTCGTTTCTCACCCTGACCGACGGAAAGCATGTGGTGCCGTTGGCGCCCGCGCAGGACCACAAGCGGATTGGGGAGGGGGATAAGGGCCCCAACACAGGAGGGATGGGCGCGTACTCGACCGACGGCATGGTGGATGACCAGATGCGGGAATGGATTGTTAACCACATCGCGCTCCCCGCAGTGAGCGGAATGGCCGCCGAAGACTCCCCCTTCGTGGGGGTTCTGTACTGCGGGTTGATGATGACCGCCCGGGGTCCCATGGTGCTGGAGTTTAATGCCCGCTTTGGCGATCCCGAGACCCAAGCCATTCTCTGCCGGCTGGACTGCGATTTGGTGGCGACACTCGAAGCCTGCGTCGAGGGCCGTCTGAGCGAGACCGAGCTGCACTGGAAGCCCGGGGCCTCGGCGTGCGTCATCGCGGCCTCGGCCGGCTACCCCGGCAGCTACGTAACCGGCCGCAGGATCAGTGGGCTGGAAGAGGCAGCCCGAGTGCCGGGAGTAGAGATCTTTCATTCCGGCACCGCCCTGGTGGACGGGCATTACGTGACCGAAGGCGGAAGGGTACTCGGCGTGACCGCGGCAGCCGCGACCCTGGACCAATCGCTTTCGCTCGCCTATGAGGCCCTTGACCGGATTCAATTTGAGGGCATGTACTACCGCAGAGACATAGGGCGCCGGGTGTTAAAGAGCGCATAGCAACCTCCGCGCACACGCGCCTGAATCCTACATGGCCACTCAAGGGTCTAAATAAGGGACAGGTGGAAGCATGGCAAACGTAGATTTGGCCGAAGTCGACCCGGTATGCGGAATGAAGGTGCTGCCGCAAGAGACTACCGCATCGGTCGAGCACGCGGGACGCACCTGGTACTTCTGTTGCGCCGGATGCCGCACAAAATTTGAGGCCAGCCCCGCCCGGTATGACGGCTCGCGGCCGGCTGGTTTGGTGTCGATAGGCCCGAGCAAGATAGCATCACCGTCCGGCCAATACACCTGCCCCATGCACCCTGAAGTGCTCTCCGGAAAGCCGGGCCCATGCCCCAAATGCGGCATGGCGCTTGACGCTACGGAACCTTCTGCTCCAACCGAGCGCACCGAATACACCTGCCCTATGCATCCGCAAATCGTGCGCGATGGTCCCGGCTCTTGTCCTATTTGCGGCATGGCCCTGGAGCCGCGAACCGTTACCCTGAACGCCGCCAATCCTGAACTGGTCAGCATGACGCGGCGCTTGTGGATGGGCGCAGTGCTGACGCTTCCTTTGCTGGCAGTCATGGTCTCGGATCTTCTCCCCGGCCATCCATTGCAGCGATTACTGGGTGGGGCGTTGGGATGGGCTGAGTTTGCCCTGGCAACGCCAGTCGTTCTGTGGGGCGGATGGCCCTTCTTTGAGCGCGGATGGGCGTCGATTGTTCATCGCAGCCTCAACATGTTCACCCTGATCGCCATCGGCAGCGGCGCTGCCTACCTTTACAGCCTGGTTGCCGTGGTCGCGCCCAGTCTCTTTCCTGCTACCTTTCGCGACACCTCCGGACACATCGGCCTTTACTTCGAAGCAGCGGCCGTCATTACGGTTCTGGTCCTGCTGGGGCAGGTGTTGGAGCTGAGGGCACGCAGCCAGACCAGCGGCGCGATCCAGGCCCTGCTCGGTCTGGCCCCTAAAACCGCGCGCCTCATCTCTCCCGACGGAAGCGAGGCCGATGTCGCTCTCAGCGAGGTTGCCATCGGTGACCTGCTGCGCGTTCGCCCCGGCGAAAAAGTGCCGGTCGACGGCTCGGTGGTCGAGGGCCACAGCTCGGTCGACGAATCGATGGTCACCGGCGAGCCCATCCCGGTAGAAAAAGGGGTGGGAGCCAAGGTGGTGGGTGGAACGATGAACGCCACCGGCAGTTTCGTGGTGAAAGCCGAGCGGGTTGGGGCATCCTCGCTACTGGCGCAGATTGTAAAGATGGTGAGCGAGGCACAAAGAAGCCGGGCTCCGATCCAGCGCCTTGCCGACCGGGTGGCTTCCTACTTCGTTCCCGCGGTGCTGGCCGCAGCGGTCATCACCTTTGCCTGCTGGGCCGTCTTCGGACCGCAGCCGCGTTATGCGCATGCCCTGGTCAACGCCGTGGCTGTGCTCATCATTGCCTGCCCCTGTGCTCTCGGACTGGCAACCCCGATGTCCATCATGGTGGGCACGGGTCGCGGCGCCGGCGAGGGCATCCTGGTGCGCAATGCAGAAGCCCTGGAAACGCTGGAAAAAGTGACCACGCTGGTCGTGGACAAGACTGGAACCCTCACCGAGGGCAAGCCTCGGCTGAGCACGGTGATCGCTGCAGAAGGCACGGACGAGACCCAGCTTCTGCAAATGATGGCCAGCCTTGAAAAGGCCAGCGAACATCCCCTGGCCGGAGCCATTCTTGCCGCGGCGCAGGAGAAAAAGCTCGAGCTGCTGCCGGTGACGAACTTTGTTTCGCTCACCGGGAAGGGTGTGTCCGGTACCGTGCAGGGCAGCAAAGTGGCGGCCGGCAGCGCAGCGCTGATGCACGATCTCGGAGCTTCATCGCAAGCCATAGAGCAGCGGGCCGAAGCCTTGCGCCAAGCCGGGCAGACGGTCATGTTCCTCGCCTCGGACGGCCGTTTGGCTGGCTTGGTTGCGGTTGCGGACCCCATCAGGGAGTCGACGCTCCAGGCCATTCAGGAATTAAAGCAGGAGGGCATCCGGGTGGTGATGGTCACTGGTGATAACCGCACCACAGCGGCCGCCCTGGCAAACAAGTTGGGCATTGATTTCGAGGCCGAGGTGCTGCCCGCGCAGAAAGCCGAAGCAGTCAAGAAATTGCAGTCGCAGGGCGCGGTAGTGGCCATGGCGGGCGATGGGGTCAACGATGCGCCCGCCCTGGCGCAGGCGCAAGTAGGCATCGCTATGGGTACAGGAACAGATGTGGCCATGGAGTCTGGGGGCATCGTCCTGGTCAAGGGGGACTTGCGCGGCATTCTCAAGGCGCGGCGTTTAAGCCAGCGAACCATGGGCAACATTCGCCAGAACCTCTTCTTCGCGTTCATCTACAACGCGCTTGGCGTGCCGCTTGCCGCAGGTGTCCTCTACCCGGTCTTCGGACTACTGCTTAACCCCATGATTGCCGCCGCCGCTATGAGCTTCAGCTCGGTCTCCGTCATCGCCAACGCATTGCGCCTGCGCAAGGCTTCGCTTTAAGCCTACTGATCCTTCATATCCATCTGGGCGCGTCGAAAAGCGTTGTCACTCACGTGAACCGACCCCTGGAAGGGCCGGTTGATATCCGCGATCGCCGCCAGCACCAACGCGATCAGTAAGGTGAAGGCGCCCACCTGGATGACGTGCAAGGCGCCGTTCACAGCACCGAACAGGCAGGTAGACACAATCGTGACTGTTCCCCCCACCAGCAGAACCCACCAAAGTACGCCAGGAAGCCGTGCTGCGCTCTCCAGCAGCCGAATGCGACGA
>CAWJPV010000021.1:0-725186 GCA_963844785.1 uncultured Acidobacteriaceae bacterium | reverse complement strand
GCGCCAGGGGCATGGTATCGGAGGTAATCCCCAGGGTCAGCACGGGGGCGTCCGCAGGGTTGGTCTTGTTGTAGATGGGGGGCGCGGCAGGTCGGCGGGCAGGAAGCTTTGCGCGGCGTTGATGGCCGATTGCACCTCTTCCTCAGCGATGTCGATGTTGAGCGAGAGATTGAACTGCAGCACCACGACCGAGGTGGCCCCGGAGCTGGTGGAGGTCATCTGGCTCAGACCCTGCATTTCGCCAAATTGCCGTTCCAGCGGGGCGGTCACGGTGGTGGCTACCACGTCGGGGCTGGCTCCGGGATAGAAGGTGAGTACCTGGATAGTCGGGTAGTCGACCTCAGGCAGGGCGGAGACCGGCAACTGCGTGTAGGCGACGATCCCTACGAGCATGATCGCGGCCATCAGCAACGAGGTGGCGACCGGCCGCAGAATAAATGGGCGAGACGGGCTCACGGGGCATCGCTCTCGTTATTTGCGGGGAGAAGCACCTGCTTGGTGATGGTGACCTTGGAGCCGTCCTGCAGCTTTTCGAAGCTGCTATCGGCGACCACATCTCCCGGGTTGAGCCCTTGCACCTCGGTGACGCTGGCCTCGCTGACTCCTGGCTTGATGTTATGAATATGCGCGACGTTATTTTGAATCAGGAACACAAACGATTGGTCGCCGTTGTGCTGGATGGCCGAGGAGGGGATCAGGACTACGTTTTGCAGGGTTTGCAGCAGCAAGCGGGCATTCACGAACTGGTTGGGAAAGAGCGCGTTTTGTTTGTTGTCGAAGATGGCGCGCAGTTTCAGGGTTCCGGTCGTGGTGTCGATCTGGTTATCGGTCGCTTCCAGTTTTCCTGAGGCCAGATTGGACTGGTTGGAGCGGTCCAGCGCGTCTACGGGGAGCGCCTTGCCGTGTCTCATCTGCTGTTGCAGTTGGCTCACATTGTCTTCCGGAATGGTGAAGACCACGGTGATGGGCTGCAATTGGGTGACGACGGCCAGGGCCGTGGCGGCCGAGGCCACAGCGAGGTTGCCCGGATCGACCAGGCGGAGACCGACCCGGCCGTTAATGGGCGAGGCGATGTGGGTGTAAGCCAGTTGTGCCTGGTCGAACTGCAGGGTCCCCTGGTCCGCCTTGACCGTGCCCTGGTCCTGCAAGACCAGCTTTTCCTGGTCGTCCAGGGTCTGTTTCGGTATCGCGTTGCGCGCCCAGGCATCCTGGTAGCGCTTGAGGTCCATTTCGGCCTGGGCCAGCAGGTTGGTGTCCCGCTCCAGCGCCCCCTGGGCGGTGAGCACGTTGGCCTCGTACTGCCGCGGATCGATCTGGATCAGGGTCTCGCCGCGATGGACCAATTGCCCTTCACGGTAGCGAACGTCCGTGATGACACCGGTTACCTGGCTGATCAGGGTAGTGGTATAGACCGGGGTGACGGTGCCGATGGCGTCCAGGTAGACGCCGATGTTGCCTTTTTTCGCAGTCCTGACGTTCAGGGTTACGGTGCCGCCGAGGGCGCCTCGCCGGCCGCCGCCACGGGCCGCCGGGGCCTGCCGGTGGTGCATGACCCACCAGAAGAGCAGGCCAAAAAGGACCAGGATGACGATCCAGACCAGGATGCGAACTCCCATGGAGCGACGTTGCGGGGGCGGAGGCAGTTGGTGATCGGGCCCGATGTGCGGTTCGGTAGCGCGCGGCTCCACTTTCTCTTGCCTGTTTCGGGTGTCGCGAATGTCGTCTTGCATCAGTTAACCTGGTGTCCTCTTTCCTGGTGTTGCTCCCATGTCTCCCGTTTGCGTTATCGACGGCGGGAGGAGTGGCCTCTACTCGCGCCGGTTTGCCGGCGAGCGAAGCCCGGGCAAGCAATTCCATGGGCGGGCGACGGCACGCCCCACGGCATACCGGGGCAGGCGGGCAGATGTCGTCAAAACAGTTTATGGCATAGCCAACCAAGGAAGCTGATCCGTACTCAACCGTGGCGATCAACCTCGCGCCTGGAGGGGAAAGCCGTAAGATTCTCTGGCACGATCAAAGGATTAGACGGACCACCCGCGTCGTGAGACGCACGCGGCCCTCCTCCGCGTTCCGTGCTCTGTATCCGTGCTCTGATAGAGGATAACGCAGGCGGGTCCCCCAGGAAAATTCAAAGAGTATCGATATCTTTACTTGGGGCTGGATGGTTTCTTGGCTGCGGGCGCCTTGGCAGCCTTCTTCTGGCTCTTCACTTTGGCCCAACGCTTATGCTGGGCGTCGGCGATTGCCTTGCGGGCCTGGGCACTTAGTTTTCTGCGTGGCTTTTTATGGGTAACAGTGGCGGCAGGGTTTTTGCGGGCAGAAGGTGTGCCGCTCTGCGCGAGGATGGCGCGCGCTTGGCGAAGCGCTCGCGATCTCTTCATCGATGGCGTTCAGGATGTCGTCGTTCACGTTCGTTCCTTTCGCTCCACCGCCAGAATAACAGTTTAGTCGTGGGCCTATTGCCGGCCGGGTAGGCAATCTCCGGCTTTCCCCCTGCGCATCGTCCGGTAAACATACCAGCCTTTTTCCTGAAATCAGCACCATTGTTGTTACATTATGAGGTGTTACCTGAACGTCACCAGTTGGGGTGATTACCCTCGTGCGCTCGAGTAATGGCTCCTAAGTGACACCGCTCGTTCGCTGCGCTACACGTTTCGTAAGCTGGCGGTTTTTCGAATCTCGATTAATCTCACTCATGTAGTCAGTTGTTGTGACGCGAGGGAGATCATGAAGGGCTATACGAAGGTAGTGAAGATGGCAATGTTGGCGGCGGCAAGTGCGGTATTGGCAGCCGGTTGCGCAGATTCCAGGGTGGCGAGCAAAGCGAATCTTGCTGACGCACTCAACCACGATTATTCGGCGAGTCAAGACTGCCTTTTCACCAGGCCGATGCCTTTTCCTTATCAAGTGTCGGTCAATGACAAGCTGCTGGCGGAGACGCGGCACCGTTTGGATGCACTGGCCGAAGCTGGATTGCTGGAGCGGGAACAGACCACCGAGGGCGCGGATACTATCAATCGTTATGTACTGACGGCCGCAGGCAGCCGGACCGAAGGGGCAGGCAAATTCTGCTACGGGCGCCGCCAGATCACCAGCGTGGAGAACTTCACTCCGCCGGTCGATTACGATGGCAAACCGCTGACCAAAGTGGAATACCACTTTGTGCTCAAGAACCCACCCAGTTGGGCCAAGAAGGATGAAGTGCGGAACGCCTTTCCCGATGGTAGCGAAGTCCATGTCGGACCAGCCGGTTGACGAGGCCACACTGATGCTGACCCACGATGGCTGGGTCCTAACCTACTAACCACCTCCCTGGAGCATTTCACTTCTAAGCTGTACGGGGAAGGGCAACGAAGTGCGGCTTTTCTTGAGGGAAAGCCGCCTTGGGAGCGGTTGCTTAGTAAACGCCAGAAGTGAACATGCCGTAACGCCCATATTTGCCATGCATGCCGGTGACAGATATGGGCGTCTTTTTTTTTGTGAGAAGCGAGGGGGCTCCAAGGCCGGAGGGGGCCGCTAAACCCCAGCCCTGGTGGGAGTCTCGAAAATAACCTAACGATTTCCTGCCACAAGCGCTGGAGAGACCGCGCGTGCGCTTTAGTAAGGAAAGGCGCAGAAGTTTCAACCCTTCAGGAAGGGGGAGGGCGGACATCGATTCCACAACATCATCCGAGCGCCGGAGGTACGGCACCCCGAATGTTGGTAGTGCCGCGCCTCCAGCGCTCCACAATCTTGGCGATCCGACTCCCAGCCCTCCCGGGCTGGGCTGATTTTGGCTCCCGGCCCTCCGGGCCTCAAATCCATGGCGGTTTGCAGGGTCATTTCTTTCTCAACTGGCCATAGGCAAGTTGGAAAAGTTGTCATGACCTGAAGATTTGTGACGAGGATGTTTAGGGTGGGTATTTGCTGCTGATTTGAGCGTAGCCGAGGGACCTGCGGTGCGCCTCTCCCCCACGCAAAGGCTGGGTTTTCCATTGCCCCGATTTCCTGTGGAGGCTTGTGGCGTTGATACACTCCATGCGCCTTTCCTTAACGAAAGGCGCCCACGTGGATCTCTCTAGCACTGCGTGGCAGGAAATCGGGGTCAAGCCGTGTTTTGGCTTGAGTGAGATACACAGCACTCGACCTGCGGTTTATTCTCTAGTTGCTCAGCAGGATTCTTAGGTCGCGCAGGTTGTTGTGCGTGGGGCCGGTGACCAGGGTGTCGCCCAGCGCGGTGAAGAGCGGAAAGGCGTCGAAACGAGCAAGCGCCGAGGCCGCATCAAATCCCAGAGCCTGTGCCCGGCCCACGGTCGTCGGATCAGCGATGGCCCCGGCGGCGTCGCTGGTGCCATCAATCCCATCGCTGCCGGCGCTCAGCACGACTACCGGCGAAGCCGGCCCAGCCAGGGCCAGGGCACACGCCAACGCGAATTGTTGGTTGCGGCCGCCGGCGCCGTGCTCGCGGCCCAGGCGCACCGTCACCTCGCCGCCCGATAGCAGACACAGCCTGCCATGCTCACGCCGCAGTTGTGCAAAACGCTCCAGCAGAAAGCGGGCGGCATCGGCGTAATCCCAATCGTCACAGCTATTGTCGATCACCGTTTCATAACCTAAGCTGAGAGCCTTGGTCCGGGCAGCGTCCATCAGGTCGTCGCTGGAGAGCAGGATTTCCACCGGGGCCTCGTCCAGCGTAGGCGTCTCGGGGAGATTGGCATCATCGAAGAAATCCCGCACCGCCGGGGTGAAGCGCTCGCGCAGATGGTAGCGGTCGATGATCTCGTGGCACTCCGCCACCGTGGAGGAGTCGGGAAGCGTGGGGCCGGAGGCCAGGGCATCGAGAAAGCGGGGCGCCACGTCCGACAGCAGGAGGGACAATCTCCCCGCGCTGCCCGCAGCCGCCGCAAGGCGTCCACCTTTGACCGCGGAAAAGTGTTTGCGCACGGTGTTGATCTCCGCGATGGTCGCGCCCGAACCCACCAGCGCCTTGTACAGAGCTTGCGTCTCCTCAAGCGAGATGCGCTCGTCCAACGGCAGTTCGACCATGGCGGAGCCGCCCCCGCTAATCAGGAAGAAGACGAAATCCCGCTCGCCCATCTGCCGCAACAACCGCAGCGCAGCACGGGCGGAAACGAAGGAATCCTCATTGGGCAGGGGATGGCCGCCGAGGAAATACTCCACCCCAGGTTGCCGGTCGGAGGGCAGTACCGGCGCGCAGCATACTCCACCGTCCAACGCTCGCGGCAGACGAGCGCACAGCGCTTCCAGCATGGGGAGAGCCGCCTTCCCCAAGGCTACGGCATAGATGCGATGGTATTCGGCAAAGGGAAACGCGGCGGGAAAACGGCGATCGAAGGCGGCGGCAATGCTCGAGGAGCGGAGCGCATGGTGAAAGATACTGCGCGCCTCATTATGCATCGTGCGCAGCAGGCCTTCCTTCATAGCGTTGCCTCCGGGAGCCCGAAGCGCTGCTTCAACCAGGCCATCAGGGCCTGCTGCATCTGCTCCAATTTGCCGGCGAAGAAATGATCGGCGCCCGGGATGATGACCAGGTCAGCCGGGGGCGCCGCGCCCGCCACCGCGGCTTCCACCCCGGTGCGGGGCCCGTACTCGTCGGCATCTCCGCTGATAAAGAGCTTGGGCTGGGGGCAGCCGGAGAGAAAGCTGTAGTGGTACTCGCGTCCCCCGGCTTTCACGGGAAGCCCCAGGGACACGATGCCCTTGACCCGCTCATCTCCGCAGCAGGCGCGCAAACCAACGCTGGAGCCGAAGGAGAAGCCGGCGAAAAGCACGGGCAGTTGGTACTCCCGTTGCAGCCAGTCGAGCGCGATGCGCGTATCGGTGACCTCGCCGCGGCCGTGGTCGTGCGTGCCCTCGCTCAAGCCGGCCCCGCGGAAGTTGAAGCGCAGTACCGGCAGCCCAAAGGCCTGGTAGGCCTTCATGGCGTGATAAACAACCTTGTTGTGCATGGTTCCGCCGTAGAGCGGGTGCGGATGGCAGACCAGGGCGGCGTAGGGGGCATCGGGCCGGCCCCCATTCAGCAGCGCTTCGATCCGGCCCGCGGGGCCGCGCAGATCATCCACGCTGCGTAGTAAAGGGGTGGGGTTCTGATGCATCGCTTGTAATCCTAAAGGATGGCTCAGGTATCCTGAAAAACGATGAGACCTCTTGATCCCATTGCCCTGACCCGCCAATTGGTGGATATCGAATCTGTCACCTATAACGAGGGCGCGGTGGGGGAGTTTCTTGACGCCTTCCTGCGCGAGCGGGGCTTTGCGGTGGAACGGACAGCGGTGTCCCAGCCATCCAACAGCCGCTACACCGGGCCACGCTTCAATGTCTATGCCGGCAACGGAGAGCAGCCGGATGTGGTGCTCTCCACCCACATGGATACCGTGCCCCCCTTTTACCCCAGCAGCGAAGACGACCTTTTTCTCTACGGCCGGGGCACCTGCGACGCCAAGGGAATCATCGCCGCGCAAGTGGCGGCCGGCGAGCGGCTGCGCGAGGCCGGGGTGAGGGCCGGGCTGCTGTTTGTGGTGGGGGAGGAGCGCGATTCGGCGGGAGCCAAGGAGGCCAATCTGCATCCCAAGGGGAGCCGTTTTCTGATCAACGGCGAACCTACCGACAACCGCCTGGCGTTGGCCTCGAAAGGAGTGCTGCGGGTGGAGGTCAGGGCCCGCGGCGTCATGGCCCATTCCGCCTATCCCGAGCTGGGAGATAGCGCGGTGCACAAGCTGGTGCAGGTGCTCGATCGGCTGCGGACTTTGTCCTTACCCAGCATCGAAGGGGTGGGGCCCAGCACGTTGAACATCGGTGTGATTGAGGGCGGCCGGGCGCCGAATGTGATTGCCGATGCCGCCTCGGCGCAGGTGCTGATCCGGCTGGTGGGACCATCGGAGGAAACCCGCATGGCGTTGGAGCAGGCGGCCGCCGGCCTGGCCGAGCTGGAGTATGTTTTGGAAATCCCCTTCGTCCGCATGCGCAAGATAGAGGGACTGGACACCATGGTGGCCGCTTTCACTACCGATATCCCCGCGCTTGACCAATGGGGTGAGCCGCTGCTGCTGGGGCCGGGCTCGATCCATGTGGCGCATACTCCGTTTGAGAAGATTGCCAAGCGCGAACTGCTGGAGGCGGTGGACCTGTACTTCGAGGTGGCGCAGCGGCTCGCGCTTTCGCTTTAGATAGTGTGCCGATGACCTTCCCCTGGACCGTGCGGCTGAAGTACGGAGCGCTGGCCGGCCTGGCGGGTTGGTTGGCAGGATGGCTGCTAACCATCCCCTTTGTGTTTCGTCTTGCCTGGCGCTATGTCGATGCCCACGCCAGCCAACTGCCCGTCGCCGTGGCCAAAGGAATGGTGGTGTGGGGCGCCTTCAGCCTGTTCATGGCGATGTCAGGTTTCCTGCCCCTGGGGTTGCCGCTGCTCCTATTCATCTCTCCCCGATGGATCGTGCGCCGGCGCCGCTTTCTGATCCCCGGAGCTGCGCTGGCCGCCGTCCTGGCTCTCTACAACCGCATGGGATTTTTGAATGCCTATCATTTTCTCCACCCGCGGGAAATTCTTTACTTCTTCACCACCACGCCCAATCTGTTCATCATTATCTTTGCCCTGGTGATGATGTGGGTGTATAGCGGGCTGGCGAAACGACGGCTCTCTGCCTCGGCCTCCTCTGATAGATGATCCTAGGTAGACTTGGGAGAGATGACAGAGCCGACCAACTCCCTCGCCGAAGCCTCTTCCTCGTATCTCCGTTCCGCCATGCACCAGCCGGTCCAGTGGCATGAATGGGGGGCTGAAGCCTTTGCCCGCGCAGCCGGAGAAGATAAGCCCATCCTGCTCGATATCGGGGCCGTGTGGTGCCACTGGTGTCATGTGATGGACCGCGAGAGCTACGAGGATCCGGGGCTGGCCGCGGTCATCAATGAGAACTTTGTCGCGGTCAAGGTCGATCGCGATGAGCGCCCGGATGTGGATACGCGCTACCAGGCCGCCGTCGCGGCCATTAGCGGGCAAAACGGATGGCCGCTGACGGCGGTATTGACGCCCCAGGGCCAGCCGTTTTTCGGGGGCACGTATTTTCCCCGCGACGACCGCTACGGGCGGCCGGGATTTGAGCGTGTGCTGCGCAGCATGCTGGACGCCTGGAAGACCCGCCGTGACGAGGTACTGGAATCGGCCGGCAGCGTGGTTGCGGCGATCGAACACAACGAGAACTTTGCCGGGCGCTCAGACAGCCTGAGCATGAGCATCGTGGACAAGATGGTGGCCTCCGCGCTGGAGAAGTTCGACCGCCACCACGGGGGCTTCGGGGCGCAGCCCAAGTTTGCCCATCCCTCGGCCATCGATCTGCTGCTGGATGTTTCCGGACGCACGGGCAACGAGGCGGCCAGGGAAGCCGCCGTGGTGACCCTGGAGAAGATGGCGCTGGGCGGGGTTTACGACCACCTGGGTGGGGGCTTCCATCGCTACTCCGTCGATGAGGCCTGGGTAGTGCCGCACTTTGAAAAGATGCTGTACGACAACGCCCAGCTGCTGAAGAACTACGTGCATGCTTTTCAAAGCTATGTGGGGGTGGAGTCGGCGCGGGTGGCCAAAGACATCATCCGCTGGATGGACACCTGGCTGACGGACCGGGAGCGGGGCGGCTTCTACGCCTCGCAGGATGCGGACATCGACCTGGACGACGATGGTGACTACTTCACCTGGACCCAGGCAGAAGCCGCCGCGGTGCTCACGCCGGAAGAGATGGAGATTGCCGCTGCCTACTACGACATTGGCGATCTGGGGGATATGCACCACAATCCCGCCAAGAACGTGCTGCATGTGAAACAGACACTCGACACAGTGGCAGCTCGCGCCGGCAAGTCGCGTGCGGAGGCACAAGGGCTGTTGGCTAGCGCCCATTCACGGCTGTACGCTGCGCGGGGGAAGCGGCCCACGCCGTTCATTGATACGACGGTCTACACCAACTGGAATGCCCTGGCGATCTCGGCGTATCTCGAGGCGGCGCAAGTGCTGCGCCTGCCCGCAGTCAAAGCCTTTGCGCTGTTGACCCTGGACCGGCTGCTGGGGGAGGGTCTGCATCCTGAACGCGGTCTGGCCCACGTGATCTCCTACACCGGGGGCGCAGGGACAAAATGGGTAGCGGGCATGCTGGACGATTATGCCTTTCTCACCCACGCCTGTCTGGATGGCTGGCTGGCCACCGGCGCGGCGAAGTATTACCGCGCGGCGATGGATCTGGCTGAGCGCATGATTGCGGAGTTTTACGACCCGGTCAGCGGAGGGTTTTTTGATGCCAGGGCGAAGGGCCCAGAGTTGCTGGGCGTGCTGACGGCGCGGCGCAAGCCGCTGCAGGATTCGCCCACGCCGGCGGGAAACCCGTCTGCTGCGGCTGCGCTGCTGCGCCTGGAGGCATTGAACGGGCGGGCTGATCTACGGGAAAAAGCGGAGGATACGCTGGAAACCTTTGCCGGTGTGGTGACCCATTTCGGGCTGTACGCCGGAACCTATGGCCTGGCCCTGGAGCGGCTGCTGCTGCCGCCGGTGCAGGTGGTGGTGATTGGAGAAGACGCAGCCGATGAGCTGGAGGCGGCCGCCCTCATGGGTTACGCGGTGAGCAAAAGCGTGATCCGTTTGACCCGGGCGCAGGTGGCGCAAGAGCTACCCCCCTTGCTAGCCGAAACCCTGCCCCTGCTTCCCGACCTCAAGGCGGCCCACAGCTTCGCCGTGGTTTGCCGGGGAACCTCCTGCCTTCCGCCGACCAGAAGCCCGGAGCATTTAATCACCTTGCTGCAGGGTTAGCGCCGGATTGGTAACCAAGGACGGGTGGAGAGCGTCACTCCCCAGTAAAGGGATTTGTCTCATTAGGCTTGGCAGTCGTGGGGTCGGGGGGGGCGCCGCCGTCTCGGCCTCAGGCTTCGCCGGAGAGCCGCTGAGCACGCGATAGGGGCTGCCCGGCAAGATGTTGTGCTCCTCCAGCGCCAGGCGGATACGGCGCTGCATCTCGCGCATGGCGTCAAATTGCTTGCGCGGCAGGGTCCTGATCTGGATGGGATAAATGACCTCGGTTCCCTTGATCGAATCCACACCGAAGACCTGCGGATCGGCGACGAAAACGTCCTTGAAGGCGGGTTCGTTGCGGACCTCCAGCGCGATCTTCTTCAGCAGCGGAATCACCTGGTCGGGATTGGCGGAGAAGTCGACCGAGACGTTCAGTGTGGCGACGGAGTAGTCCCGGCTCAGGTTGGCCACATTGGTGATCTGGCTATTGGGGATGATGTAGAGCGTGCCGTCAAAGCCACGGACGTGGGTGGTGCGCAGGGTCATGGAATCCACGGTGCCGGTCATCCCTGCCAGGGTGACCGCGTCGCCCACGTTGTACTGGTCCTCAACCAGAACCAGGATGCCGTTCAGCACGTCTTTTACAATGGTCTGCGCCGCCAGGCCGATGGCCACGCCCGCGATCCCCGCGCTGGCCAGAAGCGGTCCCAGGTTGAAGTGGAGAACGTTCTCCATGATCTGCAAAAAGGCCAGGAGGGAAACGATGACAATCCCGGTGGCGCGGATGACTGTAGCCAGGGTGCGCAACTGGGCGCCGCGGGCGACCCCCAGGGTGTCCCGATGCTCGGCGATCTTCATCACCCGGCCGGTGATGAAGTTGACTACCACGATGAGCGCCCAGGCGTAGAGGGCGATGAACAACAATTTGGGCAGGCCGGTGCGGACGAAATCCTGCACATCGGAGAGCCATTCCTGATCTAGGGCGCGAAGAAACGAAGGTGCTGACGGAAGCGGTTCCAGGAGAGAGACGAGGGGGAAAATGGTGGCGTACACTGGCACCCTATGATCCTACTTGACCGGTGGATAATTGCGGTCATCCTGAGTGTTGGGCTGGTCTCCACGGTGGGCAGCGCCCCCGGCCAGTCCTCCACCGCCAGGAGCCAACCGGAGCCGGTGGAGGCGGCTAAGCCGGATCTGGCTACGGCCGATAAAGCGCAGCCGGATCAAGCGGCCAAGCCGGATCAGCCCGCTGCAGATCAAGCTGGGGCGGATCAGGCTACTTCAGATCAGACGACACCGGATGAACCGTCCGATCAGGATCAGGCTAAGCCGGATCAGCCTGCCATGGATCAGGCGTCCGATCAGGATCAGGCCAAGCCGGATCAGCCTGCTGCGGATCAGGCCAAGCCCGAGGAACCCGTTGCGGATCAGACCACATCGGATCAGACTAAGCCCGAGGAACCTGTTGCAGATAAGACCACATCGGATCAGCCTAAGCCAGACCAGCCAGAGGCGAATCAACCGGCAGCGAAGCAGATGGTGGCCACCCCACCCGCTACCCCTGAGGAACAACAACTTCAGAAAGAGACAACCCGGCTGCTGCAACTGGTGCAGGAGTTGAAGGCTGAGGTAGCGAAGGCGGGAAGCAACACCCTGTCGTTGGCCGCGGTGCGCAAGGCTGACGAGGTGTTGAAACTAAGCAAGGATCTTAAAGAAAGAATGAAAGAACGGGGGCTAGTCCCTCAAAGCAGAACTCAGTGAGGGTGAAGTGGGCGTTTTATCGCGAATCCGGCTACGGGCAGTGATGGTGATGTTGGCGGGTGCTTTGCTGGCGGCGCCTGCCTTGTCCAGGGCGCAGGTGCAGTTTCCCACTGCCGCACCAACTCCCACTGACCCACAGGGCGTGTTCGGCCATGAACACGCAACCGGGGATGAACCCTACGTCTCGCACGAGATACAGCAGCGACAGCTCAAGCGGCTCCGGCAAGAACATCAGCAAGAGCTCATCGACGACACCGATCGCCTGGTGAAGCTGGCGACCGTGTTGAAGGAGGAAGTGGACAAGGGAAATGAAGCCACGGCGCCG
Organism: uncultured Acidobacteriaceae bacterium; assembly: GCA_963844785.1. GTDB lineage: Bacteria > Acidobacteriota > Terriglobia > Terriglobales > Acidobacteriaceae > PALSA-350. Next base: position 713,334 of record CAWJPV010000021.1, on the reverse strand, counting down.
ACCGACGTCCTGAAGCAGACGGACGAGATCTCCAAGCTGGCCAAGAGGGTCAGCGACCGCATCAAGAATCAATAGGGTGACTGGCAATGGTTAGGAAGGTTACCGGCTGGACACCTAAGTCCCTGGTCGCCCTGCGCGACTACAGCGGGAAAAAATTCGGGGCCGACCTGGCGGCAGGCATTACCGTGGGGCTGGTCGCCTTGCCGCTCTCGATGGCGTTTGCCATTGCCTCCGGGGCGCCTCCGGAGGCCGGACTCTACACCGCGGTGGTAGCCGGGTTCGCCATCTCCGCCCTGGGCGGCTCGCGTAACCAGATCGGCGGCCCGACCGGCGCGTTTGTCGTAATCATCTCCGGCATCCTGGCTCGCTATGGCTTCAATGGCCTGCTGATCTGCACCATCATGGCCGGCATCCTGCTTATCCTGTTGGGAGCCACCGGCTTGGGCGCGGCAGTCAAGTTCATACCCCGCCCGGTGATCGTGGGCTTTACCAACGGCATCGCCATCCTCATCGCCAGTACCCAGATCAAAGACTTTTTCGGATTGCGCACCGGGCCGGTGCCCGGGGATTTTGTGGGCCGCATGCGGGTGGTGCTGGGGAATGCACCCACCGTTTCGCTGACCACTACCCTGTTGGCCGGCGCCTCACTGCTGCTGATCGTATTGACCAGGCGCTGGCTGCCGCGGGTGCCCGGCTACATCGTCGCATTAGTCGCAGCCACGGTTACCGTATACTTCCTGCACCTGCCGGTGGAGACGGTGGGCACGCGTTTCGGGGGGATCCCTTCGGGCTTTCCCCGTTTCCATGTTCCGGTCTTCGAGTACAGCACCGTGAGGATGCTGATCTCCCCCGCCATTACAGTAGCTCTGCTGGGAGCGATCGAGTCGCTGATGTCCGCTGTGGTCGCAGACCGCATGAGCGGCGATCAGCACAATCCCAATGTCGAACTCACGGCGCAGGGCATCGCCAATATCCTGTCCCCACTCTTCGGAGGGCTACCGGCTACCGGCGCCATTGCCCGTACCGCGACCAGCATCCGTAGCGGAGCGGTGAGCCCGGTGGCGGGCATGGTCCATGCGCTTACGGTGCTTGCCGTGCTGCTCTTCGCCTCTGGGTTGGCCAAGTTCATCCCCCTGGCAGTACTCTCCGCCATCCTCATGGTGGTCTGCTACAACATGGGGGAATGGCACGAGATACCGCAGATTCTGAAGCTCTCGAAACTGGAGATCGGCGTGTGGTTGACCACCCTGCTGCTGACCGTCTTCGCCGACCTTACGGTAGCGGTCGAGGGGGGAATGATTCTTGCCGCGCTGGTCTTTATCCGCAAGGTGACTCTCACCACCACGGTCTCTCGCGTGACCGAGGATGATCTCGAAGACGGACGAATGCATGTGCTGCAGGGTAGGGATATTCCATCCTTCGTGGCGATTTATCGCATCCACGGGCCGTTTCTTTTTGGCGCCACGGAGAAGATCGACGAGATTCGCCGCGAGCTGCCTGCGCTGCCGCCGATCGTGGTGCTGCGCTTGCGCAATATGACGGCGCTTGATTCGACCGGGCTGCAAGCGCTGGAACGGCTGGCGCTTGAGGTCCACGGCTCGGGGCGAACCTTGCTGCTGTGCGGTGCGCGGGAGCAGCCCGCGCGCTTGATGGCGCAGGTGGAATTTGCCCAGCATGTGGGCCAGGAAAATATCTGTGCCCATGTAACCGCGGCCCTGGTGCGCGCTCATGCTATCCACGACCAGGCGACCAGCGGAGTGCTCATCTAAACATGCAGAAAATTTATCTTGGCGTGGATGTGGGTGGTACCAAGACCGCGGTCGTGCTCTCTGCGCGTCCTCCGGAAACTTTAGGACGGGTGGAGTTTGCGACCATGCCGGAGCGGGGACCGCAGCAGGCTCTGGATCGCATTGTAGAATCGGCGCACAGCTTGTTGGCGCAGCAGGGCCTGGGTCAGGAGTCGATTGCGGCCATCGGCGTGAGTTGTGGCAGCCCGCTCGATCGGGTGAAAGGAATCGTCCAGGCGCCGCCCAATCTGCCTACCTGGGTGGATGTGCCTATTTGCCGCTTCCTTGGCGAGGCCTTCCACGCTACTTGCCGGCTGGAGAACGATGCCAACGCGGGCGCGGTGGCGGAACATCGATTTGGCGCCGGCATGGGCACCGAGCATATGGTCTTTCTTACCCTGGGTACGGGCCTGGGTGCGGGCATCATCGCCGCCGGCAGCCTGTACTTGGGAGCCAATGGGGATGCGGGCGAGATCGGTCATGTGCGCCTTAGCCCGACGGGACCGGTCGGCTACCACAAGGCGGGGTCGATCGAAGGCTGGTCCAGCGGTGGTGGTATAGCGCACCTTGCGGTGCGCATGTTGGTGCAAGCAGAAAAGCGCGGCCGCTCCAGCATCTTGCACGCACAGATGGCTACAGGTGGAGTGACGGCGCGCGACGTAGGCCAGGCGGCACAGGCCGGGGATGCAGTCGCGCTCAGTATTCTGCGCACCTCTGGGATGCGCCTGGGGCAGGCGCTTGCCATGCTGATCGACGTGCTGAACCCGCAACGCATAGTGCTCGGCGGATTGGCCTGGCGCATGGGCGAGAACCTGCTCGCGCCCATGCGCAGAACGATCGCACGCGAGGCCTTGCCACAAACGTTGAGAGCCTGTGAAATTGTTCCCGCTGCATTAGGCGAGAAGATCGGCGATGTGTCTGCATTGTGTGTAGCCATGGGACTCGAAGGACGAGGGCAGTAGAACTGCATATCCATCCCTTTCGTTACACAATCTGGACTCTATACCTATCTCACCCAGGGATCAGTGACCTGGACCTCTATACCTCAAACAGGGGTTAGTGACCTGGACGGGTGCCCCAGGTTCGCCAAAGCGTACCTGGGCCGAAAATGGTTTTTTCGAATGCTTTTACAAGAGGGGGTAACCGAACCCTTATCAACGAAGCCTCGGATATGCAATGGACCTAGAGCATTCGAAAAATTCCTTTTCAACCCAGGTACGCTGGTGCGAACCTGGGGCACCCGTCCAGGTCACCGACCTCTGTTTGAGGGATAGAGTCCAGATCGTGTAACGGAGTGGCGGGTTAGAATCGAGCTTTAGAAGAAAGGGGAACTGGATGAGTGGACGATTGGCTGGAAAGACCGCTGTGGTCACGGCCGCTGGACAGGGAATCGGAAGGGCGACGGCGATTGCCTTTGCCCGCGAAGGCGCCACTGTGTGGGCCACGGATATCAACCGCGCGGCACTCGATACTCTCGCCGCGGAGCAACCGCAGATGGTTTGCCGCGAACTCAATGTGCGCAACCTCACGGAGATCGAACAACTCGCAGCCCAGCTGCCGGAGCCTCACATTTTATTTAACTGCGCCGGCTTCGTGCATCACGGCACCATCCTCGACTGCAAGGAAGAGGATTGGGAGTTTTCCTTCGATTTAAATGTGCGCTCGATGTATCGCATCTGTCGCGCGTTTCTGCCCGGCATGTTACGCGCGGGACGGGGAAGCATCGTCAATATGGCTTCCATCGCGTCCAGTATCCGGGGTGTGCCCAACAGGTTTGTCTATACCAGTTCGAAGGCCGCGGTGGTGGGCTTGACCAAGGCCATTGCTATCGACTTTGTGCGCCAGGGTATCCGTTGCAATGCCATTTGTCCGGGCACGGTGCAGTCGCCTTCGCTCGACGGGCGTATTGCCGCGCAGGGCGATGTGGAGCAGGTGCGCCGTGAATTTATCGCGCGCCAACCCATGGGCCGGCTAGGTCGACCAGAAGAGGTCGCCGAGCTGGCGGTGTATCTGGCATCGGATGAGTCCAGCTTCACCACCGGCCAGACGCACGTGATCGACGGCGGCTGGAATATCTGAGTTGAGTTGGGTGGGAAGAGATAATGCGGTTCCACAGTAGTCGCGATTCGGTGCTTAGGCGTAGCTGCTGTGAAACCGCTTTAATGGCCCAGTAACAATCTCCTTTAGACTTGAGCCTTTCTTGCCTTCGCCCAGCGCTTCCGTTGCGCAGCTGCGATCTTCTTACGAGCTTCCACGCTCAGTACGCGCTTGCCCTTGACCTTAGGCGCTGTCAAACCATTCATGGAGCCCGCAACAGCACTCCGGCTATGACCATTGGCCGTACCTTGCAACAAAGCCTTCACCTGCTGCAGTCGAGAAATTTCACTGTTGATGTGTTCTAAGATCTCTTTTGTATTCAAAGGGGATTCTCCAGACGCAAAAAGTCGTCCCGGATAGAATATCAAATTCGACCCAGCGCAGATACCTGGGCTCGATACCAAAAGGTCAATCATGTTCCTAACTGGAACTTGGGATGCTGGGCGAGGTCCGTAGCAAAGCTACACTTGTTTATGAAACTAGAAGTGAAAACGCTTTTAAAGAAGGTACCTGCTTGTTCATGAAAGCTTCACTCAATCGACTTCGCGGCAGGTCTATTCTTGATCCCAAGGCCAGCTCTGCGGAGCAGCTATTTCTGGCGCCGCCGTTTACAGAAGAAGTGGTCGCTGCGATTCGCCTTATCTCCACCCGCCTGCCGCTCAAGGCCGATGAAACTTCCCGCTTGCTCTGGCAAAGGGAAAGCAATGCCGCCTCGGAAGCGGAGTACGAAGCCTTGCTGCCCCTGTTTGCAGCAGTCGATAAACCCAAACGAGTTCTGGAAATCGGTCCAGGCTTTGGCCGGTCGGTAGTTTTCTTCAACAAGAAGGGGCTCTTACCGGGCAGCGAAATAAGTCTCTACGACGCCAACGGCACCACCACCAAATACAAACAAAAATATTATGAGCATCCTCCGCAGTGGCCGGATACTTCTTCTTTCTGCGGCAACCTCTCGCTGTTACAAACCATGCTGGACTACAACGGACTCCACGCCTACAAGCTATTTGATGCCGCTGCACTGCCGCTTGTTGCATTGCCCGGACCCTATGACTTGATCTACGGGTTTTACAGCATCGGCTTCCACTGGTCGCTGGAGTACTACCTTGACGACCTGGCGCCCTTGTTGCATGAACGTACCCTGCTGGTTTGTACGTTGAACAAGAACTTTCGTCCCTTTCCCCGGCTGGAACAATTCTCCACCCGCATTCTCGAATGCCGCGAAGTGAAGAAGAATGCAACTCCTCTTCGCCTGCTGGTTTTGAGCAAAGGACCACTGCCCAGTGTGGGCCGCTCCATGGCCGAAGCTTTTCCGCAATAAGAATTTGGCGAACGAGCTTCGCTCAAGTCTGCGAAAACCCTCAGAGGCTAAAGCCGTAGTCGCTCTGACTTCTTACGGACGGCCTGAAGGCCGTCCCCTTCAAGGCACGAAGGGCGTCCCCTTCAAGCCGAACTTACTTCCAATGTCCCTTTGTCTGGTCTTGAAGGGTACGGGCTTCAGCCCGTACATAACCCTCCCCGGTTGACGGGCTTTAGCCCCTGAGGGCCGTAAGTAGCGAGTTGCTATCATCAACCTATGTGCGGCCGTTATGTACGTAAGTCAACCCGGAGAGAGATCGCTGCGTGGTTCGGTGCGGACGATGACGATGCAATGGAATGGGGCGCCAGCTATAACGTAGCCCCACAAACCTTCCAACCGGTGGTGCGCCTGAATCGCGACACAGGTCTGCGCGAGATCGTCCTCATGCGTTGGGGCTTGATTCCTTACTGGTCGAAGGACGCGCGCATCGCCTACTCCACCATCAATGCCAAGGCAGAGACCGTGGCCACCGCCCCGGCCTTCCGTGAAGCGTTTAAGCGTCGCCGCTGCCTGGTGCCCGCGGATGCATTTTATGAGTGGCAAAAGCTGGACCCAAAACACAAGCAGCCATTCGCTATCGCGCTCTCCAGCCGCGAGCCCTATGGCTTCGCCGGTCTGTGGGAACGCTGGAAAGATCCCGCCGGCGGCGAATGGGTGGAGAGCTTCTCTATCATCACCACCGATCCCAACCAGGTCGTCGCCCCGCTGCACAATCGCATGCCGGTCATTATCGAGCGCAAGGATTATGACCGCTGGCTCAGTTCCGGTAACCCGGCGCAGCCTCCGTTAGACCTGCTGCGGCCTTTTCCGGCGGAGCAAATGACTGCCTGGAGGGTAGATAAGGCGGTGGGGAATGTCCGCAACGACACGGCGCAGTTGCTGGAACAAACCGCCGCCACTGAGGTAAACTATGAGCTGCTCTGGGATGACCAAGCCTAATCCGCCGGCCTGTCTCCGATACGCAACGGTGTGAATTTTTCCTAGGCGCTCCTCTCTCGTGCAGTAGGTTCGACAACTCGTTCATTTAACACTGCCTTTGTCCGTTCGGCGTCAAGCCATGTTTCCGATCCGCAACAAACGTGCATCGCCTGGCTGCTTAAGTGGCCTCATTGCAGGATAGATAACACCCAAGGTTACGTAAACGAAAGTCTAATAAATCATACCTATATCTTGTTAGGCACGAAGTAATAGAAATAGTGCATCTGATCTTGCGCGTTGCCCAATGTTGGTGCATACTTGGACTTAGTTAAGTCGTAACTATGACAGAAATAGTTATGTTTTAGAAGGGTTCCCTCCTCCCCGGCTGACCCTTCTTTTTCGCCTCGGTTCCTCCCCCGGAATATGGAGATAGCTATGAGTCCTCTTCGGAGACATGGCGGCGGACGTCCTCGCTCCGCCCATTCCATCCTGGATATCGCAGAGCGTTGGGGTATATCGGAGAAAGCAGCACGCCGTTTGGCAGCAAATAACTTTGATGACGACACGATGGCCATCCTGGTACGCGACAGCCAGCGTTATGCGGCCGTTCAACGGCGCGAGATTCCCGTCCAGGGAAGATACACCGGCGGCATGAGGGCTCTGGGCATGCGCAGCCGCATTCCTGCAGGCCGTGCATGAGCCCGTGCAAGAGGCGGGAGCCCCCCATCGCTTTACCTGACCGGCGCACTACGGAGTGTGCGCCCGAACGGGAACGCAGGAAGTCCGTTCATGGCAGCAGCCCGGACCGGAAGGCCGAGCGCCAGCAGGTGAAGGATTGCGCCATGTCGCGTTTCGGGCTGGAGGTGGGGAAGATGGTGCGGCAAAGCCTGATTCGCCGGGTGCAAAAGGGGGATGTGAAGTATGCCCGTAAGCTTACTAACTCCCGCACTGTGATTGTGCTCGATTACGCGCACGGCGAGATGGCATTTCTCTACAGCAGTACGACCAAGGAGATTGTCAGCTTTCTGCCTGCCGATGCGGCGGAGATTGCAGATTGGAGGAACTCGCAAGGGGCGGCGCTGGCATTGTTTCCGCGCGGGCCGGAGGGGGCAGAGAAATGAGCGCGCACACCATCCGCGGCCTGCCCGCCAGCATAGTGGCGGAGAAAGCCATCCTGGGCGCCATTCTGCTCAACAACGGCCATTACCAGGAAGCGGCCGGCCGCATTGCGGCCGCCGACTTCCTGCTCGATTCGCATCGTCGTGTCTTCTTGCGCATGGGCGAGCTGTTGAGCGAAAGCAAGAGCGTCGACATTGTGACCCTGGCCGAGCAGTTACAACGTAACAAGGAACTGTCGGTGATCGGCGGGGTGGCCTATCTTGCCAGCCTTACCGAGGGGTTACCGCGGCGGCTGTCGATCGAAGAGTATGTTCGCATCGTGAAGGATAAGTCTCTGCTGCGGCAAACCATCGCCGAGAGTGACCGGGTAGGGACACTGGCAGGCGATCAGTCCGGCTCCGCCGAGGAGGTTTTGGCCGAAGCCGAATCGGCCTTCCGCAGGATTGCCGGCCAGGCGATCACCTCTGGGCTGACCTCGGTGGGTGAGTACGTCAAAAGCCACTATCCGCGCATTGACGAGATCTTCGAACAGAGCGCCCGGCTTACCGGCATCGCCTCCGGCTTCTGGTGCCTGGATCATCTGACCGCCGGGTTTCAACCCAAGGAGTTGACCATCCTGGGTGCCCGGCCTTCGATCGGCAAGACCGCAGTGGCCGGCAACATTGCGGTACATGTTGCGATGTCGGGCAAGACGGTGGCCTTCTTCAGCCTGGAGATGCCCAGCAAGGCGCTGATTGACCGCATGTGCTGTGCGCGCGGGCAGGTGGACTTACAAGCGCATCGCCACGGCCGGTTAAGCCAGGTGCAGAAGCAGTACTATCTGCGCGCGCTGGCCGAGATCATCGATGCGCCGTTGTATATCGACGACCAGCCGGCGCAGACCGCGGTGTCGATTGAGGCTAAGGCGGCCCGGCTGCAAGCCAGCGCCGGTCTTGACCTGGTGGTCGTCGACTATCTGGGATTGATGGCGGCGGAACGCAGGGGCACGGAAAACCGCGAGCAAGTGGTTGCAGCCATCAGCCGCGCGATGAAGGGACTGGCCAAGCGGCTCAACGTGCCGGTGATTCTGTTGTCGCAGTTGAACCGCGAACTCTATAAGCGGGTGGACAAACGGCCGCTCCTCTCCGACCTGCGCGAATCAGGAGCCATTGAGCAAGATGCGGATATGGTTCTCTTTCTGCATCGCGAGGAATACTACGACCGCGAAGATCCATCGCTGGCAGGGAAGGGCGAGCTGATCATTGCCAAGGCACGCAACGGTCCGCTGGGTACGGTGAACCTACACTACGACGCGCGCACCTGCAGATTTTCCAGTGAGCGGGAGTAACGCCCTTGAACGCACGTGCTTAGGCGTGCGCTATCCTCTGCAAATCGCAAGCAAGCGCATTGTGGTCAAAGGTAATTACGAAATGTTCGAAGAAGCCCTGCATTCCTAAAAGCCCGGCAAGTGGGAGATTCTCCTTGAATCCTGCTTTGATCATTACTGCGCCCCCGGGGATATAGAGCACGACGTCGTGCAAATAGGTAATGTCAAGCCCGCTGATGCCCAGCGTTTCTTCTTTGGTTCCCGCCGCTACATCCAGCCCCAAGAAGCGCCCAATGTCAGCGTGGAAAAGACAGCGTGTCGAGCCTGAGTCAATCAATGCCTCAATGCGCTCAGTCCTAGGAGCGTTAGGCAATGGAACTGCCAAACTCACCTTTAGAATCGCCGAGTAAAAGAACCCACCGTGTCTATTCGGGGAGATGCTGTAGGGAAGTATCACCTTGAGCTATACGGAAAGGGGAGCCCACTGACTAGGCGTCTTTAAAATCACCGGATCGTGTACGCCGTGTTTATGACTGAGATCTACGACCTCAGAGTACGTTCTTGCAACCGCGATAATCTCTGATTCGTCTTGGGAAAGGGCGACCCATGCATCCAAGGGCGCCAACCGCAACATCGCTAGCCGGTTTTGCGAGTTTGCTGGCATACTCACCTCGGCGCATCGGAGCGGAGACTATTTACCGAGCAGCCTACTGTCAATACTATCGGCCATATCTTCAATCATTTCAAGCTTGGTCTCAATCTAAAAGCGTCTCCATCCGCGGCGCCCAAATCCCATGCGCCCCGTCGTTCTTATCGGCGCTTCCTCGCGATCGAGTTCTTCTTCCTTCTGCTGCCAGCGGATCGCGGCCGAGCCCACATCCAACCCGCGTACCGCGGACTGCAGCAGCAACTGCCGCGGTTGCGTAGCCTGCTGAATAAAGGTGTACAACGCATAGCGGGTTTCGTCGGCAACGTCATCCAGCGGATCGCCGGCTAGCTTGCGAATGTCTCCCGGCCTGCTGTCGTCATGCATGCGCGTGCGCAGGGCCTCGAAGCTGCGTGGGCAAACATCGGTGATCTCGAACTCGCCTGTGCGCAGCATGCGGTAGAGCAACTGCCAGCCGCCCATCCGGTCATTCGAGGCGCGCTCGCAAACGATATCCCACGGCTCAAAGACCTCGTTGATCTGGTCGGCAATGGTATGGCCGTCGCCAATCTCTTTGAAGTTTGCCGGGTCAAGATAGGCAGCCACAATGCGCCGCCGCTCTCCGTTTTCAGCCGATCTGACAAACGCGTCCACCACCATCTGCGCCAGCTCATATGCGGGCACATGCGGCACCACCAGCTCGCCGATCTTGCGGATGCGTCCGTCGGGAAACTCCGGGCCTTCCCCCTGCTGCAACAGCTGCGAATCGATGCCAGGGATGGTTGTGTTCTGCCGCAACTCCGCCGGCCCGCGGACATAAAGCCCTACCGAAGAAGAGGATTTGCCATAACCATAATCGATGGAAAGGAAGTGGTTGTGCCACCACTCCACACCCGCCTCGGCCAGCGGGCGCACCAGGCCGGCATGCATAAAAGGGAAGTAGGCCCCTTCAAGCGTGCACCAGCAGCCCTGCTCCATGGCCGCTGCCGCCCCTCCTGACATCATGTGCAGGCGCTTGGAGTAGTTGGCGTCTAACAGATTGTGATCGGAGAGCTTGCCGGGAATAAAGGCAACCGAGAAGGGAATGACCTCGCCATCCGAGGGCCAGCAGCGGTCGCGGTAGAGTTGGCCGGGTTGGGCCGCGTCCCGCCCGTTGTGCACCGGGCAGTGACCGCGCAGAAAAAGCGTCTGGTGCCAGGCGGCGCCGACGTTGCCGGGGTTGGAGGTGAGCCGCATGCGCAGCCGCAGACTGGGGTCGGTCGAGCTCAACCGGCCCAGAATATTGCGCACCTGCTTTTCCGTGTGCAGGGTCGACTCATCAAAGCCGATGAAGGAATAGCGCGGCCCCAGATACTTCCACACATCGTCGTCCGTCTTCATGTAAGCGAAGCGGATCGTGGCGCCGGAAGGAAAACTCCAGGTCCACTTAGGAGAACCCACAAAGACGCCGCCCAGGGGCGCATAGAGCCGGCGGGTCTTGTCGATAATATCCGTCATCTCCACGAACGAGGAACGGAAGACGATGGCCCGCAGGTTGGGGTTCTCATGCTCCTGCACCGCGTCCATCAACATGGTCTCGGTCTTGAGCGAGCCCGCGGATCCCCCGAAGAGCAGGATGTCCGCTTCTGAATCGAGCGCAGCGTGTTGCGCAGCGGTGGCCGGCATCCAGCGATAGAGGGTCTCCTCATCGGTAGCCGGTGGAGGGGTCAATTGGCGCGTGGCGAGCCGGCCATCCATGCCGACCGGTAGATCTCCGGTTTGGCGGGCGGCTTGGTTGCATCTTTATTCGGCATCAGGCGTAACTCTTCGCAGAGAGTATCGAGTGCATGCAGTTGCCCCGTGATATTTCCTTTGGTCGTCTCGGGGGTGAGATTGGCCAGCTCCCAATATTTGGCCAGAATCTGGTCGCGGTCGATCTTGAGCCCGGGGGCATTGGATTCCTTCGTTAGTGTGAAGGCGCCTACAGGGTGTTTGTGGATCATGGTTTTCTCCTTCGTGTAATATTTGGTTCCATGGGAAGCAAAGATAAAGGCAAGCGCGAAACCAAGAAGGCACCTAAGCCCAAACCCAAAGTAGAGCCCGGACGCAAGCGCGGGGAAGATATCCGCCTCGGTGGGCCGCCCAAGAGCTGATCACGGGCTGTAGTTCGTTTTGGACACGCCCACAACGTTCCAGGTAGCTAGCGTCTGTCTGAGGTAGGGAACCGTGCCCCAGGTTCGCACCAGCGTACCTGGGACGAAAATGTTTTTTTTCGAATGCTTTCACTCAATCGGTAAGCGACCCGGATAGGAAGAGCTCTGGTGGGGGCTCCGCCCCGTCTTTTTCGGCCCAGGTACGCTGCTGCGAACCTGGGGCACCCGTCCAGTTCCTAAGGGGTTCTGTTAGGCACAAAGGCGGTTAAGACCTGCGCAGGTCCTTGTGACGCACGGTAACGTTCCTTCCGTCCTCGGTGCGCACGCGGGCGATCCGCATATTCGGATCCACATAAACGACCTTGGCCAGAACACCGCTGGCTAATCGAACTCTCGCCCCTTTCACAACTGGACCCTTCGCCACTCGATCCGCGGACGAATTTCTGGAATTAAACCGCTCCATAGCGGAATCGTTGATGGCCCTCGCGGCCGCCCGTGCCTGATCGGCGGTCCTGCCCGAGAGCTCCGCGTTGCGCACCTTCTTGTAATCGTGGTGCTCCTGCCGGTTGGCCTCCAGCACTTCGTGGGGGACGATCTGCAGCTCCTCCGACGATCCATTGGGCATCTGCACCTGCAGGGAGTAGCTACGGTAACGGTACTCCGGGTCGCCGAAGGTGAAGTTGTCCTGCTGTCGCAACACTGGGAAGTTCCGCCTCACCGCGGCCACGACAGCATCTTTTGCCTCCGGCGAAGCGACCGCGATCTGCGCCGCGCCGTAGTCGCTCACCGTCTCCGCCGGTTGCCCTTGGCCGGCAATTTTTTCCCCCAGGCGTGCCGGATTTTTGGCATCGCGGCTGGCCGCCAGGCTGGCGCCGGGAATGTGCCTGATCGCCTGCAACAGCCCGGCCTTGTAGGCCGGCATGGCTTCGGTGGCCAACGCCTGGTTGATGGCAGGGTTATCGGTTGGCTGCACGACCTTGCGCCCCGAATCGGGTTCCACGGCGCCCACCGCCTGCGGACGCACGATCATTTGCTGCATGCCAGGCAGCAATCGCGCGTCGCGTGCCGTTTTGCGGGCCGCCGCCGTAGCATGCGCGCCAATGGTATCGGTCACTGTTTCAAAACCGAGATCGGCGAGCGAGCGAGGGTTGGTTTGCGCCAGAGAAGCTATCGGTTCAAAGCCAAGCGTATTGAGCGGATGTGCAGCCATGGGTACATGCACCAAAGAGTTGTCTGAAATGAACTAGTTAACGGCAGAAGAAAGGCCGAAACCTCTTGCGTTGAGTAGGGTTACATCCAGTAAGCGGTTGTTGTAAGGGAGAAAGACAATGAAAGCAAAATGGATAGTGAGCGCGATCTTAGCTTCGGCACTTACGGCTCCGGCCTTTGCACAGGTTGGCGTATACATCGGTGGTGCGCCGCCACCGCTGCGCTACGAGGTGCGGACTCCTATGCCGGGTCCAGGCTATGCCTGGGTCGATGGCTACTGGTTCTCCAACGGCGGACGGTATGAGTGGAGGCATGGAGGGTGGCAGAGGCCCCCGTATGCCGGTGCTTACTGGAACCACCCCCACTATGACCACTACGACCGGGGCTGGGCCTACCACGACGGTTATTGGGGACATGAAGACCACGGCGACCACCACGACTGGCATCGCTGAGCCGCTGTTTTGCTCCAACAGGGGCCCGGCAAAAAAGCCGGGCCCCTGTTGCCTAATTTGGGTCATTTTTTCTCACGCCTCATCCAACACTTTAAGATTTCCATCGATCTGCCGGGCAGCATGAAGATTCGCCTTGGGCAGATAACCGACCTGTCCCTTCGAGGAAACCTTTATGTATTGGGGATCGCCACTTCGGTCGGGCATTCCTGCTTTCGCAGCGGGTGCGGCGGCGAAGTATCCTGCCAGCCCGCGCCTTACTAAAGTACCCTTCTCAGGCTTGACGTCCTCGTAGTCCGGAGCCCGCGACGGCGTGGCTTGCGAGGGCGGCCTTGCCAGGTTCCCTGTCAGAGGAGTCGATTCTCCCGGTCCGCTTTGGGGAGGGTGATGGGGTGGTGGCAGCACCAGGCTCTGCGCCTCGGCCGGGGACAGGATCTGCCTGAGCAGCCTGGCGGCTTCGTCATCATTCAAAGCATCCCTGTAGCCCCGATCCTCTGTCATAGTTACAGTTTTCCTACCTGGCCGCCGAGATTGCCGGCAACGCTATTGCCCACTTCATCCCAGAAGCCGGGCGTTTTGGCCGCTTGGGTTTCATTTCCCAGTGTGCTATCCGCCGCATTCGTAGACCCACCGTAGAGTGACTCATTGGCGCTGATCGGCTCCGCCGAAGCGCCCAGAGCCGACTGGTTGTAACCAGCTTCACTCGCGATGCGCTGCTGCTGTGCGTTGGCCAGGTCACTCGACAGATTGCGTGTGTTCTGCTGCGCTGCGGCAGCCGCAGTCGCGGCACCGGCGGCGCTGTTTTGGCCCGTTCGCAGAGCCTGCGATTGCAGCGCGCCCTGGAGCGAATTCGAGCCCGCGTCGGATACATTGGCCAGACCGGTATTGATGGTCTGATCGTATTCGCCCCCCGGCGTATAGGGATTGCCGGAGACGAAGTTTGCCAGTTGGTTGTTGTAGTTGCCGATGGCGTTTTGCGTCGAGCCGAAGGCTGACTGCGCGTTACCAAAGTCAGTAGCGTTCTCGTTCGATGAGGTGTTAAATGCTTGCGTGGATTGGCCTCTGCTCATGTTCTTCCTCTCAAATCTTTGGCGAAGTGCGCGAGCTCGCGATCGACACAAGCGAACCCCGCTCGCCGCAATGGTTTCTGGATCATCTTCTTGAGTTGCCGAGGTACGAAGCACTCCAGCCAGCGAAAGCCCTGGAGCTTCAATACGTAACTAAGCCCTTCTATCTCCCGGCGCCCGAACGCCGTGGCCTTGGGATCGCAACCCACAAAGCGCAACTCCGCGATTGTCTCCACGTAGATACAGTTCCTGATGGCCCCACACTCTTCGACGCCCACCAGGGCGATGGCAATCGCGGGGCCGAACAGGTTAGGCAGCTCGTAATTGGTGCCCTGCGCGGCCTGGTGCTCCCGATGCAGTTGTTGAATTAGAGGCCAGTCTTGCTCGGTCGCCTGGCGCAGGGTAATGCGCCTCATCTCACCGTGAGTCCATGCTTGCCGGCATAGTTCAGCATCTGACGCTGCGACGTATTCAGGGCCTCGTTTATTTGAGCGACGGCGGCCGCCGGGTCCAGCTTGTCCAAATTGTCTTTGGGGTGAACCGCTCCGCATGCGGGGCATGAGTCGTGGCCGACGGCCAGTTGTATCAGATGCCGGTTGCCACGTTCGTCGCGCAGCTCGATTATGTGAAAGCCGCTTGCCATATCCAGGTACTGCTGCTGCAGGCTATACATCGGCGTAGAGCCTCCCCCCGTTATTGCCAGTGGCTCCGCCGCCGCCGGCGACTCCACCGCTTACCCCGCCGGTGGCCGTGACCACAGGAGCTCCGGAGTAGCCGCTGCCTGCGCTGCCCGGAGTGACTTGCGTGACTGCACCGGCCGCCACCACGGCCGTAGCCGTAGCGCCGGTGCCGGTGCTGTCCGTAATCGTCAGCGTAGGCGCGGTGGTGAGCCCGTTGCCCGGGTTGGTAATCTGGTAAGCGACGATCGCTCCCCCGGTCACCACGGCATGAATCACCGGCAGGACCAGTCCACTCGAATTAGCGATGACCGACACCTTGCCCACCGGCACCCAGGTATCAGGGAAAGTCTGGGCCAGCTGCGGCTTGAGCTGATACTTCTGCCCATCCCAGACCACGAAGCCATTGGCCGCGTAAGCGACATTCATGATGGTCCCGGACGCGATTACTTTAGAACCGTTACCGAGGATTGAGGTCCACGAAGTGCCGACCCCGCCCGAACCATAGACCCGTACCGTGGCCGTGGCGCCATTGGCGACCGAATCCACGGTCGCGTAGTTTGACTGGTTGAGGGAGAGGTTGCTCCCACTCGCCGCCGAGCTCACCAGGCCGGAGCTGATCGCGCCCGGCTGAGCGATATAGCTGCTCCAGTTCTGTTGGTTATAACTCGATCGCAGCCGCCAGTACAGAGTCACGCCAGGATTGGGCATGACATAACTCGTGTTGGTACTACACGGGTAAGTCGTTACCCCCGAAGCAAAATTGGCCACTGGTGAGCTGGAGATTTCCTGATATATGGGCGCGTTGGTTGCATTGCTCGGCGCCTTTGCTCCTGAGGCGTTCTGCGGTGTGGTGATGGAAACAGTAAAGTTCCCATTCGCTCCAGTCACTGCCAACTGCGAAGGCGCCGGCGGCGAGGTGAAGGGGGCGGCGCTCGCGTCTATCTTGGTCAGCGGCGTCGTGCCCGTCTGCGCGTAAAGAGACTGCAGTGCGAGATGGATGCCAGTCAGAGTCTCCCGCAGATCGCTGTTTCCCTTGGCAGCCGAGTTGATCTGCGCCAGGTTGACACTAAGCGCCATTGCTACTGCTCCTGCCGGTAAACTAGTGGGCGGGTGAACAGGCTGCAATACTTGAGCGCAAACCAGGCATTGGCGATTGCCCCATTGGTAAAGCGCATGCGGAAGCGCTCATTCTGCCCTCTCGCGCCACCGTCGTAGCCTCTCCAGTTTTCCGGGGTCAGGGGAAAGGGAGCCAGCTTGATCTCGTTGGTACCGTTACTTGCTGGAGTCTGCTGCGAGTCTTCATAGGTTCTTGCCACCATCACCGATACGCTCATCGAGCCCTGCCCCAGGGCATTGATGCTCACCCCGCCCAGCATGGAAACATCCATCAGGTCCTGGGTGCTGGTGGTTTCGTACTGGCAGGCGATCCCACCGCCGTTGTCGTTGTAAACGCCGGTCGCGATCATCTGCACCGTCCCATCGGGCGAAGAGGAACCGATCAGCACCTGGGATTGACGCTGCGCCCCGAACGGCGAGGCGTTCTCCGGCAACTGCCGCTCACAACGAACCGCCACCGATCCGGCAATATCGTCCAGGCTCCATTTGCGCGCCGCGCCCATGGCCACTTCCCGGCCCGCATACTGGCTGAAGTGGATCGGCCCTGACAGGCCCTCCATGTAATTCATGGTCAGGGTTTGATTGGGCACGGTCGCGTTGCCCACCGGGACGCCGATCCGGATCTCCTTGTTCTCTTCGTCCACGCAGCACCAGATCAGATGCTGGTAATCCCAGTTGATGGTCTGCCACAAGCAAGGAATCTCCTTGGTCATGAGCTTAGGTTGCGGTTCGCTTGGCGCATACGCATACGCGCCACTGCGATGCACGAAGAAGAGGAACTCGTTGGTGACGCAAACTGCCCGCGGTCCACAAGGTCCCACGCCCTCCCACCGCTGCTGCACCGACCAGGTGGATGGATCGGTTGCGGTGGGGGAGATGGTAAAGCCGGAGCGCTCCTTAAGAGAGAAGAGCGTCCCTTGAAATTCGCGGGCGCAGATGCAGCGCTGTCCATTACCATTCGCGACCTGGATCGGGCTGGTGTCGCCGTAGTAAGACTCCGAGTCCGCGGCCAGCGAGATGTAATGCCCCGATCCGTACCCATCCACCCCGCTCAGTACCACGCGGTCATTCGATGGAGAGTAATACACGTCGACGGCCGCGGGAGCGAGTATGCAGCGCAGCCGGTCCGTCATGTCAGTTGAGGTCTCCGCTTCAAGAAACTCGTCGGTGAAGTTGAAGAAGGCAGTGGTGGTGGTGTTGTCGGCGATCACCGTCGCCGTCATGGGGATGGAGGCGCTCACGGTGGCCGTCGGGATGTAGAAGAACGGCCCTACATTAGTGCCGTCGGCGACAGTGAATCCTATGGTGCGATTGAGCGTGTTACTGGGTCCAATAGGGATATTGGCCATGTACAGTTCATAGCCGGGCACATCCACGCTGACCGAGGTAAAGGCCGCGACCGTGCCGCTCAAATTTCCGTTTCTGTTGGTGAAGGCGATGCTGGCATAGCGGAGACCAGGGCTCGCGTCGGGGGCAATGTTACCGGCTGCCCCGGAGGTGTTGGCCACGGGAGCAGACGTCCCGCCGGCGGTCGAGGCAATCGTGGCCGTGGTAAGCGGCTGAAATGATCCCACGAGCGCGTAGCTGCTGGTAGCAGGCGCGGGGGCTCCGGTGGCAACGTCGGCTTCGTAAAGATTCACTCCCGTAATTTGATACAGCGTGGAGGGAATGGGGATTTCGACGGCGTCATTGAGGACGGTGTCGATCAGCGTGCCGGCAACAGAAGGCAGGGTCTCTCCCATTGCGTTGGTGAAAGTTGCAATCACGTAGACATCGCGCCCCGCAGGAAAGCTGCCTGAGCCCGAGGCGCGTTCGATCGTAGGTGTCGATGGGGGCGGTAATCCACCGGGAGTGACCCGAGCCGTATTCGACGAGGGCGGCGCCACCCCGGCCGCCGTGTTCGTCACCGTCACTGTAGCCCCCAAGGAAAAATTTCCTACCTGGGCAAAGCTTGCCGGAGAGGGCGCCGCCGCGCCGGTGGCAACATCGGCCTCATACACGTTGACGGAGAACGGCTGATACGCCGTCGTAAGTCCACGAATCCACCCTGCCAAGCTGGATAAGGCAGGCACCGTGAACTGGGCTGCGTCGTTCAGATTCGTATCGACCAGGATGCCCGGAGCGGAGGCAATCGACTCTCCCTGCGCGTTGACGTAGGTCATTTCCAGGTAGACATCGCGGCCGGCCGCGAAAGCTCCGCCGCCCGCCACCCGGATAGGCTGCGGCGAGTTAGGCGCCGGCAGCCGGTTCACCAGCACCGGGGTCAGCTCTTCCCAGGTGACGCCGCCATCTGTGACCGTGGCGTTTTCTGTGAGCGGCCACGTTGGTTCGGTCGCGCTCGTGGTGCCGGCGACAGTGCAGCGGTAGAGGTGTCCGTTGCCGCCCGTCGCTGTTGGTTGCACATACTCGCCGGCTAGATACGCCGTGGAGGTAAGCCACGCCGCGCCGAGCGGCTTCTGCCCATATGGATCCAACTGCTGCATGCTCAACCCGTAGACGTTGATCGGGGCTGAAGGCGTCTGCAGGTCGGAGTACGCGACTAAGGCGCGGTTATAAGCCTCGGTCACGATAGCCTGTGAATGGACCGGTTGGGTAACCAGCGGTCCCTGCACGCGTACTAGCTTGCCGCTCCCGACCGGACGCTCGACCAGCAGGTAGCCGTCCGTATCGAAAACCAGTGGGACCTGAAAGAGCGTCTCGCCAGGATTCTCCGGGGTATAAATCAAAGAAGCCAGGCCGGAGATAGCCGCCTGGTTTGGTCCCTGCATGGTTGTCTGCAGGCCGTATCGCGTGGCCACGGTGGTGAGCTGAAACCTGCAATTCTTGCAGACAGCCGCAACTCCCATAGGCAGCACGGTCGGATCGTCATTGTCGACGAGTCCACCAAAGCGTGTGAACTCGTGCGGGGAGAAACCGTCAAAATTCATTCAGGGCTTAGACGCGACGCTTCTGCATGGTGAGAATTACGTTCCCGCCACTTACCTGGGTCGGATAAGTTCCAGCGCCAACTTGCGCTCCGCCGGGGGCATACACGTTGATGAGAAACGCAGTCAGGGTCGAGCCACTAACCTTCGGTTGCACGTAATAACCACTGATATCTTCCAGGTAAACCGCCGGGCCCAACGACAGCGGCAGCTCGAAGACACCTTCTACATCAAGACCATTAGGGTTAGTCAGCGTCGTCAGGTTGAGGGAATCTCCACCGGTGGTGTAGCTGCCGCTGAAGGTAAGCTGGATGAAGAGGGTAAAGTTGCGGTCCCCGGCCCCAGCGGTGTAATCGATGATTGCTCCTGAAACTGCCATGGTTTCTCCTTATTGAAAAAATTGAACAAAGATCACCGACGCCGGGTTTGTCTCGCCGCCCGGCGCACCTGGCCCTGTTCGGCGCGGACAAGTTGCTCCATGATTTCGTCCATGCCTTCGAGTGCCTTCTGCTCATACTGCTGAGTCCACGCCGCGTTGCCGCGAACCGTTGCAATCAGCGCCGCCGTACCATAGGCGACGACATAGCCAATCCGCGGATGCGAGAGCAGCACGCTGTCATCGCTGGTCAGCGGAGGCGGTCCAAACTCACCCCGGACACGCAGGTCGACAGCGATGGAGGAATTGGTAAGCCAGATCACCTCGCTGCGAAACTCCCATCCCGCCATGCCCTCGCGCGGTACCAGGTCGGGAAGGACCTCGTAATTGGGCACCAGCCGGTAATAGGAAGGGTCATCTCCCGCCGGCTTCCAGTCGATGCGCAGCGGCTGGTCGGTCAGGGCAGCAAGCGGGCCGCTACCTGTTTGGTAGGGAGCCAGATTTGGAGTGCCCGGCGGAATGCCTGGCACCTCAACCACGGCGATATCCCACGAGGACTGGGTGGACGCCAGTTGCGAGTTGGCATCGTCGTACACCTCGCAGATCAGGGGTACAACGAAGCTATCCGTCAGATACGATCCCTGGGGATCATCCAGCAGATTCCGCACCCGTGCCTTTACCTGGCCGAGTGTCCAGCTCACGCGGGCTTGCCTTTTGCGTGGTCGCGCTCGGCCTTGATCTGGTTCACGATCTTCCACTCTTGTGCTGTCAGGCGATCCATTTCCACCGCGCCGTAGGCGATCCTGGTATTTTTGTAAGCCTGAACCACGTTAAAAATATGGCCGCAATTGATGCACAGAATGGATCCTGTCTTAGGGGTCGTTGCGCAGCTGGGGCAGGGGTCCGGCTGCTTTTCGGTCAGGGTATTGGCTTGCATCACCCAGCGGGGCAATTCGGGAATCAGCCCTTCTTCCACTGCCAGCCGCGCCAGGTCGCGATGCGTATCGTTGACGTTCATGCGCTGCGAGTCGTTCTCGTACCAGGCATTGGCCGATTGCAGCCGTTGCAGGATGGAGCTGTTGCGCTTTTTGCGGATGGCGGTCAATGTCTCGTGGAAGTCGCGCTCGCGGACTTCCACGTAAAACTCTCCCGTGTCGCTATAAGCCACTTCGGGCACGCGGATCACTCCGCCTTTCTTGATGGAGGCCGGGTCGTGATCGCCGACATAGCAGAGCACGCCGCCGAAGCCGCCATCCTGTTGCACGTATTCGCGGATGTACTCAGCGGCCAGCACCAGCGGGATGGCCGGCACCGGTTCCATCTGCATCATGTTCTGCGCGTCGCAGCCCAGGTCCTTGTGGCCCCAGCGCGTATCTCGGATTACATGCACGGTGTAGGGTTTGCCCGGGGGGCAGGGTGGGATCTCTTCCGGAAAAAAGACACCGCCATTGATCTTTAAGGGAAAGGGGTTCAGGTTAAGGATAGTGACCGGCTTGTCGGCCTCTGCCTGTTTGAGCAGCCGCTGAATCTCGGTATACCGCTTGACGGTCCAGCGCTGGCCCGGATCACGGAACTTGCCCGGATCCTTGCCCAGCAGAGCCTCCGCGTTGGCTCGCTGCATCTCCGGGGTAATAACGATTGTTGCCATGAATAAAGCTCCTTATGGTTGCAGTAGTAATAGGTAAGGGACGGGTACTGACGTTAAACCATCAAGATGCTTCGAAGGTGCTGGACGGTGACTGACGTTCAACCATCAAGATGCTTCAAAGGTGCTGGACGGTGACTGACGTTCAACCATCAAGATGCTTCAAAGGTGCTGGACGGGTGCCCCAGGTACGCTGGGGCGAACCTGGGGCACCCGTCCATTTCCTTTGCGGCGGTTTAACCCTCTACAGGATCCCGATATGCTCGTTAGCATTCCCTGTGCGACGAGCCAGGTCCTGCCTCCAACGGCTAGCGGCGAGACTACTGCTGTGCAAGGGCGAGATGTGATCACGCATCATCGCGTCATACTCAACCTTGCGTTTCGCCTCTGCCTGTTCCTCTTCGTACTGAAACCGCAGCAAATACTCCTGCGCGCGTGATTCAGAACTCCCGCGCCGGCTATTGATGCCGAAACTATACTGCGCAATCAACCCCTGCAGCGTGTCGGTGGTAGGCGCTTTTGGCCACGGGCCAAACACCATTTCATAATCACCACATTCGGGATAAGGTCCTAACATGGGAGTGAACCCATCGATCGCCTTGTACGAATACCACTCCGCTTGGGTGCCATAGCTGGAAGCAGGGAACCACTTCTCCAGGATCCACCCCTCTGCATGGGGATACTTTCTCACCTCCCGCATTTCGGTCACCACGCGGATGGGCCGATTGTCATGGCGAGAGAAGTTACACCCCGGCGCATCCGGGTTAGGCTGAAAATTCAATCCACCCTTCTCCGCCGTCGATAACCCTGCAGCCCAATCACGGTATACGCCCGATTCCTTTACCAGTCGGTCGCTGCCCACCAGCAACCTCCATTGCGGCTTGCCGAAAGGATTCTTGCCCCCATAGCTGGTAAGAAATCGCTGCGTGGCACTGGGCACGATATGGCTCACAGCTCATCGCCCTTGTGCGTGAAGGGCGCCGTCTTTCTGCCGTACCAATTGGCGGACATGGAGGCGTCGGTGCTCTCCAGGTGATAGCCCACAACCTCAGGGATTAACGCCCGCTTGGCGCGCGGCCATTTCTTGGCAAACACCATGTCGCCGCGGCCTGCGTCGGTATGTGCAACCGGATATTCGCAAACACCAGAAACGCAGGGAGACCACATCTGAAAGAATCCGATGGGAATATATCCCCCGCCGTCCTTGCTGGTGACGCGCGTGCCTAGTGGGAAGGCGTTCAAGTGGACATACGCGTCGCATTCATGTTGCAGCGCCGGCATCTCGAGAAAGCGGTCCCATTCTGCGTAACCCTTCACGCAGAAACGATCGATGCCATAGATCATGCGCGGGTCGAGGTTTGCATTCTGCAGCAGCAAACGTGTCTGCGGCGGCAGCGCGATATCCGCGTCCAGATGTACCACCCATCCATTGCGATCGAGCCGGCTCAGGCCCTCATTGATGCCCGCCCCCTTGCAGAACTTGTTCCAGCGTGAATTCAACGCATCGGTCTGCAAGCACTCTACGTGATGAAACTCGCAGATGCGCTGGGTATCGCGATCTTCCGCCGAGGTAACCACCACAATGCGGTCGAACAAATGTTTATTACCTGGGAGCGTACAGCGCAAAAAGTCGGAGTAACGGTCGCATACCACCACTGCTTCCATCTTGAAGTCAGGGTCCGGCATGTTTCACCGGGTCTCCGGGGCAAGGGCATTCATAGGACATCGCTGAGCGCTCCGTAAGCAATGCAAAAAGCAGAGGGCTGAGACGGTTATCTCAGCCCTCTGATCGAGTGATTAGTTGTAGACAGGAACCTTCAGGCCGGTAACAGAAGAGATAGCCTGAGGATTGTCAACTGCGTACTGCCGTGCATCCACGTAGTAGCATCCCTCATTCGCCGTCGGATTACCCGAAGCCGGATCGTAGATTTGAAACACCCACTGTCCGCTGCGGTTCTTGAACCAGAACGGCGCCTTGCCCCAAACCACCTTGAGCCAGGAACCGAACTCCATGAAGTCGATGCGTGAGTTATCCGCGTGGATATTCCGCACCACCTCGCGGCCGGCGATGGTGAACTGGCCAACGTTCGCGGTGAGCCCATCAAACCCCGGCATCTTGCCGTTGGTCATCAGGATCTCCTGCTTGGCGAAGCCCATCTCCTCATACGCCTGGATCTGCGAAGGATGCGCATGCCATACCTGCGACTTGAGCGCATCCGTGCCCAGGCTCTGTTCCACGCGGCTGAGCGCCGCGCGCAACATGGGCAGCGACAACGGAGCGCCGCCCGCGGCCACACCGTTCGCAACCACATAATTCTGCGTCCGGTTAATGCCGAGATACGTGCCCGTGGTTGCGGTGTTATGGAAGTAAGGTATGCCGTACAGGAACACCGGGGTGGTCGCTGCCACGCCCGCGACCATGATGAAGTCCCCGGCGACCGTGCCTGCAGGCACTGCATCCACGGTTATGGATTGCACCGACCCGAGCTTGTTGTTGACGTTGTTGACGTAACAGGTGCCGCGCAGAGTATAGGTGTTACTCATCACCTGCAACTGCTGTCCCTGCGAAATCAGCCTGGCGCCCCAGGGGGACGAGGCGAGGACGATTGGGTTAGCCCCGCCGCCGGCATAGCTCGGATCCACCTGCGCGATTTTTCCGTCACCCGCCTGTTGCAGGAACTGGTCCCGGTTCTTCGCCATCTGTACCGCGACATCGGCCAGCGTTTTGGTGACCGGGTTTTCTGAAACGACCTTGGGTCCACCTTCGCCGATAATGTCGACCAGCCGCGAATACTCAACTGGGATGACAGTTGCCAGCGGAGTCAGGGTACCCTGATCCCAGGCGCTGAAGTTGCCGGCCGGCAGAATACCGCCGTCCAGATTGAACAGGGCGACGTTGCCGGGAAACGCAGTTTGGAAGCGCAGACGAAAGCTGCGCAGGGAAACTGGAGTAATCGACCCGCGCTCGGAGATGCGGGCATCCAGTTTGGCCTCCTTTTCGATGAGCAGCTTGATGACCTCATTCAAGGCCTCGAGCTGCAGCTGCTGAGTAGTTGATGCGGTACCGATTACGTTCGACATGTACGAAAGTCCTTATCTGCGGCGCGAACGCCGCGTTGCCCTACGAATTTGTCACCGAGACGTCATCAGCTGCAGAACGCGAGGAAGAATCATTTCCCTCGCCACCTTGTCGAAGGGCTTACCCGGATTGGCTCGTTGCCACTCCGCCTGCGCGTGGTCGAAGGCTGCGCTTGAGGTCATCGTCGCGCTACCACTGCCGGCGGGTCCGGTGGATCCTTTGGGTTCGGTCTTCCTGGTGCTGTCGATCTGGGCGTCTACCTTGGCGCGTTTGGCTGCGGATGCATTGGCAATCTGCACCCCTGCCTCGCGTAGTTCTTCGCGCGCCACGTCGGGAAGATACTGCTGCACGGCCCGGTCAATGGCCGCGAGTCTGCGTTGGCGGGATGCATCGCCAATGGGCAGCCGCTGAAGCGAGTGCATCTGATCCTGCAGCGCGGGGTTGGCCTGGATCTTGCGGATCAGCTTGGCGCCGATGGCTTTGGGGAGAATGTTCTTCAAGTAGGGACTGACGACTGCCGCCCTGCTTTTCCACGTTGGCAATGATCCTGCTGATGCCATCGTGGATGCGTGTCTGGGCCTCTGTCTGCAATCCGCTTTCGAACGATCGTCTCTCCTCCACCTTCTCGCCGTGCTGGCGCAAATTGAGCGCCCGTTCTCGCCGGTCCAGCTCATCTGCCTTACGCCGCAGTGCGTCTGGCTGTGCCTCTATCGCGGGGGAAGTGGCCGCGGATTCCTCCCTGAGGATATCCAGTGCATCTTTCACGCGTTGGTCGCGATTGCGTTCCTCCTCAGAGCGATAGCTATTCGCTTTGAGGCGTGCGCTTACATCCTGTGCGCGGTGTTCGAGATCGAGTCCCACCACGTTGTCGACAAATCCAAAGAAGTCTTCGCCGATGACCGGCTTGCCATTCTGCATCACCACGTTGCCGTCACCGTCGCGCTCGTAAGAGAGTTCGGCAATCTTGCTGAGCGAAGCCATGGTGCCTTCGCGCGAGGTTGAGCCGAGGAAGGTCTCGCGCACGTCAATCCATGTGGACGAATGGTCAAGTGCGACTTTCGCCGAATCGAGGTCGGGAAATATCTCGCGGTAAGGCTTCAGCTCCGCCGCTTCGCGCGCTGTCTTATACAGTTGTCCTTTCAATCGGGAGTCAGCCTCGAGCAACTTACCGAACTCAGGATTGTCAGTGACCATCTGGCTCAGAACTTCAGGCGTAACGACGGCCTCGAGTTCAAGCTGAAAATCCTCTTCAACGGGCGCTTCGCTCACCTCAGGTGGGGTCTCAATTGCATCCGCGGTCGGCGAAGAAGGCTCCGGCATGGCGACGGGCTCATCAACAGGAGCCGGCTGCTCAGCACTCGGAGGGATCGCACCCAGCTTCTCTTTCAGCAGAGCCGCGGCATAATCCTCACGAATAGGAAACTTGCCCGGGTCGACCTGAGATGTAGGAGCTGACCCGCCACCGCCAAACGAAGGTGCGGGAGCAGCCGGAGCCGGAGAAGCGATAGGCGCAGAAACAGGAGCAGCTGCCGGAGCGGGAGCCGCGATAGTAGCTTCAGTCATAATTCTTCTTTCTAAGCCGTAAATCTGCAGCGAATGACGGGCGGGTTACCACAAAGCTTCGACTCGCAGCCGTTAGCATCTAAGAAAAGCTAAGTTAAAAACAGGACGGGTGCCCCAGGTTCGCACCAGCGTACCTGGGATGAAAAGAAGGGCGCAGCCCTACGATTGCTTTTCTGATGGTTGTGCAGAAAGTCTGCGCTGTCGAACGATTAGAGCATTGGTGGGGGACTACGTCCCCGTCATTTTCGTCCCAGGTACGCTTTGGCGAACCTGGATTTCCTGTTACGCAGCGCCAGACAGGACCGCGTGTGCGGCTTTCATCGAGGAAAGCCGCATGAAGTTCGTCAACGCCACCAAACTCAACAGGAAATCCAGGGAACCTGGGGCACCCGTCCTCTTCCTGTTTCGTTCCGTTAGCCACCCAACTTATCCGCTAACTTGATCAGAGTATTAGCCGCCTGCACCTGGCCCTGAATATTCCCCGCTGTCACATCCGGAGGAGTATGCATAAGCCCGCCCACCGTATGGACCACATCCTCAATCTCATGCGGAGGAATCTGCGGCGCCTTTGGAGAACCCGCCTGTGCGACCACGGCCTTCTGTTGTGCCATCTCCGCCATTTGTTGCGTCTCCAGCGCAACCGCCGCCGTAAAGTACGCCAACAAATTCTGCCAACCCGCCGGATTGTCATCCGGAAGATCCGAGTTCTCCTGGCAATACTGCCGCACAACCTGTTTCAGCACCGTGAAGTCGTCGATAGACTTATCGGGCAGGATCGTCGGCCTCACCTGGCCCGTAGGCCGGCCCGTTCGAGGATCAACGACCGGAACCGCCTCGGCCTCCAGCAGCCGCTCAATAATCTGCAATACCTTCGACCGCATCGCCGCGCCAGGAACCACCATATTCGGAACACCGAGAGCCGTCGCCGCCTGCTCCTGGTTCGTAGGATCATCGAAGATCGCCTGCGCCACCGGATTGCTCGCGGCCGCCTGCATCAAATTCATCCAACGTTGCCGCAGCTCTGCAGCGGTCACGGGCAATCCCTGGTCAGTATCCGCGTACGCATGGACGCTGCCCTGCAGGTCATCCAACCGGATGTAATCATTGCGAAACTCAGAGCCCCGCTCCAGAATGACCTGCCGCATATCGCCCGTCAGATTGTCCTTGGCGCAATTCACCGCCAGCTCGTCGGCTTTCGCGTGTTCCTCTTTCAAGTTCTCCCAATAAATATTCAGCTTGCCCAGCGCAGAATTCAGTTGCTGTTGCTGCCCGCCAAACGTCTCCACCGATGGGTCCCCGGTGCCCCCGTACACCTGCGGAGGAATCCCTGCGAACATCTGCGCATTGTAGGCCAGCTTATCCAGGTAGCTGAAGGCCTCTTCATGCATCTGGAACTGGAACTGATACAGCGCATCCGCCATGCGGATCGCGCCCGGAGCCCCCGTCCGTCTTCAACTTCACCAGGTTCAGAACCCCGGGCAGCATCGGCTTGCCCTGCATCGACTTGGTGTCGATCAGATCCGCATTGGCCAGCGTTACCCCTGAAGAGCAGCGGTCCATAAACTCATGCAGGATGTTTGCCATGTCGTTGTAGCGCTTTTGAAAGGGAACAACGATATCGCCAATCGACGGCGGATACAGCCCAAAACCCTCATGCGTACCCGCCCACGTCCACTCCTTGGTCAGCGAAGCGTCACGCGCCGAAAGGAAGGTGGCGCCGGTGCTCACCAGCAGCAACCCATTCGGATACGTTTCCCGCATCCGCTCGCCGAACTCTTGGTCATCCTCCAGATCGAAAGCCCAGGGCTGAATCCACGTCCGCGACAGCGTCGGCCGCTGGTCTTGCAGGATGCTCGAAGACGCGCCGGTCTGCGAGTACACTTGCTGCCTGGCAATGCGGTCGATGCTCCCGTTGGCGGAAAGCTCACTGGTCGCGCTGGCCGCGATCTGGTCGTACATATCCGGATACGCTGCCCGCAGCGCGCCCACGTGCACCTCGACCTCCAGGTTGAGAATCGGCGTCTGCCGCAGATTATTTGCCGACGGATCGCAGTCCACCTCCAGCGGAGAATAGAGGTTCTGCGCCACCATCCCATTGGGCACTTCCTCTTCGCCCACTTGTCTAACCACGGGCCCATACTCCGCGGGGAAGAAGGAGTCCTCAGCCAGCGGCCGGTCGCAGTGTTGGCAATGACGTGCCAGCATACCCATCGCATCCGCGGGTGAAGTGGCTCCGCAATGGAAGCAGTGGTAACGATCGGGAGCCAGCTGGGTCTCAGTCTCGTTGAAGACCGGCTCCCGCGATGTCCCCGCGCGCTCTGCATCCACCACATAGCGGGTATGCCGAAAGACCGCTCCGGTAGTGTAGAGATACAGCAACTGTTGCTTGAGCAGCGATTGCTCCCGGTTCTGCCGCTCAATGATGTCAATCAGCGTCTGCGCCGCTTTTGCCGTGGTTACGTCGGAGAGCTGTTCCGCATCTTCCGGCATCCATTTGGATTTAGGGACCTGGGGGGCCAGCGCCGCTACAAAACCGGTCGCCAGCATCTGGTAAAAATTGTTGCAGTACTGATACAGGTCTTTATCGTCGGCGTCCTGAGCATGGTCCTCCTGGTGCATCCAGTCGACGGCATTGAAAAAATCTGCCTCACCCGGGCCGAAGGAAATGAATTGGTTGCCCTTGAAAAACTCCAGGTTCTCCAGGCACCGTTGCATCAGCACCATGCGGTCCTGCGACCACTGGTCTTTATAACTCCGCACCAGCGCAAGCAGCCGCTGCTGATCTTCTTCACTGAGTTGCGCGCTGTTCTGCGGCTCATCGGCCGTTCCCTGCATGGGGTCCGATGGCGTATGCTCCATCCCTCGCTGGGGCTGGGGAATTTGCATCTGCGAACTCTGGGTGACAGCAACGCCGGGGTATGTCGCCATTTACGCCTGTTTCTTTCCGGATGCTTCGGCTGCATCGAGTGCACTCATGGTGTCGACCTTCGCTATCCACTGAACGCGGGGGCCGGCCTGCACCTTGTTGTAATCACGATAAGCCTTCCGCGTGAGCGCGTCGGCCAGCTTCGAGGGGCGGCGGCGAAGGTTCATCAGCTTCTCCATCTCTTCCGCATCGGGGTCAATTGCTTCCGCTTCGGGCGCAGATGAATCTGGCCAGGGCGGAGAGTTGAAGAGAGGTCCACCCAGCCCAAGGGTCGCCAGTCGATCGAGTAACACCTTCCGCTCCTGGGTCAGTGCGTCCACTTGGGTGGTCACCAGGGCCATCATCGCCTCGTGCGAAGAGCGGGATATCCATGGCAGCCTCATCCTGGCTACTGGGTGCACGTATAGCCCCAGATATAAAGCGTGCTAGCCGCCAGGGCAGTGGCCCCCGACGAAATAGAGAACGCAGTATTAGAACCCACGGGGATATACGCCTTGCCCGCGCCGGTAAGAGCAGAAGAGGCAGCATTCGCCGGCCAGAGCACGCACTTGGCCAGGGTCGCGTAAGCGGTACCAAACGTGCCCGTGGCGACGGTCGCCGACGCCGCCGGCGAAGTGCCGGTGGTCACCGTCAGGTAGCCGGATAGATCATTGGAATTTGCGTTCGCCGCCAGCGTGGGGCTAGTCCCAGCACCGCTGCCGGCAACAAAGGTGGGCACCGACACATAAGTACCCGACGCGTACCCGCTGAAGTGCTGCGCGCTCGAGGTGCCCGTGCTCGAGCTTTGCGGTTCGAGCACAGAGGATGCGGCCGTCATATCGATAACGATCGGAAAGCCACAGCCGCCGTAATGGTTAAAGGAGAAGCTCTCCGTAGAGAGCGTGGGATATTGGTCCAGCCAGCCGACCGATTCCGTCTGCTGCTCTCCACTCGACCAGCATTTCGACTGGTAATAGAGCACCGCACCGTTGACGTACTGCGTCGGGGTCGCGCCGGCGGTGGGTAGAAAGTAGTAATTCGGAGGAACGAAACTCTGGATCATTCCACCGTTGCGGAAGACCATTGAATGGCCTGGGTCGGTGTAGGTGTAGGTGGTTTGACCATTCGCGGCTGTCGGCGCAAGGTATCCGGTTGACGTTGCATAGGTGGTCGAGATGTTCCACATGGAATGCTGGCCGGTCGTCGAGGCATCATAAACTTCGCTCGAAAACGTGGTCGGGTTGGTGTCGTTGATCCCGATATTAGTGAGATTCACAAAACCCGTCGCCGTAGTTGCCAGGTAGATCGAGTCGATTCCGGATACCTGCGAAACGCCAGTGAAGTTCAGCCCTGTGCCTGTCAGCCGGGCCGTGTTGGTGTCGTAGAGGCCATAGGTGCCCACGTTGGTGCAGTACACCGCATCCAGGTTGACTTGGTTGCCTTCTGTTTGCAGGCAGCCGGTAGTGTTGCCGTTGCCGACGTCATAAAACTGCAGGTTGCTCGCCTGGATATCGTCATTCTGGAACTCCGCCATCTGCAGACCCCAGCTCGAAATGTGCGTCGCCGTGATGTTCGAGAATGCTATGTGCGAAATAAGCCCCGAGGGATTAGTTCCCACGTTCACATAGAGCGCTTGCGCCGCGGCCGTGTTGAGCGGGTTGGTTCCGTACCCGGCGCCATAGATGCTCCCGTTCGAGATAGCTACGCGATCTGGCCAGTGGGCCGTGGTGGTGGTCGGGTCCTGGCCCACAAAAACGCTTTCCTTGGCCGACCCGATGACCGCGAAGCCGCTTACTGTGACGTTATTGCAGGCGTTTACCAGCACCCCTTCGAGATCGTTCGCGCTGGTGATATTCGTCGCCGTGATGTTTTGGCAGGGTACCCCGTGCGCCGTGTACTCTGAATCGAACCATGAAGTCTCGAAGCATGCGTCCTGGTTGTTCTGGCAGGCCAGGCCATCCAGCCGCAGATCCTGGTTGTTAATCATGAACGTACCGTTGGCGTAGAAGTTCGAGACTTTTAAATTATGAATGGACGTATGCGTCGAACTTGCCAGGCGCAGCCCGGATAAATCGCCATTATTGAGCGATACGTTTTCCAGCGAGCAGCCGGTGCAGGTCTCGATATCGACCGCATAGCCGCTGGAGCGAGTGGTGGCCGCTGGTCCGAAGGAGATAGAAAGATTCTGCAGCCCAAACCCCGTTGCTCCCGTCGACGCGATGCAGTCATTCGCACCGACGGTCTGGCAAGCCAGCGAAGAGGATGGGCCATCCCCATAGATCAGTACGTTCTGTGCTCCTGAGAGAACCGCTGCTGCGCTATTATCCAGCAGGTAATTTCCAGCCGGCACATAGACTGCCTTCGATAGGGCTGCGCCTGCCGCGACTGCCGCCTGGATACCGGCCGTGTCCGCCGCCATGTGAGCACCATCCCCCACCGCGCCGAAATCCTTGATGCTGATGCCTTGCTGTAATTTGGCCGTGATGGACTGCGTCACCGCGCCGGCGGATCCCTGGTTGTAGTTGCCGGAAGAAGAGGCGACCACGGTGTACTGCGATCCGTTCCACTGGTAGAACGTGTAGGGCGTGGTCGTGATGTCTTCCAGCCCCAGGTCAGCGATGCCTTGAACCGAAGCGATGATGCTGGCCGCATTGCCCGGGGCAATCAGCTTGTACCACTCCGCGTTCAGCAGGATGGTGTTCGGCCCATTCGTGGTTTGGTTGGCGCTGATCGCCTCTTGCAAGCCGCCTGTTCCCGAAGTCAGGTAGAAGGGTGGCACATGGTTGTACACCGTTGCCATGTTAACGCTGCAGACACTGATGTAAACCGAGCTTGGTGTTGACACCTCGGTCAGGTTCGGGTTGCCATCAACAATCTTGATCGGCGTACCGACCGAAAATGCGGCAAAGTTCTGACCGCCGCCGCTCACCTGGCAAGTCGCAGGTGGAAAAGAAAACCCGCCGATGGTCGAACCGCTTACTTTGAATTCCCCATACTGGGCAGCGATGATCTGGCCGGTGCTCTGCGCCTGGGCGCGGGGAAAGCAGGCAACGAGCGACAAAACGGCCACCAGTATTTTCTTCATAAGCGGGTCATCTCACTCATCAATAGTAGTCCGGGGCCTAATCGAATTCTGTCACCCGGACAATGGTAGCGTTCGTGCTCGCCGACCTTAGGTTGATGAGCAGCGTCGCGGCCAGTGCGTAACCGCCCGAATTATCCGGTGGTGTACCAATGGTAAGTGCATATCCTCCACCTTGCGGGATGGGCGAGCCCAGCACAATTGGTTCAGACTGTGGCTCAATCGTATGGGTAGTCGTGAAGGGGGTGGTCGAGCCATCGTTGAACTGGTACGCGATCCCCTGTCCAGTTCCGCCATTCGCGCTGCCGTCTTCGATGACCTCGACCCGCCGGGTCACCTGGGTTGCGGAGACAGCGACAAAGGCGCCGGCACTGCCGTTTAGTGTTATGAGTCGTGTGTGTGCCATAGGTTAGCCTTTCTCTTTCCGCATCGTCAGCAGCAACTCCGCCAGCCTGGCGCGCCGGCCGGTCTTACCTGGAGCATCCTCGTGATCGCTCGCGAATTCCGCCGTGCTCTCGTCCGCGCGTTTGGCCTGTGTCTTCAAGCTTCCAGGTTTCTTGATTGCCTTTTCGATCCAATACTTGCTGCTCATGTGAGCGACTCCTTTTTCAGCATCTCGTCCAGCGCGACCAGTGCATCCCAGTCAGCGTGCAGCTTAGCGACGTCATCCAGGAATTGGGCCGTTTCCTCTTCCTGCCGAGCCATGGCAATATCGGCCCTGACGGTAGCGATCTCCGCCCGTTCATATCTCGAGATATCATCCGCGTCCCACAGGGGCATCTTTTCCGCCACTGCGCCCACGAACTCTTTGGCGTCTGAAATCTCGGGATCGGGAACAGCGACCGCATCGGGAACAGCGACCGAGGCTACCCGCCGATGCACGCTGCATCCCGCGACGAGCAGCACCAAGCCGTGGACTAGGCACGAGACGCGGAGCGCCATGGAATTAGGAGCTTTTGGCAAATGCTGCCTCGACCTGGGCGACGACCTCAGGAAAGTCAGCGATAAGCTTCTTCACTTCCGCCACTACGGAAGCGTCGAAGGCCACATTGACGCCATTGGCGCCGGCGGCTGTCTCCGTTGCTTGTACGGCCGCGACCAGCGCGCCCAGTGCTCCGAAAGCAATTTGCTCCACAGCTGCCGCCTGCGGACTCACCAGCGACGTGAGTGACTCGATCACCTTTTCTTCGTTCTCCAGCCCGCCAAGGGCGATGATCACCTTCTTCGAAACCGTGACGACATCCTTAAACAGAGACGCAAATGCGTGCCCAGCCGACTGCCAGGTGAATGCCATAGAAGATCTCCTTATGCGTGTTGGGTTACTCTGAAACTTTCAACCGACCGCGACGACCTCTTTCCGAAGTTCCCAATCGACCGCGACGGCGGGTGCCCCATATCTCGCTCGTTTTTCGCGAGATGTGGGATACCACAGCACCCAATCCGAACTTGTCAGCGCTCAAGCCAATCTAATCAAAAACACGACGGGTGCCCCAGGTTCGCCCAAGCGTACCTGGGACGAAAACGATGGGCGAAGCCCACCAATGCCTTCACTCGATATTTCTCGCAACGCCAGTGGTTACCGCAAGCGCCGGAACCGGACTACTCTTCAAATAAGCAAAAACCGCCAACAATGCAGGCACAGTAGCCAGCTTGACCATATTCAAGAACCCCGCCCGGTCAAACGTGAACACCGTAGGTAAAGCGATCGCACCGCTGGCCGCCGAGGCGAACGCAGAGATAGCCGCCGCCGCTAATCCGTGAATCCATATCTTGAGACTATTCATGACCCCATCCTTAGGAATCTTATCGCGCTGTAGCCCGCTGAAAGTCGACATAATCGACAGCCATGGTCACCGAGCTTGCGCTTAGCGCCGTAGCCGACCACGAGGCAGGGTACTGTGGGCTAGAGGGCATACTACCGACAGCGGTCTTACAAGTAGTGGCTTCCGTGCCGTTGATATACCAATGCACATAGGTGCCATCGTTCACCATTGTCAGCCGGGTCCAGGTCGCGGCGACCGCGGCCACAGTCGAATCGGTGCTGGTCGAGTTATAGCGGCAATACCAATCATTAACCACCGAGTTAGCCGAGCTGAGATAGAACTGAATGCCCGTTGTCCAGGGATTCGCGGTGGCTCCGTTGGTCAATCCACCCTGGAAGCTGCCTGCTGTGGTGCCGGGCAGCACGGGTACATACACCGCCGTCTCCCATGTCCAACCAAGTGAGGCGCTATTGGGCGAGACGACGGACGGGTACTCCGATTGGTACCCGCATGTAATTCCTGTGCCCGTGCCGGCTGTGCCCGAAGTCAGCAATAGATTCCCCGGGTGGTTGATATCAGTGTAAGTATCACTCACGGCGCAGCTGTCGTTGGCGGGAGTACCGATGCTATTGGACGCGGTGTTGGCTCCAGAGTAGTAATCGTCAAATAAGACAGAGTATGGTCCCGCGGCTTTAGCCTGAAGGAAAAACCCAGGAGCTGTCTGCGCCGCCGTGAAAGTGTTGGCGGCCAGCGTGGGAACCCCGCTTCCCGCGGCCCCGGGCACCCCTCCCCCGCCTGTTTGTTGTGCCATGGCGGTCCCGGCCATCATCACAAGTACCAGCAATTGCGCTCTCATGCCGCCGCTCTCCGCAACCAACCTGCTCGATACACTGCCAGCTTCGGATCCTTTTCTATCAAGGCATCGTAGTAGCTCTCCGCTTCTGTGCGCAGGTCTTCTGTCACCTTGTCCGGCTCGGCCAGGTCAAGTGCATGCAACGTCAGCGGGCCAATGCGGCCATCGCCTACCACCGTCACAGCATCCTGCAACATCC
Organism: uncultured Acidobacteriaceae bacterium; assembly: GCA_963844785.1. Classification (GTDB taxonomy): domain Bacteria; phylum Acidobacteriota; class Terriglobia; order Terriglobales; family Acidobacteriaceae; genus PALSA-350. The sequence goes on along the minus strand of CAWJPV010000021.1, from coordinate 679,065 downwards.
TGGCTGCGTTCACCACTCCGACATTCACTCCTAGCGAAAGCACTTTGTTAGCGATCTCCTGGTTGGCGATCTCAGCAATACACAGCGGTTGGCAATAGCTAATCTCGTAAATTCCCCGGGCAATCTGCAGAGCGGCCACCTGGCCCATGGAGCCGAAGTACAAACAATTGGTCAACTCCGGATGCCAATGTTCATCAATCCCGAAGCGGGTCCGCTTTCCGTCCGGGGCGGTAGTAATTACACCCGAGAGCGTCGCGTCTTCCCATCCCAGCACGTAATCGATTGCTGCATCCACGTTTGCCATCTACCTCGATCTCCTGTTGAACTTCGCGATCCGGCTTAGTGCACTCCAAACAAATGTGCCAACACAGCAATCAGCGCACCGCCGGCGCCCCCGCCCAGCAGCGCGAGCGAGGTGGCCACCAGCTTTGCTTTGCCATTCGCCTCGCTATAACCTGTTTCCAATTTGTCTATACGCGCATCGCACTTCTCCATGCGCGCCTCGTGGCGGATCAGCGTTGTTTCCATAATGGGCAATCGTCCATGCTGGCCGTCGAGTCCAAGCTCCCGCCGAAGCATCTTCAGTTCGTTTCCGTTTTCACGTCCCTGCTCCAGGCTCTCCTCCACCTTGCCCTTGACCTCCGTGAGTTGTTCCAGAATCTGGGCTTGGATGGTGAGGGAATCGCTGGGTTTCGCCCGCGGCGCCATTAACCCGATCTCCTGTTGAACGCAGTGGTGTTGATATTCATCGGGGTCAGAAACGCACCGCCCCGGAAAATATCACTGGGCCGCTCAGGGTGATGATGTACACACCAGATGGTAGGGCCAGCACAGTCAACGGGAGAGCCGCGCTGCTAAAGCTACCCGCATGCGCCGTAAGGTTGGTCGTGCCCGCCGCCACCCCGCTGACTAGTCCCGTGCTGGCGTCCACCGTGGCATGCGCACTGCTCGAGCTCGAGTAGCTGCCGCCCACATTGCCGTGGCTGTCCGTCGTCGTGCAGTTGGTCGTCGATCCATCTGAGTAGGCGCAGGTGGCCACCAACTGGTTGGTGTACCCCACAAACAATCCCGTCACCCCGCCAGTGGTAGCCAGCGACACACCGGTCAGCGAAACCGCCGGCGCCGTCACCGTAAGGTCCCACTGGTTGAGCCCTACGCTCCCCACGTAAGCCTTCATGTACGGCGTCCCCGTGCCCACCGCCGTCGCCAGTCCCGGATTGGCCGAGCCCACGGCCCCAATCGTCACCGAGGCTGTATTGCTACTGGTCCAGCTGGTGACGGCGTTCCCGTACATATCGGTTACAGTGCAATTTGTCGTGGTTGAGTTCGAGTAGGTGCAGTAAGCAGAGAACTGCAGCGTTCCGCCCACCACCATGGTGTTGACGCTGCCCGGCGTGCCCAGGTACCCACCCGTCAGCGTGGGCGGCGCCGCCGTAACGCTCAGCGTCAGCGCCGGGCTCGATGTGATTCCTGCCACCACCGCGGTCAGGTTAGTCGAGCCCGCCGCAACCCCCGTCACCAGCCCGCTCTTGCTCACCGTGGCAATCGTCGATGCCGTGCTCGACCAGCTGGAAGGCGCGTTTCCGTGCGAGTCCGTTGTCGTGCAGGTGGTGGTCGACCCATCCGAATAGTGGCAGGTCGCGATCAGCTGGTTGGTGTTGCCGGCAACGATGCTGCTAACCCCGCCCGTCGTGGCCAGCGTCACCGAACTCAGGGTGACCGCCGGCGCTGTGACCGACAGCGCAAACGGCGAACTCGTCACTCCAGCCGCTACCGCGGTAAGATTCGTGGACCCGACCGCGACCCCTGTCGCCAGGCCCGAACCGCTGATGGTCGCAATCGAAGAACTGCTCGTGTTCCAGCTCGAGACTGAGTTGCCGTAAGCATCCGTCGTGTTGCAGCTGGTGGTGGTACCGTTGTTGTAATGGCAGGCCGCGCTCATCTGCACGCTGGCCCCGGTCGTAATCGACGTCACCGACCCCGCCGCGCTCAGCGTTACACTATTCAACGTCACCGACCCACTACCCGCGGTATAGGTCGCTGAAATCACCGCGCTGGGCACATACCCGTAACCCGAGGGATAAGACGTGGGCTGATTCTGTGCCCCCCACATGCCGACCGCTTTGACCGTCGTAGTGGTCGAGACCGCGATCGTCCCTCCGCTCGCGACGTATTGCGCTGTACCCGATCCAGGCACGGGCGTCGAGCCATCCGTGGTGTACCAGATCCCGGTATTGGTGTCTCGATTGGTGCCCGGGTTGGTGAAGGTCACCGTTTGCGAAGTAGTAAAGGTTCCACTTGCCGGCGAGATGGAGGGCGCGACAGAAGCCGTAGTGCCTGTTATCGCATTAGAAAAAGTATTCCCCGTGCAGGATGGCGAATAGGCAGGGCTGTCCTCCTGATGCCAGAATCCACTGGTACCGGAGGCCTGGCAGTTAGTATTCGTCCCGTTGTTCACCAAGTTCATGTTGTTATAGTTGAACTGGTAGTTGCCCGCCGGAGCATAAGTAATGCCGTTGTACAAATAGCCCTGCAGAAGGTTGTAGCTGGCCGTGGTGCAGTGCGTGGTGCATCCTGCCGGACCCTCTCCCCATATCTCTACGCCAACGTCCTCCGCTCCCGTGGCAGCCTGAAGGTCAACATTGTAATCGGTGTGCGTCTCGCAAACTCCAGCCCCGGATGCATAGGCGTTTCCGCACCCGTTTGCTGCGCTGATGTCGTAACTTTCCAGGGTGTTATAGCGCGTTCCAAAGTTGTTGTACTGGATGTACATCAAGACGGGGCCTGGTGTATAGCACTGCGTCTCGTACCCAATGCGAGAAAAGTTAGTTACCGAGTTATAGTCAACAATGACGTTATAGCACGACCCTGTCGAGGGTGATTCATAGGTCTTAAGCGGCTCTTCTAACCAATGGAAGATGTTGTACTCAATTGTTATGTTAGACACGTCGTTATGTATACCGACGCCGTTACAGCCGCCTCCACCGTCATCCTCATCGGAGCTGGTATCGTTCATGGCGGTGGCGCAATCTGCAAAGCTGGTGGAACCGAAGATGTTCCATTGGATAACTACATTGCTGCTCACAGTGGTGCCGCTGCCAGTAAAAAATATTTGCGCCGCCTGGTTGGCTTGGCCGCCCGTGCTGGCCCCAGGAGCATTCGCGCCATGCAGCCAGTTGTTCAGAACAGTTAGATTGGTCGTCCCCGCGACGACGTTTAAGAAGCCTCCACCGTTCGATGGCAACTCACCATTCCATGCCAGATACTGAATGGTCTGGCTTGCGCTGCATCCTGCCTTGGTCTGGAATCCCCATCCGATGAAGCTCGACGAACCATTGATGGTTGCTGTCTGGTTGGGCGTTTGGGAGTAAGGGACGGTCGGCCCAATGATCGATACGCCGCAGGGAATCGTAACTGTCGAAGTAATCGGCCCAAACGTTCCTGCGGCCAGGGCGACCGTATTCCCGGATCCGCAGGAATTCAGCGCAGATTGCAACGTAGTTTGCGACGCGCCGGAGGAAAGCGTCGTGCACACGGCCGCGTGGGCGCGCCCCGAAGCCAGCAGGATAACAAGCCCAAATGTCAGTTGTAAGAAACTCCGTAAATTCCAGAACTTGAAAATCATGGGATGGTCACCGCCGTCCACGTGGTGCCGGCGCAGGAATAGAGCGACGTGCTCTCTCCGCCGTCAGTCCTAAGCCACAGTGAGCCGCTGCCGATGGGAGCCGTCCCACAACTGCTGGTCGGAGCACCGCCGCCCACCGAAATATTCACCGTCCCCATCTGCATCGACGGCGTTCCCGTGCCCGCCACCGAAATGTGCGGATTGGAACCGTTCGACACCGGCGGTGTGCCGGCAGTCGCAGTCCCCCCAAAATCGCTAGTCCAAAAATCCGGCCCCGGCCCGCTGGCAATCAGCCCCTGGCTGGCGCCGCCCGCAGTGCGATAAATCTGGTAGGTGTTCACGCCCGCCGAATAGGGGCAGGCGACGGTGGTCCCCGTCGGGTACGACCAGGTGGCCACTACCCCGGTTAGCGTAGTAGTCGTCCCGGGAATCAGGTTGCCATCAAAATCCGTGCCCGAGCATACCCAGCTAGCCGTGTTGGCGCCGGCCGGCAGACCATAGACCACGGGCGCGGCAATGGTAGCCGTGGTGGTGACCTTCAGCGACCCCGCATGGCCGCCGCCCAGAGTCAGCGGGTAATAGTCGGTGTTTGGTCCGGTCGATTGCAGCAGGTTGCCGGTCTGCAGGATGGGGGTGTTGATCGCGTAGTTGCCGCCCACCACGAGGTTGCCCTGGAAGGAGCTCTGCACCGAGCCGTTCAGTTGGTGCAACCCGCCCGTCAGGTCGAACCAGGTCTCATTGCCCCCATTGTTGATCGACAGCACGCTGTCGCCGCCATGGTTGTAGGGGAAACCGTTGTTGATCCCGAAGACGAATGGCGAAGAGCCGCCGTAGGCCACCACTTCGAAGGGCTGGTTCAACAGGCTGCCTAGCACTAGGCTCACGCCGACCGCGGTGGCGCCGCTATTGTGGGTGGCGGCCGTAGTGGTGTAGGCGCCGCGTGAGATCCCGGTGAGCGTGCTGCCGCTGATGCCGGTATAGCACTCATACTCGCCATCCACAAAGAAGCACCCCGCCGGGGATAAGCCTCCGGTGGAACTGAGGGCAATCGTGGTTTGGCTGGAGGTTTGGTTGGCGGTCAGCGTAGTGCCCCAGCCCTTGGTGGGGCATGTGTAGCCGTTGTTGATACCGGTTACCGGCGACTGCGCGCATCCTGTTACCCCGCCAGGCCCACTGAGGTTGGTAACGTTAATGGTCTGCGCGTTGAACTGTTCAGCCACCGGCGCGAAGGCGAAGTAGCCGATCTGGATCTGGTCGGCGGTGGTGGCCCCGAAGAAGCGCACCCCAAGATAACAAGTGGCCCCGCCGGTGACGGTGGTGAGGTTGACCGAGGCCGTGATCACGCCAGCCGCGGTGGTGGGCCAGGCGTTGGTGAGCGGAGCGGGGATCGACTGCAGAAAGCTGCCGCAGTTGGAATACAGTTGAATCGACGCCGTGTTGGTGGCCTGGACCGCATCCTTGGCTGAGATGTAGAGCGTGTACTTGCCCGGCACCAGGCGCTGGCCGGCGCCGATAGGAATGCCCGTTTGGTTGAAATCGTAAGTGTCGCAGTAACTGGACGCGGTGTTGTTTCCCAGGTTGCAGCCCACATAGGCGCCGGTGATCGGCGAAGTCGCGTCGTAGGTCCAACCCTGCGACATCGCCGTCGCTTCAAACTCAAAATTGGCGTTGAACTCCTCCGGGGTAATGAACCCGCCGTCCAGGCTGGTATAGGGCTGGGTCAGGTTACCGCTGAAGAAGGTGTCCGCATTTTGTCCCCGGATCGGCTCCCGGCTGTTGCCCGTCTGCAGGTATCCGTAAGGACCGGTAGGGGAGGAGAAAGCCTGCGACGTGGTGCCCGAGAACTTGCTGCCCCAGCCGTAGTTGATCAGCGAATTGACACTGTAGACGTTGCCCTTGGGTTCGGCCCCCAGGTTGGTTACGAAATCGGCCGTGTTCTGCGAACCCCAGTTGATCGTTGGGGTGGTGACGGCGTTATTGAAATTGCCCCCAATCCAATGCTGCTGCGCGCCCCCGATGTAGACCTCGCCGCCCCCGCCCATGTGCTGGTCTTCAATCTCGGAGTTAATCGTGTCCCACTCCCAAATGGGCATCTGCACGTCATGCGCGCCGTTCTCCGGCTCGCAGTACAGGTTCTTGAAGTGGTCGAGCGACATCACATCGCCCACGCCACCCGTCTGGTCGTTGTAAAGCATCGTCCAGTAGAAGCAGGTATCTGCGCCGAGCCACGTCCCGGAAGTGGTGCCCTCGTCCGAATACACGTTGAAATTCGAGAACGTGTTCTGGTTGCCCAGGGGGATGTTTACCGGGTTGGCGGCATAGATGGTAAGCCCATCCCAGTGGCTTCCGTCCGCCGTGGGCTGGGCGGAAAAGTAATTGCCGTTCTCGATCGACGGTGCCCCGATGGCGATGCCATAGAACAGGCCAAACACGTACAGGTTGGAGAAACCGCTGGCATACGAGGGCGAAACCATATAGATGCCCGCGGTGTGGTTCACTGACTGAAAGCTGGTACCGTTGACCTCGCCGGGCCACGACTGCAGGGTCAGATTCTCGATCTTGGCATTCGCATTCCATGATCCGGTCTGTCCGGTGCTGGAACTGATCCCGGTGGCAATTGGGAAAGCGAACACCGCATTGCCCACATTCCAGCCCGGGAAATATCCCGCATTCCCGCTGGGCGTGGTGTTGCCCGAGTTAAGCGTCGGCGTCACCGGCCACGGATAGCTGGGCTTGAAGTTGTTTAGCGGAACGACAGTTGCGTTTACAGAATGAGCCGCCCGCGTGGTCCCGTTCTGTGCGCACGCGATGCCGTAGAACGTGTTGGCCGGCGTGGTATTGCCGGCATTCGACCGCCCAAAATATGTGAACTGCTCACCGTCAATCTGCAGCAGCCCAAAGGGAGCGACGTTCGCCTCGTACCCCGGCACCGCGTTGATGTTGTGCGAAAGCGTGATCGAGGTCGGGCACGTCCCCGAAGTGATCGCCGTCGCCAGGTTCTGCGGAGAAGTGCCGGCGAACCACTCCGCCTGCGCATTAGTGGAACCGCTCGGCAACACCGCCGATAGAGTGCGTGGCGTTGCTCCTCCCAAGCAGCTTCCTGCGGTTGAACTCACCGTTGCCGTGAAGACCGAAGCCAGGTAAGGGAAGACCATCGTCTCCCCGACCGTGGGCGCGGTCTCGGTCGCGGCGATGCATGCCACAGCGCTGCCGGCCGTGATATTCGCTACCCCGTTGTAGGCCCCGGAGTCATTCGAGCCTGGTCCCTGGAACCAGCCCGGCGCCACGGGATTGTTAGTCACACCCGAGCGCATGGCGATCGGACGATACATCGCCGCATGCGCCGTCGTGCCCGAGTCGTTGATGGTCTGCCAGGCTTGGGTAGCGTCGATGCGCTCGTCGAGCAGAAACGTCAGATCGTGAATGTGCGCCGGCCCTTGGTTGGTGCCCGTCGTCTGGCTGGGATCGGGGCCCGCGAAGATATCCTCACCGGGCATGCCGATGATGAAGGAAGTAGATCCCAGTCCGATCGGACTCTGGCCCGCGAGCGTCTGCGTATGGGTCAAGCAGTTGCCCTGGGGAAACACCAGCGTCCCCCCATAACCGACCACGCTCATGGTGTGCGTAATCGCGGCCGTGTCGTCGTGCCCCAGGTCCATCTGTGCCTGGGTTGCCTGGGTGAAAGGCGCCGGCGTGGTGAGCACCCCATGCAGCGAGTCGGTGATCGAAACCACCGCGGATTGAAACTGCGTCGGAACGCCGCTCACCGTGCCCGCGGCGACGATATAGCGGCCCACATCGGCTGAGGTCAGCGTACCCCCGCCAATCGAAAACCCGGTGCTGCCCTGGGTCAGATAGCCGTAGACCGCGCGCGTATCGCAGACCGCGCCGTCCTCGGTAACACTGCGCGCCGTGGCCGGCACATCCGATCGATTGTCCTGCACCCGGTAGTTGCCCGGATTAGTGAAGGGCGTCCGCCCGGCGCCGGGCTGGATGATGGCCGAGCCATTGTAGGCGGCAGCGGCGGTGATCGCCGCCTGCGGACTGTAAGTCGACACTCCGGAGGTGGGGGCCGTGGCTACGAAGTCATAGAGGTCGACTGCGGCTGTATTGGTTTGGTTATTTCCCACCAGGTCGCTTTGCAGCGTGCCCAGATCGCCCGCCGTGCCCGTGAGCGACACCTTGACGTACTGTGAGCCGTTCCACTCATACCAGACCGTTGGCACCTGGGTTATGTCGGTCAGGCCGAGGTTGGCGCTGCCCTGCACTGTGCTGATGATTGTTGCCGGGGTGCCGCCCACCGCAGCCACCTGCTGGTACCACGCATTGTTAAGGATGACTGTGTTGCTCGCCGGTGACGTCAGGTTCTGCGTTAGCGCTTCCTGCAAACCGCCCGTGGCCGAGGTTAAATGAAACGGTAGCTGGTGCGAATTGACCGGCGCAATCGTAATAGCGCAGGTCACATTCGTGTCGACATACGAGCTCGGTGTGACCGTCTCACTCAACGCCGGGTTCGCGTCCACAATGCGGATCGGCGTACCTATATTGAATGGGAAGAAGAAGCTCGCCCCGCCCTGCACCCGGCATGATCCCGGCGCGAAGGAATAGGCGTTCGACGTGTACCCGGGTACGGTCCACGTTCCATATTCGGATGCAATGATCTGTCCCTCGATGTTCTGTGCAAACCCTGAGCTAAAGCTCAGGGCTACACCAAAAAAACACACTACCCCTGTGCAAGCCCCCGGCTTCAGTCGGGAGACAGCGGGCTTAAGCCTGCGGAAAAACGTCAACAGAAATATGAGGGCTTTAGCTGCGGCTACCGCGGGTAAAAACATCTGTTCCTCCCGCGGTATCCGCTTAGTCCCTGGGGTACGGTTTTTCAAGGTCTCAGTTGTCCCGCACGCCTGGCGTTTTGGAAGCGAGAAGTACCAGCGGATCCGCGCGATCATGGGTGCATCCCGATGCAGTCAATCTCGGTAAGCGTGGTCGCCACAGCCATCGAAGCCGTGCCGTTCTGGACGTAGAGCGTAAACCCGCTAGCAGTCTTGTTGCCAAACATCAAGCCGGTAAACCCCCCGAGTCCGCCATCGTTGGGAGAGCATGAAACCGCATAGTTGCTATCCGCAAAGGCCGTGGGCCACGACACCGTGATGCTGCATGCGACACCGGGGCCAGTGCCCGTCGTGCACAAGCCGGAGTTGATGATCAGCGGCTGAATCTTCGGGATGGCGTTCCCGCTGGTGATCGAAGTTACGCGCCCATAAGTGTCGACGCTGACGTTGGCATTGGTGTAGGAACCGGCCGTCGCCCCGCTGGCCGCCAGGTCAATGTAATTCCAGTTCGCGGCGGAGTTATTGGTCACCGTGAAGCGGGGCAGTAAGTCGATGATCGACTGTTGCGGAAGCAGCGCCCCGTTGGCGGCCACGTACTGGTTGTAAATCGTGGGCAGCGAACCGCACGAACCCGGCCCGAAATAGGTCCCATTCGACACCAGGCATTGTCCGATTGTGCCCGCGCTGCCGCCTATCAGGTAGCCCAGGTTAGTGTTGATGTACCCGTTCTCCACGTCGACCGGAAAGGAAGGCGTCGATGTGCCCACACCCAGCGCGCCCAGGTTAATCAGGTTGTACCCGGTCATGTTCAGCAGGCCGGAAATGCTTTGCGGCCCATGGTTCAAAGGCTGAGCGAATATCGGCTGCGGGTAGATGACCGTCCCATTCCACAGTGGCGCGCCGTTCGAAATATTCACCGTACCGCTCAGGCCGCCGTTGAGCTGCCACGCCTGTGGCCAGCCCGGATAAGCGTTGCCGCTCGACGAAAGCAGCGAGACGTTGTAACCCGAGTAGGGAATGATCGTGTCGTTGAATGCGATGGTGCAGGGAACATCGTTGACCGTGGGAACAGTCTCGCCCGACATCACCGGAGTTTCATTCTGGTTGAAGACCTGCGTGGGTCCGGTGGTGTTACCCTGGGCCGTCTCCGCCCCGCTGGCCGTGCCTACATAGACCCGCATGCCGGCCGCATTCGCGGGGAACGTAGCCGGCGGTGAGATGATCAGCGTACCGGTGCTGGTCAATTGCACCTGCAGTTCCGGCGAGGCCACCGTCTCCAGGTTCCTGTTGGTATAGAACGTGAACACCACGTAGTAGATCCCCGCCGCCATGGTGCCCGAGCCGTAAGTGATCGACGTATTGGGCAAGGTCAGCGGGTTGGGGATACCAACCACCGTGCCATCGTTCGAAGTGAAGCATTGTGCCGTTGTCGGCACCACACTTCCAGTCCCCACCATCAGCCCAGCCTGCTGCAGTCCGAAGTTCAGCGTGCCGTTCTTGATCGGCAGGCCCGACGGGCCGAGCATTGTTCCGGTGATAGTCCCACCGTACGCTGTGGCCGCGCCCAGCATCAGGATCAGGAAAGCTCTTACTTTTGACATGGTTGGTTTATTTCGAAAAGGAAAGATCAGAACCCGCCGCCGCCGCGCACTAATTGCATCCCGCACGTGATCACTTCGCCATACCGGTTACGGCAATAGGTCTTCATCCAGGAGCGTGCATTCCTGAACGTGGCCACCTTCTTATGCTTACCCAGCCACACCAGTTCACCGGCCTTCACCAACGCGTCTGCTTTGCTTTTCGAGTAATGGTGGTGGCGTCTGCTCGAGCACTTATGAGCGATGCCCCCATAGGTAAGAGATTTGGCATCGTCCTCATTCAGGATGCAGACCTTTGGGCCCGGGTTCTGGTCCTGCGTGGTAGTGGCTTGGGCACAAGTCATACCTTCCTCCGTAGCTGCGTGGAGATGAATGTAAGTAAATCTCGTAGCGAGGGTGGGCTGTCTCGTCGCTTAGTCCCAAGGTCGCACGCGCTGGGAGCGCAATAAGAAGCAAGCGTACGAGAGCTTATCTTCTATTCGGGCAATCGGTAAGAAGAGTCACTAATATAGATTCCCAATGACCCCGAAACGGTTATTCCTGCTTATGTATTTCGCGCACCCGTCGCTTGGCTTGGTGTATCGAGTTCTTCACGCAAGCGAGAGTTGTGCCCAATACCTCTGCTATCTCCTGGGCTGGCATCTCTTCGACATAGGCCAACTCGAGAACCAGGCGTTGCATGGGCTTTAGCTCCATCAGCAGCTTATCCATATCCAACCGCGCCTGCACTCCTGCGAGATTTGTGTCTTCGCTCGTAAATAGGCATCCATCAAGAAGATCATCGCCAGTATCCGGGTCCATTCGTACATGGTGGAACTCCTCGTTACGACGCCCCTTGCGCAGAATCACCAAGCACCGGTTGGTAGCGATACGAGTAATCCAGGTACGAAACTGCGAGTTACCTTCAAAGCTATGCAGCCGCGTGAAAGCCAGCAGAAACGTATCCTGGCACATATCGTCCAAGTCGTTCTTTCGAAGAATGGCGCGGCCTACTGCTTTCACATAGCCGATATGCTGTTGATAGAGCTCTGTGAACGCGTTCTCGTCACCCGAGCGCGCAGCAGCAATCAGTTCGGTCTCATCCATGCTTACTCCCCGTTGAAACCGTTAAAGACCATGAATGAACGCACCAAATTGTCAACCAGGCGAAAGCATCCCTCTGAACTCCACTAGCAAATGCTTACTGGACATACTGTCCCAGATTTGTCATCCCGACCGGAGCGAAGCGTAGCGGAGGAACCTGCTGTTCCACTCCCCCCGAAGTGAAGGAGAAGTGGGTCGGCGCGAGAACCAGATCGGCAAACTAAGTCCCGCAGGGACGGCTGAGAATAGCCCAGGACGTCAGTCCTGGGTAGGATTCGAACACATGATTCAGTCCCGCAGGGACGGCTGAAAATGTCCCAGGATGCAATCCTGGGCGCCCTTGACACCTCAATCCACATCCTCGTCATACAACTCACGGCGCAGGTGTTCCGCCGCCGCCACGCGGACGAACTCAATCATGCCCAGTGTATCCGCGGCGATCTGGCCACAACTGTCGTAGCTGATCTCGCCCTGATCGGTGCGGGTTACGATTAGAACCTGGGTAACATCGTCCATACCTTCCATCTTGGAGATAAGAAACTCACTCGGGCTAGGTTCATCGCTCATTCACGCCTCCCCAACATCGATCGTCCTTACAAGTTCCTGGCTATCATCAACGCCCGTGCGCCCAGAATATTGAGCGCATCGACGTAGTCCTCGTAGTACGGTCTTCGCATCGGCCGTACTCCCTCCAGGGTGGCCATCACCAGCAAATATTCATAAGCTCTACGCAACATCACCAGTCCGTGCACTGCACGCCTCGCCCGCCGGCTGAAGAGAAGGCAGAGAACCTCGTGTATGTCTTGTGGGCACAACCAGCCCGTCAGGGCGAATCCGTTCACTATGTTGCTCTTCATTGCGTCTACTCCTCCTATCTAACTTCAAGCGCACTCTCAATGCTTTGCTGGTCTCCAATGCGATTTGTCGAGCACGCTGTCGGTCCCACTTTCTCCTGGATCTATCCAGCTGATCCCGCAGCCATGCCGGGTTCAGTCCTTCGGTTAACGCAACCGCCCAGTCATATTGCTCCTGCCACTCCCGCGTTCGCGGGTAAAGAAATAGTTCCGCGCTCTTGTGCTCTTGCTCATCCGCGCTGCGATAGTCCTCGATTGCAATCAGGAAGATCGCTCCGCCTAAGCTCCGCCTATTCGTCTGTGGCCGCCTTTCAATCGTCGCCGTCGCGTAGATATCCTTGTCAGCCCACCGCATTTGGTTGTTCATTGGGTCCTCCGTAGCGGGGGAGGATGTGAAGAAGCTGTTGTCCCATTTCCCATCCGTGTCGCATGCAGATAACAACGCATCCACTGCCTTTCTATGCGCTCCGCGCTCCTTGAGGCCGCTTCGCCGGAAAAGTTGTCCCACCCTTTCACCACCGGATGTTCACTTACGTAGCGCAAACCCTGCTTGGTTGATCCGCTGCCTAACAGCGCCAGCGCGATCTCTATCTCTGCCGGTAAGGCGGGAGCTGCAACCATGGCCTCCGTTTCCAGCAGAACTCTCCGTCCGCTCTCGTCCTCTCCGAACCTCACTCCGCCCCCTTGGGCGCGTCCCTCACAACCGTGCTTTTCCAGATAGCTGAAGACCCAATCGAGCGCAGTTCCGCCCCGGCTTTCCTCCGACCATCCGGCAAGCTCCCGTATCTGTCCCGGGCTAGGCCAGTAGGTGCAGGTCTTTTCCGCCAGGCTGTAAGCTCGCGCCAGTGCCTCAGGGGCGATATCCGTCAGGTTGCGTAAATGCGCCCCGGTCACCGCGCAGTTGTCCTCTTTCTCCATTGCCTCGCGCAGTTGCCGAACCGCTCGTGCAATCGCGCACTGCAGGTCCGATGTATTCCTGACCCCGGCAAAGATCTGCTCGTACATGTTCTGCCCTTCAGGGCCACTGGGTGCGCTCACGATGCGGTCACCTCCTGCTCGAAAGGCAACATCTCTCCAGTGGCTGTCATCCTTCCATCCGCAGAAGATTGGCCTGAACCCGAAGTTGACGTACGGTAGGGAAGCGGTCCATCTGTTCCGGCTTGCCCATCCGCAGCGTGCCCCGTCTCCATCCCGTGATCGCCATTTCCAGGTAAGGCCAGGGGATATCGTGCAGATCCTCGGCCATCAGCAAAAGACATTCCGGGGTCAGCGAAACCTGCCTGCTCAGCGCTAGCTTGCCTAGCTCGATCAGTGTGCTCTCGAGCCAGGGCCAGTGCTCGGTCAACGGCGCTGACGACGCTATCGCGATTGATTTCGGCTCTGCTGGCATTGCCTCCCCCTGCCGATACCGGCTTGTTGTAGACCGTGATTTCTTCCTGAAAGCGGGTCAAATTCGCAATCCACAAGAAAATGCGATCGCCATGTGCCACCGCCGACTTAGCACGGTTGTCCAGCATCTTGCGAAACTGTGTTTCGCTTAAGCTGGGGCTGGCCGCTAGAAAGTCACTCAGCGCCTTGGCGTCACGTCCTTGCCATGGCATTTCAGGGAAAGCATGATTCTGGGCTCGCCAGTACTCTCCCAGAAGCAGGCGAAACGGCGTATGACGCTCATCAGCAGCACGTTTCACGCTCCCACTGTTCGAGAAAGGTAATGTTTTTAATAACTGTGGTTGTGACTGTGATTGGGCATCGTCAAGCAGAGCCTTACGAATGCTTGAAGCATTGCTCGGAGCATTCACGCAAATGCTCTCTGCAACATTCACTGCGGGCACTGTCTTGTTCCACCGGCTACTGGAGGCTAACTTGGCTCGGCTGGCATTGGCTTGTTGCTTGGCCGCGGTCCGGCTTCTTTCCCGTTCTACGCGTCCATGGTGCCAGAGCCCATCGCGGATTTCGAAGAACTCGGCGAGCACTACTCGGCAGATGCTCCAGGCACGTATCGGAAGGCCTGTAATCTGCGCTAACACTACATCGTCATCTTGCAGGATCCCACGGCGCCACAAGTGGAAGAGGAGTAACAGATAGGCGCCATGCTGTTCCGTACTTAGGTGCATGGTGTCGGCAAGGTAATCACCGATGTACACCGGCATCCAAATATCGGTCTTGCCTGCGCTCAAAGTCTAGGAAATGTCGTGCTATGCCCGCAACGCCTCATAGTTTCCTCTCACTTGGTGTCACTTCTTGCGCCAGTCCAACATTCGCCGGGTACTCCCGGCTTTCCTGCCTCGCAGCCCTCGACAGGGTTGTTTATGCGCTTTTCCGTGAAGAAAGGCGCATGAAGCTCTTCGGAGCATTCAACCTCCACAGGAATCCGGGTATACCCCGGCAACGCTAAGATGCCATGCATCGTTGGGCACCCGCAATAGTCACCTCACAAAATCATGAGGAGGAAGGGGTAGTTAACTCATAGTTACTCCCCCCGCAAGGTGTGCCGGCACCCGTGCCAGACCTAAGACCAATACGATAAGCACATTGATAGTTACTCTTAGTTTACCCTCCCGAAGTCCTCATCATTATGGTCTAGGTCTCTTGACCGCCCGCGCATTAGGCTGCCAATCTCACAGGTAGTAAGCAACGGCTCGAGGTTGGTTCACCGCAACCTTTGCTTCCAGGTCATGGGGAATAGACATGCATCTCCGAATGGTAAGGTTACTTCCAGCTCCTCGTCTGAGGTGCAAGCGCTTCCCGAGCGTCTGTTCACTGTCGACGAGATCATCGCCGAACTGGACTTCTTTACCGCTGAACAGCGTTCCCTCGCATGGTCTCCTGAGCCGCCCTTCGCTCGCGTCGGCGCACATGACTGCCGTATGGGTGGGAGCTGCGGTCTTGACTTCAACAGGGAAACTGCGCATGCGCGATGGATTCAGGCCCGCCATCGCTGGAACAGGGAACAGAAGAAGCTGCAGGATACTCCACATTCTCGAGGGTAGACCCGATGCCTTATGAGTCAGAAATGAGCCTAAGCTCAATACTTGAAACCATACTTCCTCGTTACGGCCTTGCCCTGGAGCCTGGCTGTCGATGCCCCGTTTGTGAGTCGCAGCGCGCCACCCGCCTGGTCCAGGCACTACACAAAAAATTCGGCCATGGCCTTACCATGCAACAAGGTCTATGACCACCATAACGTTACTGTTTCCAGGCAGTTCAGTGAGTAGATAACTCTGCCTGTCTTTGCTCCCCGGGACAACGTCTGCCGCCGCGTGCTTACGGGTACGCGCATCTTACCGGCGCGCATGGAGATCGTCGAATGGCAATGGCGATGCCCCTTCCTGACCGTCTTATCCCAAACCTGTACGATTTGACAGTTGGCTTTGTTGGCAACCTCAATATTCTCTGCCTTTCCTAGCCCCTATTGCGCTCTGTGCCGTAGGTTGAGTTACACTTAAGGGCGATGACGATTGAAGAGATACTCCTCCATATAGATGCTGAGATTAGCCGTTTAACAGAAGCCCGTGACCTCGTTGCTGGGACCGCGGTCTCCAAGGTTGCTCGCAGTCCGCGTAAGAGCGGATTGGTGGCGCCTAAGCCCAGAGCCCTGCGCACCAAGCGGGTTATCTCGCCCGAAGGGCGAGCCAGAATCGCCGCTGCCCAGAAGCTTCGCTGGTCTAAGCAGAAGCGCGCCAAAGACAAGAAGTAAGGTTCATTTGCGCATCGCAGGCGGGGCGAATGGCCATTCGCCCCGCCGCTGCGCGCGAACCATGTAAGTAGCAGTTCCGGTCAGCACCACTGCCACGGCGAAAAAGATCTCGCGCGCAAAGTTTGGCCGCGAGAACAAGATATAAAGAAATCCCGCAATCGCCACCAGCGGCGGCACAGGGTAGAACCATATCCGGAATGGCCGCTCCAACTCCGGCTGGGTGTGCCGCAACACCATGACCCCAACCTGTTGCAAAAGAAACTGCAACAGGATCCGGATCACCACCAGCGCCGCCACCAGGTCAGCCAGTTGCAGCATACAGAACACCATCGACACCCCGGCCAGCATCAGCAGAGAAACGTTGGGAATACGATGGCGGGGGTGCACGTGGGCGAAAATGCGGAAGTAATTGTTATCCAGCGCCGCGGCATAGGGCACGCGCGAATACCCCAGCAGCAGCGCATATACCGATGCGAACGCCGTCCACACCACCAGTAGTGCGACCACCCGCCCTGCCACCTCGCCGTACGCTCGCTGTACCACCACGGCTGCCACAGAAAGCCGCGCATTCGCGCCCGCCTGGCCGATAAGTTCCTGCCACGGCATCGTCCCCAGCACGCTGGTATTCATCAGCAGGTACAGCGCCGCCACCAGCCCCACTGACCACACAATCGCTCGTGGAATGGTCCGTCCCGGGTCGCGCACCTCCGCACCCAAAAAGCATATGTTGTACGCTCCCCAGTAATCGTAAGTCGCAATCAGCAACGCCGCTCCCAGGCCGGTGAAGAATCCGCCCGAGAGCTGAAACGCGCCGGCAGGGAAGCCGAAGGCCAAGCTCGAATGAAAGTGCAGCAGCCCGGTGAGGATTACCGCCAGCATGGTGCCCATAACTCCCAGCCACAGCAAGCCGGAGAATCGGGTCACGCTCTGTATGTTGCGATACAGCAAGGTCGCAGCGATCACGCAACATAGCATGGCCGCCAGGGTGCCAGGTCCAAGCCGGATCGCCAGCGGGAGCGTGTGCACAAACGGAACCGGAATAGGCAATTGATAGGAAAAATAAACCTTGCGCAACGCCGGCCAAAGATAGCCCGCATACTGTGCCAGGCCCACGCATCCCGAGGCGATCGACAACGGCGCGCTGAAACTCAGTTGCCAGATATAGAGGAACGAGAGATATCGCCCCGTGGTCCGCGGTCCATAGATGGTGCGCAGATACTCATAGGATCCCCCAGCCTTGGGCATGGCCGCGCCCAGCTCCGCCCACACCAGTCCGTCGCATGCCGCCAGCACCGCTCCCAGGATCCATCCCAGAATCGCTTGTGGTCCATGCATCGCCAGCACGATCAGCGGCAGGGTCACGAACGGACCCACCCCGATCATATTGATCATGTTGAGCGAAATCGCCCCCGGCAGGGTAATACCGCGTACCAGGCCCTCGTCCTTCTTCGTCACCCGGCTCATCCTCTCGGCAAAATGACCGGGTGCCCATCCCTTCGCTTTCGCGAAGGGTGGGATACCGCGAACCTCGGTCTTCAATATTCTCACCGCAGAATACGGTGAGTCCTAAGCGACTTTGATCCTGTCATATGCTATAGCTAACAGACTGCCTATGACATGCTGCAGGACTCCGTCCCAAGCCCTGACCCTCGCCGCCGCCCTGCTTGTAGCCGCGACCCCTCTTACGGCCCAGACCCCGACCGCCACCACCATTGCCGCTACCCCCGACTACCAGCCTCTCCGTGTCGACCGCGGCTCGGCCGCGCTGCAGCAGTCGCTGCGCAAGCTTGCCACCCGCGCCAGCGTCATGATGATCGTCGCCCACCCCGATGACGAGGATGGCGGCATGCTCACCTACGAATCCCGTGGCCAGGGGGCGCGCGTGGCTCTGCTCACCCTCAACCGGGGCGAGGGTGGTCAAAACATCATGTCCAATGACATGGAGGATCAGCTCGCCCTGGTGCGCACCCAGGAGCTATTGGCTGCCGGCCGCCGCTACGGAGTCGATCAGTACTTCACCCGCGTCACCGATTTCGGCTTCTCCAAGACCCTCGAGGAAGCTTTCGCCGTCTGGGGAAAAGAGCGCGTCCTCTACGACGTTGTACGCGCTGTCCGCCTCAATCGTCCGCTGGTCCTCACCGCCGTCTTCGTGGGCGGCATCACCGACGGCCACGGCCAGCACCAGGTCTCCGGCGAAATGGCGCAGGAAGTCTTCAAGGCCGCCGGAGACCCCACCGTCTTTCCCGATCAAATCAAGGCCGGCCTGCTCCCCTGGACGCCGCTCAAAGTCTATGCCCGCGTGCCTGCTTTCTCCATTACCCCCAAGGGCATGTATGACTACGCCACGGGCAAGTGGGCGCCCGTGCGCTTCTATGACTACGTTGCCGGCAAATGGACCGACGCCGTGCCCACCACCAACGTCACCATCCATGAAGGCGCGTATGACCCCGCACTCGGCTGCTCCTATATCCAGCTTGCTCGCGAGGGCCTGGGCCAGCAAAAATCCCAGAACGGCGGCACCGGCATTCCCCTCCCAGGAGCCTTTGACGTTCCCTACCATCGCTACGGATCGCGCGTGCCCACCTCAGATGCGGAGCGCTCCTATTTCGACGGCATTGACACCTCCATCGCCGGCATAGCCTCCCTCGCCCCCGGCCAACACCCGTTTCTCACCGCCGGCCTGCGTCAGATTGCTGCCTCCGTCGACCAGGCCACGCACTCCTACTCCCCCTCGCAGCCGGCAAAGCTGGTCCCGCTGCTGGCCGAAGGTTTAAAACAAACACAGTTACTTATGCAAAAAGTAACTGCCTCTGATCTCTCTGCCGAAGCCAAATACAACGTCCTCCATGAGCTCTCTGTAAAGCAGGCGCAATTTAATAGCGCCATCGTCGAGGCGCTCGGGGTCACGCTCACCGCCGTCGTCGCTCCTCCCAACCCCGATCATGGCCGCTCCCCATTCGCCATCGACGCGCAGGATACCTTCTCCACCGCAGTCCCCGGCCAGTCCTTCGGGGTCACTGCCTACCTCACCAATGCCAGTGACCTTCCCGTGCAGATAAAGAACGTCACCTTGCGCTCCACCGGTACAGGGGACTGGCACATCACGCTCTCCTCGCCTCCCTTGAGCAGCTTGCAAGCCAACCAGCGCCTCACCGCAGACTTCAAGGTTTCAGCGCCCCTTGACGCCCAGTTAACCAAGGCATGTTTCCATCGTAAGACTGTGGCCCAGCCTTATTACGATCTCGATAATGTGGACTGCCTAAACCAGCCGCTCCCCCCATACCCGTTGGAGGCCTGGCTGGAGTTCACCGTAGATGGTGTTGCCGTCCGTTCCGCCCAGGCGGTACAAACCGTTCAGCGTTTGGTCGGTCCCGGAGGCGTCTATCAGCCACTGCTCATAGCGCCGGAGGTCTCTGTGGCCGCAACCACCACGGCGGGCATCATTCCGCTCGATGGGGATAAGGATAAGACGGCAACCGTCAACGTTCGTATCCGCAGCAATGTGAAAGCGTCCGCTCCCGCTGAGGTGCATTTGGACCTGCCCCCGGGCTGGCAATCCTCGCCGCAATCGAAGCCGTTCACCTCCCACAAAGAGGGTGACGAGCACACCCTCACGTTCACCATCACGCCCCGGAACCTCGCCGCAGCCAGCTATTCTGTTACTCCCATCGCTGAGTACCAGGGCCGCCAGTACGCGCAAGGATATGAGACCGTCGGTTATCCCGGTCTGCGCCCTTACAACTATTACCAGCCCGGCCCCTACAAATTGGTCGGGGTCGACGTCAAGGTGGCTCCTGGTCTCAAGGTGGGCTACGTCATGGGCACGGGCGACGAAGTTCCCCCGGCCCTCGAAAGCATGGGAGTCGCTGTTCACTTGTTACAGGCAGCCGATATCAACGGGGGCAACTTGTCGGCCTATGACGTCATCGTGCTTGGCATCCGCGCCTACGCTGCTCGTCCTGAGCTAGCCGCCTCTAATGGCCGCCTGCTCGACTACGTAAAGCAGGGCGGTGTCCTCATTGTCCAGTACAACAGCCGGGAGTACGACCACAACTACGGTCCCTACCCGTTCAGTCTCACCGGGGATCCGGAGAAAGTGGTGGATGAGAGCGAACCGGTGGAGATACTAGAGCCCAAGAACCCATTACTCTCCTGGCCGAATCGCATCAGCAGTGCCGACTTTCAAGGCTGGGTTGAGGAGTTCGGTCATTCCTTCATGCACTCATGGGACCCGCACTACCAGGCCCTGACTGAGACCCACGACCCGGGCCAGGAGGAGCAGAAGGGAGGTCTGTTGTACGCCCGCTACGGCAAAGGAGCCTACGTCTACGTAGCCTACGCTTTATACCGCCAATTGCCCGAGGGTGTTCCCGGAGCCTACCGCATCTTCGCCAACCTGCTCAGTCTCCCCAAAGCCCCAGCGTCCGCCCCGTAGTCGCCCTTACTGTTCGAGTCCGTTATGCTCGTGGCGCTTCAACTCCTCCAGGGTCATCTCCAGCTTCTTCACCAACTCCGGCGCCACGACCCGCAACTCCTCCAACAGCCGGTCTCGCCGCCGTGTGAGCAGACCCAAGGAAACTTTAGCCCGGTTGTGGTCCATAGTTTTCTCCGAGAGACGCGAGATAAGGATGAGGTGGGCCCTAACCGCCGGCACGGCCATGGTAAGGCGCAAAACGCCGTGTTCGTGTACTTCAGCAATGTCGCTAGTAACTTCGCGAGGAGGGAGCACCGGGCAGGCCGGAAGAACGACTCGGGCGTCCGCCACAACTTGGAACTGATGAGACGCTTGAAATTCGGCGAGTGTTAGCGCCATATGACGCCAGTCTGTGAGTCTAGCGATACTCCGCGCAGAAACCTGGCGCGCCCTGACCAATCAGCGCACAACCGCGCTTGATCTCGTCCACGATCAGCGAGCACGCATTCTGCGCATTGCAAGGAGGGTGAGTTGCGGGTGAAACCTGTATGCATTCGTTCACCAGCTGCCGTGACCGCTCGATACCGACCGCATTAAGACAGGTTCCAGTAGTGCTGGCGGCTGCAGAAGCGCTTCCCTGCGCTGGTGCCAGGTAAGGTTCCGGTATCCCGAAGGCCTGTGCGATCTGGTGTAGTTCTGTGCGCAATCTCTCCCACTGCGATGTGGTCTGCGGGTTCAGCTGCAGGCTATAAACCAAGGGATCAATCTGCGCCGCGGTATGCACCAGCGCGATCACATCCTGGTCTGCCTTCTGCTGGTGCTTGAAGGTTTCCAGTGCCGTATTTGCCTGCTTGGCGAAGGTGTCCGCCAGCGCCGTGGCATCATTCTCTTGGCTGGTCTTGCGGATCGTGCTTTTCTTCAGCGCCTTGGCGAAGCTCTTGTGAAAAGTCTGTGCATCATCCTTCAGATTCAGCATCAGTCGCTGCACATCCTTGTCGCTCAGGCGCCCTTGTGCCCCCGCGGCTCCTCCCAGCATACCGAACAACAGAATCAGACAAACAGAACGCACGCTTTTCCTCCACTTACCCTTGCTTGTGCCGTTATCCTATCGACGTTCCTCCCGGGCGGCAACCGGGTGGATTGACCGAATGGACGACGTAAAAGGCTTCGGCAACCGGGTAAATGCTCTAATATCGTTTAACAGGCTGCGGAAAAACTGCTTTCCCTGAAGGGTACGGCCTACCTCGCCGCAGCGAGCATCAGGCCGTGAAGGGTACGGGCATCAGCCCCTACATAGGTGATTAAAAGCAGGAACGGCTTTAGCCGCTGAGGGATGCCTTCCGCTCACCTGCCCCGGCGCCTGTCCCGTGCTTGCCGGGATGCCGTGGGAAACAGCACTTTTTCCGCAGCCTGTTATGCCGTCCCGTTCTTGAAAGGGGGCCGCCTCAGAGATGTCAGCACCGTCGCCTGCGTCCGCCGCCGTCCCTTACCTCACCGACAGCCTCGTCTTCGATTGGAAAGCGCAGTCCTTTCGTGCCGATCTCATCTTTGTTCTTCCTATAGCGATCTGTCTCACCCTCGGTATCTGGCTGGGCCACCCGGGCGGGGCACTGATTGCCGCCGGCGGAGCCTTCACCGTCGGCTTCGGCGCCAGGCAGCATATCGACGAATCCCGTCTCCTCCCCATGATCCTGGCTTCCTTGGGCATTGCTGCCGCAACCTTTATCGGCATGATCCTTGGTCGCACCAACTTCATCCTGGTGCTTGTCACCGGGGGAGTTGGCTTCGTCTATGGAATGCTTTCCTTGCGCCAGCCGGGCGTCAGTTGGGTAGGGCAGCAGTCCGTCGTCTTTCTTCTCGTCTCCTCAGCTTTTCCCGCATCGCCCCGGGCGGCGGCGGTCCGTGCGGGATTAGTCATGGCAGGAGCCGCCCTACAGATTCTTACCTCCAGTATCCTGCTCCGCCTCCTGCAACAATTGCGCACCGATCTGCTCCTGGTCGCGCGTTATCTCAGGGACGAGCATCAGGCCCTGCGTTCCTACATGGAACAGGCCGCTCGCTCGCTGGTGAAACGCAGTCCCGCCCCCAGCGCAGTGCCTTACGCAATTCGTCTCGCCGTTGTTCTTATGATGAGCACCGAAATTTACCGCCACTTCCGCTTTACCAACGGATACTGGATACCCATGACCGCCTTACTCGTCCTCAGGCCGGGACTGAGCGACACCGCGAGTCGGGCCATTGCCCGGACCATCGGCACTCTTGGCGGAGCGGTGCTGGCCAGCTTCTTTCTTGCCCATGTGGCCCCGTCGCCGCCCATCCTGGCATTCCTGACCCTATTCTTTGCCTGGTTCTCGTACTCGCTCAACAACGTGAATTACGGTCTTTTTACCCTGTGTCTCACGGCCTACATTGTCTGTTTGCTGGCGCTTAACAGTCTGCCGGGCAAGGATGTCGCCTACCACCGCGCCGTCAGCACCCTGATTGGAGGAGGACTTGCCCTGACCGTGAGGTTATTGGTCATCCGGTATCGCCGGAAATACTCCACGCCGCCCACGCCGCACGCAAATGATGGGGGGGAGTTAACTGGGGTCAAATCTGGTTCGGCAGGCTAAGAATTCTGCTCCCACTCGGGCAGTGAAAGCACCCAGTCCTCGCCCTTGCCCTGATCGGCGATATTCAGCATCCGGCCCTGTTCGACTTCTCTTTTTCCGCCGTCCCAGATCGATCTTCCATCGAACCGGCTCGCCGGCGCCGCCACTGCATCGCGTATCTCGCGCAGCTCCGAGGGCCGTCCAACCTTCAGCAGGTATTTGCGTATCACTGCCGGGCGGTCGAGTCCTTCATACTCTCCGCGCTCTGGTCGCTGCTCCGTGAGCGCCTCCAGGGTCTGTTCCAGCTTTCCCACGACATCCGGCGCCAGGATACGCAACTCCGCCAGGAGCTCGTCTCGTCGCTGCTTGAGCAGACGAACTGTGAGTATCGATTTGGATCTCGGCGCCATCTTCTCTCCCAAGTACGCCTGATTTGGGGGTAGTTTGCTGCCGCAACCATAGCGACCCTAAAGTTGTATAGTGTCGAGTGTATTAAACGCCTAAATCCAGGCGAGTGATAGCGCCAAATGACGCCAGACCTCATTTTGGGCGAAAGCCGCAGTTTCTCCGGAAAACCGTGCACCGCCGCTCCCCCCATCCGCACCTCCTGCGAAACTCCACTCCTGAAAGCCATTCTTGAATATCATAAGAATATGTATGCAGGCTGAAAGCCTCTTGCTGCGAATCCAACTTCTTGTCGTCCGCACCTGATGACTGCACCTATCGGGTCCTAACCGCCCCCGGAAACGTTCTCTTCAAGGAGACCGTTTTTTTGAACCAGCTTCCACAGACCCCTTAAGGACCCTTCATGAAGAAAGCAGAAGTGCTGAACGCCTGGGCCAGTATCCTCGCCGGCCGCAAGCCGAGCCTTTCGATCGAGATCACCCGGGAGTGCCCCTTGCGTTGCCCGGGCTGCTACGCCTACGAGCCTGAGCATTTGGGAACCGGCGGGGTAACGCTGCGTCAATTGTCAGATTACAAAGGGGACGACCTGGTCCGGCGGCTGCTGGCCATCGTCGATCGCGAGCGTCCCATCCATCTCTCCATCGTGGGTGGCGACCCCTTGGTTCGCTACCGCGAACTGGAAGTTCTTCTCCCCCAGTTGGAGAGCCGCGGCGTTCACGTGCAACTTGTCACCAGCGCCTTTCGCCCCCTGCCCAAATCCTGGAGTGAGCTCTCTAAGCTGAGCCTTGTGGTTTCCATCGACGGCTTGCAACCGGAGCACGATGAGCGCCGCAAACCCGCCACCTACGAGCGAATTCTCAACTCCATTCGCGACAGCTTTGTGACTGTCCACTGCACGGTTACCGGTCAGATTGCCGATAGACCTGGATACATGGAAGAGTTTCTCCGCTTCTGGAGCGCCCGTCCCGAAGTAAAGCGAATCTGGATCAGTCTTTTTACCCCCCAGCAGGGTGCGGAGGGCCCGGAACTTATTTCTCCGGCCATGCGTCGTGTGCTGCTCGACGAGCTGGAGCGTCTTTTTCCGCTTTATCCCAAGTTCCAGATGAACCGGATGATGATTGAAGAGCTGCGGCATCCGCCCCAAACGCCGGAGGACTGTATCTTTGCCCGCACCACGATGTCCCTGTCCGCGGACCTCGAAACCCGCATAGGGCCCTGCCAGTTTGGGGGCAAGCCTGACTGCACGCAATGTGGCTGTGTCGCATCCGTGGCGCTGGCTGTGGTTGGCCATCACCGCGTTCTGGGTGGCCTTACGGCCGGCCATCTCATGTTTGCCTCCGAACGGATCGGCGTGGGCGTCGGCAAGGTCCGCAAGCGCCTGCGCGGCAAATCCGCCGTCCTTCCCCCGCCGCCCAGCCCGCCCCTAACCGTCATCTCCAACGCAAAATAAAAAGAGGGCACTCGGACCGCACCGGCTGCTATAGGAACTGGACGGGTGCCCCAGGTTCGCCCCAGCGTACCTGGGCCGAAAATGGTTCTTCGAATGCTTTCACTCGCTCTGTAAGTGCACGGTCGACCCGGCTAGGAAGAGCTTTTCCGCGGGCTTCCCCCGTCTTTTTCGTCCCAGGTACGCTGATGCGAACCTGGGGCACCCGTTCTTAGAGTGAGAACCAGAAAACAAACAGCAGGTCCCTCCACTACGCTCCCCCGGATTTCCTGTGGAGGTTGGTGGCGTTGGTGAACTTCATGCGGCTTTCCTCAGTGAAAGCCGCACACGTGGAAGCTGGTGAGTGTCGTGGGAGCGAAGCCGAGGGACCTGCAGTGTCGGCGACCTACACTACTCCGACCCCCAACCACTAGAAGCTGATCCGCCCCGTGACCTCCACATTCCGTCGGCCCCGCACCTTCCGCGCTCTGCAAACCGGAAATCGTACCGAACGACTGATCATCCAGAATCTGATCCGGCACATCAAAGTTCCGATGATTCAGCGCATTGGCTGCCTGCGCCCCAAATTGAAACTGTAACCGTTCCGTTATTTTGATCGACTTGATCAGCGAAAGGGAAACCGAGTCCGTGCCCGGGCCAACTACACTCCCGACGGCGCTGTCTCCGAACCGCCCCGCATTCGCCGGCGGAAACGTAAACGCCCCCGGATTGATAAACACCGGCCCGGCAGAATTCGTCAGGCCCGCCGTTGCTTTCGGAGCCACGCCCGGAACCACATCGGCCCGCTCTGCGCCCAGCGTGTTGAGAATGCCGGTATTCGCCGAATCGACCGACTGTTCCGAAATGGTGAGGAAGGCGCCCGTCTGGAAGACCGTCACGCCACCCAATTGCCAACCGCCGATCAACGTATCCACCAGGCGATTGCTGTTGGGCAGGAACGTCTGCCCCTTGCCAAACGGAAGCTGGTACAGGAAGGTGGCAAGCACCCGATGGCGTCGGTCAAACATCACGTTGCCATAATCCAGCATCGGGTTATTCTTGTCCGAAACCCAGTTACCGCCTGCTCCCGAAAACTCCGTCGGCACCGCGCCCCCGGAGTCCGACAGATCCCGGGTAAGCACATAGCTCGCCTGGAACTGCAGCCCATGCGACATCCGCTTTTCCATGACCGCCGTCCAGCTGTTGTAATTGCTGACCGCCTGGTTGACCACGCTCTGAATAATGCCCCAGATGGGATACACCAGAGGAGCAGCCACACCGGTGTTGGCAGGTACCTGGTTCAGGTCGTTAAAGTTTTCCAGGTTCGTGCCGTGGCTGCCCGTGTAGGACAACCGCATCCCGATATCGTGGCCCCAGTCATGTTCCATGGTCAGGTTCCACTGCTGGACGGACGGATCCTTGTAGTGGATGGGAAAGGCATATTCGAAGCTTGCCGTTCCCGGCTGGTCCAGGTTCGCTGGAAAAGGAGAAGGGAAGCTGAGGTTCTGTCCGCTGCCATCGGCGGGGTTGTAGGTATTTTGGTATAGCGGAACAAAGCTGGCACTCACCGCCCAACCGGAAACCAGTGAGAAGCCCAGCGGCGACTCGATAAACCGTCCCCAGCCGCCGCGGATCACCGTGCTGTTGTTGTGGTTCGGCCGCCACGCGAAGCCAATGCGCGGACCATAGTCGCTCTTGTAGGTGTAGCGCAGCTTTTCCGGCAGGCCGGCCTGCGCCGCGGTCAAGATAGGCGTGGGCGCGATCGACGAAGCGAAACCGGGATTGGTGTACGTAAGTCCCTGGGCATTCGGCACCGCCACTCCGCCATGGATGCCCTGCTCGTCATAGTCCGGCAAGAAGGCGGCCGTGTTGTAGTGCGTGTCCTTCAACGGAGGGTGGATTTCGTACCGGAAACCTGCATTGATCGTCAGGTAGGGTGTCGCCTTCCAGTCATCCTGCCCAAAGAATGCATAGGAGTAGCCCAGGCCGTTCATCGCCGGGTTGGTCACCTGCGCCAGGGTTGTGTTATCCGGGTACCCCAGCAAAAACGCTGTATAGGGATCGCCAATCGTCGTTCCCACAGTGCTCGTTCCGTTGAACACATATTGTCCCGCGCGGTAATTGCCGAATACATTCTCGTCGTGGTCTGTCAGCCGGCGAACATCGCCGCCGAATTTAAAGGTGCTCTTACCCTTCACCCACGTCAGGTCGTCCAGCAACTGGATGATCTTGCTCTGCGTCCTGGTGGTATTGAGTCCACCGGTTCTCTGCAGCCCGGCAATCTCGATATCGGGAACCGTAGGCACCGTGGCGATGTCTGGGATACCGGTAATCCCGACCTGCCCGATGAGCGTTGCCGAGTTCACGTCAGCATCGAGCGAGGAGCGGATAGCGTTGAAGCCGCCGCGAAATTCGTTGATCACGTTGGGAGTGATGGTGTAGTTGTACGCCACCGTCAAGCCGCGATCCTGTTCCGGCTGATCGACGCCGCCGAGCAACGGCGACAAGCTGGTGCCGCAGAAGCCCAGGCAGTTTGCCTCGGGAGCCGTCGTCACCGAGCGGTTCTTGAAGGTATACCGCCCATAAATGGACTGGTTCGTCGTAATATTCTGATCGATGCGCACGTCGAACTGGTTGCTCGAAATGGGCGCCGGGAAATTGCTGACATAGTTGTTCTGGAAGGAGTCGGCGCGCCCGCTGTTCGGGAGCGGCATCAGGTACTTGATGGTATTCGCCGCCACAGGAGATATAGGAACCGAGCAATTCGCCGGGCCGGTGCAGGGAATCGGCGTGCCATCGTAGTTGTTGATCGCCGGTGTCGTGCGTCGCCTTGCGTAGCCACCAGGTAATTCCACATGTTGCCATTGCGCATATCCAGGCTGGGAAAACTTTCCACCAGCGGAAATTCACGCGGCAACCGCAGACCCTCATAGCTGCCGAAGAAAAACGTCTTATCATGCCCGTTGTACAGATGGGGAATTCTCACCGGACCGCCGGCGAAGCCGCCAAAATCATTCATGTGCAGCGACGGCTTGCCGGTGAAAGGATTGCCCGCCGTCAACGCCGTATTCTCCAGGTTCTCGAACACGCCGCCGTGGTAGTCATTGGTGCCGGCGCGCGACGTCGTCGTCACGTCCGCCACCCCGCTGTATTCCGCGTTGTTGTTGGTCTCGCTGACCCGGATCTCAGAGATGGAATTGAACGACGGAAACAGTTCGGCGATGGGGCCGCTGTTCTCCACGTCCACGCTGCTGATGCCATCGATGGTGAACGACATCAGGGCCGGCGTAGTGCCGGCGATCACCAGGTTTGAGTTATCGTCCACCTGCACCCCTGGCTCGGTCGTCAACGTCAACAGCGGGCTGGTCGATCCATTCGATCGCGAGTAGACGGCCACCGGCAGATCCACCAGTTCATGGGTCGTCTTGGTCGTAGCCAGGCTTGACGTATCGGTCGTGATCACGTCGCCGGCAGCTTGGACCTCAATCGTTTGTGACTCCGCACCAATGGCCAGGTTGGCATCGATGCGCTGGGTATCGCGCGCCTGCAACACCAGGTGGTCGAAGATCTGGTCCTTGAAGCCGCTCGCCTGAATGCTCACCTGGTAGATTCCGGCATCGAGGTTAAGGAACTCGTAATTCCCCGACGCACTGCTCGTCGCCGTGTGCTTGGCGGAGCTGCCCACGTTCACCAGGGTCACGGTGGCTCCCGGCACCACGGATCCCGATTGGTCCTTTACCGTGCCCACGATCGATCCGAAGGTGGACTGGCCCATCGCTGGTAGGCCGGACGAAACAACGCAGGCTGTCAGGACTATCAGCAGCCACTTGCAAACATTGGAACGAGCCATAGCTCACCTCCAGAATTTTTGTAACCGTAGCTGTTTTATGCTCACACACCGGCAGAACCAGGTAGCTTTGGTAGATCCCGATGTCTAAGGCTGCATCGGTAAATCCATAAGTGGGCTTTTCGAATAAAAATCAAACGGGCGTATGGTGAAGTCATGCCACATCGTCGGCATCTGCGGCCAATCCTCCGGCCGCGGCACATGGTGAAACGCCATCGTGTACCAGGCCACGATGTCCGTGTCCGCGATGCTGCGGTTCTGTTTCACCCACACCGGCAACCCATCCTGTGCCTTTGCTCCCCGACACATAAACGCCGGCCGCATACCGCTCCTTCGCGTCGTAGGGAGTCACCCACAGCTGGTGATCCGAGAACCCGGCGCGTTTCTGCGGCCAGTCATCCTTCGACAGCAGCGAAGCCCCCGTAAGTCCGGGCATGATCTCGAAGCTGGTCGGGTAGCCCAGCTCATTCTTCACTGAGGGATTGACGAACCGCCACATCGCCGGATGCTCCATGCTGATGTTCTGCATCGCCATTGCCTTCCGTGTCGATGCAATCGGCCTTCATCGCCCAGATGGTCTTGCGTGCGCTGGAGGCCGGCAGCTTGTACTGCACCAGCTTGTCCACTTCGAAGTTGTTCTTCGTTCCGTCCACATCGATATCCAGCCGGAAGGAGAAGAAGTGGTCGTGATCCACTCCATCGGTGTTAGGCGCCACCAGGTGGCCGAACTCCACCGTGTTGCCCTCGGGATCCTTGCCCATCATGTCCATCTTGTCTTTGATCGGCTTCACTTCCAGTTCGCCGGTCGCGCCCACCGCCACCGTGATCGCGCCCTCCTGCTCAAACCGCCAGTCGAGGATGTAGTCGTAGTTACCCACCACAGCGATGCTGCGGAAGACCAGCTCACGCGCCGGCCGGCCTGCGATACCATCCGGCTCCGCATGCCGCCACGCGGGATCGCCCAACGTGCGTTCGAACAGGCACGCCAGCTGCGGGCGGATGAACGGAGTTCCGTTCTCATGGAAAAACGTTCCGCTGAAGTAAGTGGCGTAATCCGGGCAATCCGTTCCCTTCTGCAGGGGCTTCGAGATTCCCAGGCCGGTGTTCATGAAGTACTCGCCGGAGTCCAGAAACACGTGAGAGTTCCACGTCTCCTCCGGATCCATATAGGGCACATACATCTCCGACAACGAGCCCTCATACAACACCGACCGCCGCTTGCCCTGGTAATCGAGCGTTGCCATGTTGACCACCGGGCCGCTCCGCGGGTCGACGCGAAAACGGAAGTGCCAGTTCTGCCAGCTAACCTCTCCGTCCTTGATCGTGAAGCTGGGGCCTTCCGGCTGCGAGACCATGATCGGCTTCGTCCCCGGCAGGGCCGGTCCGCCATCCGAGTCGTAGACCTCGCTCACCGGCGCCATCGGCGCAACCCCGTAATCGGTAAAGCGCGTAATCTTCTTGTTCGCCATGTCGACGGTAAAGAAGATGCCCGCGACTTCGCGGTCTTCCATTCCATTCTCCGCGTCGATGTTGTATACGCAGCCACCCCAGCCGATGCGGCGTCCATCCTGTTCGGGAAGGGCAATGTATCCTCCCGGCGTCGCGTAGCAGAGCACCAGGTTCAGGTCGGTGATCCCGCGCTTCTTCAGCGCATCCACCACCCGCGGATCGTGCTTGATGGCATCGTTTACTTCTTCCTCTTCCGTGGTCGTGAACGGCGCTTGCATTCCCTTCAACTCTTCGAACGATTCCACCTTAGCGGTCGAGATATTCACCAACGCCGCATAGGAGTGGCCTTGGTAGTACAGCACCACATCCGCCTTACGCTCGATCGGCGACCCCGGGGTCCAGGCCAGAACGTATGACTTATCCGGCTCGTGCAACAGCACGCTGGTGAATAGAATCTTTTCTTCCGTGTGGCCGGCATCACGAATCGCCTTATAAACCACCCAATACTCCGCCGGGGTCAGTGCATCGAGGGGATGGTGAACGGCAGGGGCGAGGGCTGCGGCAGGGAGGGAGAAAAGAAGCGAAAAGAGGCACGCGAATGCAGAGAAACGAAGAATAGATCGACAATAAGACACTTCGGAATAACCTCCGGAAAAGGGGAGGCAGGGAACACTCCCGCCAGATACACTAGGTCCTTCTCGTTGGAAGGAACGATGAACAAAGGAAACCTAAGCTGAAACACTTTCAGACAGCGGGCCGAGGTAAGACTGGAGAACCTGACTGCTTTGAGTTATGCCAGGCCCACGCGGGCACGTTGCGCGAGGGTAAGTCCGGGCACGTTCCAACACTGGAGTTTCAGCATTGGAACAGCGAGTTAGCGACAGGGCTATCGCGAGGTTGAACTCACGATAGCGAAGCAGGCAGGCAAAGTCAACGTCTATTCATCTGTCTTATCCACCACAGCAGGAAGCCGATGCTTCTCCATGCCGCAAGCTTTGTCCATTCGCTTCTCCGGGCAAATCCATCGCCGGGTTAGCCACGAAGAAGTTGTTCGGCTTGAGCATAAAGCCCGCGTATTCCACAGGCATGATAGGAA
Organism: uncultured Acidobacteriaceae bacterium; assembly: GCA_963844785.1. Taxonomy (GTDB): domain Bacteria; phylum Acidobacteriota; class Terriglobia; order Terriglobales; family Acidobacteriaceae; genus PALSA-350. The sequence goes on along the minus strand of CAWJPV010000021.1, from coordinate 648,148 downwards.
AGTCCTCGGGCTTGCAAACGTGGCTCACGCCGAAGCTGTGCCACACCACAATGTCCTCGTTCTCGATCGGCCGGTTCTGCTGCACCCACGCCGGCAGGCCATCGCCGCCTGCGTGCTGGTTGGGATAATTCCCCGTAGCGTACCGTTCCTCTTCCGCGTAAGGCGTCACCCAAAGGTGTTTGCTGGCGAAGCCTCCGCGGTGATCGATGCTGCTGCCCGCTTGTGCCAGCAGCACTGGGCTGGCTTGCGCCACCAACTTGTAGCTCGGATGTTTGCCCACCGCATTGCGCCGGTTAGGATTGATGACCTTCCAAAACCGTCCTGTCCGCCCATCGGCCTCGCGGCACGCGTCCAGTTCGCGGCTCAGCGTCCGGGCCGTCACGTCGAACACATTGCCGTAAGGATTGTCCTTGCCCCACGGCCGCGGATGGTACTCGTGTTCGGTCACGCTGTTGCCTTCGCCATCGACCATCATGTGCAGCCGCGCGCAGAAAAAGTGCTGATGATTAGGGCCGCCCAGCCCCTCGGCCACCATTCCACCGTAGGGATAATCCTCGCCGGGCGCGATCGCCGCCGTCTGGATAATCCCCGTGAGTTTCACCTCCAGCTGGATCGTCCCATCCTGGTACAGGTACCAGTAGAAGCCGTAATCGTAGTTACCCACGGTCGCGAAGAAGCTGATTACCAGCCGTCGCGAGCGGCGCACCTGGTGTAACCCGGTGCGAAAATCAAAGTGTTTCCAAAGAATGCCGTAATCTTCCTCGTGCATGCAGACCGCATTCTTCGTCAGCCCGGCGGCTCCGAAGTCGTCCACCATAGGCACATCGAAGTAGTGGATGAGCCCCAGGCAATCGCAGCCCAGTTCGAGCGAGTTGGCCAGCTTTCCCAGTCCATACTCACCGCAATCGAATGCATTCTTCCAGAAGTGGCTGGTATTAGGGTCGCCATAGGGAACCACCATCTCGGTAACGCTGGCTCGGTACACCACTGGGCGCACGCCCGTCCCATCGTCGAAACCGAGCTGGTGCAGCACCAGCCCCTCGCGCGAAGTAAACCCTACCCGGAAGCTCCACTTCTGCCACTTCACCTGCCAACCGTCCACGGAAAAACTCGGTCCCTCGGGCTGCGAGATATGCAGCGGCTTGAGATCTCCCGCGTGGCTTGCCCAGAGACTCAGGATCGTAGTTATGTTTCTTCTTGGGAACCGGGATCACTACTTCATCATCCACCAGTTGCAGCACCCGTTTGCCGATCAGGTCCACTACGGCGACCACGCCTTCAATCGGATGAGAGTAGGCATTGTCTTTGAGGCTTTTGCGGTAGTAACTCACCGCCCGCACCACCCGCTTGCCTGCTTCCAGCGGGAAGCCGAAGTTGCCTGCAGAAAACGGATCCACCTGCACCAGCTTGATATCTTCATCCGTCAGCCCGCGCCGCTTGACCGCATTGCGCCATCCCTCATCCGCTTTGACGATGTGGTCGCAGTTGAAGAAATCCTCGACCAACACCGGAGGCTGCCCATAAGGAGGAGCGTCGGTAACATGCTGCACCCACGAAACCAGCGTCCCCCGCGTCAGGTTGACCACCGCCTCGTGCGTCTCGCCCGTCTTAGCATCGAACACCATCAGAAAGGCCGACCGCTCCATAGGCTCTCCCACCTTATAAGCCAGCACTTCTGTCTTAGGTGGTTCGTGCAGATGGACCATCGCGAAGCGCAATTCCGGCCCCAGCTTTTTGATCGCCTTCAACAGCTCGCAAGCGCGAAGGATCTCCGCGACGCTCAACGGGTCCAGTGGGTGTGCAGTATTTCCGAAAGGCATCTCAGAACCATTGAAAGCAGGTGTAGCCACAGCAACGCTCATAACCCTCCTCCGAACCTGCAACCTCTAAGCTTCATCCGCAACCGGACCCACAGGTACAACCACCCCGCGTCCCAACGAAACCCCAATACCCACCACCATCACCGCCAACATAATCCAAGGAAAGCTGCGCACGAATCCATCATCGCTACCGCTCAGCGCCGACAAATTCGTAATCAGCAGGAACAGCGCGTAACCCAGTCCCGCCATACCCAGCACCGGCGCCACGATGGTGTTCCACGCCCGCTTATCCAATCCATTGCGTTGAAAGAAAACGATCACCGCCATGCTCACCAGGAACTGCAGCCCCACAATCCCGATAGTGGCAAACGCAGAAGTCCAGCTGAACACCACCGTCAGCGGATCCGCCCCGCTCATCACCGAGGCCGCGACCCCAACCACCGCGCACCCCGTCTGTGCATAACTGGCCTTATAAGGGGATTGGAACCGCGGATGAACCTGGGCCAGAAACCCCCACAGCAAACCTTCGCGTCCCAGCGCAAATAAGTACCGCGTGATGGTGTTATGGAAAGCCAGCAAGCAGGCAAAGATGCTGCTCAGCAGCAGCGCACGCATGATCCCAGTTCCCAGGCGGCCAAGATACGCATCGCTCTTGGCGAACCAGAAATTCCCTGGATCCGCGAACGCCGCCGCGACCACATGATCCACGCCATACGAGCTGATGATCGCCCACGTAACAAACGCGAAGAAAACCATGATGATGGAAACCGCGGCATAGGTCGCCAGGGGAACCGTCCGCGTCGGATTTCTGCTTTCTTCCCCATAGATCGCCGTAGCCTCAAAGCCCACGAACGACGCCAGTGCGAACATGAGGGCGATGCCCGGATGCCCGCTGACCACCTCGCGCCACGCGAAGGGACGCAGATTAAACCCCTGGGGTCCGCCTCCGTGCAACACGATAGACAGGCTAAGCGCCAGCAGAATCCCCATCTCCAGCGTAATGAACAAGCCCAGCAGAAACCCGCTCAGGTCGAGCTTGCGCATGCCCAGAAACTGCACCAGCGCAATGGCCACGGCGCTATATGCGTACCAAGGCACCGGCAGGGAAAGCAGCGGATTGAGAATCACCGTGCCGAAGAATCCAAAAAGCGCATACACCCCCACCTGCATGGTGGTGTAGGAGACCACGGCGACGAACGCGCCGCCCACGCCAAAGCTGCGTCCCAGTCCTTGCGCCAGGTAGGCATAGAAGGCGCCCGCGTTGACCACGTGCCGGCTCATCGCCGCATAGCCCACGCTAAAAATCAGCAGGATCAAACCCGCTGCGACGAAGGCGCCGGGCACGCCCGCGCCATTACCCAACCGTATCGCCACCGGGATAATCCCCAGCATGCCGGTTAGCGGCGCGGCGGCGGCGATCACGAAAAACACAATCTGCCACATCCCGATGGCGTTTTTCTTCAGTGCGGGCGCAGAAGCTGCCACTCGTCCCCTCAGGCTGGTCTATAGACTCATCCTCGCCCCATCGCCCGATTTTTGTCATTGCTATCGATGCCAGTTTCTTGATAACTTACGCCAACGGCCAAGTCGCCCGACTTTTCGATTCACGTGTAAGCCGTCCCTCGTTCGCAGCCAAAAACCTTGAGGTAATCGATCATGCAGTGTTCCCCAATGATCCGGGCGAATCTATTGGCGCCCATCCTCGACGCCTTAAGTGCGCAAGGTCACGACACCGCCCCGTTGCTGCGCCGCCACGCTCTACCCTTCGCGCATCCTATTGATCCTTATCAGCTCATACCCCTCGCCAGTTATGTCGCACTCTTCGAGCAAGCCGCCGCAATCTTAGCTGACCCATTTTTAGGTCTAAAGCTAGGCCAGGACTTCAAGCCAGGACTACTAGGCCCCCTGGGCTTCATGTTCCAGGCCTCCGCCGATCTACGCGCTGCCCTGCAGCAGTTATCGTCCTATGTCAGCGTCTGGCAAAGCGGAACGCACATGGAGTTGGTCCCCGGAGAAATCACCGCCGACTACATCTACCAGATCGATGACCCGGCGCTCCGCCCCCGCCGGCAGGACGCGGAGTATTCCATCTCTTCCATCTGCAGTCTTATACGCAACCTTCTGGGCGACAAATGGGCCCCCGTCGAAATCCACTTCGAGCACGCCCATCCGGGTACGGATCACCGTGCCGCGAGGGCCTACGCGCAAGCCTTTCACGCGCCGGTCTTCTTCGGTCAAAATCTAAACCGCCTGGTGATTCGCCAGACGGACCTGTGCCGTGCCAGCGTCTCCTCTGATCGCTCGATGCTGCCTTTCATGGAGCGTCATCTACACGATTTAGTCCGCGAGAGCAGGGAACCGGAGACCTTCTCCCGCCAAGTGAACCATCTCATCGCCCGCCGCATAGGCCATGGTCCCATCAGCCTTCCAGCGATTGCCGCGGAGCTTGGACTACCGCCTCGTTCCTTTCAGCGCCGTCTCGCCGAGGAACGCACCAGTCTTCGCCGCCTGGTCCGCGACCAGCGCCGCTCCATCGCCGAATCGCTAATAAAGAACCGCGCAACCACAGTCACGTCCGTGGCCCACACGGTAGGCTACGCAGAAACGGCAGTGCTCTCTCGTGCTTTCAAAAGCTGGACCGGCACCTCACCAAGAACCTACGCCAGATCAACCAGAGCCGCACTTTAGAGGACCAAACGGATCGACAGGGAACTGGACGGGTGCCCCAGGTTCCCCCGGATTTCCTGTGGAGCTTGTTGGCGTTGGCGAACTTCATGCGGCTTTCCTTACTGAAAGCCGCACACGCAATCGTAGGATGGGGCCACGTACAGGAAATCCGGGTCGCCCCAGCGTACCTGGGACGAAAAAGACGGGACGAAGCCCCACCAAAGAATTCCATAAATTAAGTAGCAAAATAAAAGGGAAGCATCACAAGGTTAGAGGACCAAACGGATCGACAGGGAACTGGACGGGTGCCCCAGGTTCCCCCGGATTTCCTGTGGAGCTTGTTGGCGTTGGCGAACTTCATGCGGCTTTCCTTACTGAAAGCCGCACACGCAATCGTAGGATGGGGCCACGTACAGGAAATCCGGGTCGCCCCAGCGCACCTGGGACGAAAAAGACCGGCGAAGCCCACCAAAGAACTCCGTAAGTTGTGTAATAGAAACCAGAGGGAAAGACCAAAGTGGCGAGACCCATCCCAACAGGCAAGAAGAAGCCCGGCCTCGATCGCGTACTCGGTCGCCGCGATCTGGTCTTGCTCTTCGTGGTAGCCGTAGCCAACCTGAACATGATCCCGGCGATCTCCGCCTCTGGCCCAGTCACCCTCTGGCTCTGGCTCATCGCCCTCTCCTGTTTCTTCTGGCCCCAGGGCGCCGCGGTCACCGAGCTAGCGCAGAAGTGGCCTGGCGAAGGTGGCATCTATCTCTGGGCCAAGCGCAGCTTCGGTGAAGAGCACGGCTTCCTTGCCGGCTGGTGTTATTGGCTTTCGAACGTGGTCTACCTGCCCACCGTCGTGCTCTCCTGTGTAGGCGTCGGTGTCTACGTCGCCGGGCCCAGAATCCAGAAGCTCGCCGACAGCCAGGCCTTCACCGGGACCGCCTCCTTGCTGATCATTCTTTTTCTCCTCGCTGCTCAATGTGCGCGGACTCTCGCTAGGCAAATGGATCAGCAATCTTGGCGGCCTGGGAACCATCGGCGGCGCCGCCATCATCTGTCTGCTCGCCTTCCTGACGTTGCAGGCATCACGGCAGCGCGCTCCACGTCGCCGATCTCCATCTTGGCTTCCATGACTGGCGTCTCTTCGCCGCCTTCGGCACCATCTGCTACAGCCTGATCGGCCTCGACCTGGCCTCCATCATGGGCGATGAAATCCGCGACCCCAAGCGCAATCTCCCTATCTCCATCCTGATCGGCGGAGTCATCGCCGGCTTGATCTACTTCGGCACCACGCTCTCCATGCTCATCGCCATGCCCCAGAAGGACATCGGTGTCCTCTCCGGCATCCTCCAGGCCATCAACGTCATGAGCACGCGCACCGGCTTGATCTGGGTCGTCGCCCCGCTTGCGCTGTTGGAATGCATCGCCATCCTGGGCACAGCCTCCGCCTGGTTCAGCGGTGCCGCCCGTCTTCCCTTTGTCGCCGGAGTCGACCGTTATCTACCCCCCATCATCGGCCGCGTCCATCCCCGTTACCACACTCCCTACGTCAGCCTGATCCTCTTCGCCATACTGTCATCGTTACTAATCGCCACCAGCTTCCTTGGCGTCTCGGTGGGCGAAGCCTACCTCACCATGCTGGATTTGGCCGTCATCCTGCAGCTCGTGCCTTCCACCTATATGTTCTTGGCCCTGCTCAAGCACACCTGGAGCAAAGACAGCCAGCTCAACGCCAACAAGTACTACCTCACGGCCAACGCAACCGCGGGCCTGGCGGCGACCGGTGTAGGCCTCGTCGTGGCCTTTATCCCTTCGCGCCAGGTCAACTCCGTTTGGATCTTCGAAGCCAAACTGGTCGCTGCCTGTGTAATCGTCTTTGGCGCCGCCTTGTTCTTCTATCAACAAGCGCTACGCAAGGCGCGCACCAGCCCCGCCGACGAGCTCGTTCCGGGCGTGGAATACGGTTCCTAGCGTAGGCAATTACCGGCTTCTCGAGGAGAACACACATGAACAATCTCGATAGCATGTTAGAACGCAACAAAGATTTCGCTGCCAGGCAATCCGCAGCGGGCACACTGATGCCCTCGCTTCCCGAGGCAACGCCGAATCTCAAGGCCATGGTCATCGGTTGCGCAGATATGCGTGTGGACCCTGCTCATCTGCTTGCACTCAAACCCGGCGAGGCTCTCGTGCTGCGCAACATCGGCGGCCGAATTACTCCAGTGCTGCTGCAAGAGTTGGGGATGCTCGGCCGCGTCGGCCAGGTTATGGGTAAAGTTGCGGGAGGCGGCGGGGAGTTTCACCTCATCGTTCTTCAGCACACCGATTGCGGCATCACTCGCCTTCCGGGCGATCCTGCCATGCTGGCGCAGTATTTTCAAATTCCAGAAGGGGAGGTCGCTGCAAAGGCGGTCACCGACCCTCACGCAGCGGTTGCCGGCGATGTTGCGTTGCTTAAGACGATACCCGCGTTGCCGGGCAAGTGGCTTGTCTCCGGCCTCGTCTATGACGTGGCGACCGGACTGGTTGAGGTCGTCGTGCCACCGGCGCCGATTCGTACTGCTTAATCATCGAACGGTTATCGGTGACGATGGCCCCGCGTCCGAGGCCTTGTTTGCGACTTTCCGCAGCCCGCAAAAGCCCGTGACCAACCAAGTACCGCAGCACCTGCTAACCGCCATAATTCCCGCCGATTTCAGATATAGTTGCCACGTTATCGAGGTACTCCTTTCTGACCTTCGAGATGCTGGCCCCTCAACGCAAACCGGCTGACCAAAAAGCGAGTCGGCAAGCCCTCTCAACCTCGGCTGGAGCAGACACCCCCTCATCGCAAAAAGGATATCCATCGTGAAATCGAAGAAGCTCTTGCTTTGCTCTATGGCCACACTGGTCACGACCGCCACCGCACTGGGCCAGCGACCCGCCTACGATGTAATCAACCTGGGGACACCCCTCGATGGGAACTTCGCCATCGCGGCCGGCATAAGCCCGGACGGCTTTCTCGGCGGCTACGCCAATCTGCCGAGTAATACCAGTCAGCACGCAGTTCTTTGGTACATCAACAAAACCAAGGACTTGGGCACCTTCGGCGGACTCAACAGCGCCCTGCTCAACCAATTCTCCGGCTTCTCGGAAACAGCGACAAAAGACCCTCTAGGCCAGGATTGGTGCGAAACCGGCACCGGCCTTGTTTGCCTGCCTATTACGGTGCAAAACGGCAAGCCGGTTGCCCTACCGCTGCTCAGCGGCAACAACGGCGCCGCCTTTGGCAACAACGATCGAGGCCACGTGGCGGGATCTGCTCAAACCACCACCCTCGATCCCAGTTGCCTGGTCAGTGGGGCGCCGGTTTCTCCGACCTTACAAACCCAACAGGCCGTACCCGTCGTCTGGACCAACGGGCGCGCTCGCCAGCTTCCGCTCTACCCCGGTGACAGCGAAGGGAGCGCCAACGCCGTCAACAACCTTGGCCAGGTCACCGGCGCTACCGGAGATTGCCTCAACGCCACTGCTGCTCATGCCCTGTTATGGAAGGATGGAAAGGCCATCAATCTTGGCAACCTGGGCGGTGTGCTCTACACCAATCCCTTCGCCATCAACGACCGCACACAAGTGACCGGCACCGCGGACCTTGCCGGCGACTTAACCAGTCACGCATTCCTCTGGCAGAACGGAGTCATGACGGATCTGGGCACGCTTCCCGGGGATTACTACAGCGTCGGCTACTCGATAAACAATCGCGGCCAGGTGGTCGGCCAGTCCTGCGATGTAAACTTCAACTGCCGCGCCGTCCTTTGGCAAAACGGAAAAGTAACCGACCTCAACACCCTCATTGCTTCCACCTCGCCGCTGTACCTTTACCTAGCAGCAACCATCGACGATTTCGGTGTGATCGTAGGCTATGCTTCCGACCAAACCGCCAACACCTCCCCGGCATTCGTGGTCATCCCCAAATTTATCTTTGGCAGTCTGGACGCATCTTCTTCTTCAGAGCATCGCGAAGCCGTTCCCAAGATTGCGTTGCCCGAAGCTCTGCGTACGCAAATTCAGCAAAATGTGAAAAAGAGGGGAGCACGACGGTTCCGTCCCAGCTGAGACAGAATCGCTGTAACCGATTACCTGGGTGCGCGGCTATCACTTTAAGGAGGGGTTGACGGCATCGCTGGACTATTCTTCAATAAGCAAACACGGATAGGCGTCAGGGACCTCTAAATCAGGTGATCTTCATCGGGCCTGGCACGATTGCATTTCTGAGCCAAATCGAAACGCGAGGGTATCCCGGTGACCCAATACTACGAAGAGACTGACGCGAGTCATGTATTAACTATGGAAGAGATCACCAACCTTACCGAAGAGGGCGGCAAGCCTGCCGATACCCTCATGAACGTGGTTGCTTTAATCGCCACGCGTTTCCGCACCGACGTATGCTCCGCCTATTTGCTGGAGCCGGATCGGTCGAACCTGGTCCTGGCCGCTACCCTCGGCCTTCACCCCCGCTGCATAGGCGCCCTGCGCATGCCCATCAACGAGGGCCTCACTGGCCTGGTCGCCGAACAGGTATTGCCGGTCGCCGTGGAGGATGTCAGCAAACATCCACGTTTTAAGTATTTCAAGGAGTCTGGAGAAGAGGTATATCACTCCTTTCTGGGTGTCCCGCTGATCGATCGCGGCATTCTGCAGGGGGTCCTCGTGGTGCAGACAAAAGAGCCAAGGAAATTCCGCGAAAACGATATTCGCACCTTAGCCGAAGCCGCCAGCCAGGTCGCACCGGTGGTCAGCGAGGCGAGGACTCTGGATCGATTCATTGTTCCCACCCAGGAGCGCCTTTGGTCCGTCGCCCACAACCTCTCCTGGTGTTGGGACTACGACTGCATCAGCCTGTTTCGCGACCTCAATCCCACCCGCTGGTGGCAGCTCAATCAAAATCCCATCGCCCTGCTCAACGAAATTCCCTTGGGGGAACTGGAACGCCGCGCCACCGAACTGGGTCTGCACAGCCGCATCAACTACGTCTACCGCCGCCAGCAGGAGTATCTCAAGGCAGACCGCACCTGGGGCTCCATGAACGCAGGCGTCCTCCGGCCTCGGCCCGTGGCCTACTTTTCTGCTGAGTTCGGCCTGCACGAGTCCCTACCCATTTACTCCGGCGGTCTCGGCGTGTTAGCCGGCGACCACATCAAAAGCGCCTCCGACCTTGGCATCCCCCTCATCGGCATAGGCCTGTTCTATGGCCAGGGCTACTTCCGCCAATACCTGGACGAGAAGGGCTGGCAGAAAGAGGAGTACCTCCACACCGACGTCGATCAACTCCCCATGGAACTCGCCATTGGCAAGAAGGGCGAACCGGTCGTAGTGGAAATCCAAACCCGCGGCGGCTTCATCCGCGCCAAGGTCTGGCGCGTCCAGGTGGGCCGCTGCACCCTTCTGCTGCTGGATTCGAATGTGCAGGGCAACGCGCCTGAAGATCTGGAACTTACTTCCCGCCTCTATGGCGGCGACCGGCGCACCCGCATTCGTCAGGAACTGCTCCTCGGTATCGGCGGCTTTCGTGCCCTGAAGGCCATGGGCATTTCCCCTGGAGTGCTCCATCTCAACGAGGGGCACAGTGGTTTCGCCGTACTGGAAGCCATCCGCGATCGCATGCAGGAAGAAGGCCTGGACTTCGACACCGCTGCCCATGAGATCCCGCGGGAAGTGGTCTTCACCACCCACACCCCGGTGCCCGCCGGTCACGACCGCTTCCACGGCGACCTCATCGAGGAGCACCTCGGTCCTCTGCGCGAGGAACTGGGTATTTCGCTTGACCGGCTCATGGGCTTTGGCCGCGAGCATCCCAACGATCATGATGAACCCTTCTGTATGACGGTTCTTGGGCTCTTGCTCTCGCGCCGTGCCAACGCGGTTTCCTCTCTGCATGGAGAGGTTTCGCGAGCCATGTGGAAGGGCCTCTACCCCGGCAAGCCGGAAGACGCAGTGCCCATCGGCCATATCACCAACGGTGTCCACGTCCCCTCCTGGCTGGCGCCGCAAATGTCTCGCCTCTACGACCGCCATCTCGGCGTCGGATGGCAGGGCAAGAGCTCCTGGCTGCGCACCTGGGAACCCATCGAGAACCTGGACGATGGCGAACTTTGGGAAACCCACCTCAGCCTCAAAGCGCAACTCATCGAGTTCGTGCGCCGCCGCGCCCGTGAGCAGGCCGAACGCCGGGACGAACCGGAGGAAACTCTCCACCGGCTCAGCAAAGTACTCTCTCCCGATGCCTTGACCATTGGCTTCGCGCGCCGCTTTGCCACCTACAAACGAGCCAACCTGATCCTGGCCGATCTCCAGAAGCTGGCCACCATGGTCAACGATCCCAAGCGTCCCGTGCAGTTCCTCTTTGCCGGCAAGGCCCACCCTCACGACGAGCCTGGAAAGCTGGTCCTGCAGCAGATCGCCGAGATGATGCGCGACTCCAAATTTGGAGACAAGTTTGTCTTCATCGAGAACTACGACATCAATGTCGGCCGTTATCTTGTGCAGGGTGTGGATGTCTGGCTGAACAATCCGCGGCGGCCTCTCGAGGCCTCAGGCACCAGCGGTCAAAAAGTAGTGTTGAACGGAGGCTTGAATCTCTCCGTGCTCGACGGTTGGTGGGCCGAAGCCTACGACGGTCTCAACGGCTTCGCCATCGGTAACGGCAAAACCCACTCCAACATGGATGTGCATGACAGCCGCGACGGGCAAGACCTCTATCGCGTTCTGCAAGACGAATTGATTCCTCTCTACTATCAGCGTGACAAGGACGGCCTGCCGCGGGGATGGATCACCCGCATGAAGCGAACCATCCGCACCCTGGGCTGGCGCTTCAGCGCCGACCGCATGGTCATGGATTACACCAGGAACTGTTACGTCCCCGCCGCCGGAGGCACCTCGAGCGAAATGAAGATGCCCTCCTAGCATTAATCGTTTTCATGAAAGTAACCCCCTGTAACCATTTTTCACGCTCCATAACCATTTTTCACGTAAAATATCGCTAGAAACCAAATTTCACGCTTCCAAACAGGTTTTCAGCGAGATGGCCCCTAATAATCATTTTTCAGGCCCCATAACCAATTTTCATGGGCTTGCCCTTCCCGAAAGGGCGACCCCGGCCGGTTATGCCGCCCTGATTGACGCCTATTGCCTGCAGGTCCCCTTACCTCGAACCCTCTTCGCAACCAGTGAGCACCATCGCACGCGCAGCGAGGGGGGATGGAGAATCCTCACTCCGCGCTATACCCCTTCGCCGGATCTGGAAGGGCACCTCACCTTTGCCTTGAAAAACGAGGGCCTGGACCTGGCGATTCTCAAACGGTTATTTGCCGTCGTCACCCCGGCAGAAATTGAGGCGATTGTTCGCGCCAAGCCAACCGGGGGATATGCCAAGCGGCTATGGTTCCTCTACGAATGGCTCCTGGACCGCAGGCTCGACCTGCCCGACGCGCGCATTGGCAACTATGAGCCCGTCGTGAATCCGAAACAGCAGTGGGCAATACCGGGTGAAAACTCGCCCCGCCACCGTGTCCGCAATAACCTGCCCGGCACGCCTGCCTTCTGCCCCCTGGTCTTTCGCACCAGGACGACCGAAGAGTTTGCCGCCATGGATCTGGTCCAGCGCGCGCAAAAAGCGGTCGCGGCGGTGCCCAAGGATCTGCTCGTGCGCACCGCGGCCTTCCTTCTTCTGAAGGATTCTCGATCGAGCTTCGCCATCGAAGGCGAGCGCCCTTCGCAGGATCGCATCAGGCGCTGGGGTCAAGCCATCGCCGAGGCGGGACGACGCCCGATCGATCTTGAGGAGCTCCTGCGGTTGCAGGCCATCGTGATCGGCGACGCGCGCTTCGTGAAGCTTGGGCTCAGGGAGGAAGGCGGTTTCGTCGGCGAACATGACCGCGAAACGCGTGCGCCGATCCCCGACCACATCAGTGCCCGTCCAGACGACCTGCCATCGCTGATCGACGGCATGGTCGCTTTTGACCAGGGTCCGGCGCAACGCCTTGATCCCGTGATCGCTGCGACCGCCCTGGCCTTCGGCTTTGTCTACGTTCACCCGTTTGCCGACGGCAACGGCCGCATCCACCGTTACCTTATTCATCATGTTCTGGCCCAACGAGGCTTTAATCCGTCGGGAATCGTCTTCCCCATATCCGCCGCGATTCTCGAGCAGATCGATGCCTACCGCGCCGTGCTCGAAAATTACTCGAGACGCCTGCTGCCCGTGATCGATTGGCGGCCGACCGACGACGGCAATGTCGAGGTCCTGAATGAAACGGCGGACTTCTACCGCTTCTTCGACGCCACCCCGCAAGCCGAATTTCTCTACGCCTGCGTTCGCCAGACGATCGAAGAAGACTTGCCACGGGAGACCAAATTCCTGTTGCATTACGATCAGTTTCGCAACCGCGTAGAAGCGATCGTGGACATGCCGGATCGAACCATCGACCTGCTGTTCCGCTTTCTCCATCAGAATGGCGGACAGTTGTCGAAACGCGCCCGCGAACAAGAATTCGCCCAGTTGACGGACGCGGAAGCCGCGTCCGCCGAGGATGCTTACAAAACAGCATTCGCAAATGAAACGGGGGACAAATGATAAGGCGCAATCCGATGAAGACGCTCCTGCTGTTCGCGCTCCTGAGCACAGCCACCATGCACGCTCAGAACGAAGGCCTTTGGGAAGGCTACGACGGCGAATGGAGCCATTGTCTCCCGGCAATTGCTGGCGCTCGCCGAGGCGACTCCGGCGGAAAAATTCTCCTGGCGTCCAGCGCCGGGAGTCCGCTCGATTGGCGAAGTCTACATGCACATCGCCATCGCCAATTTCTATCTATTGAGCGTGACCGGGCCCAAGGAACCGGCAGTGGAGGTCAGCATGGAAAAGACCGTGACCAAAAAGGCAGACGTCATCGACTGGTTGAAGCGTTCGCTCGATGCGGTAGCCACGGCCCGCGCCCAGTTGAAGCCGGCTGACTTTCAGCGCAAGGTCAGCATCTATGGCAAAGTGGTCACCGTCGACGGCATGTACCTGCGCATCATCGTTCACGCCAACGAACACATGGGGCAATCGATTGCCTACGCGCGCATGAACGGCATCGTCCCCCCGTGGTCAAAACCGTGATAGCGCAGAGGCACCCCACCCTACGCAGGAAACGCAGACGCCATTTGCTCTTGCTCTGATTTCCGGATACCCAGGGCCCTGGCCTCGTTCGCCAGCTCTTCACGACCCGAAGTACCTCTGCGATCAACTGGTCCGCCTCTTCCAGGCTAAGCGCGTACATCTTGTGAGCAGCTCGGGCAATGTCTACATCGCACGCGGTTTCTGTCTCGTTAATGGCCAGCACATGCTCGTCGCGTTCAACCGACGGATTGATATCAAACGCGGGCGAGAGTCGAACCCCGCGATCCTCGACAAAAAATCCGTGGTTACGCAGGTGGTCATCCGTATTGTGGATCAGGGTACCGAACACGATGCGGCGATAAAGCTGATGGGTATCCGCCTTAGTGTTTGCGCCTTGCCGCTGCAACAATTCCACCAGCTCCAGGTAGCTTGCCCCTGTATATCCTTCGCTTCGCTGGGTAAGTGTCATCGCCGATACGAAAGCCAATCTGCCGCCGTTCGCCGTTCGGTCGAATCGGTTGACCAGAAAGGTCGATTGGTCTTGCTCGCCGTTGTCCAACAACCTCGCCTGTGGCAGCTGGATGCCGCACTTCTCGCCCAGTCGATGTGCCAACATCTCCCATGCGGCCATATCCCTGGTATCCGTACGGCTAGGAAATTTTGCGATACAAAGCGCGCCCTTTTCGTCGCGCACCGAGGCCTTCGGGCGAGCGCCCCCGAGCGACGACCCGGGCACCAGTAACTGGTTCAGCCATCGTGCATACTCGGGATTGTCTTCCTCGTCGATAAGCCGTTCAAACCCCCGGCTCGCCGCTTGAAGTTCGCGAACCGAAGTGATGGGTGGCGCAGCCAATGGGTGACCGCGGTCAAGAAACTCTCCTCCCGCGGGTGAACGGAATCGAAGGGCGCCAAGCCGGGTTTCATCATGAACCCCTAGCAGGTAGTCCCAAGCGGCCAATCGTCTTGGCTTGCGCCCCTCTTGCCGCGCTCGGAGGTTCTCTCGCCGCTGCATCAACAAGCGCCCCCATCGATCGGGCGATGAGTCGAGAAATATACCAAAGTCGTTGAACCGCAGGTCGGGATTGAAAGCGACCGGTTGCTCTCTTTCTAGCCACGCTGGGCCATACGCGAAGGAAAAAGTCTCCTGGTTGCCACCGCTCTGCGCATACAGCGTTCCCATGAGCACCGGCTCAGCCGCCGCAGTATCGACGTAAACCTGCACCGATCTTTGTGTGCCGCTCATGATTTTCGATCGGCCTCTTTGGGCGACCTGCACGCGCTCCCCATCCCACGTAACCGATTCAGAGGTAAACGCCACCCTCGACTTTGTCATCCCGCCTGCCCCGGCGTGCCGTGGGACCGGAGCGAAGCGCAGGGGAGGGACCTGCGGTGCGCCCCTCCCGCACCCAACTCCACGAGGGAATATCGCGAATTCGTGGCTAGCGCGGCCCCCTTTGCCCGTTTCCGCCCTGCTGGGGCGGTCTCTGCTGGTTCTGCGGTCGACTCTGCGGTCTGTTTTGCGGCGCCGGTCGCGGCGCCGAGGTCGGCCTATTCTGCGGAGGCCTATTCTGCGGAGGCCTATTCTGCGGAGGCCTGTTCTGCGGAGGCCTTTGCGGGGCCGGCTGGGTTGTTGGCAGTCGATTAGGCCGCCCGGGTTGATTCGCCGGCGGTCTATTCTGCGGCGGACGGTAGCCCGGCGTCCCCGGCTTCACCGGTTGGATCGTCGGCCTGCCTCCATTAGCAGGAGGACGGTAGCCCGGCTGATTGATCGGACGGTTATACCCCGGCCGCGTCCCTGGGCGGGTATAAACCGGGTTGCGGATAGGTGCTGGAGGCCGGTAATTCGGTGGTCGGTAGCCCCAGTTCCCGCCATATCCCGGACGATGGTTATACGGCACGGGACGCGGCCGATACCACGGTTGTGGCGGACGATAGCCGCCATGCCAACCGCCCCACGGACCACGATTGTAATAAATCCGGCGCGCTCCCCAATTCCATCCCCAACCACCCCATCCCCAGGGCTGGCTGACCAGCAGCGCGGTTATGCCTATGCCAATGCCGAAGGTGATCAAACCCGCGTTCAGGCCGCTCCCCGCATAAACCACGGTGGGGTTATATTGCGGTACGTACACCACCTGCGGATTCACCGGTTGGATCACGTAGATGGGCTGACCGCTGTTCTGCTGCACCTCGACCTGCTGTTGCGGCGTGCTACGCAGCGAGCCGGCAGCGTAGGCCTGCGCCCGCAACCGTTGAATCGATGCCGACACCTCATCCTGATTGGCCGTGACGGCTGCCCCGATGGCGGCATAATCGTCAATGTTCTCCGCCATCATCTGCACTACGTCGGGAAACCCGGCCAAGGCAATGAATGCCGGGTCGAAACCCTGTTGCTGTGCAGCAGCGGTCAACTGCGTGAGTGTCTGGTTACTGTTCTGCGCCAGCCAATTATTGAAATCCAGAATCTCCTGCGGATTAGTGGAGGCGGTAGTGATCTGGGCCAGAAGAGAGTCGGGGTAGAGAGCGATCGGAGCCAGCAGTTGATCCAGCTGTTGCGGCGTGGGTGGTGGCGGACCCTGCGCTTGAAGATCCGGAGCAATACCCTGGAAGAAGAGAAGGCCGACGAGCAAAAGAACTGCGGACAGACTCGGTTTGCGCTGCATTTGGAGACTCCCGGGTGGTCGAGGTCAGTTACGGCTTGAACGTCCTTGGCAAGGGTACCGCAACCGCAGAGTTCCTCCTAGATCTTGCCCAGAGCCGCCGCCCCTTGAAGATGGGTATACCGAAACGACTCGGGAAACTTGAGCCCGTACCCCAGGCACCGGTCGAAACTGATGTGCGACATCCAAATGAGTGCGACTTGGCCGCCCAGCGCCCCACCCCGCTCCCACGCCAGCAGGCCCAGCACCAAAGGCAGCACATAGCAATGGACAAGGTTGTAAAACGCAGCCGATGTCTTGTTGGCGGATCGCAGATAGCCGAGAAGGGAGACATCCGGCGCAAAAAACAACAGCGCAAACAGGCCCCGGTGGTGTGGATAGAGACGCTGATAGGCGATGCATCCAGCCACCAGCGCCACCACTCCCTCCAGCCGGAGCAGGACATCGGGGCGAGTAAGGTAGATAGAGCCAGGGGAAGCGTTCATTGTCTACAGCCTACAACTCGCACGTGGCAGCCATCATTTTGGCTGCAGGCAAATCCACCCGCATGGGGGAAGCAAAACAGCTGCTTCGCCTGGGTGCAAGCACCGTGCTGGGCCGGACCATCGAAAACGTACGCCGCTCCGCAGTGGTGGATGAGATAGTCCTGGTTCTCGGCGCTTCCGCAGAAGCCATCCGCCGCCGGCTTCCGGCCTCTTTGCTCGAAGGTCTCAAGGTTGTGATCAACCCGGCATATGAGCAGGGAATGGCGAGTTCGTTGCGCGCCGGGCTCTCTGCGCTCGATCCGCAAATAGGCGCCGCCCTCATTCTCCTGGCGGACCAGCCATTCGTTCGCCCCGAAACCCTCGACCAGCTCGCCCGCAAATACCGCCGCACGCCGGTGTCGATTGTTATCCCGTCGTACAAAGGAGTCCGCGGCAACCCGGTCCTGCTCGACCGCTCGGTCTTTGCCGAGGTCATGGCGCTCGAAGGGGACACAGGCTGCCGTGCCATCTTCGCCAACCACACAGAGCGCACAGTAAAACTTGAAGTAAAGGATGAAGGAATTCTGCTGGATATCGACAACCAGGAGGATTACGAGCGGCTTAGGGCAGGATCTCCGCCTCACACCGGCGAATAACGGCATCCACGTCAAACTCGCGCCCGCCCAAGCCGGTTTCTACCAGGGGACTCTGCACGTGGCCGCCCCGGCGCAGCGCCACCATCTGGCTCATCACGCTCAGCGCAATCTCCTCCGGTGTGGCCGCTCCTAGATGGAGTCCGGCGGGCGCATACACCGTAGCGATCTTCTCTTCGGAAATCCCCCCGGCGCGAAGATAATCGAGCACCAGCTTGGCCCGATGATGGCTGGCGATCAGGGCCACATAGGCGGCCTTGCCTTCCAGCGCCTTTTCCAGCCACAGATGGTCCCGCTTGTGCTGCGTGGCAATGACCACGAAGGATTTTGGCCCGATTGGGGTTTCCGTGAGATCGAAATCTTCCGTGACCAACCTCTCTGCCCGTGGGAAGGAGCTGCGATCGGCACCCGGATCGTTGACCGTAATGGTAAAACCCATCATGTCGCCCAGGGTGGCCAGTGTCTCTGCGATGCGGCCGTGGCCTACGATCAATAGTTCAGGCTTAGGCAGAACGGGCTCGATAAAGATATCCATGGTCCCTCCGCAGGGCATCCCCACGCCCAATTGCTCATCGCTCATATCCACGGTAATCATCTGTGGCCGTTCTATCTGGATGCAACGGATGGCTTCGCTCCGTACGGCGCTCTCCGCGCAGCCGCCGCCCACCCATCCCAGCAGCAATTTGCCGAAGGGATCGATAATGGCCTTGGAGCCGCGCCGGGCCGAGGAAGAGCCCTCCACCCGAACCACCGTAGCGATGGCGAAGGGTTTGCCTTGGGAGGCGAGTTCGGCCGCTTTGGTATAGAGGTCTGAGAACATCTATAGGGGGTTATCATAAGCTTTTGGTGCTTCACGCTTCAACCACGGGGATGAGTCTTGTATAGCGAGCAGGTACGCGCCCATTACGCTAATCCGCGCAATGTCGGAAGCGTAATCGAGCCTTCCGGCAAGGCGATGGTAAAGAGCCCGCTCGACAGCGACACCGTGCTGATCACTTTGCGCATCGCCGACGACATCATTCAGGAAGCGAAATTCAAGTGCATGGGCTGCGCGGTAGCGATCGCCTGTTCGTCCATGGCCACAGAGATGGTATTAGGCAAAACCGTCGACCAGGCCTACTCCATCACCGAGCAGGCGGTAGCCGAAGCCTTAGGCGGCATTCCGGAATACAAGATGCGCTGCAGCAACCTCGCCCCCGCCGCCATCCGCAACGCCATCGACGACTGGAGAGATCGCGCCGTGTCAGCTTAGGCGATCACCCAACAAACTTCATCCGTACCGCTTCGGACGGTACCGGGCAAACCTCATACTGCGCTGTCAACCGATAGCGATTACGCGCGAACATGCGATAGGCGGCATTGCGCACAAACCGCGGCACCGCGCGCAGAATCATTCCCCATACCCGCCAGCGGCCGCCCAGGATCATCAGCATATTCACCGTCACATCCGACTGTGTCAGCAGCCTCTCCTGCTCCGTCCCGGCATCGAGCACCAGGTAAACGCTATTGCTCGCGAGCATGGCCTCGTGGTCGATCCCATTCCGGGAGAGGATTGCTGCAGCCACGGCAGACTGCTGAGGAGCGAAGCGAAAGCGATCGCCGTGGTCGCGTTTGATCACCCATTGCACGGCACTGTTGCACACCCCGCACAGCCCGTCATAGAGCATCAGCGCCCGTCCTTCCACTTGATCGCTCATCGTTGAACCCGCCGGTCATTATCGAGCCACCGCAGCACAATGATCAAAGGGAAAACTCCTGCGCTCATTACCCAGGGGTGGCGCTCATGATTACCTAAGCGCAAGAATTCTCGCGTACACCTTCTCATATGCCTCCACCATGGTTACGAGAGAGAAGCGTTCCTGCACTCTTTGCCGGCAGGCATTGTCTTGAATCGAAGGCACCCCATCCAGCGCTTTGACTGCCTCCGCCACATCGTTTACCAGAAATCCCGTCACCCCCTGCTGGATCACCTCGCGGCATGAGCCAAGATCCATCGCGATCACCGGAACCCCTGCTGCGTTGGCCTCAGCCAGCACCAGCCCAAAGCGTTCCGGGATGGTGTTTAGGTGAAGCAAGGCAAACGCGCCCGCAAACAAGCCATTCTTCTCCTCTACGCCCACCGGCCCCACGTACTCGATCTGATCATTGAGATGCGGCTGAATCTCCTCCCGGAAGTAGTTCGCATCCTGCACAATCCCGGCGATGAGCAATCGCCGGCCGCTCCGCCGGGCGGTCTCGATCGCCAGGTGGACTCCCTTATCCGGATGGAGCCGGCCAATAAAGACCAGCTCCTCCCCTCTGCTCCGTCGCAGCGGATAGAGTGTGAGGTCGATACCGTTATAGACCGTCGCCAGGTAATTCAATCCCGGCGCGCGATCCGAATCGCTGATGGAAACGAAGTATCCGTCCCTGTACTTCTGGTAAACCGGCATGATGCGGGGCGAGGAGAATCCATGAATCGTGGTCAACACCGGCGTCTTCACTAGCCGTGTGTAGGCCAGCGCCATAAAGTCATAGTGGCTATGGATCAGGTCAAACTCCGCGGCATGCTCAAAGACCTCTGCGATGTGCAGGTATTCGGCCACCTTAGGATCGATGGAGCGATCCTCTTCGTACCCCTTGTCCACGACGGCATGCAGCTTGGCGCGGGTAATTGAATCCCCGCTGGCGAACAGCGTTACATCCCATCCCCGGGCCACCAGCCCTTCGGCGACATTGCTCGCCACCGTCTCCCACGCGCCATACTGCCGAGGAGGTGTACGCCAAGCCACAGGAGACAGAATCGCGATTCTCTTCTTCGACAATGCGGTGCCCCAAACCAGTAAACTCTGCGGCTCTCATCCCCGACCGCTGCTGAGGTGAGCGCCCCTCGCCATGGATGCGAGGCCCGGAGGGCCGGTCGTCAAAACATCAGCCCAGCCCGGTAGGGCTGGGAATCAATCCCGAAGATGATCTGCCTGCCCCGGCGTGCCGTGGGAGCGCCGTAGGCGCGGCACTAAACCTGGACTCCACTCCACCTCTACTCCATAGCACCCAGCACATCCTTCAATCCCACCGTGGCAAAGCCACTAGCGTGATCCGCCAGCCCATAAGGAATAACCAACTGCCCCTGGTGCAGCAACGCCCCGCACGAATAAACCACATTAGGCACATACCCTTCGCGCTCGCTAGGCTCCGGTGTCATCATCGGCTCCCGCAGCCGCCCGATCACTTTGGATGGATCCTGCAAATCCAGCAAAAAGGCCCCAATGCAGTACTGCCGCATCGGACCCACGCCGTGGCTAAGCACCAGCCATCCGGCATCGGTCTCGATGGGCGATCCGCAGTTCCCAATCTGCACCAGCTCCCAGGGAAACTTAGGCTTCAGCAGCAACTGGCGTTCGTTCCAAAAGTGCACATTGTCCGAACGCATCAGAAAGATATTCTCGTTATCCTGGCGCGAGATCATGGCATACGCGCCATTCACCTTACGTGGAAACAGAGCCATGCCTTTGTTCTCCGCCTCCGGCCCGTTCAACGAAATAAACCGGAAGCGTAGAAAATCCGAGGTCTCCAGCAACTCCGGCATAATCACCCTGCCGTCGTAGGCCGTAAAGGTTGCGAAGTACACATGCGAGCCGTCGTCCTTGCGGAAGCGCACAAACCGGGCATCCTCGATGCCGTTCTTTTGCGAGGGCGTGGAAGGAAAAATGATCCGTTCAGACAGATCCTGCTCCGGCTCGAACTGCACCTCGTAGTTGGACCGGGCCAGCATCCAGATACTCTGTGCCCGTAGCTGATCCTCCCCGGCTTCTCCATGTGCCTGGCCGGAGTGTTCCAGCTCCGCGGTAAGAGCGTCGCGCAGTGTCGTGAGCCCAAACGCATTTCCCAAACGCTCCAGCACCCGCCTGGTAAAGGCGCTCTCCAACCCAAGTTCGCAGAGCTTTCGCTGGAACAGCGGCCCTTCATACACCGTGTTCGCGATCTGCCGTGGCTCGGTGAGCAGGCTGCCCGCCGGATCCACCTCGATCCGCAGATCGTGATAGACAATCCCGCTACGAAAGGTGACGGAGGAGATATGTCCTTCCCCGGTCGCGCGCAGGCTGAGAACGAAGCGCACCGCGCCCTCCGGCAAGCCCGTCTGGTCAGGGTGCGCCACCATCGAGGGGCTGAACAACGCCGCTGATTCCAGTGAGTATTCGGCCAGAAAGTAGGAGCCGATCAGAAGCCTGCGCTGGGTAGAGAACTCGGCCTGGGCCGGCATCAGTTCCCGCAGCTGCTCAAAGCGATCCAGGAAGCGTTGCCGCAGATGCAGGTGGCGCTGCGCAAAGTCCGCTGAGACCTGCTCCAGCAGCGGGCCAACCATCGCCTCCGGCACGGCCATGACCCTTTCGATGATCCCGCTAATTCGTCGCCCATCCCCAGGCTCAAACTGCCGCAGAAGAACTCGTGAAGGATCCGGCTTCAATACGGTCTTGGAACGTTTTAGCGGAATCGTCAGGGAGGTCACGTTTTCCAGAGCAGTCGCATTTCCCATTTTGGGGGTCTCGTTTCTTATCGCCTGCCTCTATAGTCGTGTCCGCGGGCAGTCTTGTGGAGCTTTTCAGCGTGAAATCCGCGCAAACGTGCTCTTCCGGCATACATCTTTAAGGGAATCGAACCCGAGCGCTTTCTAATGCATAGCGATGGGCAAGGGAGGGTATTCCTCAGCCGTGATCGGCTGCTTGAAGCTGGTCAGCATATTCTGTGCCTGGCGCATCTCCACCAGCGACAGCAGAAAGGCCAGCGTGGACTCGGCTCCCTGGTTTCCGTTCACCCGATCGATGTGCAATCCATCGCGACACCCGCCGGTCTCGGGTACATAAAGCTCGAGGCCCAGGTCATTGCCTCCGATGAACCAGTCGAAGGCGTGTTGCGCCTGCTCATACCAGCGCACATCCGCGGTGGCCCGATAGGCTTCGAGGCACGCTGCGACCGTGGCCTGGGCCTCGATCGGCTGTTGGTCGAAGTTAGCCCGCGCGCCGCCGCGGTGATAGAAGCCGTTGCTGCCGATCGGCCGCAGGTGGCCCTTCTCCGTGGTCTGCTGCTCCGTCAGCCAGCTCAGCGTATCGAGCCCGCGCTGCAAAACAGCTTCCTGCCCGGTGGCCCGCCCACTCACAATCAAAGCATGGGAGAGCCTTGCATTGTCGTACGACAGCTCCTCTTCGAACCAGTTCCAGTCAGCGTGCGCGTGCCGGTCGTAGAGCTCCATCAATCGCGTGGTCAGCGTCTCGCGGGTTTGGTTCACCAGGCTGTCACCGCCCAAACGGCGCAAGTACTCATGGATGCCCAACAACCCAAAGGCCCACGCCCGCGGTGAGCTGAACTCGGTCAACGCCGGCAAGGCTCGCGCGAACAGCTGTCCGGCCATCATCTGAAAGTTGCGCAGCGTCGATCGCCCTACACCCACTCCCAGCGCCCAAAGCGCCCGCCCATGACTATCCTCTGATCCCTGCTCGTCCAGCCAGCGACGATCGAAGCTCATGTGGTTATGAAATCTTCCGCTCGCCGGGTCAAAGGCGTGATGCAGAAAAGCAGCGCTGGTGCTGGCCAGGCTCCGCTCCTGCTCGGAATCGTCGGCCAACTCCGCGATCAGCACCGCCAGGATAAAGGCCCGGGCATTGTCATCCGTACAATAGCCCTCACTAAAATTAGGCACACTAAAGATGGCATGCTGAAACACGCCGGTCGAATCCGTCATGCGCGCAAGATGCGTCAGCTTCAGCTCCGGTAGTTCGCGGTGTTTCTGGTCCAGCGTCTTGATAGCGCGGGATTTCCGCGACAAGGGCGCTCCTTCCAGGCGAGCCAGTTCGAAGCTGTGCATATACAACTGGGCCACGTTCGACCAGATCATCTCCCGTCCCAGCCGGTAGGCATTTTTGCGCATGGTATTCCGCCGCGTGTCATCGCGCAGCAGGCCGAGAATCTGATCCGCCATCGCCGTCGAATCAGCAAACGGCACCAGGGCGCCGCGGTCGTCCGCTAGTAAATCCGCCGCGTGCCAATACGGTGTCGAAACCACCGCTTTGCCGGAACCGAAGGCAAACGAGAGCGTCCCCGAGGTGATCTGTGCCGCATTCAGGTAAGGAGTGATGTATAGATCCGCGGCGCCCATAAACTCTTTCAAGCTCTCCGGGTCCACGAACTGGTTGCAGAAGATAACGTGTTTCTCCAACTTGTTCTTGGTGGCCAGAATCTCCAGGCTCAGTCGGTAGGCCTCCCCGTGATTGCGTATCTCATTGGGATGGGTTGCGCCCAGCACGATATACACCACATCGGGAAACTCGGCCAGAACCGCGGGCAGGGCATTGAGCACATATTCGATGCCCTTATTCGGCGAGAGCAAGCCGAAGGTAAGCAGCACGGTGCGGCCTTCCACCTGGAACTGGTCTTTGAAATAGGTTGGGTCCACAAATCCAACATCGAGAATTCCGTGCGGAATCAGGTCAATTTTGCTCAGCGGCGCGCTATAGATTTCGTGTAGCATCTGCCGGCCGCGATCCGCCATCACCACCAACCGCGTGGAGAGCGCTATCAGTTCTTCCATCGCGCGTCGCTGGTCGGGCTTGGGGTCGCGCAGAATCGTATGCAGAGTGGTCACCACGGGCATTTTCAACTCCCGTAGCATAGCCAGAACGTGGCCTCCCGCCGGGCCGCCGAATATGCCGAACTCATGTTGCAGGCACACGATATCGACGTCGCTGATGTTCAGAAAATCCGCAGCGCGCAGGTACGACGGCAAATCCTGCTCTTCGATCTCGAAGCGAACCACTTCCGGATAGTCATACCCGTCCTCAATATCATTGACGGATACGCATAGGCACTGGCTCTGCGGATATGCGCTTTGCACCGCTGACAGCAGATCGGTAGTGAAGGTGGCGATGCCGCACTTGCGCGGCAGGTGGTCCCCCACGAAGGCGATCTTGCGGATCTTTGCCGTCTCTTTTAAGAGGATTCCGTTTGCCACCATGCGTCTGGACCTCTTCCGTATTCGATTGTGTGATGCGCTGAAGTGCGTAGGGGAGAGGTAGTGACAGTAAAGGAGGGGCTACCCCTATGATACCAAGCCGGCGGCGCCGCGGGTTGGAATTCTCTTAAGTCCCATTCTCTTGTAATTTGGAAAAGGGGTCTTTTCGCCCATGAAACTAGCCATTATCACAGGAGCGGCCCAGGGTATCGGCCGCCGCACCGCAGAAATCTTCGCTCTCGCCGGCTATGCTCTCGCCCTGCTCGATCTGCAACCGTGTACGGCAACTTTGGCCAGTATCCGCGCCATCGGCTGCGACGCGGAGAATTTTACTGGTGACATCTCTAATGAATCGGTGGTCGAAGCCGCCGCCGAAGCGATACGTCTGCGTTGGAACCGGGCCGACGTTCTGGTCAACAATGCCGGTATCAGCTCCATTGCCCCGGCGGAGACGGTAGACGTGCAGACCTTTCGCCGTGTGCTGGAAGTAAACCTGGTCGCGCCTTTTCTGCTCGCCCGCACCTTCGGGAAAGTGATGTTGCAGCGCCGTTCCGGCTGCATTGTGAATGTGGCCTCCATAGCCGGCCTAGCCGGCATTGCCGATCGCGCCGCTTACAACGCCTCCAAACACGGACTGATCGGGCTCACGCGCACGTTAGCCGCAGAGTGGGGAGGACGTGGCGTGCGTTGCAATGCCGTCTGCCCCGGCTGGGTCAAAACAGAGATGGATCACGCCGATCAGGCAACCGGCTCTTACACCGATGAAGACATTATCGGTGTAAATCCAATGGGCCGCTTCGCCACGCCCGATGACATCGCCCGTGCGATCCTCTTTCTCTCCGACCCCGAGCAAAGCGGATTCATCAATGGCCAGGCACTTCCCATCGACGGAGGCTGGACCAGCGACGCCAGCTGGCAAAGCCTGCGCCTGAGCCACCGCTAGCTGCGCGAAGTTTTATATCCCCGTGATCGCCTTGGCGGCTAAATCCTTTACCAGAGATTCTCGAATCAGATCGAAAACTTTAGGAAATCGGACGGGTGCCCCAGGTTCGCCAAGGCGTACCTGGGCCGAAAAAGACGGGCGAAGCCCACCACTGCTCTTATCCTGTAATAGAAACAATATTTGTTACGAATACGGGGCGTCACTCAACCAGTCGCAACACCTTCTGCACCTGAGCCCGCAGCTCCGCCACCTCTTCCCGCAGCGCAGCGATCTCTGCTTCCATCTGAGCCATACTCGAGCCCGCCCCTGAAGACTCAACAACCTCACCGCTCCCAACCGCCTCAACCGGTTCGCCCGAGAACAGATGCGCGTACCGAGCCTCTTTAGTCCCCGGTTGCCGCGGCAGCACCTTAACCAGCGGAGGCTCTCGTTGCATCAGTCGCTGCAGTGTCGACTGCACATCGCTCAGTTCCTCAAAGCGATGCATGCGTTCACCGCGCCCCCGCAGTTCGCCCAGCGTTTGCGGCCCGCGCAAAAGCAGCACGCACACCACAGCGATCTCCCCGCGGGTAAAGTTAAACACCTCCTGCAACCGGTGTTCATACTTGGCAACCCGGCTATCCGCGCCCCGCGCCGGGCCGGCCAGCCCGTCATCTTCCAGTTGATGCAGCGCCTGCCGGATCTGATCCTCGTCCAGGTTCATCACCGGCTCGCGATTATTCTTCTGGTTGCAGGCATTGGCCAACGCATTCAGCGAGAGCGGGTAATACTCAGGGGTGGTGATTTCCTTTTCCACCAGCGATCCCAGCACGCGAGCGGCAACAGGCGAAAGTATTTGAGTCACGGCGAGCCCTCTTCAGCAGACTCCATAGTAAAGGTCGTTGCCTGTTCACCGCGAGGCGTGAGCTTCGCCTGTAAGAATCCCGTACAGTGGATGTCTGTGCCATTCCATAGCACAGTCGCCTGCTGTCTCTATGCAAAGGAGCGTTACAACAATGAACGTCCGATCAATCCAAATGCGATTGACCTGCAGTTTCGCCCTGACTGTTCTTTCTCTGGCAGCACCCGCTCTCCTTGCCCAGGGGCCCTCGTCTCACCCGGAAGCTCCGCAACCCCAGCAGCGTTTGCGGAGCCATCTCTTTATCTACGACCTGCGCAGTAGTACCTCCCATGAGGTCTTCGCGGCCGATACCATCTGGGAGGCTCCCAACTGGTCGCCCGATGGCAAATATCTCATCTCCAACTCAGGCGGGGCTATCTACAAGATCGATCTGAGGCCGGACGGCGCCACCGAGACTCCGCAGAAGCTGGCCATCCCCGCCGACCATCGTTGCAATAACGACAAGGCAATCTCACCCGACGGCACGATGCTAGCCTTCTCCGCCAATGTTCCCCCGCAAAGGGGCTCGCAAGTCTTCCTCGCCAACGCTGACGGCAGCGGAGTCAAGCTCATGGCCGCCGACTCGCCCAGCTACTTCCACGGCTGGTCGCCTGACAACAAAACGCTTGCCTTCGTCGCCCAGCGCAACGGCAGTGGCCAGTACGACATCTACACCATGCCCGCAGGCGGAGGCCCGGAGAAACAGCTCACTGAAAACATCCACCAGGACGACGGCCCCGACTACTCCCCCGACGGCAAGTGGATCTACATTAATACCGACCGCTCCGGCAAGGAAGCCATCTGGCGCTTTCCCTCCGCGGGCGCAGGCCTGAACGACGGCAAGGCCCAGATGGTCGTGAGCGACACCCGTGAGGACTGGTTCCCGCACCCGTCCCCTGACGGCAAAAAGCTCGTCTACATCGCCTATCCCACCGGGACCCCGACCCACAACCCGCGCACCGTCCAGATCGAAATCAAGCTCGTTGCCGTCAACCACGACAAGGTTGCCGCCACGCAGAAGATTCTGGTCCAAGGCACCGGCGGGCAGGGCACGTTTAACGTTAGTTCGTGGGCGCCAGACTCCATGCGCTTCGCCTACGTCCTCTACGAGGTCCTACCGTAGAAGCGCGATGACGTGTCAACGCCGGACAGTTTCAAGAGAGGACCTTGGATCGAAGGCAACCAAAACGGCCTACCGACATCCATTAGGAGGGTGGCAGGGGAGGGAAGCGAACGTGGCCGGTTGCTACGCTCGATTATGCCTCCGATCATCGCCCTCCCGAGGATTTGATCATGAAATGGAACATCACAGCAGGGTTGGTTCTGGCGGCATTAGTAACTTTGAGCGGCGCCGCTCAGGACTGGTACGCCGATCGCGATGCACGCTACCAGGGCGAGCAGTGGCGGTCTCAGGTATTTACCCAGGTACGGTCAGACCTGGACCACGTCTGGAGTGCTCGAGGAGCAAGCGAAAAAGAAAATACACGTCTGGAGAGGACCAAGGAAGAGCTGACGGAATTGCAAGCCAAGCTCGATCGGGGGCAATTCGATAACGGCACACTAAACGACGTTATCGACTCCATCCGAAAATCATCCGATGATCAGCGTCTCGCACCCCGCGACCGGGCGGTGCTAAGCGACGATGTGGCGCGGCTCAAGGATTATCAGGACAATTACAAGCACTGGAAGCACTAGGCTGAACCAATGCTACGCTCTTGCAACCCACCAGGTTCCGAGCAGCCCCAGGTCTCATGGACTGGACATACGCCCGGAAACGCCGATACCCAGTAGGAGAGGCTGAGGTGTGCACCGCAGCGGCTGGTACCGTGGTGTCAGGTCAATATCGCGAAGCCTACGGCAGCTCTCTGACCCTGACCGGAAAGAAACACTCCGGCCTGAAATGAAGGCCACCAGGGGTGAATCTCCCTGAATCTATAGCCGCCAAGGTAGGGCCTGGTGGCTTCCTGGCCTTTCCGCACCGAAGTATAACCCTTTGGGGAGGAAAGATGACCCCCAAAGCACTGTTCCGGCTCGATTCGGCGCATACTAGAAGCATGCGCGAGGAAAAGGTTCCGTTATGTGACCGCCATCATTCCAGAATGCGTGCCGAGGAGTCTTCATTCTTGCCTAAGGCTGTTTTCAAGTGTGCGTCGCAAGACTGCCAACGTTATTACGGGCGACGATACGGGTATTTCGATTTGCTTCCACACCTGCCGCCCTCACCGGAGCAGATTGACCCTGTGAACCGCCAGATGAAAGTTTGTACAAAACGCCAAGCCCACTCCTACATGGCTGTCACGCGGCCTAAAAATACCGCTCCAGGCGCTAAGAATCTCTGGTGCTGGCATTGCTTTGAGTGCAACAAGGCGAAGTGAGCAACCCGGCACCACGCCGATTTCATTCGATTCTTCTTTGCTGCCAATCCGCAACGCCCAAACCTCCTGCATCGGTTTCAACTGGCTAGCTCTAGAAAGTGAAAACGGCCTGAACGAAAACGGTGCGATTGCCTGGGGTCGGCGATCCGAAGGGACCACTCGCAAGGGACTGCGTCTTACCGAAGAGGGGTGAGCTGAGGGTGCCGTTGGGCGTTCCTAGATTAACAATGTTGAAGATGTTCGTTGCCCCGCCGACCAGGGTCAGGCTGTATTTGCGTGCAACCGTAGCGTCCAGCTTTGGTGGTGCTTGGCCGCCACTGAGCCCGCGGCCATTCACACTTCCATTCCCTTGCATGCCCTGTGCGCCCTTGGCCCCTTTGATTTCTGGGCCAATGCCGATGACCTTACTAACCCGCAGATGCATGACGACGTTCGCTGGACCCGTACCAGCACCATAGGGAATGATTCTTTCACCCTTGCCCACTGGGTCGGTGTCCAGACAGCCGTAGGGGGTGGAAACCACACTCGGTTGGCCGCAGACGCCGTAGGTCGGCCGTGCGTTGAATTGATTGTTCTCCGTAAGATCGTTGCCGATCGCCAGATTGTAGGGGGTTCCGGACTGAGCTGCCAGCAAGGGAGCCACGATGATTCCGTGAGGCGCGGAATAGGTTCCAATCAGAAAAAGACGATTTCTGATACCGAAGTTAGGACGGCCGTAATCAAGGCCTGGATCTTGCGCCACGGAGGGAACGTAGGTGACCCCCTGCGTATCACTCTTTGCTTCGTTAAAGGTGTATGAGGCATGCAACGACAGATGGCGAAATTGTGCGCCGGCCGTTGCGATCACCTGGTCCTGTTTAAAGATGCCTCCGGACTGAAACTGATAGTTATAGACAGGCGGAAGAGGGCCTACCACCGTATATGTGGACGGATCAAACTCCGGCGCCGTCACATTGTTGGTGAGGTACTGATGAACGCCGCGGGTAAACAGATAGGTAACGTTAAAAGTGACCTTCTTGCTAATCTGCTGGTCAACGCCAACCCCCCCTTGCATGCTGAGCGCAGCGTGAAAGTGGTGATCAATGTTGTAAAAAGATGGAATAGAAGCCGAGGCATCCGCAACCATATCCGCCGGCGCCGTTGCGTTCGGATTATAGAAATCCGGATTGCTGATCACATAGCTCTGCTGATTGATCCCATTTTGATGGATCGCTTGCATGATGTAGGGTGTGCCAGTCGATGAGCTGAATGAGTTGGGCACCGTGAATCGATCGAAAAACCACCCATAACCGGCCCGCAGCACCGTCCGTGGGGGAGTATTGCCCGTATGTCGGGGGGCCCAGGCCATCGAGACACGCGGTCCGAAGTCAGCATGGTCGTGAATTCTGTTCTGGGTTTCAAAGCGTAGCCCGTAGCTTAGAGTGAGATTGGGCTTAACGCGCCAATCGTCCTGATAAAAGAGTGCACCGTCAAATAAAAGAGCACGCGCCAGCGGATTAACAATGACCGTTGCCTGGTATTGCGCAGGCGTCTTCGCCAGGTACTGATCGATCGACTCAAAAAAATAGTTGCCATTCGACCCGGAAGTTGAGTAGTTAGCGTCTCTATAGGCGCGTAAACGTGTTCCGAAGCGGATGGTATGGCTTGCCACCGTTGCCGTGGAATAATTCTGCAGCTCGAAGATGTCCTGGTGGTCTTCCGCGACTCCGGAATTGCTTCCTCCCGTGGTAAAGGCTCCTTGAACCGATATCGTCGGGGTAAAGTAAGTAGCGACCTGGCTGTTGCGCACCCGGCGCCACTGGAAATGGGTTTCGTTGATCACACGCGGACTTACCACGATCGTATCGCTGACCTGGATAGCGTTCTCCTGGTTGTTCACATTGAACGCCTGCTCGGCAAGATTAAGCTGGCCAGGACCGTTCGCCGTCGCCACCGAGCGATAGTAGGAGTCGCGGACGGAGAGAGTGTTGTTCTTGCCTAGCTGAAAATCTACCCGGGGATTTGCGTACAACAGCGAGGACGGGTTGGGCAGAGCCTCGTTAATGGTGGTACTGGTGTCTTCTGGATTGACGGCATCGATAATGGTCTGATTCTGCCGGTCAAAGTGAAAGATGCTGAAGAAGTAGGAGGCGTTCTTGGTCAGAGGCCCATTGACGTCCGCCTGGATGAAGTAAAGATAGTAGCTTGGTTGCTCCTGGACGAGCGGATTGGCCGTATTCCAAGCCGAATCGTTACCCAAGGATGTAATGTGACCGGAGAACTTGTCTGAACCGGGCTTGGTGAGGATTTCGATTCTCCCGTATCCAATCTTGTCGAACTCCGCTGAAAACGGATTCTGATTAACACGAATTTCACGGATCGAAGACTTCGGGGGTATTTGGCCTCCGGTAAACCCATCGATATAAATCTGGCCGCCGCTTGGTCCGGCTGCTGGCCCAGCTAATGCCTGAAGCTCATTTTGCAACTCGTCCGGATCATCAGAGAGCGCATCCAGATCGCTGCCCTTGACCACCAGGGCACTTGAGTTCTCGTCGGGATTGACGCTCACGCCGGCACTTTGATCGTTGACCGTGATGTCCTGCTGCTGAACGGCAATAGTAAGGGTAATGTTCACCTGGCGAGCCTGACCAGCCGCAATCATGACATTGGTTTGGGAAAAGGGTGCAAATCCAGAAACCACGACCGCAATCGTGTATAACCCTGCCGGAGCCGTCTTGAAAATATAGACACCATCATTTCCCGACTGGACGGATAACACGGTAGGCCCCTGCGTGAGCGTCACTGTTGCCCCAGGTACAACCGCGCCACTAGGGTCGAATATCTGGCCTCGAAGACTCCCGGTCGACTGCGCAAGTGCATTCGGAAATGCAAGCGTTAAAAGAAGCAGAATGAAAAGAACGAGGATGAGCGGAGCTTTCTCGACAAGTAGGCAGCTTGTTCCGAGCAGGCGATGCATCGCAGAAGGTGTCCTTTCCCCGAGACTTGAAGGAGACGTTGCGCTCCCAGTGCATGGCAATTGCAAGCGGAGGTCCAATCTCAGAACGGCTCCCGCTTTCAAAGCTCGTGCAAACCCGCCTCATTTTTTTACCGCAACGCAGACCCAATGGATCCGGCGCCCTGCTGCTCCCAAGTGGAATACGCAATCAATCAGGGTGGTGTTCCGTCCTTGGCGGCTTTTTTATGCCAGGGTACATACGTTTATCACGGCCCTGTTCATCCCCGGACACCGTCCGGTTTAGAACACTACCCGCTAGACATTCCAGGCGGAAAGTAAGCCATTCCACTTGGGATCCCAGTGTACGGCCCACCGTTGCCGAACCAACTTGTCGGCATTATGAGGGACGTGTAACAACCCTTGACCGCTCAAACCGGCACACATAATTCTTCGAGGGTCCACCCACGGATACTCACGAGGTTATTTCACCTGTTTACCGCCTAGTGTTTCGGCTTGTGAGACGGCCACTGCTGGATGCTAGTGGACAGTGGTCATCGAAAATGGGCAGTGCAGCGTAGCGTCCAGAGCCCTCGCCATCTTGTTACCTGCTGAATGCAAAGAGGTAGCCATCAGCGCGCCAACTGGAACCTTGCGTGCAAACCTTGCTACGCAGGAGGACGTCGATTGCAATACTTCCCTGAAACTTGCTGACACAGGCTTGACGGGCAGAAACCTCGTTCTGGCAGCTGCTCGCAAATAATAGAAAATTCTTAGCTCGTTTTCCGCGTGCTTCCGCCTTAGTAAGTGAAGACAGTTGATGAGACACATCCCAAAGGAGAAACACCATGCGCACCTTGACAAAAGTTTCCGCACGTTTGATCGCCGCAATCCTCGCCGTCGCTTCGGTAGCGCCGGTAGCCCAAGCCCAGAATGAATTGTTCGTCAGCCGGGTGAATGTGCCTTTTGCCTTTGAAACTGTATCTGGCCAGCAGTTCCAACCGGGCGTGTACACCATCCGCATCAATAGCATGCAGACAATGGTGATCCGCAGCGCGACTAGCTCCGGGCTAGCCATGATCCAGGCACAGGCCGACGAGGGACGGCCTTCCCCCCAGGGGAAAGTAGTCTTCACGCACTACGGAGACAGATACTACCTGCGCTCCGTCTCGGTCGCTGGAACCTCCACGCGGCTGCTATTCGGCAGGTCGAAGGAGGAACGGAAAACCCAGATGGCCACCGGTGAAACTCCATCCGCAGTAGAGCTGGCTTTACTGCAGGCAGGACGTTAGATCTATAACCACTGAACCCATCGCTACTGCTCATCGAGAGCAGTAGCGATGCTGCGTTCCGCGTAGTGGACCTGCTGTTTCTTTTCTGTCCATCCGATCGGACAGGGCCTCGTGTGCGCCTTTCCGTAAAGGCGCATGAAATCCACCGAAGCTACGGTTTTTGACAGGAAATCCGGGGCAGCCGAGGGACCTGCGGTGCGCCCCGGCTCCCGCACAAATGTCTCCGTTCCTCTAGTTCTCCCACAGAATGTCCTGATAGTGAGAAGTTGCTTCCAGGGATCAAACTGCCCATCCAGATACGTAGGCAGACGAGCGTTGAAGCTTAAGCAACCAGGGGCGATAACTCCGTGACGTGGATCGGTAGGGTGAAATGAAAAGTTGCACCCCTTCCACTATTGGCGCTGGCCCATAACTGCCCGCCATGCGACTCCACAATGGAACGGCTGATGGCCAACCCCATACCGCTGCCCTGCGGCTTGGTGGTAAAGAACGCAGAAAAGATCTGATCCATCTTCTCCACTGGCAACCCCACACCCGTGTCACTGACCGAGAACTGGAGTTGACCGTCCTGCAGTTCCGACTTTACTGTAAGCTCTCCGCCTGAATCCTCCATGGCTTCGATGCCGTTGAGCATGAGATTCATGAATACCTGCTGCAGCTGCACACGATCAGCCGTGATTTCGGGTAGCTCGGCAGCAAGTTCCGTGCGCATGGCCACCGAAGATCGTGTGGCCTCGCTTTCCAGCAGCGTGAGCATTTCGTGGACAATTCCGTTCACGTCGACCAACTCACGTTGTGGAGGAGATTTCTTGTAGAACGAACGTATACGATCGATGATCTCAGCCGCTCGATTCCCATACCTATCGATTCTGGCTGCTGCCACACGGGCCCGTTCAAGATTGGGCGGGTCGTGTGCCAGCCATTCAAGGCAGCTGTTGGCGCTCGTGATGGCGGCAGCGATGGGCTGCTTGATTTCGTGTGCCAGCGACGCTGCCATTTCCCCCAGTGTGCTTACTCGATTGGTGTGCGCCAGGGCTGCCTCAAGTTGTCGCAGCCTTTCCCTCTCTTGCTCTGCATTCTTGAGATCCGTGATGTCGGTTCGTGTGGCGTACCATCGCAGGATGCGTCCTTGCGAGTCTTGAAGCGGGTAGGCGCGCAACAAGAACCAACGATAGATCCCCTCTTTTCCCCGTATCCGTGCCTCAGTTTCCACCGGCGTCCTCTCCCGCGTCGCGCGCTCACGATTTCCGTGGAGACGCCCCAGATCATCTGGGTGGATAAGGCTATCAATCGCTGTAATCGACTGGACGTCTTGCCGGCTGAGGCCTGCGTATTCCTGAGCCTGCCTGTTGGTAAAGAGGGCATTCCAAGCGGAGTCAAAGACAGCTACCTGCTGCGGAATCGCGTCGATAAGCAGACGAAGCTCGGCTTCGTCCTGCCGGATTCGCTCCTCCGCAAGGTGCGCTTCCGTTCTATCGACGACTGCCCCGGCGAACTCCCGATCGTCGTGCCCGATACCCAACGGCCTTACCAGAACGCGAAGGTACTTAACGCGGCCTTCAGGGAAGAGCAGACGAAGCTTGAAATCGACAACGCCGCCGCTGTTCGACGCCTGTTCCACTAACTCAAGCGTCAAATGCCGATCTTCGGGATGAACCCGTTCCATGATCCGGTCGAGCGTTAACTTCTCCGCCGGATCGTATTCGAAGATGCGGTAGTTTTCGTCCGACCAGGTAATCTCTCCGCTGTCTGGTTTCCACCCGAAACTGCCTGTGTGGCTTAGTATCTGTGCTTCGGCCAGGTACGCCTCGCGCCTCTTCAACTCCTGAGTTAATTGTTCTTGCTCGGTTACATCTATGCCCGTGCCAAGAAAACCCTTAGGAACCCCCTTGTCGAGAACTGGAATACCGACGCATCGTATATAGCGAACTGCGCCGTCAGGTCGAATGATTCGCTTCCTTATGTCGAAACCGCAACCTTGCTCACGCAGCCCCTTTATCATCTCTGCCATGAAGTCGCGGTCTGCTGGGTGAACGGTAGCTAGATACTCTTCACTTGTAGGGGCTCCCTTCTGCGGATCTAGACCGTAAATCTGAAACAGTTCTCGTGACCAATACTCAAAAAAACCAGAGGGGTTAAATGCCCAACTTCCCATGTGGGCAACGCGCTGCGCCTCATCGAGATAAAATTGGCTTTTCTGCAGCGCTTCCCCGGCACGTTTGCGATCTTCAATGTCCGTGAGGGTTCCGTACCATCTGACAACGCTTCCATGCTCGTCCCGCAGTGGTACACCACGCACCAGAAACCACCGGTATTCCCCGTCAGCGGCGCGACGGAACCGCGCCTCATCTTCGAAAACCTCTCCGGTTGCAACAGAGATGCTCCACTTCTCGGAATGGCGCACAAGATCCTCGGGATGGAGCGCACGCTGCCAACCTGCGCCTGAAGTCTCCTCAACAGAAAGCCCGGTGTATTCCGTCCAGCGTTTATTTACAAATGTGCACGAGCCGTTAGACAACGTGGTGAACGTCAGCGCCGGAATTGTTTCCACCACGTCCCGCAGACGCTTTTCCTCACTCCTGATTCGATGAACGCGCCATCGATAAAGTGCCCAAAGCAGCGCAATAAAGACGGCGATGGACGACCATCGGAACCAGTAGGTTTGATAGTAGGCCGGGGCGACGTTCAAAACGACCGCAGTTTCTGGCCCGTTCCACAGCCCCTCGCTATTGCTGGCGACTAGCCGGAATCGATACGACCCAGGCCCAAGGTTCGTGTAAACGGCTTCTCGCGCGGCAACCGGCTGGCTCCAGTTACCGTCGAAACCTTCGAGAAAATATCGAAAGCGAATCTGCCCGGGCGCCGCGAGGCTCAGCCCCGTGTACTCAAGTGTGATTCGCCTGGGGGATGGAGGAATTCCAACGGAGGCGGCGAGTTTTGCGGTGGTGTTATCGGCGGTAATCGCCTCGATGTGAGGCAGCGCGGGAACTGAATCGTCAGCCACCTGGGATGGATTAACAATCGACAAGCCATTGCTGAGTGAAAACCAGATCCTGCCTGCCGAATCCGAGACCACCGACCGGCTTCGCTTCACTCCTTGAGTGCTCTCGAGACCGTCGGCCTGGCCATACTCGCGAACATCGCCATCCTTCACCACACCGCTTAGCAGTTTGTCGCGCGGAACCCGCAAAACATGATCCGAAGTCGCGATCCAAAACCTTCCGCTTTTGTCCTCCGCCATTCCGAGTATTTGTTCGCGCAAAACGTCGGGCGACTCAGGAGGAACTTGAAAATGGTGAGAGGCAAAAAAGGCAAGACCAGCAGACGTTCCAATCCAAAGAGTTCCGGATGAATCCTCCACAAGGCAGTTCACCCCTGGCGAAGGCAAACCCTCTGCGGTTGTATAAGTTCTCCACTGGCCGTTTGAAAAAGAGCTCAGCCCATTGGGTGTGGCAAACCACATTCCACCATCGCGGGTTTTAAGGATGTCAGAGATGGTATTTGAGGCCAGGCCGTTCGTCGTGGTGTAGGTGGTGAAGCGCCCATCTTTGAATTTGCTGACGCCGCCGTTTAGAGTGCCGGCCCACACAGAGCCATCGCGGCTCTCATAGACAGCATAGGCACTGTTCTGGGCTAATCCATTTGCCTCTGTATAGCTCTGGCTCCCTATAGCACCGTTGCGAAATTGTAGGCGGGTGAGTCCCCCACGTTGGCGTCCGGCCCACACCTCATCTGCCCCTCCACTGATGGAATAGACGACCTCGTTGGGTGGTATCGAGGGAACGGGTTGAACGTATCCATCGTGGAGAACATACAGCCCACCTTGAGCGGGAGCCAGCCAGGTGCGGCCCTCCGGGTCGACATATATAGGGCCATTGTGTTCGAAACGACCATCGCTCACAGACGAATAAGTTACGAACGCACTGTCCCGAATGCGGCCTAGCCCTCGCGCACCTCCGATCCAGAGACTCCCTTCGCGGTCCTCGAACAGAGCGTTAATCCCGCCGTCTCCGCGTAGCTCTTTCTCTTCGGAGAACGAAATGCCTTTCGCGTTGATGCGCAGTAGGCCCCGCGTCGTTCCCACCCAGATATTCGAATCACGATCGCGCAGGAGGCTCAAAACCTGGACAACGCCGAGGGACGACGGCAAATCGAGCCGGCGAAAGCCAGAGCCGTTCCCGTGATACAAGCCTATGTCGGTGCCGACCCATAACTCTTCACCCATCGGCAGCAAAGAATTGATCTTTCGGTCGGGCAATCCTGCGTTGACGTTGGTAGCTCGCCCGCCCGTAAGAAAAAAGAGGCCATCGCCCAGTGTCCCCAGCCAAACCTTGCCATCGGCTGTTTCGGCCATGGAGACTACTGGGGGTGAAGAGGGTCCCAATTTCTGAACGTCGTCTGCCGTGAAACGAAAAGTACCCTGATAAATGTCGGAAACGAGTACTCCGCCGTGGTTATCGTTTGACAGTGCGGTGATTGCGGGTAAGCCGTATCTGACGCTCTCAAACTTGCCATCTTTTTGCCGTACGGCGTAGGCCCCCTGTGGACGGATCCACAGTTTTCCGCCCGGGTCTGTAAGCAGTTGCAATATGGGAACGTTCGAAGCGGCGGCGATGGAAGTAAACGAGACAGGCCTGAAATTAAAGCCGTCGAAACGCATCAGGCCTCTGTCAGTTCCAATCCAGAGGTATCCATCTGCGGTTTGCGCGATGCCATTAACAGCGCCGCCGGGAAATCCGCTTTCGCTGGTCCATCGCCCCCGGACGTACTGCGAAGGCAGACGGTTGGGATCGAGTGCACGCGCATCGGTCACCAGGCCCGCTAGCACGATTCCGATAAGAGCCCATCGAGTTTGTTTCAACCAGCAAATCACGGCAGGTACTCGAATTTGTCGATGATGACCTCGTTTTCGGTTTTCAGCGGTATTTTGCCTTGATGAAATACATACAAACCGATACGTATCGTCTTTCCCTCCGGGGCAGGTACACCCGAGGTAAACACGTGCTGCTTAATGACACCGCCGCCTGTATTGCCCGATCCTTCTACAGTCGAAAACGTGACTTGCCCCGGTTCCCAGCGGAAGGAATGGGTGTAGGCGCCCGGGGGCGCCCGAAAGGCAACAAAGTTAGCTGGAACGTAGTAAGGCTGGACGACATAATTCACGTTGGTATTATCAAGGTATCCCCAACGGCCAAGCTCAACGTCCAACTCGCGCCGGGTGCTTTCTGAGCCAACGCCGTCCCAGGCGATTAGCGTGAGAAGAGCAGCAGGTTCGAGATGAGAGACATCGCGCAGTTGGAAACTGTAGGTCCCGTATCCCAGGCTGCGCGGGAGCTTCACCTCCGCCGTAGCCCACTTTCCTGGGCTTCCCGAAATGCGAAGATGCAGTGCGCCTCTTTCGTCCGTCCAAACGTTTGCAGGATCGAAGAAGCTTCTTGACCCGGCGCGAAAAACTGGTCCGGCGGTCGTTGTCCACTCGTAACCGCTAAACTTAACTATCTTCGGCGACGGGAGTACGGGTGCCGGCCCTTCCCCGTTAACGACTGCCAACGCCACCACGCCGTTACCTACGATCGGCAGCGACTCAGTTTGTTCATGCGGATCGTAGGTTGGATCAACCAACAGAGCGGCATACTGTAATCCCAGGTGGACTGAGGCTTTCCACCGGCCGTCACTTTCGATATTAGTAAACGGCTGACCGGATTGCTGGCACACGCCCCATCGCCCATCTGTCTTTGCGTACAACACGATTCGCTGCCCGGGTCGAGCCCCTGTGACACGACCATCCATTCTGTCCGTTTTGTAGTCACGTTCGGTTATGTCCGTCTTGTAGGGATTCTCCTGATATGCGGCGGCAACCTTGGTGAAAACAATTGCCGGAGCTGAATTTCCTGACGAAGAGTGGCATCCGGTCAGCACAAAGTACACCAGCAGCACGACCACCAGCAACGATCGCGGCAAGAAAACTGAGACCAGGAGTCGCATGTGCCCCCATTAGACCGGTTTTACCTCAAACGCCCACCCGGGGAGCGTAGTGGAGAGCCTGCCCTGAGCGAAGTCGAAGGGGACCTTGCTGTTTCCTTCTGCCCATCCGATCTAACGGCTCCTAACAAAAGTTACCGCCCCCCTTTGTCTGCAGTTTTCTCCATGAGCGGCAAAAGCTGGGTGCCCCGCTTGCCCCGATTTCCTGCGGAGGCTTGTGGCGTTAATACAACTCCATGCGCCTTTCCTTAATGAAAGGCGCACACCCGGACTTCTCTAGCACAGTGTGGCAGGAAATCGGGGTCAAGCCGTACTTTGGCTTGAGTGGGAGACCACAGCACTCCGACGTGCCTTCTCTGTCATTAGGGCGAAGCAAACCATGATATAGCACAAATTGCAATGTATGGTTTGTTCGACACATCCGGCGCACGCGGCAGCCACCTCAACCCCCAAATCCGGGCATCCTATTGCGCGACTCCGGGAAAGCTCGTTCCCCCTTGAGGGATAGGCCGCGAGATACCCAACTTCCTCATCTTGGCAAGCAGCGTGGTTCGTTTCAGTCCCAGTTTCGCCGCTGCGCCGCCCGGTCCACCAACGATCCAGCCCGCCTGCTCAAGTGTTTCCAAAATCAAGGTGCGGTCCGAGTCTTTCCAGGTCAACGGTGAGTGGAAAGTTCGGGTTGGACGCAGACTGGGGATCATGAGCTCTGTTTGCATCTTGTGAAGTGGGTTTGGGAGCGCGCGGCCCCGCGAAAGGATAACCGCGCGTTCCACCAGGTTCTGTAACTCACGAATGTTGCCAGGCCACGAATACCACTGGAAGGCAGCCATGGTTTCCGCAGGAATGCTGTCCACTTGCTTCCCCATGCGACGGCTAAACATCTTCACGAAATGCGTGACCAGAGCAGGAATGTCGTCCCTGCGTTCTCGGAGCGGCGGCAGCAAGATGGGGAAGACGTTCAACCGGTAATACAGGTCATTGCGAAATTGCCCGCGAGCTACCAGCTTCACCAGATTCCGATTCGTTGCCGCTACCAGCCGGACATCCACTTTGTGCGTGCGGCCGCTCCCTAAACGCTCGAATTCCTGCTCCTGCAAGACGCGCAGCAACTTGGGCTGCAGTACCGCAGGGATGTCGCCTACTTCGTCCAAAAACAGCGTGCCTTTATCAGCCATTTCGAAGCGCCCGATCTTCTGCGCGATCGCGCCGGTGAAAGCGCCCTTCTCATGACCGAACAGTTCGCTTTCCAGAAGATCCAGCGGAATGGCGGCGCAATTCAGCTTGATAAAAGGCCGCCCGCAACGCTGGCTTGCATTGTGAATGGCGTGAGCGATGAGCTCTTTTCCCGTACCGGTTTCCCCCTCGATGAGGACAGTCGAGTCTGTCGGCGCAACCTGCTCCACTTCTTCGAGAACAGATTCGAGGGCGGCGCTACTGCCGATAATCCGCTCGAACGTACGCTCGGGCTCATCCGGCCCAGGGTTCATGGTTGTTGCATATTCTCCCACAGAAACCTCTACATGTAACGGCCTCTCGCGACTGCAATTGCCGAGCTTGCTCACATCTCAAGTGCAGCGCGAACCCTTTTGAGCAACAGGTGATGATCGAATGGTTTTGCAAGGAACTCGACTGCACCCTCTCTCATCGCTCGAATTCTCATCCTGGCATCTCCATGAGCCGTGATGAAGATGATCGGAATATTGCGTCCCTCCTCTTTAAGCCTGGCCTGCAACTGCAGACCCGACATCTTGGGCATACGGATATCAACAATTAGGCACGCAGCTCGATTGTGCAAATCAGATTCGAGAAATTCTTCCGCGGACTCAAAGCACCGTGCGGCCAGCCCAGCCGCCTCCATCAGGTCGCGCAACGAATCTTGCATGGCCTCATCGTCATCAATGATCGCTATTAATTTGGGCGTTTGGTCCACCGGCATTCGGCTAGGTTAACTAGAATGCCTCACGGGAGCAATCAAACTTTAGGCTGGCCGAACTAGACTTTAGGAGATACATCCTTACTATCGATAGTCGGGCGCAGCAGGCACTGATCGACGCAATTCGGCTATGCTATGGACTTGAGCTTGTCCGCCATTCTGACCAGCTCAGGCAAAGAGTTAGCCTGCATTTTTTTCATCACCTGGCGCCGATGCATTTTGACAGTGGCTTCACTGGCATCGAGCTCCGCAGCAATTTGCTTGTTGAGCATCCCCGAAACCACCAGGTTCATCACCTCGCGCTCGCGAACGCTTAATTTGTTCTGGCGTTGTCGCAGTTCAGCAATGTCACGCTGTTTTTCGCGGACCACGCGATCTCGAGTGAGCGATCGCTGAACCGCATCGAGCAAATCCTGGTGCCTGAATGGCTTGGTGAGAAACTCAACAGCGCCAGACTTCATGGCCTTGACCGACATCGGAACGTCTGCATGTGCCGTTAAGAAGATGATTGGAATACTTACTTTCCCTCTTTTCAGTTCGTGCTGGAGGTCCAAGCCGCTAATACCAGGGAGCCTCACATCAAGAATCAGGCAACTGGGACCATCAGCGCGGGGACTCGACAAGAATTCCTGTGCTGTTCCGAAGGGCTTGGAATGCAAGCCGACAGACTCCAGTAGGTCCTGGAGAGATTCACACACATCTCTATCATCATCGACAATGAATACGGTTGGCACATCCTGCGTGCTCATAACGACGCGCCTCAATCAAAAGGAAAGTCAAATGAAAATCTCCCAAGGTTGCTCCGTCGCCGCCGATCAAGCAGCGGTTCACAACGCCGGATAGATTGTATCGGATGTTGCCTCTATCTCGTGAAACCGACCCAAGACGGCTGGTTTCAGGTGTCAATTCTCGTGACATGACTCTTGACATGACACTCTTTCACGCAGGACTCACGGCGATCTGCGGCTTAACACCCTTATTCAGCGATCGAAGTCTGTTTAGTTATTCGAATGGCCCTTGCCTTGCAATAGCACGAGGGAAGCCTCAGAAATGCGGATCATGTCATTAGACGGACAGGTGCTAGCGATCGCGATTTTTGCCGTAGCGTTGAAACTCTATCTTTGGTTCAGTGAGAAGGACGTGGTCCGGGGGGATATTGAGCCGGATCGGAATGATAGGTTGCGCCTTGATGGCAGCGGGCTGCGACTCCTGGCAGAGGCACGGTCAGAGGGAACTGAGGGCGTAGCCGCTACATCTCTTCATCCCAGATTGGAAGGCGATAGATATGTTTAACCAGTACGAGGCGCACTCTGCTGATATTTCGGAAAGCGCAATCATGAATTCACTGATGTCACCGGTAAACGAGGCCGCCGCCATGGAAGACGGCCCAACGGAGCTGAGCGAGGCAGAGCTGATTTCCATGGCAAAGTTGGGAGACCGCGATGCTTTCGTCGAGTTGAGCCAACCATACGCCGAGAGGATCTTGCGGACCATCTTTCACATCACCAGGAACTGGCACGATGCTGAAGACGCGCTCCAGGATGCGATGCTCAGGGCTTTCTCTCATCTGAAGGGCTTCCAGGAAAAATCCAGCTTTTCCACTTGGGTAACACGGATCGCGATCAACTCGGCGCTCATGATGTTACGTAAGAAGCGAGTTTGTCAGGAAATTCCATTCGAAGGTATCGGCGGTTCTGGCGACAACAATGAGTTCCGGGAGCCAAAGTCTCCTGCAGAGGACCCTGAGAGCCGACTGGCGCGGAAAGAGAGGGAAGAGTTGCTGAACGGTGCAATTCTCGGGTTGCCGCAGGTACTAAGAGAAGTCGTCGAACTTCGGCAAGCAAGAGGATACTCCACTAGAGAGATCGCACAAGCTCTCCGCATTTCTGTTCCCGCGGTTAAGTCAAGGCTCTCGCGTGCCCGAGTGGCCCTCCGCGCAGCGCTGCTTCCTGCAAGTTCGCGGTCCCAATCCTATTAGGCGGAGCCAACCGTCACACGCACAGTAGGATCTCTTCAGTCTAAGGTAGCAATCGTCCCTTGGTGGTAGAGGATGCGCCACCCGGCGGGCGTTTCTTGCCAAACGGTAGCGCGACGGGTAATGCGTTCTTCCTGGTGTAGCGTGTAGGTCAGAAGGTAAGTGTCTGGGCCGAGTCGGCGTAAACCCAGGTCACAGGTTTGCCAGTTCGCCAAGACGGCGTCCACAGGAGGGTTCTGTTCCAGGGTGCGAAGGATGAACTCTCGACTATAGCGGCGACCAGACGCGCCCACCTCCCAGTAATGTGGGGCTGTGGCACGTTCAAAGTCTTCGAGCGTAGTGCCGAATTCCCGCGTGTGGAATATAGGTTCACGCCGGCGGAGTTCCTCGAGCACCGGAAACAGATCGGGTTCTACATACGTAAATATCTCTTCGTTCGCCATCACCGAGATTGTATGCCCGCTCCAAATACTGCCCCGCCCTGCGGAGGCCAGCGTCGTCAGACCTCTGCCGGCACCACTTAAAGCCCCGGTATCCTCGACGGGCGATTTTTCTGTACAGACGCCGCAACTTTTTGGCAGCGGGTTTGGTCCAACAAGAGGGGTGCCGCTGCAAATGGAACCGACCACTTTGACCAAAGAAGAAGCAATCAGCGTTCTGTGGGGGCTCGCATTGAACGAACCGGAGCACACGGGCGGAGAACTTAACGTTCAGATCCGTGCCTGCGAGATGATATATCGCACGATTGGCTATGAACCGGCTCTTCAGCGGCTTAGCGATATCGCAAATATCGATGCCGCCAGGACCAAAGGAAGTCGACGAGAGCAGGAAGCTGCGGCAAAGCTCCGGAAACACCTCGTATCCTCAAAAAAAGTGGAAAGAAAACGAAAGATTTCGTGAGCTGCCGATGCAACTCAAATAAGAGATTGGGCATCCTGCCCGGGTCGGTCGAATAGCAGCTAATTGTCCCACAGCTGAATGGCTCGCCCCGACTGCGGGTCGCCGCTCGTATTGACCGGCCGATCGACCGAGTTGATTGATCCGAAGACCGGCGATCTCGCGCCAAAGTTGCCGTTAGGATTGGCAAAATTGGAATGCGTTATACGCCTCCAGCCGCAGTTGAATAAATCGCGGACTCTCGGGCCCCCCGATAGACAAATTCTTGTAAAGCTCAAAATTGGAGTAGCTGAATCCCGGACCGTGAAAGACGTCCGCTTCACATTCCCAAACGTGCCAATAGGCTCCTGAGTAAACTATCCATTCCGCGATGCGGTCACTCCGGAGAGAGTGTCGTGAGCCTGGGAGTCAGAGGGAACTGCGCACCAGCGAACTTCCATTGGTAACGAGGATGGTTGTTTTCATCATCACCTTACGCTGGGCCAAGCGAGGTCATTTTCTACACGTGTCTGAAGCTCCCGGCAATATGCGCGAGCAATCTTCGCCGAATATCAGCGGACAT
Organism: uncultured Acidobacteriaceae bacterium; assembly: GCA_963844785.1. GTDB lineage: Bacteria > Acidobacteriota > Terriglobia > Terriglobales > Acidobacteriaceae > PALSA-350. The sequence continues at coordinate 604,001 of CAWJPV010000021.1, read as the reverse complement.
GCATCGCCCATAAGATGGGCATTGATCTCAAACCCCAGACCTGATGACCTTCAACGAAAGTGGGAGCGATTTCTCCATCGAAAGATGGAGGACAATCTACGGAACAAGACGTAGTATTCGCCTACAGCTCGAGACGATGCGCATTTGCCGGGGGGAGCTAGCGAGGGAATGAGCGGAGCAACAACGCAGCAAGCAGCGAACGAGAGCTCCATTCGCTACGCCGGGTGGGCCGTCGTGGCTGCGGCTTTTACTGGCGTGATGGTGAGCTTCTCTCCCATCGTGCCCTACACCTTCAGCCTCTTTCTGAATCCCCTCCATGCGTCGTTCGGCTGGAAGAGGGAAGCGATCGGCGGCACGTTCGCGCTGGCAGCGATTACGGTCGCTTTGGTTTCTCCCGGCATCGGTGTTCTGTTCGACCGCTTCCCACCCCGGCGAATCATCCTGCCATCGATCTTGGTCTTTGCCCTGGCGCTCGCTTCGCTCAGCCGGCTCGGACCAAACATCAGGCAGTTCTATCTCACATTTTTTGTGCTCGGACTGGTGGCCAATGGCACCGCGCAGTTTGCGTATACGCGCACCGTGCTTACTTGGTTTCACCGGCGTCGGGGGCTGGCGCTGGCATTGCTGCTGACCGGCAGTGGGGTGGGTTCGATTCTCATTCCGCCAATCACCCAATGGGCGATCGAGCATCACGGATGGCGCAGCGCCTATCTTCTGCTGGGCGGTATTGCACTGTTGGGCATACCGCTGACTGCGCTGCTGGTGCGCAACCGGCCGGACGCAACGCTGCCGGATGTACACTCCGCCGTCTCCGGAACGACGGTTGCCGGCGCATTGCGCACTGGGCCCTTCTGGATTTTGGCCGCCATCATCATGCTCTCAGCGTTCAGCGAGAATGGCCTGGTCACAAACCTGGCTGCCATCCTTACCGAGCATGGCATAACCGCGCAGAGGGCAGCGCTTGCCCTTTCGGTGCGCGGCGGCTCCGGCATCATCGGTCGCTTATGCATCGGCTTGCTAATCGATCGCTTTTCGCCCCAGCGGATTCAGACCTTCGTCCTTCTGCTCTCGGCAGTGGGCGCCCTGATCCTGGCCTTTGCCGTCACTTCTCCCGTCGCGCTCATAGGAGCCGCGGTGCTGGGCGTGGGGCTGGGCAGCGAAGCCGATGTCGCGCCCTATCTGCTCGCGCACTACTTCGGCCGGCGGCACTTCTCGGTTCTGTACGGATTGACCTGGACGGCGTATGCCATCGGTGGTGCGACCGGTCCCATGGCGATCGGACGCTGGTACGATCGCGCCGGTTTCTATCAACCTCGCTTTATTGTCTACCTGGCCTGCGTGGCCTTCGCCGCCGTGGCCATCAGCCTGCTCCTGGGGCGCGGCCGCAAGACCATCGCGCGCGATCCCGAGGGATTGACTCCGGCCGTCGCAATTTCCCTTGAGGACTAAATGTGGACACTCCCCAGGCGCCCCGTCGCCGCCGAAACCGGCGTAGAATTATCCCGGGTTTCAGATCTGTCCGACTGCTGCTGTCTCAACAGGAGCCTTCGTTTCGGCGGTCGAACCCACCACATGGAGGATTTTATGCATCTCTCCCCCGAAATCCATGTTCCCAATCCCCACTCTCCCCAACCGGCGATCTTCCCCGCGCTCAAACCACCCGCAAAACCGCTTACGCGCTCTGGCGGCCCGGCACTTCGGTTCGAGAGCAGCTCCACCCGATGCAAACTGGAATACGAGAATCCTGATTTAACTCGACCGTCGGTGTCCAGCTTCTAGGCCATCTGACTTTGTCGCAGTTGAGCCATTGCCTTCGCCTGCATGGGTTGTGCCGCCGGAACTGGGGACGAACGGCGCGGGGAAAGTGTGCGCCATAAGCGCCGTATGCGCGTTAAGCCCCCGCGTCGGGTTCGGTGTTGATGGTTTGAGCTTCGACTGAGGCCCACAGGGTCGAGTGGCGTCCTGGCCCGGGCTCGGTGTGACGGTCTGGTCAAGCCGTGCGGAGTAGCGTTGAGAGCCTCGCCGATGCGCCGGGCAGTGGGATCAGAGGGTGACCATGCTTGAAGCATTATAGACTCAGTGACGGTTGCTAATTAGCTATTCAGTGGAAGGGAGCATGTAACTGCCCGCGGTGCCTTGTGGTGAGATAATCAGGACCCTTCAGGCGTTGACGGGTAGAGGGGTGGAATCGGCAAACAACGGAGTGCCCATGGGGAGGCACGCATATTGTAGATTTCGTCTAGGGTCGTTCCCGTCTGGTCAAGATCTCTATCTCCGACACACTGGTATCGTGTCGCCGTATTTATGTCGCCGTATTTAGCGCCAAACCGGTTGAGGCGACGAGTGCCCCTTCCAGAAAGTCACGGCGGGAAATCGACTGATTGAGACCGAGGAATTTTGTCCAGGTGGGGGCAGCGTTTTGACACTGTAGTTTCCTTTTTTAGAAGGCTCGACACAACTTTACAGGAGTGCCGCGCCTCCGGCGCTCCCAATCTCTTGTGCTTTCTTAGCGCTTCTTGCCATGTCGTCCCAAATAGGTTATATCTACGTAATGCGTAGTACGCGCCACGTAGCTTCTTTCCAGCGGGACCCGGATGCGGGACACTACTCCGATCCCCCCCTGTTAGTGCTTGCCAGCCTGGCAAGTGGACCTAAGCACGGACACGCGATGATTGAAGATATAGAAGGCCTCTGTGGGACCCGCTTAGGCCCAGGAACACTTTACGGGGCGATTTCCCGCCTTGAACAACAAGGTTGGATTGAACCCCTGGCGGCAGAAGAGCGTCGCCAGCCCTATCGCATTACCCCTCAAGGCTTAAAAGTCCTGCGCGCCAAACTAACCACATTGCAACATTTCGCGAGAGCCGGATTGCGGAGATTGGAGCCCGTATGAATCCAAGACTTGCTCGCTTTTTAACCCGGCTGTATCCACCCGCTTGGAGAAGGCGTTATGGTGCAGAGTTCGAAGCGCTTCTGGAGACAGAACGCGCCGGCTTCGGTACGCCGTTCGAGGTAGCGTGGTCCGCCCTTGCGGAGCGTATCCACCCAACGCAAGAAGGCGTGAAGGAACAGTGGTTCGCCGTGCGTGCAGTTGGTTCGCAGTGGAGGTCGGCTCCAGCGGCAATGATTTGCCTCGCGCCTCTGCCCCTGCTTGCTGGTGCTTACGCGATGGCCTGTTTGATTCTGTGGGTGGGCTGGACAATGTTTATGCCGGGATCTGATTCGCCCTTTGGCGCGAGAACCCATGGCCTTGCAAATCTCTATTTCCAGGCTGGCAAGTATTACTATTTGGCCGCGCCCGTCCTTGTTGGCTGGTGCTTCGAAGTCATCGCTGTACGCTTGCGAGCAAAAGCCGTATGGCTGAGCGTCGGTTTGTTGTTGGTCTCTTGGATGGGCTCCGCTGTCCGAATCGATGCCAACCGCAGCACTGTCCACCGGGGAATTGGACACATCTCGATGTCCTTCGGCTTTTTCTCTTTGATTCCGAATGCGTATCAGGGCATGCTTCACGCCGCGACGATTCTGTTGCTTGCAGGGTTTCCGTATCTTCTTTGGAGACTCCACAGAGGCCGAACCATCAGCTGACTGCCGATTCGAAGACACAGGGACGCCAGACAATGCTAAAACGCATTCTCAGACGCGCTGCCAGAGTCGTCGCTGTTCTGTTCCTATCTGCGCTGATCGGCATTACCGGTTTGCTCGGATGGCTCTCGCTCGACCATGGCCGGGTGACAACGTTACCCGCACCGACCGGGTCCTACGAGGTAGGCAGGGTCATCTACGATTGGACCGACGGAGCACGATTAAATCCCTACGCCCCCGTTGCCGGTGCCAAACAAGAACTTGCCGTTTGGGTCTGGTATCCCGCAGCGGTAACGCCGTCAAACCGGGCCGCAGAGTACCTTCCAGGATATTGGAGAAGCGCTGTAGAGCATCACCAGGGTTTTGTCTTGGTACGATTGCTCAGCAGGGATCTCAGCCGCGTCAGATCTCACAGTTGGACCGACGCTGATGTTTCACCGCAGGAGGCGATGTATCCCGTAGTCGTGCTGCGCGCGGGCGGCGGCGCAATGAGTTCGGATTACACATCGATTGCCGAGGACCTTGCTAGCCACGGCTATGTCGTGGTGAGTATGGATGCCCCCTATCGGACAGTCATTACTGCCTTTTCGGACGGCCGCGTTGCATACAGAAACACGCAGAGTGACTTTGATAGCATGCCCTACGCAGTAGGAGAGAAATTCGCGACTCAGTTGATGGGAGTCTGGATCGAGGATGTAAAGTTTGTTCTCCGGCAACTGCAGCAGTTAAATGTGAAGAACCCTGCTGGCCGATTCAAGGGCAGGCTCGATTTGGAGAGGGTTGGTATCGTCGGACACTCTCTTGGAGGGGCCACAGCTGCGCAGTTTTGCCATGACGACGCACAATGCAAAGCAGGAATCGACATCGACGGGATTCCGTTTGGCAGCGTCGTCCAGCAAAGCCTGCATCAGCCCTTCTTCTTAATCCTCAGCGATCACAGAAAGGAGGAGGCTGGGCCGGAACCGACCGTTGTTGAGGGCAAGATGGAATCGATGTACAGCAAACTTCCTGTAGAAACACGCTGGCAGGCGATGATCGACGGTGCCAACCACTTCACGTTCAGCGATCAGATGTTCACCAAGAGTCCTGTCATGATCGCGGGGTTGCGAATGATCGGTGTGATGGGGTCGTTGGAAAAGCGTCGTGGCATCGAGATCTCTGATGCTTGCGTGCATACCTTCTTCGACGTATATCTCAAAGGCGCTCCGGCGAGCCAGTTGACGGACCTTTGGTCACAATACCCAGAATTACATGCAGATTTCACCAGGGCATTCCCCAAGATGAAATCGATACCTTAAAAACGCGCCTCTCGTCACTGTGGATAGACGAAACGTCCACGAAACGTCAAACGTCAGGGTTCAACAAAAAGTATGAAATTAAGAGTCGTAATTTAGGATTGGTGCTAACTGGGCCGCTGCACCCAGATTGGTGGCGGGTGTTCTCAGTAAGTGATATGGCGATTTTGCACGAATCCAGAATCCGTGTTTGGCCAATTTTCCGTTTGCCATCTTGGTTCGGTTCCGGCGAACGGCGGAATTACTCTCGCCGGAGCGTGGGAGACGGTTCCACGGTTAGGTGGATGACGATGCGGAGCATGGTCTGCGTCATTGCTGTGCTGTGCGGTTGCATCTTGTCCGCCCCGGCTAAGGCGCAGCAACAACAGGAGCCCGAGGATCCCGAAAATGAGAAGCAGATAGGGCTCTGGCTCGATCAGGGAATTTCCGCCGACCTTTCAGCGAATAAATCTCTGGAGGTCGAATTCTACGAGCGGTTCGACGAGGGAGCGTCCAACCTGTTCGAGTACTTCGTTCAAGGCGGCGTTGCCTTTCGTCTGCGGCCCTGGTTCACCTTGATTCCGATGTATCGTTACCAGCGCTTTCCTGGAAATCCCACAATTGCTTACGAAAACCGATTGCTACTCAATCTCACCTTGAGCACATCCCGAGGCTTGTGGCGACCGATCCTCCGCACGCTCATCGAGGGGCGATTTCCCGATGATCGTCCCGCTTCAGGACGCCTTCGATTTCGCCCCGGCGTCGACTACACCCTGCCGCTTCGCATGGCGCGGCGTCCGGTACTCGTAGTGAACAATGAGTTCTTCATCGTTCCCGGATATAACCCCTTCGCCAACGGCGGCAGCAGCTACACCCAAAACCGTTTCCAGGTGGGGATCCGGTTTCCGATCGCGGACTCGTTTTCTATTCGGCCTTACTACTTATTGCAGTCGGTTAACCTGCCCACTGGCTGGGACACAAACGAAATCTTTGGTATCTCGCTCGCGTTTAAGGTTCCACGCAAAAGCAAGTGAGAGCCTGCGTCAGAGGCGGTAGACGCTCAGGGGCGACTGTATGGCGCTTGGCGGCCAACATTTCTAGTCAGTTACATCAGCCATTTACTTCTAACGGAAATCCGGCGACAGGATACATATCCCCCATGACACGCTTCAGTGCGGCGAGGCAGCGACCTGGGAAACCGTAACGCGAGATTCGGAGAAAGCTTATATGCTCCGTCTTGAGCCTTGCGTCAAAATGAGAGTGACCAGTTGATTGACAGTTGATCGGGGTCAACTTTGATTCCTGCATGGCTGGGACCATTCGTTCAAGATGTGCTGATAACGGCAACCCGAACGCCCAGTGACCCGTGTCCAGAGATAATTCTCAGCAGTGCAGGGTGTTTTTCCGCCAGAAGACAAAGAAAAAGCCCAGCGGCTAAGCGGATACCGAGGGGAAAGACGTCTGTTCTTCCCTCGGTAGCCGCAGCTAAAGCCCTCATAGCTGTTTTTTTACGGCCCGACTAAAGTCGTGCCCTGATACAAAGCATCACAGCCGTGACTACCGGAACCCCGCCCGCTACCCGAATCTGGTTTCGCGATGCCGGTCTCAACACTCGCTTGTCCAATAAAATCAATGCCACGGGGCCCACCGTTCCGCTCATTTGGACAGCTCTAGTTCTCAGCCGTCCCCGTTCGGCAAGCTCAGGGCAGGCTCTACGGGACGGATCGCGATTTGCCCGATAGCTGACGTTTCTCGGTAACCCCGTTTAAACGAGTCATTGCTTGTTCACCGTGATGTAGAAAAGATCGGTGGCAACCTCAAAGTCGTCTTTCGCCTGGGTCGTCGGCATCGTCTGCCAGGTAGTCGTGGGGTGAATCATCTGCCAGTGCTCCTTGCCACCCACCATCACCGGCATGGCAAACCCCGGCTCATCGGCCTCCCACCGGTAGCGGACGCTTCCCGGGTACCACTGCAAATCCAGAACCGGCAGCGCCGCGTGATGCAGGTATTGATCGAAGACCGGTGTCAGATTCATCCCCGTCTCCTGGTTGAAGTATGCGACCACATCCTCCGTCAGGATGTTCTGATACTGGAAATGCTGATAGAAGCCATGCAGCAGCGCCCACCAGCGCGCGTCATCGTTCACCACGCTGCGCAGGGTATTGATAAATAGCGCGCCCTTGAAGTACTGGTCTTCCGGCGGCGTGCTGTTCACCCCCCGCGCGGAGACAATCGGTTGCAGGTTCTTCACCTTGGTCTTTAATAAATTCAAGTACTGCAGCGCATCGGCTCGTCCCCACCGCGATTCCACGTACAGGCTCTCCAGGTAAGTTGCCCAGCCCTCGTGAATCCACATATCCGATCGATCCGCGGCGGTGATGCTGTTGCCGAACCACTCATGCGCGCTCTCGTGGATGATGATGAAGTCGAATCGCAGGCTGAGGCCGCCGCCCACCCAGTCGCGCCCCAGGTAGCCATTGGTGAAGTGGTTGCCGTAGGTCACAGCGCTCTGGTGCTCCATCCCGGAGTAGGGCGCTTCAATCAGCTTGTAGCCGTCTTGAGGAAAGGGATAGTCACCGAAATAGTGTCCAAATATCTCCAGCATCCCTTTGGCCTGGCTAAACTGCTTTTCCGCCTGGGGCTGGTCTTCCGGCAGCACATAGAAATCGAGTGGCAACTCGCCCAGCTGTTCGCCGAAGTGCACATAATTGCCGATATTCAGCGAGACGTCATAGTTATTGATGGGGTAGTGCACCAGCCAATCCCAACGCGTGTACCCGTCGCCCAGATCCGTCTTGCCCATGAACTTTCCATTCGAGACGTCGACCAGGCCGTTAGGAATCGACACGCTGATCTCCATGCTCTCCACCTCGTCGCGCCACTGGTCCTTGTTCGGCCACCACACGCTGGCGCCCGTCTCTTCGCAGGCGGTGTTGATCCAGGGATGGCCGGCCGGGTCTTTGCGAAAGGTGATGGAGCCGAACCTGCCCGTCTCCACCGGATGCCCTGAGTAGTAGAAGTCGATGGAGTAGACGCGGCCCGCCTGCAGGGTCTGGGGAAAGTCTACGAAGACCGCTCCTTCCTCGCGCGTGTACTTGAGCCGAACCCCGCCCAAAACTATCTTGTCGACATGCAGTGCGCGGTGCAGATCGAGCTGGATTCGTCTGCCGTCCTTGAGCATCCTGAAGCGGATGGTGTTCTTGCCCTGCAGGAACTTTTTGTCCGGGTCGACCCGCACATCGAGGTGATAAAACAGCAGGTCGTTATTGGCGCGATAGGGTCCATACGCCCCGCGCAGAAGGTCAGCGCGCGTTTGTCCCCGCGCGCCAGATTAAGACGGCCGCAAATGCCAGCAGCACCAGCGCTGTTCTGGGCCCGTGTCGCAATCCAATCAACCGCGGACCCGCAGCCCGACCACCGTCATGTCGTCATACTGTTCTGCGCCCGCGGCCCACGCGTCGACGTGTGCGCAGAGCGCGGCGGGCAAGCTCTTTACCGGCGAATTCCGGTGCTGGCGGACGATGAACGGCACCTCCTGATCATCCCAGAAGACGCCCGTCTGGATTGCGTGCCTCCATGATGCCGTCGGAAACCACCACCAGCAGATCCCCCGGCCGCAACTCCACCGTGAACTGTTGGTATTCCCAGTCGGGGATCATGGCCACGGGCATGCCTCCCCCCTCGAGCGTGGTGAGTCCGCCGTCCGCGTGCAGCAACAGCGGTGGCACGTGCCCGGCATTGACGTAGGTAATCGATCTGCGGTCGGGCGCGATCAAACCGCAGAACAGGGTAGAGTAGCGATCCGGCACCGAACAGCCGAAGAGCGTGCGGTTCAAATCGCTGACCACAGCAGCCACCTCTACCGGCTCGCGTTGCAGCAGATTATGCAACAGTGTCTGGATGCTGGCCATCATCACCGCGGCCGGTACCCCTTTGCCCGAGACATCGCCCAGGGTGAAGGCAAAGCCGCCGCCAGGCAAGGGAAGCATGTCGTAGTAGTCGCCGCCCACCGACCTCGCCGGACGGCAAAAACCCACACATTCCAGGCCTTGGCACGCATTCCTGCTCCTGGGGCAGCAGATGCTGCTGCACATCCATCGCCAGGCTCAACTCATGGTCCATCATCCGGGCTTTGATGGCCTCCTGCCGCAGCCGCTTGCTCTCCACCGCGTTGGCCGCGAAGTGCGCCAGCAATCCCAGTAGTTCAGCGTCCCCCTCGGTAAAGCCGCTCGGCTTATTCAGCACTTCCAGCGCCCCGATCACCCGGCCCTCCACCCGCAGCGGCACGCAAAGCATCTGCTGGGTTGCGAACCCGGTGATCCAATGGGGGCTGCTCACATCCCCATCCAGCGCATCATTCACCAGCAGCACTTTGTCCTCGCCCACGCACCTTCCCACGGCTCCTTCCCCCAACGGGATCCGGATCGGCGCGATTCCGCGGGCCACCTCGGTCCACAGCTGTCGTTTGCCCTCGTCCACCAGCCACAGGCTGCAATGCTGTGCCTGGGCCAGATCGCGTGCGAACTCGGCGTTCAGCCGCACCAGCTCTTCCAGCTGCTGCTCGCGGCTGATCAGCGACGCATGTTCGAAGATGGCGCGCGTAATCCGGTCGGTCTCCCCGGGCAGCTGCCTTGCGGACGTGTTCATGGAGTTGTCCCTGATTTCGTTTTGCCGATGATGCCGGCAGACCCGCAAAAGAAGCCCGGTGCCAGCCAAATGTAATCTACCGTCCAGGCTCCTCGCAGGGCAAGACCACAGGGTCGCAAGTTCGATAAACTGAGAGAGTCGCTCGTAATTGACCAGCTTCTGTATCCCAAAGGATTACGCCTCTCATGACCCTGTTGTTGACCCAGATGGCCATCGTGTTGCTGATCACGGTGGCTTGCGGCTGGCTGGCACTCAAAGTCGGCCAGGCGCGTGTGATCGGTGAGATCATCGGCGGCATTCTCGTAGGGCCGTCGGTCTTTGGACGCTTTGCCCCCCATCTCTCCGCCAAAATCTTTCCCGCCAGTTCGTTCGGACCTTTCGAAACCCTCTCCACCGTCGGCCTGGTGCTGTTCCTGTTCCTGATCGGAATGGAACTTGATTATGAACAACTCGTTCGCCACCGAGCCACCGCGATCATGGCCAGCGGAATGAGTATCCTGCTGCCCTTCGGGATGGGAGCCCTGCTGGCGCATTCTCTGCGCATCCGTTTCGCGCCCCACGGCATTGGCAGCATTCCCTTTGTGCTTTTTCTGGGCATCGCCATGAGCATCACCGCTTTCCCGGTGCTGGCGCGCATCCTCGAAGAGCGCAATCTGCAGGGAACTGCCCTGGGCACCACCGCCATCCTGTGTGCTGCGGTGGATGATGTCGTGGCCTGGAGCCTGTTGGCTTTTGCCCTGGCCTTCATCGGTGGCGAAGATGCTCCTACCTCATTGATCTACCGCCTCACCGGTCTGGTGATCTATCTGGTGCTTATGCTCGCCGTCATTCGTCCTTTGGCTGCGTATCTGGTACGGCGCCAACGAACACCGCAGCTAACCCTGGAGCTGTTAGGGGTGGTCGTAGCCGGCGCGCTTCTCTCCGCCGCGGCTACCGACAAGATCGGGGTCCATCCGCTCTTCGGCGCCTTTCTCGCCGGGGTTTGCTTTCCCCGCGTGCCCCATTGGCAATTCGCCCTGCGCGAGCGTCTCGACATGCTGGTTTCGGTGTTGTTGCTGCCGCTCTTCTTCGCCCTCACCGGCATGCGCACCCGGTTGGACCTGCTGAACGATGGAGCCATGTGGCTTTGGGCGGGGTTGGTCCTTTTAGGCGCGGTCTTTGGCAAGATGGGCGGCGCCGCGCTCGCTGCCCGTTGGACCGGTCAATCCTGGAGAGACGCCATTGCCCTGGGAGCGTTGCTCAACACCCGCGGCCTGGTGGAGCTGATTGTGCTGAATATTGCTTACACCGTGGGCGCTTTTACTCCCACGCTCTTTACCATGTTAGTGGTGATGGCGCTGGTCACCACCATGCTCACTGCGCCGATCCTCACCCTCCTCGGCATTCGCGGCACGGCCCGGAAGCAGCCCGGCTCCGTGCCCGTCTCTGTGGGCTGACCGGCAGAGTCGCAATTTGAACCGATCGTTCTCATGCAGACGGACCTACCCGATAGGCAGTTCTTCCGAAGACCGTGAGTCGTCCCCTGATACAGCTCTGGTTTTAACCCCGAACCAAGCTCGCAGCGGGACACATCGACAGGACCGGCCCGGCTACGCCAGGCCGGTTCCCCAGGAAAACCCTACAGCCGCTGTCCGGTGACCGGTGCGATCCCGGCCTGGCTCGCTGCCAACGCGCCAATCACCGGTATTTGCACGGTCTTGCCCTGGTAGGCCGTATACATCAGGTAGGCCCACAGGCAGAATCCGCCGACGAAAAGCAGCAAATTGATGGGCAGTTGGATAATGAAAAACAACCCATGGGAGATGGCGCCCAGCATCAGCCCAACAATCGTCCAAAGGATCCAGAATGCGATCCAGGCCAGGTTAAAGAAGATCGACTGAAACGCGTGAAAGCGCACAAAGCGGTCGGTCTTGAAGGGATCGATCACCAGGAACAGAATTCCCGTAATGGCCCCGACCAGGTAGGCCAGCGCTCCGGCGACATTCGGGGTAAGGCCGGCTCCGGCAGCGGGCAGGGGAGCGGCGGCGGGCATCGTCCCTGGAATAGGACCGGGCATGGCGCCGGGGATCGGCCCCGGCGCAGCGGCCGCGCCTTGGGTGGCCCCGCACGCACTGCAGGTCGGACTCCCGTCGGGTAAGCTGGTTCCGCATGTTTGGCAAAAGCTCATAGTCTTCTCTCCTTGACAGTTCTATTAGCAGGCCGATGGGTCGCGCAGCTCACCGGCAACCTTCGCGGCTGCCGCCTGCGGCAGGGGGTTGCCGGCACGTCCTTGTTGCCTTGGGGATGCAGTGTACACGATGGCAGAGGCACTGTCTCTAATGTCTATGCACTAGCTCGTGGCCAGGGCGGTTCGCACCCCCCGTATCTTCTAATAAGTGCTCTGAGGCCGGGATAACAGGACAGGGTAGGATCGCTTTCGGGCCGAAGCACGATAGCGTTCGTCTTGGCTTGTCCTTTTTTTGACTGGTAGATTGTCTCCTAACCAGTAAAGTCTTCCAAGTACTTTCTGAAATAAGTGAGTTAAACCCTTTTGACCCTTGGCAGCAAGTTAGTCTATGCAGTAATTGTCTGGATAACCCTCGGGCTCCCGCTGTACGCCCAGCAAGCGCTCCCCAGCGCCGCCGGCTGGAAAGGCGTGCTACGCAACGCGGCCGGCAAGCCGCTAAGCGGTGCAACGATAGAACTTATCGCGCCCTCAGGGCACAAAGACCTATCCCTCACGCGGCCCGACGGCGCCTTCCTTTTCAGCCAGCTCCCGCCCAGTCTTTTTACGCTCTTTGTCACCGTGGACGGCCATCGCATCGCCTACCCACACCCCGTCACTCTGGAACCAAGCGACGTCATCCTTACCCTCACCGACCAGGGAACGCTATCGCTGCAAGCAGTTGTGGTGGAATCGGAAACCACCGGGGGAGTCGCGCTCTCCAGCCACGCGGTAAGCGGGCTTCCCTTGAACAAGCGGGATTTCAGCCAGTTGCTGCTCCTTGCGGCCGGCACCATGACCGACGCCAACGGAGCTACTAACTTCACCCAACAATTCGCCATCAACGGTCAGCGCGGGGTCGAAGCCACCTTCACCATGGACGGAGCCGATATCAGCGACCCGGAGATGGGTGGCTCTACCTTTAGCAACTTCAACGTGGACGCGGTCGAGGAGATTCAATCCCAATCTGGGTGGATGCCGGCCGAGATCGGCCGCGGAGCCTCCGGTCTTACTAACATCGTTACCCGATCCGGCCGCAGCGGCTTCCACGGCTCCTTCTTTGAGTTCCTGCGCAACTCAGCCCTGGACGCCAGAAACTACTTTGACTACTCCTCAATCGCCAACCCCGGCCGTCTCCCGCCCTTCCGGCGCAACGAGTTCGGCTTTACCAACGGCGGACCCGTCATCCTTCCGCATATCTATAACGGCTCCGGCAAGACCTTCTACTTTGGCCAGTACCAGGGCTTTCGCCAGGATCTGGGCACCACCCAGGTATTTCCCGTTCCCACCGCCCAGGAACGCGCCGGCCAGGATACTACCGCCTTTCCCGGCGACACCCTGCTGGTCCCTGTCGATCCGGGCATAGCCCGTGTCCTGGCGCGTTATCCCTTGCCCAACGATCCGCTGGGTCCCTATGGAGAGCACACTTACGCGAGTTCCTCGCCGGTGGTGACCAATGCGAACCAATTTTCCCTGCGCCTCGACCACCAGATCTCCGCTCGATCTCAGTTCTTCGCCCGCTTCAATTTCAACAACTTGTACGGGCCCACCACCAACCCTGATCAGACCACGATCGATCCTGCCTTCGGCATTCGCTACATCGACCACCAGCGCAACCTGGTCTTCACCTTTACCCGCACCGTTTCGCCGCGCCTGATCTGGGAATCCTCAGCCAGCGTCACCCGGGCCACGCCCTCTTTCCCCACCACCGACCTCACCGACCCCGCGGTCAAGTTCAACGACGGCTCCTACGAGCCCTTCAATCAGGCCGCGGGAACGGTCATCAGCATCTACGGCAATCTCTTCCAGTTGCGCCAGAATCTTTCTTTCACCACCGCCAGTCACGCCTTCAAGGCGGGAGGCGAGATGCGCCTGAACCGCGACACCACCTACTTCGGTATCAGCCCTGATGGCGAATATGACTTTGGCGGAGGCACCGCGTATTCCCCCATAAATATTCCCTCACAAAGCGGACTGCATAACATCCACCCCGGCGACCCGCTGCCCGACACGCTCACCAGCCTGCTCAGCGGAAGCCCCTTCGTCTACACCGTTGCCGTTGCGCCCCCTTACTTCTCCGGGGGCCAGCACATCGGGGCGGCAGCCATCAACCGCAATGCCTTCGCGTTTTTTGCCCAGGACACGTGGAAGATCTCGCCCCGCCTGGTGCTCGACTACGGCTTGCGCTACGAGCTCTACTCGCCCATCTCCGAGCGCGCCAAGAGAACCTCCGGCCTCGCTTTTACCAATACCCCCGCGGGCGTCGAGCAAACGTTTGTTGTCAACCCTCAGCCTGTCTATCGCTTCAATCTCGATGGCCTGGGGCCGCGCGTCCAGCTCGATTGGCTGGCCGGCGCGCAGATCCATGTTCGTGCCGCCGGCGCAATCACCACCATCCCACCCAATCTCTTCCAGGACAATTCGGCCACCGGGTCCATCCCCTTTGCCGTTGATCCCCGGCTCACCTCCGCCGCCGCAGCGCCTATCCCGTATGGCTTCCAGATCACGTCGAACGAGTTGCCCCTCGCCTACACGCCCCAGGGGCAGAACATTTTTGCCAACGGCACCAAGGCTGTCCATGCCAACACCGTCATGGATTTAAACCGCTATCAGCGAGATCTTGCTGCGCTCTCGCCCGCCCACCTGATCACTCCTTTGACCATTAATTGCATCGATCCAAATTTCGGCAACGCCTACCTGCAAACCTGGACTCTCGGTCTGGAACGCCATTTCGGCAACCTGGTAGGCGATGCGACCTACATAGGCACGGCCGCCGCCAAGCTGCCGCGGATGAGCTTCTTCAACGGCTATGCGGGCGCGGGTCCGAGCTTTGCTCCCTATACTCAGTTTGACCAGGCGGGAAATATCATCGGAGGCTTTGGCACCGAGAACGTCATCACCAACACCTCCCATTCTTCTTACAACGCCTTGCAGACCTCGTTGCAGGGAGTTGTGCCCCATGGCGGCCCAGGCATCCAGGCCAGCTACACCTGGTCAAAATCGCTCGACGAAACCAGTTCCGTCATTGGTGGATTCATCACTGGAGGTTCCGGCGCGATCTCCCAGACCGCTCCTCAGGATCCCGCTGACACTCATCCGGAAAAAGGGCCGTCGACCTTCGACGTGGCTCATGTTTTTACCCTGAGCCTGGCGCAAGATCTCCACGGAGAAGACGTTGCGTTCCTGCAGCCGCTGGGCAGAGCCGTGACTGCAGGCTGGGAGCTGCTCAGCATCTCCAGCATCAACAGCGGATCGCCATTTACTGTCTATTCCGGAGTGCAGCAGACGGATGCCGGGACCAACGGTGTGGATCGTCCGGACCAGGTGGGCATTCCGCACCTATCGACCGCTCGCAAGGTTCGTGAGGACTACTTTGGCTTGGGCGCGAACAACGCCTCGTATTTTTCTATTCCCATCAATGTGCCTAGGGGCACTGGCCCTAACCACGGGCGCTTTGGCACTCTGGGGCGCAACACCTTCCGTGGGCCCGCCTATTACGACTACGACTTTGCCCTCATCAAGAGCACGCCGATCGGTCACCGGCCGAGCGGTATCGAGCGCATGGATCTGCAATTTCGCGCCGAATTCTTCAACCTCTTCAACATCGTCAACATGGGGCTGCCGGCCAACACGCTGTTGGGTTCCGGCTTCGGCGAAATCAGTCGCACCGCCGGCACCTCCCGCCAAATCCAATTCTCGTTAAAGCTCATCTACTAAGGCAATTACGCAATGGCGAGCGTCATAGTGTCAGAAGCTGAGGGGGACTGAGCGCCAACGGCGCTGGGGCAAGGATGGTGGAGGATCGGCCCGGCGCCACGACACTTACCGGTTCCAGCGACGAGGTGGTTTCCCAACCCGCCTCCGCGATGGAAGATAGCGCAGCAAAACAATCTGCGTCCAACTTGCCGGGGACATCACGCTCCATCATCCTCGACGCCTCCGCAGGGCTGAAGCCGCTGCGATAGGGCCGGCACTCGGTCAAGGCGCCGTATATGTCCGCGATTCCGAGGATACGTGCTTCCAGTGAAAGGCGCCCGGCAGTTAGCCGCTTTGGATAGCCTGTGCCGTCAAGCTTTTCGTGGTGAGCGCCGGCCACCTCGGCCAGCTCTTCAAACCCTTTTACCCGGCTAAGAATGACACGCGTCAGCCCAGGATGCTGCTGTATCACGGCCCACTCCGCATCATCGAGTTTGCCGGACTTGTCGAGGATGGAGTTCGGAACCCGGAGCTTGCCCAGATCATGGAGCAGAGCCGCGCGGTTCAGTAGCTGCATCCGCTCCGGCTTGAGGCCCATGGCGTTGCCCATGTTGCGGGCGACTTCTGTAACACCCATGGAGTGGCGAAAGGTGAAGTGAGACTTAGCGTCCACCACTTCCGCAAATGCTTCACAGATTAGATCCAGGTGCGAGACGCTGAGGCGATTGTTCTCCTCGGGTGATAAGGCGATGACCGCAGCCCGCACGGCTTTGGCCGGGTCGCTGGAGGCCTGAACTCCGTTAGCGGAGCGCTGTTTCCACAAAGCAGCCCGCTTGTGCAGCGATTCGGCTGCCCTGACCACCTCAGGATCGAACCAGCGTCCGCTGCGCTGGCGCAGAACGAGCATGCATTGCACCGCGCCCTGCTCCACCGAAAACACGTCCAGATGTTGTGCCACTGCCATCACCCGGGCCAGCGGGGAGATAGCCGCACCCTTTAACCGCTGCGGATAACCGCTGCCGTCCCAATGCTCATCAAGACTGCGCACGGCAAGGGCTGTTTGTTCGCTCATGCCGATCTTGCGCACGATGCTCGCACCGCGATCACAACGGAGCTGGATCATCTCCTCATTGTTAGCGTGTTGGGTGAACCCGACACGCACGATGCGGCCCAGCCTGCGCATGGGATTCTCCTCCGGCGACACGTTATTCCACAGCAGCCGCAGGGTGGAGAGTCTAGGTTTATCCGGACGCGTCCAATCTTCAAGCTTTATCCCCGATTTGACCGCACGATCATCACCGCCGCCCAGGATCTGGCACATCCGTGCGGCGTTGCTGCTACAACCAACGTCTTTTAGCAGAAGTGCGTGATAGAGGTCGGCCAGCGCGATTGGGGAAAAGCCCAGTTCCATCCCCAGGCGCATGCCCAGCAGACAGCTGCGCAGTGCATGTCCCGGCACGGCACCCTCGGTGAGATCCAAGGCAAAGGACAAGGCGGAGAGTAACTCAGGCAGAGAAGGGGCAGCACTCTCCGCAGAAGGCAGATCTAATGGCGCAGTTTGGCAATAAGTTTTCAGCATCCGATAATTCCTCAGCGACAGGTTGACTATCGGCAGGATGGGTGAGTAAATCCTGAGTTGATTCCTACCAGCGATACGACTTTCGCGTAAGCCTTGACGGTGTTGCGGAGCCGCTGCTTACACGGAAGTCACGGTTTCCTCATCGCCGTCATCTCTTCCGTAACCAATTCTCGCGAGTGGGTTGCGGATGAGATTGGAAACAATGTTGGTGCCGAGCAAGTAGCGCATCACAGGTCGACAGGATCAGGAGCGTGATCGGGAATTGGCGGGAAATCTTCTTCGAGCGGCTTGAGGGTTGCCAACAGAGCTAGCAGAGACCTGGGCGGGGTAGGTTCGATGATCAGTTTTTTACCCTCCTTGCGCATGACTGCGTCCTCGCCAGGTAATTCGAACTCACGAGGGATTCGAACCGCCTGGTTGCGCCCGTTCCTGAAAAGTCTGACGTGCCGCTCTTGGGTCACTGTTTTGGCCGATGCCTAAGCATAGGCCGGCAGGCAGTCTCGTTCCACACCGATCCCAGGCTCGGACCTCAGTTCTTCCCCAGAGTGCTGAAGCCGGGATGGACGCCGCCTAGAAGCCCCTGCTGATCCGCGATGCGCTGCAACAACCCGACCAGCACCGCGCGTTCCTCCTCGTTGAGCGCCGCGCACAGCGCCTCATTATGCTTTTGCGAGATGGCTGCGATCTGCTCCATCGTCTCTCTGCCCTGGGCGGTTACCTGAAGCGAATACGTGCGTCGATCTTCAGCCTTTGCTTCGCGGATCAGCAGGCCAAGCGATTCCATCTCGTCCAGGACGGCAACCAGGCGGCTCGCGTGCATCCCCAATGTAGTAGCCAGTTCGCGCTGGCTGATTCCTGGCGACTGCACCAGACGCCGCAATATGCCTGCATGTGGCGGCGTGAGCTTCAGCACCGATAACCGGTCGGCAAATTGTTTGGCGGCATGCGCCCCTACCTGCGCAAGTAACAGAGCCGCAAAGGCCTTTCGGCCACGTTCGGGTCCCATAAGTTTTAGTATTGCATTCGATTAATAGTTAATGATAGTAATGATTACATTATGAAACGATCTGCAGCTTCCGTCCAGCCCTCGGAGCGCCATCGCGGCCCCAATCTGTTGCTGCTTACGCTGATCTATCTGGCCTTTCTGGTGTTAGGAGCTTCCCGGGTCAGCGCGTCTTTTCACATCCCGCTGGACTCCGCCAGCAATGCTGTCGCCTTCGTTGCGGCCAGTGGCGGATCCATTAGGTGGGGTTCCTTCTTCGAGCTAGCCTCCGCGATGCCGCTCTGCGTCTTCATTGCGGCGACCACTAGCCGCCTGCGATTCCTCGGGGTTCGGGCAGCCGGGGAGTCGATCGCCTTCCTGGGAGGCATCATCGCCACCATGATGCTCATGCTCTCTGCCCTCAGCACCTGGTCCCTGACGCGGCCTGGCGTCGCCGGCGCCGCCGGCGCAGTGCACGCTCTGCAGGCGCTCGGCTTCCTCGGTGGAGGCCCGGGATTCGTCGTCCCTCTCGGTCTTTTTCTGGCTGGCGTATCTCTTACTGCCGGCATTCCAAGATTCGTGCCTCGATGGGTCATGTGGCTGGGAATTGTCACTGCCGTTGCTTGCGAACTTGCATCCTTCACGCTGGTGAATTTCACCGCAGGCTACTTCATTCCCGTCGGCCGCTTTATCAGCATCCTCTGGATGATCGCTGTGTCTCTCACTCTTCCCATCGGTAAACCCGCGCCGCGACCCACTCCGTCATGAATGGAACACCTCGAGTCCAAAGGGAAGGTGAACGCAGATGAACTCCGTCGGTACCGTCAAATCAGGCTCTGTCTCTTCAATTTTGCTGTGGCCTCTCTTCCTCTTGCTGTGCGTGATCGGGATCGCAGCTGCTGTTCGGCGCATTGTGGTGTTGATGGCGCCACAGGCTCTTGCAGCCCCGCCGCAGATGAACATCCTGGATGTCGCCTTTGCCTCGCGCAAGGTGCTGACCCTCTGCCACATCATTCCTGCACTCTTATTTGTGTCACTACTTCCCGCGTGGTTTTTGCGCGCTGTGAGAAGCCGGCCCAAGCTGCACCATCGCCTGACGTACACGCTGTTCCTTCTCGGCGCTGTCGTGGGAGTGACCGCGCTGCTGCTGTCTCTGCATCCATTCGGCGGATTGAACGAGTCGACGGCGGCAATTATGTACGATTGCCTGTTTCTGTTTTCACTTATGCGCGCATGGGTGACATTGAGAAGAGGCGACTTTGAACTGCATCGAAGATGGATGATCCGTGCTGTCGCCGTGCTGCTCGGTATTGCGACAACCCGGCCGGTGATGGCTATTTTCTTCGCTACGGCATCGGTCACACATCTGCAGCCGCAGCAGTTCTTTGGGACTGCATTCTGGATTGGATTCACAGCAACGTATATCGCGGGGGAAGCCTATCTTCGTTCCTTTCCCTCGGGCCCGCATACAAAGACGATTGGATAGACCGATCATGGGCTGAGGATAGGAAACGGACGCAACAGATAGCGCCTGCGCCGCATCGAGAACATCCAGGGCTCATTCCTTGCCCAGTGTTCTCCTCATCATCTGTGCATATTCCCGGTCGAGGAATCCCACGCGGAAGAGAAAGTCGCCAAAAGATCCCAGATACCCCGGGAATCTCTGTCGATTCAATTGGAAAGAGTAGGTCCAACGGACGCCCGTGCTCCCGTTGCCCGAGTCGGTCCAGACAAAATGACCAACTCCGTACAGAATCGGGCGCGCCTTTTCGGTGGTGTAGTTCCATACCACGTAGCGAAACTGGGCCGAGTTCTTGTCTCGACTCTTCTCGAGTACTTCCTCCTCGGTGGTGGATCCGTCTGTTAAGCAAACCAGCCTGCGCGATCCGGGTTTACCAAAATCCCCGCTCGTGAGTGCATACGTTCCGGAGACGCCAGGCAGCGAGTCGCTTTTGCGGATTGCCTGGTTAAGACTTGTTCGCTCCGATTCCGCCAGGACCACATCCAGGGGGCGATTCACGACCACCTCTTCCGTATGGGAAACGAGCTGGTCGATGGGCGCAATCGCCGGATGCGGGGTGTCTTTGAAGTCTGGCGGCGGAGTGCAGGCTGCCGGAACAGCACCCCCAGGCGGCCCCGGTTAGCAAAGTGAAGGCAACCATCGAAACCAGGTTTGCATTTCGCAAGAGTCGCATGCTTGCTCCTCGCATATTATTCCGATATTCGTAATATACGAGTGTCGTAATTATGTTGTCAATTCCACCGCCCAGCCAGGGAAATCCGGCTACGCGCGATCACCAGCGCAACAACTGTATGCTGAATGGGAGCGACTGAGACATCAATGAAGAAGCTGTCATCTATACAGGATGCCGTCGAGGATCGACAGGCCCTGACCCTGCATGAGTGCATCGCGGTGCTCATGCGCGATTTCCGTATAGAGCCAGGCCTCCTGGCAGGAAGCGTCTATGCGGACCTTCACTCCAACGATATTGGCCTCTTCGAGGTTCTGGCCACGCCGGAGCCGTGGACCGTCCGCCACATCGCCGAGACCCTATCTGCCCCAATCTCAACCATCTCTTCCGCGCTGGACCGCCTGGAGAAGTTCGGGTTGGTCAAGCGGGGCCGCACACCTGACGACCGCCGTGTGGTTCGCATCGAACTCACCGCCCGCGGACAGCGGCTGGCTATCAGGCTGCGCGATGCGCACATCGAAAACTGCCGCGCCATGCTTGCGAGACTCGACCCGAAGCAGCGCGAGGAGTTCCTTCGTCTGGCCGCTCAAATCGCCGGCAAGTAATGTGCCACGTTGCTCTGCAACATGGATGCGATCGGAAATAATGTTGGTGTCAGTGAGTGCATTGGCGAGTTGGCCTCACTCCATTCGCAATGCCTGCATCGGATCGATCCGCGACGCCCTCCACGCCGGAACCAGGCAGGCCAGCGCCGCCACCACCAGCAGCGTTGCAGCCACAGCCGCAAAGATCGCCGGATCGAGCGGCCGGGTTCCATAGAGCATCGACTGGATCAGGCGTACCGCTCCGGCGCTGGCCGCAAGGCCAAGCACCAGCCCATAGAGCGCCGGCCGCAGACCATCGCCCAGCATCAGGCGCAAAACCTGCTCGCGTTGTGCGCCAAGCGCCATGCGAACGCCGATCTCTCCGGTGCGCTGCGTCGTCAGGTAAGAGAGGACTCCGTACAATCCCACGGACGCCAGCATCAGCGACAGCACTGCGAAGGCCAGCACCAGGCTGGCGCTCAGGCTGGCATTGCCCAATGACCGCTCGATGATCTGCTGCATGGTAAGCACATCGGAAACCGGCAGCTCCGGATCGAGCTCCGCAATCTGTTTCTGGATCGGAACGGAAAATGCCAGTGGATCGGACGCCGTCCGCACCGCCAGAGTCAACCCCCATGATCGCTCTCCCCGTTAAGAACGGGGAAGTACATGGTCGCCATGCCCGGCTGCCCCACCTGATACAGCGTGTCGGCGACAACCCCGACGATCTCGTAATCGGCGTTACCGCGCGCAGCGCACGTGCAGATGCTTGCCCAGCGGATTCTCGCCCGGAAAATACTGCTGCGCCAGCTGGTGGCTGATGATGACCGTCTTCGGATGGCCGGCGCGGTCCTCGCTGGTAAAGAAGCGCCCGCTCAGCAGCGGTATCTGCAATGCGCTGAAGTATCCGGGATCGGCCGTCCGGTAGAGCGCGTCGGGCAGCGCCGTGCCGGGCGCGATCGGTGGATGCTCGGGAATCGTGAAGGCATCGTCCTCCCCGGATCCCGCTCCGGGCACGATCGACCCCAGCGCTGCGGCGCGTACACCCGGCATGGCGCGCACCCGCTCCAGCAGCGTTTCGTTGAATGCGTTCACCTTCTCGGGACTGTCGTATTTCTTTGCGGGAAGGCTGTAGCCCATCGTCAGCACGTTGTCGGTCGCGCAGCCCACATCCGTCGTCCGCAGCCGCCAGAAGCTCTTGAGCAGAAGGCCGGCGGCGATCAACAGGACCACAGTCGTCGCAATCTCCACCGTAAGCAGCGTCTTGCGCAACGCCGTGCGCGATCTGGCTGCCCGCCGTGCTCCGCGACGAAGCCTGCAGCGCCGCAATCGCTCCCTTGCCGGTCGATGAGATCGCCGGCAGCAGGCCTGCCAGCAGCGCCGCCGCAAAGACGAGCGCGCAGGCAAACGCCAGCACTACGCCATCGGCATGGATGCTCTGCGCGCTGGGAAGATCCTTCCATGTGCTGACCAGCCACTTCGTCGCCGCCAGCGATAACAGCACTCCGGTCACGCCGCCGGCAATCGAGACCAGCAGGCTCTCCACCAGCTGTTCGCGAATCAGCGTCATCCTCCGCGCCCCCAGTGCGCTGCGGATGGCGATCTCCTTCTGCCGCGCCGCGGACCGCGCCACCATCAGGTTGGCCACGTTCAGGCAGCCGATCAGCAGCATGCAGGCCACAGCGCACAGCAGGATGATCAATGGCTTCTTCACATCTTGTGCGAGATCCTGGATGAGGGTTCTTGACGCCACGTCCTCGGCCACCGGCGCATTCAGGTTCTGCAAATGCAGCCGGTACTGCACCGCCTCAACCTGGCTCAGGGCGCTGGCCAGGCTGACGTCCGGCCTCAGGCGGGCCACCACACGGCTGAAGTGATAGTCGTGATGCTGCGAGGATCGCCGGTGGCAGCCCCGACGCATACGGAACCCAGACCTGCACCTTCGCATCGGGATAGGTGAACCACTTCGGAAGCACGCCGACCACCGTATATGGCTTCCCGTCGAGATGGATTTGCCTGCCGACAATCGACGGATCCCCGCCGAACCGCCGCTCGAAGATACTCCACGTAAGCATCACGGCGTTTCCGTCCGGACGATCTTCGCTCTCGGTAAATGTGCGCCCGATGACCGCATGCACCCCCAGCAGCGGAAACAGGTTCCAGCTCCCGCCGCGCGCGCTCACCAGTTCCGGCAACTCTCCGTGCTCCCCGGTCAGGTTGAATTGCCACCAGCGCCACGCGGCCATGTCTTCAAAGCCGTGGGTCTGCGCGCGCCAGTCGTAGTAGTCGGCGGGAGCAACGGCGTTGTAGTTGAACTCCTGCGCATTCATGCTGGGATCGCGGAAATGCTCATAGATCATCACCAGCCGCTCCGGATCGCGGAAAGGAAGCGGCCTGAGCAGAACCGACCGCACCACCGTGAACAGCGACGTCGCAGCGCCGATGCACAACGCCATCACCAGGACGGCAATCAATGAAAAGCCAGGCGACCGGAAGTAGAGTGCGGACGCTGATCCTTAGATCTCGAAGAAGATTCTCCAGCCCGTTCCAACTCCACACAGCGCGAGTGTGCTCGCGAATAA
This sequence comes from uncultured Acidobacteriaceae bacterium, assembly GCA_963844785.1. GTDB lineage: Bacteria > Acidobacteriota > Terriglobia > Terriglobales > Acidobacteriaceae > PALSA-350. Next base: position 580,680 of record CAWJPV010000021.1, on the reverse strand, counting down.
GAGTGGGATTGCCGAAAGCACGCAGGGCGGCATGGCGGGCCTCTTCTGGTGGCAGGCCGCGTTCCCGCTGCTCTTCCTCTTCCAGTTCGAGGTCAGACTGCAGCTCCCGCTCCAGGTCCGCATCGCGTTTCCTGATCTGCCACCATCGCATCTCAGCTCTCCTCACCGGCGGGCCACATTACGCGGATTTTCCATGGAAGACAGTCTACCCTCAATGGCGACGATGGTAGTCACTCGACCATCACCTTGTCAACAAGAGCGAACTGAGGGCGGATTTTCGAGAAGCGACTTCAGGCCAAGTTACGAAATTGCGGAGCTTTCGAAACTAGATTCCGATGGCTCGTCGATTCGATCTGACTGCGCGGAGATGCGTTCTGCGTCCGCTCGCGATATTGGAGAGCGCACGTACAAGTCTTCGGCGTCCGCCTGCAGTTTGTCGACGCCCAGATGCTTGACGCGCCAATCTTCGTAAAAACCATGCGCGACGCAGAGTTCCGGTACATGCGCCAGTCGCTCATCGGATAGGACACGGGCGACGAAGAAGGTGTGATAGCCGAGCCGCTGTACCCGCTCGACTTGCAGTTCGCGAACTCTGCACGCAAACACAGGCACGGGAATCTTCAAGATCCGGGAGGGGCGGGTGCTGAAAGGAAGCCGGTTCCAATCGATGGTCGGCCGGTTATGGTTAGGGCCTAACAAATAGGCGATAGGGGCTTGCTTGATGGGGACACTGCTGAGCACGACTCGCCTGGTTTGCTGGACAAACTTCTCGGGCAGGTAATTGTGCTTGAGGCAGAAGCCGAAGTAATTCCGATTGAGGTCGCCCATCACGTTGAGCGGATAGATATTCCCGTTGCCTTCCTGGTCGGAGACGCTGAACAGCGATACGGGGCGCGGACAACAAAACAGGGACGACATGGCTCGCGTCTGCGCGGCGGAAGCACGGACCTTGGCTTTACGTGTGACATAGGTATTCCATAGGTGATGGCTCCAAAGCCTGCGCTTGGACAGGCAGTGGTTGACGGATCTGCGGGCATGGAAGAGCAGAAACTCCGACTCACCGCATGCGAGGGTTTCCTGATAATCGAGGTCGATCTCGCTGAGGACACGCTCCGCGCCACCGTTTTCGCTCAATCGCAATTTGAGCCGCGAGCGCACGTTTTCGCCAGGTGCGTGGCCGCGAGCGAATTCAATGCAGATGGTGAAAGGCACAGCGGACGCCTGGCAGTGGCGCCTGGTAACGTTGACCGGTTCGCCGGCCCCGAGGAGCCAGACGACGACTTCCTGTTGGGGTTCCGTTTGTGCCAGAAAGAAGCGGTTCGGCAAGCGCTCTCCGCCGAACATTGCTTTCTTCATCAATTGCCGCAGATTCTTGTTCAGTGACATGACCGTTTCCGTGGGGTGCGCCAAGATGCTCTACCTCATACGAATGCTTTGCCCGCTCACGCGTGCCAGTAGAACGTCAAACGGTGGCGATGGTTTCAGGGCATGGTTGCCCGTGTTTGTTGAGGCGATCTTCGAGCAGCGCCGCTTTCATCTCGGCGGCACGGCCGCCCAAACGCCAGGTCTGATAGTAGCCGTGAATCACGCATAACGAGGGCTCAGTGGAAAACACCGTGTCGCCAAGTATGCGAGCGACAAAGAAGCTGTGGCTCCCGATGCTGTGAACTTTTTCCAACTCCAACTCTCGCACCCGCAAGGCGAACTCGGGGACGGGAAACTGGAAGATTGGCGAGGGCCTGGTTTTAAACGGCAGATCATCCCACTCGACGAATGCTTTGGTATGGTTTGCCGCGAGCCGGTAGGCCGACGATGCGTGGCGCACGGGCACATTGCTCATGACGACGCGCCCGGCGCGTTCGACCAACTGGCCGGCGAGCCTGTCGTTGCGCAGTGCAAACCCGAAACGTTTGGGGCCAAGTGCCCCCATGATGTTCATAGGAAAGATATTGTCGCCGAGTTTGCCGGTTACGCTTCCCAGCACGGTGGGGTGCGGGCGGATGAATGAAACCATCGCCGCACGCCGCTCCAGAAAAGACATTGTCATCCCGGAAGACGACCTTCTCTTCCACTGATGGAGAAGATGCAGTGAGTGGTGAGCCAAGAGAGTCAGTCCGGGCAGGCAGTGGTTGCGCACGCTGCGCGGCGCGAACAACAGCAACCCACCCCCGCTTACGGCGACCGTCTCTTTCCACTGCAGGCGGATCTCGCCCAGCAAGTGCCCACTCCCTCCCCGTTCATAAAACTTCAAGCTGAGGCGGCGCAGCTGTTGGGTGTTGGGCAATTGCTCTTGATCAAGCGCGACGGCGAGAAGAAATGGGTCGGAGCAGGCGGTCGAGTGACGAAAGGTGACATCGATGGGCGCGCCCAAGCCCTCGAGCATGACGGAGATCTCTTGCTGCGGATCGGGAATGCCGGTTGCGAACTCCTCGGGAAGAATCGTTTCGCCGAGGATTCGATCCTTGATCGCCGTCCGGATTTTGTGCAGATCAGACATCAGATAAGCCCATTATTGGTGGCCATGCCGCGTTTCACGCGAGCGTCTTCCGCTATCGAAGACTCGATCTCGCCGGGCCGGCTCTTGAGCCGCCAAGTCTGATAGTGCCCGTGGATAACGCACCACTCAACGCCCTCAGAGAATCGTTCATCCCCGACCACCCGGCCAACGAAAAAGATATGAGAGCCGAGCGGTCGAGCGAGTTCCACCTCCATCTCGCGCACGCGGAAAGCGAATGCCGGAATAGGAATGCCGAACTTCGGCGACGTCCTGGTTGCGAACGGAAGGTCACTCCAATCGATGCCGTTTTTCTTGGAATGATTGGGCCCGAGCTTATATCCCAGGTCTCCATGCTGCATAGGGATGGTACTCAACGCGATACGCCTGGTGTGGTCGACCAGATGGGAAGGCGATCTCGCATCCTTGAGGCCAAAACCCAGGTAGCCTTCCGCCAGCGGCCCCATCACATTCAGGGGAAACATATTTCCACGAAAGTTCTCTTGCGCGCTGGCAACGCCAATGGGACGTGGGCAGATGAACAACACCTCCATTGCCCGCATCTCCAGAAATGAGAGGGTGACAGTGTTGGGGGGAAGACGATGTCGCCAGTTCTGGTAGCTGCGCTGAACATAGGACATCCAAAGATGTATCGAGGGCAGGCAATAGCTGCGCGCACTCGATACTTCAAAGAAGTAGAGTACCGGGCCGCTGGTCGGAACAGAGATGCCACTGTACTTGAGTCCAACGGTGCCCAGCAGCCTACGATTGCCGTCTCTCTCGCAGAAGCGAAGGGAAAGACCTCTCAGGTGCTGCTTCCCCAGGACAGTTCCCGTCTTGAAGGCGACACAAATGGTGAGGGGGCTAGCGCACGCCATCGAATGATGGTTCGTCACATCGAGGGGGGCACCCATTCCGTGCAACCAAACGGTGATCTCCTGCTGTGCTCCATGCTGTCCAAGAAAGAACCTCTGAGCGGGCCTAAGGCTGCCCAGGAGCAGATCCTTCAAGGACTCCTTGGCTCTCTTAGCGATCGACATGCTCCAGGCTCCCTTCCGCGCCACGCGTCATCTGGCTGGCGCGATTAAAACTGTAGAGTGTCTCGGTCTCGTCGGCTTGAGGCTGCCAATGACTGCTCCAGCGCAACTGCCGATGTTCTTCAAGCTGAAACAGGTCGCCGTGCTCGGCAAGCGGATGGGGCATATCGGGAAGCGGGGCCGCGCGGACAAAGAGAAAGCGGTGGCGGGTCACCCGGTGGATTGTTTCCAGGTAAAAGGCCAGCTCGGCGGATGCGATATCGCTCATCGCGTGAGAGCTGAAAGTGACATCGACGCTTGCGGTGCGAAGCCGTTCCATGGCAAACAGCGGCAGCAAAGCAACGTCGGCATCGGCGATCGCTTCGGCCGTAACCGGTCTCTCACCGAAGAGCAGGAACTTCTTATGGGGGAAGGCCTTCACCAGGTAATAGGTGGCAAGAGCGGTGCTTTCGGGCAGGTCGAAATCAACATACTTTATTTTCGGTTGGCCGCGGAGCAGATAGTACGCCATGGCGCCGAAGCCGCCACCGATTTCGACGACCATAGAGCGGTTCGACTCAAGCAGTCCGGCAACCCTGTCGGCGCAACGATGATGGAACTCGGCGCGGGCGCTCACCAGCGTGCCTTGAAGACATACTCCGAAGGGATTGCCGATTGGGGGTATGGCCAGGTCGCGCAGAGGGAAACGATCGCCCGTCTCTCGCCTCCAATAATTCAGGCGATACAGGGTGTCGGCGAGATAGACGCGTCGGTGCAGATCCGTCGTCTTACCCCCGAAGTAAGCGCCGGTCATTCCGTACGGGACGGCGGTAAGCCCTGCGCTGCAGGGATCGCGAAAGAAGTTGGCGTACATGCCGCGCAGGGCTGCGATGTCGTGCATCAGGAGCGCTTTCCGCACCGGTCCCAGGCTACGGTTACGTACCTTCTGCCACCACCCGGTGACACGATACGCCGGATGACCCCGGTGATGAATGGTCGCCTGGTAGGCTGCGCATATTCTTTTCAGTAATGCGGTGTCATCTGCGTCGATGTCGAACCGGGCGGCAAACCCCGCGGTCACGTTCTGGAGGTTGTAGCGTAGATCATCCGCGAACTGGCGCTCAGCGCGATCGGCAAAAGCGCGCATCTCAAAATGCATTGCAACCATCCTCTTCGCGGTATCCAGCGTGCGCAGCGGATGACGCAGGTATTTGAGCTTCAGCATAGGTGAACTTGAACGTAGTGGCCTTTCTAGGAGTGTTGCGGATGGAAGAAAACCAAGGAGAGCTTTTCAATCTGCCTGGGGGGGAACAGGAGAAGCCTGCCGGGAGCAACAGGGTGGCAACGAAACGCGATGGTTTCGATATGTGATCCGGGAACCGCATCCTGGTTCCACGCTAGCAGGCGTGGTGAAGAGGGATGTCATCGAGTTGTCGAAAAACTGTCAACGATTTGTCGCCAGCGCGATGGTCGCACTGCCTCCAGGATCGACAAGACGAAGACCAGGCGCTCGAAGGGATCCAGTAAAAAGATTGCGACAAAGCGATTGCTATCTGGCGGCGTAGCAAAATCAAAAGTTGACTTGACGTTTGCTGCTTGTCTCACGGAACAATCACGGCCGATCCATCCTCGGTCTCATTCTTGACCGCGAGCAGTGCTTTATTTGCATCCTGCAAGGGAAACACCACCGCCCGCGGACGAATATTCAGCTCTCTGGCCAGCGCCAGAAAATCGCGCGCATCCTGGCGCGTCATATTCGCCACGCTGCGAATCTGTCGCTCGCCCCACAGCAGCTTGTCATAATCAAACGCAGGCATCTGGTCGAGGTGGATGGCATTGATCGCGACCACTCCACCTTTGCGCAGCGACGCCAGGGCACTGACGACCACCTTGCCACTGGGTGCGAAGGTGACCGCCCGATCCAACTCCACGGGCGGCTTCTCGTCCTCGTTGCCCACCCAGGTCGCGCCCAGCGCGGCCGCTGTCTGGCGATGGTTCTCTCCCCTCGTCACCACGTAAACTTGGCACTTCCAGGATTGCAGAATGGTGATGGCCAAACTAGCCGAGCTGCCAAAGCCAAAAAGTCCCACCCGGTCACCCTGCTCCACGCCGGCCACCCGCAGGCTGCGAAAGCCGATAATCCCGGCGCACAACAGCGGAGCCACATGGACGTCATCCAAGCCGGCCGGCAGCGGAAAGCAGAAATCCGCGCGTGCCAGGGCGTACTCGGCATAACCACCATTGACCGTGTATCCGGTAAACGTAGGCTGATCGCACAGATTCTCCATCCCGTGACGGCAGTACCAGCACTCCCCATCGACGCCGCCGATCCAGGAGACCCCGGCCCGGCTGCCCAGCGGCAGTTCGGCCGTCGCGCCGCCCGCTACCTCGCCAACAATCTGGTGGCCCGGGATCAGCTTGGGATGAAGCGGCGGTAGATCCCCTTCCGCGATATGCAGGTCAGTACGGCAAACCCCGCACGCCAGCACGCGCAGCAGAACGTAGCCTGCCTGCGCTTCCGGACAGGGAACCTCCTCGATCTGCAGCAAAGACCCAGACGCCGTATGGCCGGCGATAAGAACGGCGGCTTTCATAGGTCTCCTTAAGCTTTACCCGCCTTCAGGGCGATTTCTTCGCTCAGCTTGCGGGCGTTGCTGGAATGCTCGTGCGCCTGCATGGACAGCTCGTGAGCAGTGAGATGATCTCCTTTACCGTGCGCGGTTGCCGCGGCAGAGTGGGCATGGGCGGCAAGGTTATGGAGCTCGGCGACTCGATCGTGCGTGCTTTGTGGCATGGTCTTCTCCTGATTCCTTCGATGTTTGAATTGTCTTAAGAGATCGGCAACCCGGCAAAAATCGGGGATCTGGGGCAAGTCTTCCACCGCGGCTGGCTAAGCGATGTGTTTGGTTTCCCTGGCAGGATCGGCTTCGGAGCGAGCAGCGGTCGGCCGCCTATGTAGCCGTTATTGTGGCCAAAGGCCTCAGCGCGCGTTCCTTCATCGAGTTGGCCGTTGGGTCACGAAAAATTGTCTTGGGCCTGCCGCTCGGATGGCATCAGTAGAGCTGGGATCGCCTGCTTTTGGCCGCGTCCCCCGCGGAGCGCCGGCTCCGCAGTCTGGACCACCGCATAATCGAACGCGCTATTGCAGTAAATGCAGTTCGTTTCGTGCACCGGGAGCGGGGTATCCAGTGACAGCTGTGGAAAAGCTCTGAGGCATTCCGGGCAAGTGAGCATAATGTTCGCTCCGCCGGGAGAGCCGTGGCCAGTCCGCTCCACCCAAATAGGCGCCGCTGTGCCGGCCGGTTTGAGCGACTTCGGCACCTCCGGCGTCGTCATGCCTTCCACAATCTCGAGCAAATGCCCCAGGTTGCTTCCTTTTTGATAGAACGCGTCTGCGGCAACCCCGGGCGGAATGCTATCGATAGCAAACGCACTGCTCATCGCGATGACCTTGATCGAGGGAAACCGGCGGCGAACCACGGAAAGAAATTCAAAGCCAGACATGCCGGGCATATTGAGATCCGAAAGAATAATGTCGGGAACGTCAACGCGAAGTTCCGACAAGGCCGAGAAACCGTCTGCCGCACAGCGCACACCATGTCCAAAGGCCGCAAAGATATGCGACAGAGAAACGCGCAGGGCCGCGTCATCCTCCACCACTAAAAGATTTACCGTGGTACCGGCCATCTTGGACCTCCTTGAGCGCATCCAACGGGGAGTTAAGATAGTGTGCCACTCCTGTTGGCCCTAAGTCTGTGCACTTCTGCTCACGATTTTGACCCATGCCCCGGCTAATTCCGAATTGGAACCACTCTTCCCGGATTAGAACCCCGCCGGCCAACCTGCGACACGACCAGACTTTGTTGAATATTTTCCAGAACAATGCTGACCGGCAGTCCTCCCATGCGAGACAATGGCCTGTCCGAATATCGGACAGCAACGCGTTTGAGGGTGCGGAAACGTGAACAACATCCATCCCAGAGCCGGACAACTGGCCAAGGCCACTGACTTGGTCGACGTACCAAAGCTAATCACCGCCTATTATGAGGATCGCCCCGATCCGCGTGTTCCCGAGCAGCGGGTTACTTTCGGCACCTCGGGCCACCGGGGTTCCTCCTTTGAGCGCTCGTTTAATGAATGGCACATTCTGGCCATCACCCAGGCAATCTGCCTGTATCGCGCTCAGCAAAAAACCGACGGACCGCTCTTTTTGGGCATTGATACCCATCCACTCTCCCAGCCGGCCCTGGCCAGCGCGCTCGAGGTTCTCGCGGCCAACCGGGTCGATGTCATGCTGGCGAAAGACGATGAGTACACTCCAACGCCGGCCATCTCTCATGCCATCCTCACCTACAATCGCGGCCGCAAGACCGGCCTGGCCGACGGCATTGTGGTTACGCCCTCGCACAATCCCCCTGAATCCGGCGGCTTCAAGTACAACCCCACCCATGGCGGCCCGGCCTCGTCCGAAGCCACCTCCTGGATTCAATCCAAGGCCAATGAGTTTCTGGCTGCCAAGCTGGACGGAGTGCAACGCGTATCGCTTGATACCGCCCTCAAGTCCTCTACCACGCATCGCCACGACTATGTGTCTGCTTACGTCGAGGATCTGGGCAACATCATCGATATGGAGGCGATCCGCAGCTCGGGCATCAACTTCGGTGTCCATCCTCTGGGCGGTGCCGGCGTGCATTACTGGAAGCCGATCGCCGAGCGTTATGGGTTGAATATGACCCTGGTCAGTGATGTGGTCGATCCCACCTTCCGTTTCATGACCCTCGACTGGGATGGCAAGATCCGTATGGATCCCTCCTCAAAGTATGCGATGCAGTCACTGATCGCATTGAAAGACAAGTTCGATGTGGCCGTCGCCTGTGACACCGATCATGACCGCCACGGCATCGTAACCCGGAGCAGGGGATTGCTGCCTCCCAATCACTATCTTGCGGTGTGCATCCAGTATCTCTTCGGGCATCGCCCGTGGGGCAAGCAGGTCGCGGTCGGCAAGACGGCGGTAAGCAGCAGCATGATTGATCGCGTCACCGCCGGGTTGGGCAGAGAGCTCTTCGAGGTTCCGGTAGGCTTCAAGTATTTCGTCGATGGACTACTCGAAGGAAAGCTCGGCTTCGTAGGCGAAGAGAGCGCCGGCGCCTCTTTTCTGCGCCGTGACGGTACCGTCTGGACCACCGATAAGGACGGCATCATCGCCGCCTTGCTGGCGGTCGAGATCACCGCCACCATGAATAAGGATCCAGGAGACATTTACCACCAACTCACACAGCAATTTGGTGACCCGCTATACGACCGGACGGATGCCCCCGCGACCACCCAACAGAAGACCATGTTGGCGAAGATGAGCAAAGAAAGCATCCAGAGCTCCACCCTGGCTGGGGAGAAGATCCAAAGCATTCTGACCCACGCGCCCGGGGATGGCCAGGCAATTGGCGGAGTTAAGGTAATTGCTGAGAGTGGTTGGTTTGCGGCGCGCCCGTCCGGCACCGAAGAGATCTACAAGATCTACGCCGAAAGCTTTCGCGACCAAAAGCATCTGGAGCAGATCCAGTCCGAGGCCCAATCCATCGTGAGCGAGGCGTTCAGCGCCGCCCTGGCGCGTTGACCAGGTGACTCCACCTTTCACGGCCTAAGCCACTCCCTTCAGGTGGACACCTCCGCTTTCCCGGTTTCCCACCAAGCCTTGCCCCCTGGACGGGTGCCCCATGTTCGCGGACTTTCGCGTACATGGGTTGAACACGATGGGCGAAGCCCCTCCTTTTTCTTTTCGTGTAAGTAGGTGTAGGCCGGTGGTGAAAGCATTGGAAAAAGATCGTATTCAACCCATGTACGCGAAAGTCCGCGAACATGGGGCACCCGTCCAGGGGGCAAGGCTTGTGAGGAAGCGAGAGATTTGTCGCAATAAAACGCATGACGCTTACCTCCGCTTGGGGTCGCCAAGTCGGTTGTTCATTAGGCCGAAGCAGAGGGACCTGCAGTTCCACTCTGCCGCCCGACAGCTCCCAGCAACTCACGAGAACCTGAATAATCTTTGCGCCGTAAGCCCGCGTATCTTTGCTCGTTCGGCTTCCGGTGCAAAGTCGAACATCAGGTCGAACAACTTCACTTCCCGTGCAAACCCCGTCATATTTGTCCCGAGTCCTCCCCAAATCATCCGGTCAGCGCCAAACGCCTCGTACACCCGCTTAACCAGTGGCTTCGCGTCCGCGTGAGGATAGGGCTCCTTCGATATCGTCTCCACTCCGGTCGACGAATACTTCATATAGACCTGCGGCAGCTTGGCCAGCTTGAGCACCTGATCGTACTCCTCCGGCGTGCCCTGACCCGGGCGAGCAAGGTGATCCAGAATGACCGGCATCTCGCGAAACTTCGCCGCCAGCTCGCCGATCTGCGCCGCATAGTGGGGAATGCAGTGGATCTGAATATCCAACCCCAGCTGGTGCGCCGCCTGCCAGGTCACAGCCATTTGCGGATCGCGCAAATCCCGGTCCCGGATCAAGCCAGTGGTTGTCGAAGGGGTGCCCGCCGCGTGAATCTCATGGATTCTCAGCGCCACAATCCGTCCCGGATTTCTTTTCACCAGCGCTTTCATCCGCTTCGGTGTCTCCGGGTCGATGGGATCGAACAAGCATGTGGCCTTGAAGAAGCCAGGAGAAGGCTCCTGTGCCAAACAATATTCCAGGTAGCGATGGTCATCCTGGTAAGGCTCCGGATGAACGATGACCGCGTGATTAATCCGCGCCTCGCCAACAAACCGGACATAATCCTCCACTGGCTCCCGCTGCGGCTTGTAGGATGCGCTGTTGTAGGGAAACCGCACCGGGTCGTCGGCGAACAAGTGGACATGCGATTCGATCAATACACCCGCGGGTCGCACCACCCCAGGGTCAACCCCTAGCGTCATCATTCTCAGTCCTTGTGGTCGAGCGGCCCATGCACGAGCCACTGCCATTGTCCCTATTAGCCAATCTCGCCGGGATATCATCATTTACCTCGTAGTATCAATAATCTAAACTCTGGTTCGACCGGGAAGCCGGACGCGACGGTGGTCATCCTGCAGTGATTGGGAGCAAACGATGCGGCAATGTGGAAGCATAGTCAAAAAATATCCCGCGATACGGTCCCGGCGATGGATGCTTTATTTGGTCCTGGCTCTCCACGCCTCGGTATGTGCTGCGGCATCGCAGTTTACCATCCAGGTGAAAGACTACGCAGCGATGCCGATAACGGGTGTACCTGCCGGCAAAGGTGTGAATGCTCCTTATCTCTCAAGGGTGAATTTTCTCCGTGAAGAACCCGGCGTAAACCGGCATAGACTTTTCGTCAACGACTTGAACGGTCCTTTGTACATCCTCGACAAAAAGGCCAAGACCTTTACCACCTATTTGAATTTCAACGGGAACGGCCAACCCGGCGTATTTCACAAATTAACCACCGCGCGAGGCTACGCCAACGGATTCATCAATTTCATTTTCGACCCGGACTACGCCCACAACGGTAAGTTTTATACCATCCATATCGAGGATCCTTCTTTGCCAGGCTCTCCTCTCCCCGACAATGCGAATTTCCCTGGATTTCATACCGAAGGCTACACGATAACGCCGGCGATTGAGACCCCTGGGCCGACCCAACGCGAGGCTGTCCTGGTTGAGTGGACCGATACCAACCCGTCGGATACGACCTTCGAGGGCACAGCTCGTGAAGTGCTGCGCCTGCAACTCAACACCGAATCGCACCCCATGGGAGAATTCATTTTCGACCCCGCCGCAAAACCAGGCACACCCGATTGGCGAGTTCTGTACATTGCATGCGGAGATGGCAGGTCGGGCGAATCGTCGAATCCCGCCGTAAGACAAAATCCGCAGCGTCTGGACACGCTGGTAGGTAAGATTTGGCGCATAATTCCCGATCCCAACGAACATAAAGACTCCAGCTCTCTCAGCGATAACGGCCGCTACCGCATACCAAACGACAATCCCTTTGTATCCCTGCCGGGAGCACGCAAGGAAATATGGGCTTACGGTTTTCGAAATCCGAATCGCCTGAGTTGGTATTACGATCCGGCCGATCCCAGCAAGAACACTCTGTTCGCAACCGTAGTCGGTTTGCACACCTGGGAGACGATCGACATCGTTCATAAGGGCGCCAACTACGGTTACTCCTGGCGAGAAGGGAACGAGCAACTGAATGCAGACAACCACACCAGTAAACTTCCCGATGTCGATGAAATACCCATCAGGGTGAACGCAACCACCACCGTGGGAACGGTCACACCGGCTTATCCGGTAGTGCAATACGCGCATGTCAAAAGTGGGGGCGACGCCATCACCAGCGGTTATGTGTATCAAGGCAGGATAGCCGCACTCCGCGGAAAGTACATCTTCGGCGATATAACCACCGGCCGGATCTGGTATGCCAACTACAGCGGTATGCTCGCCGCGGACGATGGAAACCCCGCCACGATGGCTGAGATCCACGAGGTGCAGGTCGTGTGGGACAAACCTGCAGGCGGAAAAGAACTGTACAGCACCATGGCGCCGATCACTGAGGCCGCCTACCATGCCCGGGGTGGAACGGTGTCCGGCCTGCCAGGCCTCGCCGTCATATCGGGAGGCCGGTCGGATATTCGCTTCTGCATGGATCGAGAAGGTGAACTCTACATCTTGAGCAAGAGCGACGGTATGATTCGAGCTGTGGTCGGAGCTACAAACAAGTAGGCGATGCGCAGCAAGAACACGGGAGGGATAACTATGAATCGAAGGAAATTCATCACGGCTAGTGGCGCTGCAGGTCTACTGGCCGCCAACGGCTTCAACACTGCTGCTGCGGCGGCGGCGAAGACTCCCGTCAAACCTGCGCTGATGAAGGTTGGGGACCAGACCGCTCCCACCAACGAAACTCACCTCAAATACCTGGCCCGCTACAGCGTACGCAATATCTGCGGCTATCCCGAGATCGAAGGCGACCGCATCTACGCCACCGTAGAAGAACTGAACCGCATGGTCGACCTCGCCTCCAAGTGCGGCATTAGCGTCGACTGCACCACGCCCCCCTTTCTGGCGTCGAGTTACATCGATAAAGAAAAGCATCCGGCCATCATGTTGGCGCAAAGCCCGGAGCGCGACCGCGACATCGAATCCCTCCAGACCATGATCAAAAACTGCGCCCAGGCAGGCATCCCCTCCATTAAATACAACATGAGCATCCTGGGTGTGGTCCGCTCCTCCGGACGCACCCCGGACGCGGCGATGCGATGTACAGTACCTGGAAGCTTTCCGAAGCACATCCTGCAACACCGCTCACCAAGGCTGGGCCTGTCAACGCCGAACAGTTCTGGGAGCGCATCACCTACTTCCTCGACCGCGTGATTCCCGTGGCTAATGAATACAAGATCCGCATGGCCTGTCATCCCCACGACCCCGGCATGCCGCCCGAAGGTTATCAAGGAGTAAACCGCGTGCTGGGCACTGTCGATGGCCTGAAAAAATTCATTACCATTCAGGAGAGCCCCTACCACGGGCTGAATTTCTGCCAGGGAACCGTCTCCGAAATGTTGGCGGATCCGAGCAAGGAAATCTACGACGTCATCCGCTACTTCGGCACCCGCAACAAGATCTTCAACGTACACTTCCGTAACATTCGCGGCCATCGCAACGATTTTCTTGAGGTTTATCCCGATGAGGGGGACGTTAACTTCGTAAAAGCGATTCAGGTATACAAAGAAGTCGGTTATCCCTATATGCTGATGCCGGACCATGTTCCACAGGCGCCCAATGACCCCAACGGATTGCAGTCGTTTGCTTTCTGTTACGGCTACATTCGCGCGCTCATTCAGTCCGTGGATTCCATGTGCTCGGTTACCGCGTGAAGTAGAGATGGGAGATACAGTGTGCGCAAGGCCGGTTATGCTCTGCTCTTTTTGTCCCTCCTGGTTCTGCAACCGGTGCTCCACGGGTCTACTGTGAAGAGTGAATTCTTTACCACCAGCGATGGTGTCAAGCTGCACTACCTGGAGAGCGGGGCCGGGCCCACTATCCTCTTCGTCCCTGGATGGACCATGCCGGCGGAAATTTGGCAGCCGCAGATCGATTATTTCAGCCGTAACTACCATGTAGTGGCCATCGACCCACGCTCCCAGGGAGACTCTGAAAAGACTCCCGACGGAAACTATCCGGCCAGGCGCGCGCAGGATTACAAAGAGCTGATCGATCACCTCGGCGGATCCCCGGTAGTCATGGTCGGCTGGTCGCTCGCCGTCCAGGAGGCGCTGACCTATGTCCAGATGTTTGGAACCTATAAATTGAGCGGGCTGGTCTTAGTGGATCTGGCCATCTACACCATATCGACCCCGGAGGAACTCAACCGCCGTTACGAACAGTCTCACACCTTTCAATCCAGCCGGCGGAAATACACGGAAACCTTCGTGCGCGGCATGTATCACAAGCCGCAATCAGAGCAGTACCTCGAGAGCGTAATAGAAGCGTCGCTCAAAACCCCCACCAGCACCGGGATCGCCCTGATCAGCGAGCTCGCCATCAAGTATGACGAACGTCCTGTGCTACCTAAGCTCAACATCCCTGTGCTGGCGGTCATGACCACCAACAATCGCGCCGCGGCGGAGCTGATTGCCACGACCGTGCCGGGTGGCCAGGGAGAAGTATTCGAAGATGCCGGTCATTGTCTGTTCGTCGATGACGCCGACCGATTCAACACTTTGCTCCAGGCATTCATGAAGAAGGCGTCTCCAAAATGATGACACCAGGGGAAATGGCAAAACAGGTGGGAGCGGGCCTGCTCTCGTTTCCGGTCACGCATTTCAGCGATCAGCTCGACTTCCAGTCCAAGCCGTACCAGGAGCACATCGCCTGGCTGCTATCTCACAAGCCTGCCGGATTGTTCGTTGCTGGTGGCACGGGCGAATTCTTCTCCCTCACGCCCACTGAGTTTTCTACAGTGGTGCGCGCCGGAGTAGCGCAAACTGCGCACCAGGCGCCGGTCATTGCCGGCTGCGGTTACGGCACCGCGATGGCCAAAGAATTCGCTCAGGCTGCGGAGCAGGCCGGCGCCGACGGAATCCTGCTCTTACCGCCCTACCTGGTAAGCGCGGAGCAATCCGGCTTAGCTGCCCACGTGGAGGCGGTCTGTGCGTCGACCAAACTCGGCGTGATCATGTACAACCGCGACAACGCTGTTCTCGACGACGTAACCCTCGAGCGCTTGTGCCAGCGCTGCCCAAACCTCGTCGGCTTCAAGGATGGTGTAGGCGACATCGAGCGCATGACCAGGATCTACGCCAGAATGGGTGACCGCCTCACCTACATCGGCGGCCTGCCCACGGCAGAGACCTTCGCCCTCCCGTATCTGGAGATGGGCGTCACTACGTACTCTTCTGCCATCTTCAACTTTCTCCCCAACTTCGCGCTCGAGTTTTACGCGGCCGTGCGCAAACGCGACCACGCGACGGTATTCACTGGCTTGCGGGAGTTTGTACTGCCCTATATCCAGATACGAAATCGCCGCAAAGGCTACGCCGTCTCCATTGTGAAAGCAGGTATGAAGGCCGTAGGCCGTCCCGCTGGGCCGGTGCGCCCGCCGCTCACCGACCTCACGGAAGCCGAACTACAGGACTTGACCAAGCTCATAGCAGGACGGTCTTGAACGAAAAAACCCACGTCCGCTACCTGATCATTTCCATTCTCTTCGCCGTTAGCTGTTTCAGCTATGGAGACCGGGTTGCGCTTTCCATCGCCGGAACCGCGATGGCCAAGGACATTTCCCTCGACCCGGTGAAGATGGGCTATCTCTTCTCCGGATTCAGTTGGGCCTATGTGCTCGGGCAGTTGCCCTCAGGAGCGTTGCTCGACCGTTTTGGCTCCAAGCTGATCTACGGCATCGGCATCGTTGTCTGGTCGGTCTGCGCCCTGCTCACGGGCTTTGCCGGCTATCTTGCCGCGGGCGCTGCCTTCACCGTGATCTTTCTTTTGCGGCTCGTAGCTGGATTTGCCCAGGCCCCAGTCTTTCCCGGAAATGGCCGCATCGTAGCCTCCTGGTTTCCCGCCAACGAGCGCGGCCGGGCTTCCGCGATCTTCAACTCTTCGCAATATTTCGCGTTGATGATCTTCGCTCCGATCCTGGGCTGGATTATCCACTCCACTGGCTGGAGGAGCGGCTTCTGGTTCATGGGTGTACTGGGTTTCGTCTTTGCTCTGATCTGGGTCAAGAATATCTACGATGTCAGAGATCATCCCCGTATCTCTGCTGCGGAGATTGAAGTCATCGAGCAGGGCGGCGGTTTGGTGAGTGCCGGCACGGGGAAGGGAAGTTTGCTCACCTGGGCTGCGATCAAGCAGTTGTTGAGCCACCGCATGTTGGTAGGTATCTACCTCGGCCAATACTGCATCACCACGTTGACCTGGTTTTTCCTGACCTGGTTTCCGGTATATCTGTCCCAGGCGCGGCATCTGTCGATCATGAAGGTCGGCTTTGCGGCGGCACTGCCTGCGCTCTGCGGAGGAACCGGTGGGATTCTCGGTGGGGTGGTTTCTGATCGGCTATTGCGCGCGGGCCATTCCCTCAGTCTTTCGCGTAAGACGCCGATTATCGCCGGCATGTTGTTATCGGTAACCATGATCGGCTGCAACTATGCGCCGGCCCAGGCGGTGATGTTGCTCTTGATGTCCTTATCCTTTTTCGGCAAAGGCTTCGGCTCTTTAGGTTGGACGGTGATCTCCGACACCTCACCCAAAGGCATGGTCGGCCTGAACGGAGCGCTCTTCAACCTCATCGGCAACCTGGCCGGCATCACGACGCCGATCATCATCGGCTATCTGGTCAAGAAGACCGGCTCCTTCGACGACGTGCTCATCTTTGTAGGTATGACCGCCCTATGTGCCGTCGTGAGCTACGGGCCGATCGCAGGCGAAATCAAGCGCCTCGACCTGAAAGCGGCGGTGGCTGTCATTTCGCCCTAGGCTTTCCCGGCTTCCCACCAAGCCTAGCCCCCTGGACGGGTGCCCCATGTTCGCGAACTTTCGCGTACATGGGTTGAAAAAGTTGGGCGAAGCCCCTCCTTTGTTTCTCCAGTAAGTAGGCATAGGCCGGTGGAAAAAGCATCGGAAAAACGTCGTCTTCAACCCATGTACGCGAAAGTCCGCGAACCTTGATTGGATAAGGAAGAAGGCTTCAGCGATCCTAGAGAGAGTCTTGAGGGTGGGACCGAGAGACTCTGGGATCAGGAGAAGCCTTATGAAGATTATAGGATGTGATTTTCACCCTAGCTTTCAACAGATAGCGATTTGCGACTTGGAGACGGGAGAGTTCCAAGAGCGGAAGTTGAGCCACGCCGACGGTCAGGCAGAGCGGTTCTACGGGGAGTTGGGGGAGCCGGCGTTGATCGGGATCGAGGCGACTGGAAACAGCCAGTGGTTCCTCGATCTGGCGCAGCGGTTGGGCCATGAGGTACGGGTAGGGGATGCAGCCAAGATCCGCGCCAGCTATGTGCGCAAGCAGAGTACGGACAAGCGGGACGCGGGTCATATCTTGAAGCTGCTGCTAGAGAAACGGTTTCCACAGTTGTGGACGCCGAGCGCGGCGATGCGGGACCAGCGGCAGTTGTTACGTCACCGGGACAAGCTGGTCGAGATCCGAACCAAGGTGAAGAACAGCTTGCAGCCTCTGGCGATGAACCGGGGGATGCAGAAGAAGAGCCGGCTGTGGACGCGCCAGGGGATGGAGCAGTTCCAACAGCTGGCGATGCCGGGCTGGGCTGCGACGCGACGGGAAGATTTGTTGCAGCTGCTCAAGCAGTTGAACGGCCAGATCGAGCCATTGGATCAGGCAGTGAAGCAGGCCGCCGAGCAACATCCCCAGGCCCAATTGCTGATGACCCAGCCTGGAGTGGGCCCAGTGACGGCGCTGGCTTTTGTGCTCACGATCGGGGATGTGGCGCGCTTTGCCGGTAGCAAGCAGCTCACCAGCTATCTGGGCCTGGTTCCCAGCGAACACAGCTCGGGCAGCAAGCGCTGGCTGGGAGCCATTACCAAGCAAGGCAACCGCTTTCTACGCAAGCTGCTGGTGGAAGCGGCGCAGACCACAGTGCGCAAGGATGAAGGTTTTCGCAAGGAGTATCAACACCGTTGCCGTCGTCGTCCTAAGGGAGTAGCCAAGGTGGCGGCGGCACGCAAACTGGCTGTGCGACTCTACTGGATGCTACGTAGCCATGTCAGCTATCCGGAGATCGCTCATATCGAGAGCCACCCGCGGGTGCCCCTGGGAGATGTTTAGCCCGTAACTTTGATTGGGTGCTCTCGCATCCAGACCGGTCTATGCAGAAGACGGCGCAAGCGCCTTGGAAAACACCTCCGGTGTTTCCCACTTCCGCACAGACTCGGCGGCTGGATGTCCGAATAGAAGAATCATGATCGTAGTTTCGGTCGTATCGATGGTTCGGTGGAGCGATCCACCAGAAAAATGATTCAGCGGTGATGTCCCAGAGTCTCGGTCCCACCTCTCTCTGCTGGCCAAACAAAGCGGTGCTCCGCACCGCTCAGGATATCTTCGCCCTTGACAAAGCCTTTTTCCTTATCGAGGGGCACCCGTCCAGGGGGAAAGGCTTGGTGGGAAGCCGGGAAAGCGGTGGACGAAATGACAGCCAACCCCCGAAACTTCGCCGCACCACTCCCCTAAAACTTATTCCAAAGGTACTGGTTATAAACATCGTGGTGATACTGCACTTCCTGTGCCTTCACCAACGTCCCCAGCAACCGGGGGCACCGGTCCGCGGAAGCCCTTTTAAGCTCAGCGTACCGCTCTTTCACATCGGTCCCCAACAGACTATCGTTCCACTCCGCCGCCTGGAAATTCTCCAGTGCGGTATAGATATTGTCCGGCAGAAACCGCTTAGCCTTGCGCAGATTCTCGATCTTCGCTGTCTGCCCCTCAATCCCCGTCCTGAACACCGAATAGAGCACCAGGTAAGGATTAGCATCCGGGCTCACCGAACGAACTTCCACCCGCATGCTCCTCTCATTGCCGATCGGTATGCGCACCATCGCCCCGCGATCGATGGCGGAAGCTATGAGCTGGTTGGGCGCTTCAAAATGGGGATCGAGCCGGCGATAGGCGTTGACGCTTGCATTCAGCAGCGCGCAGATGTCATTCCCGTGGGTGAGAATGCGATCAACAAACTCCCAGCCAAGCTTGCTCAGCTTCTCTTCACCCGTCTCATCCCAAAAAAGGTTCTTACCCTTCTCGCTGATGGAAACGTTAGTGTGCATGCCGCTGCCATTCACGCCAACCACCGGTTTGGGCAGAAACGACGCCGTGAAGCCCAATTTCGTGGCCACCTGCCGGCAAATGAGCTTGTAGAGCTGGATCTGGTCGGCAGCCGTCACCACATCGCTGTAGCTGTAGTTAATCTCAAACTGCGAGGGCGCCACTTCCGGGTGGTCCTTCTCATTCTCGAATCCCATGGCGCGCTGGACCTCAGCGCTGGTATCGATGAAGGTGCGCAGCGGATCGCCAGGCAGCGAGTGGTAGTAGCCGCCGGTGTTGACGTACTCGAAGCTTTGCGTCTCCGGATAGCGCCGCTCGGCGTCGAGGCCCTTGAAAAGAAATCCTTCAATCTCGTTCGCCGCGTTCAGGGTATAGCCCTTTTGCTCGTAGAGTCCGTCAGCGTAGTTCTTGAGGACGCCACGAATGTCAGCAGGAAACGCGCTTCCGTCCTTCGCGATCACGTTGCCAAAGACCAACGTCTTGCCCGCGCCGAAGACGTCGGATGGCACCCAATAGAAAGATCCCCAGTCGATGCCCAGGCGAAGATCGCTCTCTCTTTGTGCGGTAAAACCGCGAATCGAGCTGCCATCAAACGTCAGGTTATCGTCGCTCTTGACGATGAACTTCTTGTCGTAGTCCAGCATGTGCAGCCGGCCTTCGAGGTCGCTAAACAGCACCGTGACCGCCTTGATATGTTTTTCATCGGTCAGGTACTTCAGCCGCTCTTCGCGGATTTGTTCCGCCGGCACGTGGCGCTTGCGTTGATCCTTCGCCGCCAGGTTGCGCTCTTCCAGCTCGGCGTAGGGCATCTCAATGAAATTGCGAAGTCCGTCTGACATGCGTCTCCTCAGGGAATCGTCTTCCCGGCAAATAGTTTGTACCGCAAAAAGCGTAAAAACAGGGGTTTAAGCTCGCCAGAATGCAATGATCATACCGCCCACCGTGATCAGAGCCCCGCCTACGTAGATAGGTGCGGTGGGAGCCTGGTTAAACCGGACCTTGGCCAGTACCTGCGCCACCAGGAAAAAAAACACCACATAAATCCCCAGCAGCTTGCCGAAATCCCAATGGGGAATATTGACCGTGAACCCGTAAAGCGCCAGGACAACCGCGCCGGAGACCAGGAAAACTCCGCGCACCGCGCCTGCAGAGCGATGCATGCCGCTCTGAAATAAAGAATCTCCGAAAGCCTCGAAGAAAGCCGCCAGAGCCAACAACGAAACCGCCCCCACACGATGGGATGCTAAAGTATCGAGAAGATTTTTCAGGAGATACTACTCCTTCACCACGAAAGCCAGGCCCGCTTAGAGCACGATGTCCCCACGCTCATCGTTGCGTATCCGGACCGCCTCGTCAACCCGCGTCACAAAGATCTTTCCGTCGCCAATTTTGCCCGTCTGCGCCGCCTTGACGATCGTGCGCACTACCTTGTCGAGCATTTCGTCCAGTACCACCAACTCCAACTTGATCTTCGGCAGTAAATCCACCGAATACTCGCGTCCCCGGTAGAGTTCCGTATGGCCTTTTTGGCGGCCATGCCCGCGGACGTCGGAAATCGTCATTCCTGTGATGCCAATCTCCACCAGTGCATCCTTCACAGCGTCCAGCTTGGATGGCTGTATCACTGCTTCTATCTTCTGCATTCCGCTCAGTCCTTCCCTCGTCCCTCAAAGACGCGATCTAGAGCAATCACAGAGTTGCCGCGACGCAGAAATACGCCGCGGCAACTCTGTGCATGACGACGCTCTAGTTCGCGAA
Organism: uncultured Acidobacteriaceae bacterium; assembly: GCA_963844785.1. Classification (GTDB taxonomy): domain Bacteria; phylum Acidobacteriota; class Terriglobia; order Terriglobales; family Acidobacteriaceae; genus PALSA-350. The sequence continues at coordinate 560,127 of CAWJPV010000021.1, read as the reverse complement.
GTCGTACCCTTCTTCGCCGTGTTGTGACAGATCCAGTCCCGTACGCTCGTCTTCTTCGTTCACCCTGAGTCCCACTACCTTATCCACAACGAATAAGATCACCAGAGTCCCCACGATGGACAAACTCCACGCAATCGCTACCCCAATCGCCTGGTTCAGCACCTGGCCCTTGTTACCTTCCAAGAAGCCCGTGGCTTTTCCCGGCCCCAGGAGCGGGTTGATGGCGCTGTTGGCAAAAACTCCGGTTAACAATGCCCCGATCGTCCCCCCGGCCCCGTGAACTCCGAACGCATCCAGTGAGTCGTCGTACCCAAACACCGACTTAACCTTCACCACCATCAGGTAGCAAAATACGCCCGCGATCAGGCCAATCCACAAAGCGGACATAGGGGTTACGAAGCCGGAAGCAGGCGTAATCGCTACCAGCCCTGCCACCGCTCCCGAGATGGCGCCCAGAGCCGTAGGCCGGCCGCTGCGAATCCATTCCGCTATGCTCCAGCCAATGGCTGCGGCCGCCGCGCCAAAGTGCGTGGCCACGAACGCCGACGTGGCTAATGTGCCCGCACCCAGAGCTGAGCCTGCGTTGAATCCAAACCACCCTACCCACAACAAACATGCCCCAATAAAGCTTAGTACCACAGAGTGCGGAGGCATCGGCTCCCGCGGGTACCCCAGCCGTTTGCCCAGGTATAACGCGGTGATCAGCGCCGACACACCCGAGGTGATGTGCACCACCGTACCGCCGGCGAAATCCAGGCAGGGAAACCGTCCCCCCAGGGAAGCGTTCAGCAAACCTCCCTTGCCCCAGACCATATGCGCCATCGGGCTATACACAAAAATCGCCCATAGCACCATGAACGTCAGCATCGCCGAGAACTTCATCCGCTCCGCGAACGCGCCGGTGATCAGTGCCGGAGTAATGATGGCAAACATCAGCTGGAAAACCATAAAGGTCTGCAGCGGTATCGTGGCTGCATATTTGGGGTCTGGCGCCAGCCCCACACCATGCAGAAAGACGTTGTGCAGGCCGCCAATAAACGCATTCCCCTCGCCGAACGCCAGCGAGTAGGTCACCAGCGCCCACAGCACGGTGATGACTGCCATCATGGCGAACGTCTGCATCATGGTGCCCAGAACGTTTTTCCGGCGCACCAGGCCGCCGTAAAACAACGCCAGCCCTGGCCCGCTCATCAGCAGAACCAGCGCCGAGCTTACCAGCATCCAGCTGTTATCCCCGGCCGACTGTGCCGCGGCAATCGCCGCTGTCTGCTCCGCAGAACTCTTTTCCAGCGCCGCCAGCCGGTCCGTCTCCGACCCCGTCGCCGCTGCTCCCGGCGTCTGCGCCGTGGCAAGGCTGCCGCCGACCCATACCATGAGCACCAGCGCAACCGTGCGAACCAGCACAGAAATCCAAGCAAATCGTCTGATCAATCTCCCATCCTCCGTTCAGCGCTCCAAGAGAACCGATCCACCCAGTAACCACCCATTCACGTCCTGTTTTGCTTACTTTACACAAGACATCCCCGCATCCCAACAGCAAACATCTGCAGGGCTCCCTATCTTTCAGCTCGGGCGCCGGCCGAATCCAGGAGGTGGGCCTAAAAATGGTAGATCAGATCGCCGGCCAGGGTCAGCTGGGTCGTCTTGGTGGGAGCGCCGCTGACGCCATTGACGGAGGGAGAGTCATACGCCGGCACACCGTAGGAGTGTTCAAAGCGCAGTTCGGGCCGAAACGTAACCGTACTGCCCAGCCAGAAATCAAACCCCACCAGGTGCTCGCTATAGCTGGTTTTGTTACCCGTGCGTTGGCCCCTTGAGGTCGTCGAAGAACTCGTTGCGGATGTTCAGTGAGGCGTGGTGGTTATTGAATTCGTGTTCGATGTAGTTGACGATGGCGTAGTCCGGCGCGAAACAGTGAGTATCCAGCGGGTTGCACTGCGCCCCGTTGGCGCCGGTGATGAGCGAAGGGCCGGTAATCTCACCGGCATTGGCGCCGATATTCGCATTCGAGCCATAGCTGATGCACGGACTCAGCCCATAACATAAGTTGGGAACATCTCTTTCGTACTGGTACCAGGCTTCCGTATCCGTGTGCCACGTAGCATTGATCTTGTGATACCAGGTCAAATAGTAGGCAGACAGGTTGTTATACGCATATTTTCCTGAATTGATGGAGTTAGCGCAGGCATAGAGAGTATCGCCGCCATCTTTCCAGCTGTACGCTGCGCAGAAATTTCCCGTGAGTTTCGCGTTGGAAATCCAGGGAGCCGTCTCACAACCGCCGGAGACGCCGGCCTGGACCGTCCAATGATCGCTCAGCTTGGTTGTGGTGTTGATTCCGTTCTGGGTATAGCAGTCATAGGTATAGAGGATGGAGTGGCTATAAGTATAGTTATTCGGCGCTAACTGCGCTTCAATATCGGGCAGGGAGATATAGCGTCCGATCCGGATATCCATGCCCTTCGCCACATGAGGGACATAGAAGTCCAGGTAATACATCACCGGGTCGTAACCGTAGGTGTCGTTGTTCCTTAGCAGTTGCTGGCTGAAGATGCCTTTGGCCGTCGTGTAGCGATAATCCAGGCCGTAGAGGTTGGTGAGGCGGAATCCCCAATCGAAGTGATCGGTCTGAACCGTATTCGGGAGACGCTCGAAATAAAGAGCGACCTGGTCAAGCTGGATAGAGTTGGGAATCACATCGTAGGCGGTTTCGTTGTTGGCGTATCTGCCCTTGTTCGATGTGCTGGCATTGCCGCCAATATCGAACCAGCCATACATCTTTATACGGCCCTCGTTCCCGTTGATCGCCTGCATCAGGGGGTAGGTGCCATAGTCCGGCGCTCCGATCACCACCGTTCCACCGATGGGCCAGTCCGCCGAAGGAAAGGGTGGCGAGTTCAGGGGCGGCGGCGTCCCCCGCCGCGCGGGCGCAGGAGCGGCGGGAACGCCGTTGGAATCCACCGTCCAATCGTCCAGGTAGGCATGCCCTAAGCGGGTAAAAAAGCCCCGTTGCGCAGGAACCGGCGCAGCAGCAGGTACGGCAGCTGCTGCCTGGGGAGAATCGGGAGCACTGGGAAGATCGGCATCACCACCGACGCTGCTGCCGGCGCGACGCTGGGAGCACTCTTCCGCATGGCCCGTGATGGTCACCATACCGAACGCGAAAAGTAAAAGAAGAAAATGTATTCCAAAGGACTGCCGGGGGTGTTGTTGCAACAAGGGCCTCTTCGCGTCTACCAACGTTTCATTATTAGTAGATTGCAGGCCGTATAAAGAATGCATAAAGATCGGCCCTGGGGAACCGGACAGCTACATAATGGATATGAATCTTTATGACTTCCTTACGAATCGCGTCGTGGCGGACTTCCGCGACACCGCAAGCACTGCCGCGGCATCAAACAAGATCTGCGCTAATCAATGAAATCTCTCGTAGCGTTGCTCGGCTTGGCCATCGTTCTATTTCTCTCGACCAACGTGGATGATCTCGTCGTGCTCATCGCCTTCTTCGCGAATTCCAGGTTCCGGGCGCGCGACATTGTGGCCGGCCAGTATGCGGGAACGGCCGTCTTGTTTATCGTGAGTGCGGCCGGGGCTCTCCTCTCACTGGTGATCCCCGAAGCTTATTTAGGTCTGCTCGGGATTTTCCCCATCCTGGTTGGCATCGGAAAACTTCTGGAGTTGCGCCATGATCGCGCCGAAGCGGCCCCCACCAAAGACCTCGTCGCCACCACCGGCAGTCACGGAAATATCGCCAGCGTTGCGCTCGTGACCATTGCCAACGGAGGCGACAACATCGGTGTTTATATCCCTGCCTTTGCCGTCCACTCCGGCAGCCAGGTCGCCATCATCGCCGTGGTATTCGTCGCTATGACCGCCCTGTTGTGCCTGCTGGCGCATTGGATGGTAAGTCACCCAAGATTCGGCGCGCCTCTGCGGCGCTACGGCCACATCATGGCCCCGCTGGTGTTGATTGCACTCGGTATCCTGATTATCTACAACGCAGGGACCATCCCATCCTTGCTCCGGCTCTAGAACTTCACCATAAGATCGAGGTCGATAAAGGACTCGTCTCTTCTCAGATCAGGGAACCAGGTTCCACCATCCTTACCGCAGCCGTTGATCGTTGCCGAGGGGGTGCCGTCGAAGCAAGCGTATTGCGTGGGGAAGCCGTTGTTCGTACCCACAGGCGCTACCCAAAAATGCGGGTGGGGTTATGCCCCCATGGCCGCTCCAGTAGGGCACGTTCGCATGGCGGTAGTCATACTCCCAGCGGAAGGTGATCCATTGCTTGGGCATGTAGTCAAAGGTGATGGAGCTATCCCACGCTTTGTACGGATTTCCCGGATTCTCCGTGAAGTAGGGTGAATTGATCGCCGCGCTGGCAGCCGTCTCCCCATTGATGGGCGGCAGCAGCACCAGGTAACGGCCTGGATTGTTGATTTTGCCACCGCCCAGCGTCAGCCCATACAAGTCCCTCTTTGAACCACGTCCGGTCATAGAGCATGAAGCCGAGAAAACTCTGTTTCGGACCGCCCGCTTTGTCCCCGTAGCAGCTAACTCCGTTGCCGAATTCGCATCCCACATCACCCGTGAATGAGAAAGCCATCTTATCGATCGTGTTCTCGGGGTGGTCATAGTACTTGATTTCGAGGCTATTGTCGGTGTGCAGGCGGCCGCGGTTTGGCAGGTATAGATCATCGTGGCCCAGACCATAGTTATTCGAGATGATATTCACCCAGGGTCTCGGAGTGTACTTGATCTGGCCGCCCAGGCCTTTTCGCGAGTTCGCGGAAGCGTACGATTGCCAGCCATTGATGATCCACGGCTCAATCTTCAAATGCGCTGTCGGAAATATCTGAACCCGAAGGCCCTCGAAGAACCACGGTGTATTCGAGGAGACATACGACGGCTGATAGGCCCAGTTATCGAAGTTGTAGTAGCTGAAGAGGCCGATATAAGACAAGAATATGCCGGCATCGATGTTGATTCCGTGCAGTGCATCGATATGGTACCCGCCGTACGCTTCCGACAGCTGGCGATCCGCTTCGTTAAGAGTCCATTGCCCCTTGGCGTAGCTAGGATCGTTGCGTACCGTGGCGGTTGAGTAGGTGCCGAACTGGGTCATGAACCTGGCGCGAACATTCTCAAAGTGAAAGTCGCCACCGATCCCCAGTTGCTCCAGCTGAATTTCGTTTGCCCGAAAAAGTTCGCTCGACCCGCCCATGGAGTCGTCGATTGGCTTGTTGAAGTCATAGTTATACGTGATGTCCGCTCGGATCTCAGGGGTAAAGAACTTGGAGTCATAGGCCGTGTCCTTATTGCGCGGATTGCCGTTCAGCCACGTCCAGTCCGCATCCGAAAAGGGCTCTATCTTCCCTGGAACGGTCGGGGGCGGGGTCACAGTTTGTACGGATTCTGCCTGGGAGACCGCCGCTGGGGGCACTGCACTGCGTAGCATAGCCGCAGGCGCTGCACTTGCCTGCAGCTCATTCTTCTCCCCTTGCAATGCTTTAGCCGCGTCTGATGCGGTAGCTCCGCTGCCGGCGGCCAGCTCCGCTTCCAATTCCGCGATACGCTGCTTCATAGCCTCCAGCTCTTTGACGATGGCTGACCTGAGCTCCACGCCCGGCACAGCCGTAGGAGCTATCTCTGTGGTTACCGCAGGCTCTGCTGTCGCAGCGCCGCTCCCGCCGTCATCGGCTAGGGCATACTCGGCATTCTTCCCGGATGCTTGTGCGACGCATGCCGGACACATCGAAGCACAACCAAACGCAACCAGTAGCGTGCCCACTTTGCGGATCTTGCTGTCCATAAGCGCCTCTCATCTGCAATGTAAGATTTTGTTCCTCCGTTTGCCGTAGCCTTGGATTCGTTTTCGGCACCTTTGGATTTGAGTGCAGATAAGAAAATGACAATTGGAAGGTGATTTATCGGCAGAGTACAATTTCTTCGGAGGTGACCTATGCTAAAGCCAAAGAACATCCTATGTTTGCTTTTCGCAATGTCGATCGCCCCCGGGGTTGTACCAAGGACTGCGGTCGCACAAACGAAAGCATCAGTGCCAAAGCCTCAGAACAAACTGCAAATCGCAGAGAACGAGTTCAAGCAGTTGCTGCTTCTTATGGATGCCAACAAAAACGGCAAGATCTCCAAACAGGAGTACATGAAGTTTATGGAAGCGGAGTTTGACTGGTTTGATAAAAACCATAATGGGGAGCTGGACGTAAAAGAAGTGACGAAATCGAATTTCACCCGGACCAACTTCACCTCAATGGGGAAGTGAACCCGGCAGGAGTCAGTTTCCTAACAGAACCCAATAGGAACTGGACGGGTGCCCCAGGTTCGCCAAAGCGTACCTGGGCCGAAAATCATATTTTCGATTGCTCTTAGCTAATTGATTAGCGAAAAGCTGTGGTGGGCTTCGCCCGTCTTATTCGGCCCACCCGTCCAGCTCCTAATGGGTATCTGTTAGGAAAATAACTCCCGGAATTGCTGCGGATCCTCGGTCAAGCACATCGCTGCTTCGACCTATCTATCGAACGGCACGTTCTTGACCGCCGTATTTTTCCAGCCACTCCAGTTCTTCCCTTACTTTGATGTAGCCGTGCCATGGATCCTTCTCCAGGGAATGTCCTTCATCGGGAAAGACCAATAAACTGTGCGGCACCTGCAACTGCTCCAGCGCACGCTCAAGCAGCAGATCTTCCAGGTAACTGACGCGCACATCGGCGTTGCCCGCGACGATGTGCGTGGGCGTCCTCACTTTGTCCATCTGAAAGAGTGCCGCTTCGCTCTGGTAGATCTCTGGATTCTGCCAAGGCAGCGCTCCACCCAGATACCACATATCGTCGTACGTTGTATCGTCATTTCCCCAGTTCGCCGCGTGCTCGACTGCGCCCGCGCCGGTCACGGCCGCTTTGAACTCGGTAGTCTGCGTGATGAGCCAATTGGTCATGTATCCGCCGTAACTATATCCGCCAACCGCAAGATGCTGTGGATCGGCGATGCCTTCCTTCACCGCCGCGGCGACTCCCTCCAGAATGTCCTTGCCCGGCCTGGAGACCAGATGAGGAGCAATCTGCAGCATGAACTTGTCGCCATACCCGATCGATCCGCGATAGTTCGGCCGGAACACCAGCCATCCATTGGCCGCGGCCAGATTGGCCCATTCGTACCAGTCGGCTCCAAAGTAATCCCCGTTCGCCTCTGCCGGACCGCCGTGAATCAGCGTCAGCATGCGCAGATTCTTCTCCCCCATCCGGTGCGGCGGATATATCAGTATGCCCTCCACCGTCGTGCCGTCGTCCGCCTTCCATTGGTAGGTCTTCCACTCCGGCTGCGAGCGTTCCGCGAACACGGGATTGAAGCTGCTGATCGCCCTCGCCTCATCGGGCCGAGCCGCATTGGCTGCGACCAAGACTTGTGTCGGTTGAGTAAGCGTGGAGTACCTCACCAGCAACCGTGACGAATGCACTCCCGCGTCCACGCCCGCGTAGGTGCCGGGCAATCCAGGCAAAGGTGTGGCATGCTCCCCGTCGATCCTGTAGAGCTGGGTCTGCGTGCCTTTTAGCCCGGTAGCCATCAGGCGGCCATCGCCCATCAAGGTGAAGTCCTGGAACGAACCTTCGAATTCGCCGCCCAACCGTTTCACCTTTCCGCTCGCGGTCTCGACCACATATAACCGTCCCTGGATCGAGCGGAATGTTTCGACATCTCCTTCATCGGCTCCCACCTGGAAGAAGATCCGGCTGCTGTCAGCATTCCACCGCAGGTCAGACTCCCGGGCCTGATTGTTGGTCAGTCGCCGTGCTTCCCCGCCGGAGTTACTTACCAGATAGATCTCGTTGTGTTTTGGATCCTCCAGGCGATGCGAGACCGAATCGGTAGTAAATGCGACCTCCGCGCCCTTAGGGTCGGGAGCAATCTCGTTGATCTCATCGTCAATGGCAGTGACTTTCCTGGCCAAAGCCGGCAGAGGGAGTGCCTCGTCGGCCACGGCCGCCGGATGAGCCGGCAGGTTCTGCTGGGCATCTGCAATCGCTTTCCCGGCCGGCAGGGCAAGAAGCAGATCGCCCCGCTCTTGCTCGCGCCAGCGAATCACGTCTTTCCACTGCGCCTTCTGCGCCTCCTCGGCGCTCTTTGAAAGCGGCGCTGCGCAAGAAAAAAAAATCTGCGATCCGTCGGCTGACCAGGCAAAGGCATGGGCCTCCAGCTTCTCCTTGTAAAGAGCAAACGATTCTCCAGAATCTGCGGCGATCAGCCACACCCGTTCTGGTCCGTTCTTGCCCTCATCGCCGTCAGGCAGAGGAAGATCAGAAAGAAACGCGATATACCTGCCGTCGGGGGACCATTGTGGAGCGCGTGCGTGTCCCGACCGCGTCAGCGGCGTCGTCTGGCCCGTCTTCTCTTTCCAGATCCACAGATCGCTACGGAAGCGGTTATGCTGCCAATCCGAGTCGACCGTGGCGATGACCGCCGCCGAACCATCAGGAGACAGTTTCGCCTCATGAACGTCGGTGGCGTTCATGAACTCGTCCAGGGTGATTAAGCTCTTGGATTGTGCCCCAGCCACTGACAGGCATCCCAGCAAACTTCCGGCAAGAAATAAGGCAGCGCGAGAACTTCCCGGCAATTGTTGTCCTTTCCTGTGCTTTTTCTCCCCCTCACTGCGGCAGAATCGGGGTCTTGAGTTAGAAAATCTATACTATGCCTTTGGTTGTTGCTGGAGCAGGCTGGCTCATAACCGCGGGGTAGAGTTCTACTATCGTTACGTGACCCTGCTCAGTGGCGGCAAGTAATATCGGGATCGGATGGTGGCAAGTTGAAATTAACCCTGGGAAACTGGTTCTCCGTCGCAACGCTGACCGTTGCGCTGACCGTTGCGCTGACCGCGCCCGCCTTAGCACAACAGCATCCATGGATGAACACCAGCCTCTCCCCCGACGACCGCGCCGACCTGGTGCTCAAGAAAATGACGTTGGACGAGAAAATCCTCCTCATGCACGGCCAAGGCATGCCGGGCTGGAGCAGGCCCATGCCCAAAACCTATCTCGGCAACCAGGGCGCCGGTTTCGTGTTCGGCATCCCGCGCCTGGGCATTCCCCAGATCGAGATGAGCGACGCCGCCTATGGGGTTCGCATGAGCGCCCAGAACGGGCGCTACTCCACAGCGCTCCCGTCCAACATAGCCGCGGCGGCCAGCTGGGATCCTGAAGCCGCCTGTGACTATGGGGCCCTCATTGGCCGCGAGCTACGCGCCCAGGGCTACAACATGACGCTCGGCGGCGGAGTCAACCTGACCCGCGAACCGCGGGATGGCAGAACCTTTGAGTACCAGGGCGAAGATCCGCTGCTGGCCGGCACGCTGGTAGGCAACAGGATCAAATGTGAGCAGGCCCAGCATGTCATCGGCGATATCAAGCACTACGTCATGAACGACCAGGAGAGTGGCCGCGACGAGGTGGACTCGATCATCAGCAAGCGGGCCATGCAAGAGACCGATATGCTGGCCTTCCATATTGGTATCGATATCGGACAGCCAGCCGCGGTGATGTGCTCCTACAACGCAATCAACGGTGAGTATGCCTGCCAGAACAAATACATCCTCACGGATGTGCTCAAGAAAGACTGGGCCTTCAAGGGCTTCGTGATCTCTGACTGGGGCGGCACCCACAGCACGGTCCAGGCCTCTGCAGCCGGCCTCGACCATGAGCAGCCGATGGACGACTTCTACGGCGCAAAGCTCAAGCAGGCGGTCGAGGCGGGCACCGTCCCCATGGCGCAACTGGATGACCACGTGCACCGCATCCTGCGTTCCATGTTTCTGGTCGGCCTCTTCGACTTCCCAACCCAGAAGAGTGTAGTCGATGTCGAGGGCGGCTTTGCCACCTCGCGGCGCATCGCGGAGCAGAGCATCGTTTTGCTCAAGAACAAGGGTACTGTGCTGCCCATCGATCGTGCCGCCGTGCACTCCATTGCCGTAATTGGGCCACACGCCGACACCGGCATGATCTCCGGCGGTGGATCGGCGCAGGTGGATCCACCGGGACAGCCGGCCGCCCCCTGGCAGTCGCAGGTGTGGTTTCCCACCTCGCCTTTGAAGGCCGTGCGCGCCGCAGATCCAGCGGCCCAGGTAACGTTTGACTCCGGTGCCGATCCTGCTGCGGCTGCGGCCGTCGCCCGGAAAGCGGATGTAGCGATTGTCTTTGTCTATCGCTGGATGAGCGAAGGAGACGATCTACCCAACCTCTCGCTGCCCGGCAACCAGGATGCGCTCATCGATCAAGTGGCCGATGCGAATCCTCGAACCATCGTCGTGCTCGAGACCGGCACCGCCGTGGTAATGCCATGGATCGACAAGGTCGCCGGAGTGATAGAGGCCTGGTACGCCGGCAGCAAGGGAGCCGATGCGGTAGCCAACGTTCTCTATGGCAGCGTGAATCCGAGCGCCAAGCTACCCATAACCTTTCCTCTCAGCGTGGCCGATCTGCCCCATCCGGATCTGGTGAAACCGCCTCCGGGACATAACGCAGGTGCGGGCGCGGTATTGAAGCCTGAAGAAGCTAAACCGACCTTCAGCGTCCATTACGACGAAGGCCTGAAGGTAGGCTACAAGTGGTACGACGCGGAGAAGAAGCCGGTCCTTTTCCCCTTCGGATACGGCCTCTCTTACACCACCTATCAGTACTCCGATCTGAAGGTGGCCAAGGGTAAGGAGCCCACCGTGCGGTTCACGGTAAGGAATTCCGGTCCCCGCGCAGGAGCCGAAGTGGCCCAGGTCTATGTGGCCTTGCCGGCCAGCGCCAACGAACCTCCGAAGCGGCTAGCGGCCTGGAGCAAGGTGCTCCTGAATCCCGGAGAGAGCAAAGAAGTGAGCCTATCGATCAACCCCCGGGAGCTGTCTATTTACGACGAGAAGGCCGACACCTGGAAGCAGTTGCCGGGCCGTTACATCATCATGGTAGGGGGCTCATCCAAAGACCTGTCCCTCCATCAGGAGATCAACCTTCCCTAGAGAGCATGTCCCTGGCACCCGTCCCTTTGTCAGGGAACCCGCACCTTGCAAGCATCACCCGCTCTCGTTATCGTGGTCACGTCCAGTAAAAAGGGCCCAACTCATATGTCTACATCACGCCGTCAGTTCATAACATCGCTCGCCGCCCTCGGCGCAATAGCGCCATGGCGCAGAGCCGCGCACGCCTTTTCCGCCACCTGCCCCTTTCGTCTCTCCGTAATCAACGACGAGTTAACACCGGACTTTGGCCGGGCCTGCGAGATTGCCACCAAGGACTTCGGTCTCCACTGGATCGAACTGCGCTCCATGTGGAACAAGAACGTCACCGACCTCGACGCCAAAGAGATCGCCGAATCGCAAGCGAATCCTGGAAAAATACCAACTCCGGGTAACCGACATAGCCAGCCCGCTCTTCAAAGTGGACTGGCCGGGAGCGCCACTCTCCAAGAGCAGTCCCAAGCGCGACCAGTTCCACGCCGGCTTCGACTTCAAGCAACAGGATCCATTGCTCGAGCACTGTATTGACCTGGCGAAGCAATTCCAAACCGACCGCATCCGCTGCTTCGATTTTTGGCGGCTGGACGACCAGGCGCCCTACCGCGCTCGCCATCAACGACAAACTGCGCACCGCCGCGGAGACGTGTGCCAAGAGCAACCTGATCCTGCTGCTCGAGAACGAGATGGCCTGCAATACGGCCACGGGAGAAGAATCAGCCGCTGTTCTGAAAGCCATCCCCAACAAAAACTTCATGCTCAACTGGGACCCGGGCAATGCAGCCGCCCTGGGAAGCACGCCCTATCCCGATGGATACCGCCTGTTGCCTCATGACCGCATCGGCCATTGCCATGCGAAAGATGTGGTGCGCGAGCCAGGCAAAAAATATGAGTGGGCGCCGGTGGGTGGGGGAGTCGTCGATTGGGTCGGTCAATTTCGCGCCCTGGCGAAGGATGGCTATCACTATGCCGTCAGCCTGGAAACGCATTGGCGCGGCGCGGGCACTCCCGAGGCCTCCACTCGCGTCAGCATGAAAGGGTTAAAGGATACGCTGAGCAAGGCCGGCTTAAACTGCTGAGCAGCCTTTAATTCGACTGTCGCATCACTGACCTCTTTGGCATAGAACATATGCGAAATCCGGGGCGGCTCAGTGCCCCGGTGGAAGCTCCAAACCCTGTTCCCGGGTCGCCAGATCCGAGGCCGTGAAGCGCTCCCGTTGCCGCAGGTACTCGAGCCATGACTCGGTGACAAACGTCTCGTTGAGATGTCCCGGGTCCGACGCGTCCTGGAAGACGCCCCAGCGAATAGCGCCATCGCGCAGGCGCACATCCCGCAGTTGATGAATGGCTTTGGTAAAGGCGGCATAGTCCCTGGGGTCGATATGGTATTCGATCGACACCCGGACCGGCCCGTCGCTGTCTTCCCGTTCCGATGCCAGTTTCGGCGCCGGCAGCGCGTAGGTATAGGGGCTGAAATCGGGCTGCACTCCGCGCAGCACGTGGAAGCGCAGCGACAAGGGAAGAGTGACCGCCAGGCCGACAGCCGCGCACATCAGCGACTTTGAAGTGGAAACGTGCTCCGCGATATAGCCCCAAATCACTCCGCCCAGGGCCATGCCCCCGGCGAAGATCATCTGGTAGGCGCCCAGCGCCCGCGCCTGCACCCAGGCCGGAACCGACATCTGCACCGCCAGGTTCAGCGTAGACATGGCGCTGGTCCAGGCAAACCCACCGGCAATCAGCATGGGAATAATGATCAGAGGCACCTTCACCAGTGCCAGAACCGCCAGCGTAGCCACGAAGACGCCGGTAGACAATGCAATGATTTTGTCCGCCGACAGCACCCGGCGCACCCGCGGTAGATTCGTAGCTCCAATCACCGCTCCGAAGCCCATGCTGCCATTCAGAATGCCGTATCCCATAGCGCCCTGGTGCAGATCGTTACGGGCCACGACGGCCAGCAAGGCCCACACGGCGCTCACGAAGAGGGTGAAGATGAGCGTCCGCATGAAGGCGGCCTGCAGCATCGGAGCGTAGCGAATATAACGGATGCCCGCCCGCATGGAACCGTGGATACGTTCTGCCGGCAGCGCGCTCTTGAACAGCGGGTTGCGCTGCCAGCGGTACAAAACCAGGATCACGCCCACGAAGGAAAGGGAATTGAGCAGAAACACCGAGGCGGCGCCGGTCGTGGCATGGACGAACAGCGCGATCGCCAGGCCGCCCAGGGCCGGCCCCAGGGCGCGCGCGAGGTTAAACCCGGCGCTGTTGAGGGAGATGGCATCCGGCAGCTGTGCCCGGGGAATCACCTCCGGCACAATCGCCTGCCATGCGGGGCTGTTCATCGCCGTGCCGATATTCAGCAGGAAGGTAAGAATCAGCAGGATCCACGGCGAGATGATGTCGAAGAACGTGAGCACGCTGAGGATGGCGACTGCCGTCAGCATCCACGCCTGCCAGAAAATGAGCAACCGGCGGCGATCAAAAATATCCGCCGTCGCCCCCGCCAACAAGCCCAGGATGACCACGGGCAGGCTGGCCGCGGTCTGCATCAGGGCAATGAGCAAGGGGGACGGTGTGAGCACCGTCATCAGCCAGGTGCCGGCCGTATCCTGCATCCATCCGCCCAGGTTGGACACAATGGAGGCCAGCCACAGATCGCGAAACAGAGGCACAGAAAGCGGTTCGAAGCCGCTGGAGCTTGCTTTCCGTCTCCAACTGATCTGTCTTTAGGGTCGCCATGGGGAATAAAAGGCTGGTGCTTCCATTATCCCAGAGTGATCGACCGTCCTTGCCGGAATGTGCCCCATGTGCAACCCCAATCTCCCGAAAAAGACGCGGAAGACTTTCTCTGTCTTACTCCGTCTTTATGTGCAGGCGGGAGGGACACAAAATGAGCACAGATCTCGTAGTCGCCCGCGGGCAACAGCTAGTCGCCGTCTTGCTATCGACCATGCCCTTGGCCGAGCGAATGTTGCTCTACAACCTGGCCCTTTCAGCCTGGATCATGCTTCCCCAACGCAAATCCGTCGGTGACCCCGCCCAAGGTTAGGATCTTTCACCTCCACCAGGTTACTGTTAACCAATTGGTATAGGTTGGCCGCTGGCGACCCTAACCCAGACCGGCGTATGCTAAACCTGTTGTGAAACTCTCGTCACCAACGCGCACGCGAAGCAAAATCATTCTGCCCGTGCTATTGCTGGTGCTGCTCATTACCCAGGCAGCGTCCACGGTATGCGGGGCGCAGTGTGTGCAGCGCCAAGTCCCGAATCGCTCTGCTCACGTGATGGCGCATTGCCACGCCATGCAGCAGCCCGCGTCCAACGCTCCCGAACTGCAAACCTGCCAAACCAGCACCCACGCCATCTGCGTGGTCGATCTGCAGGCGAACACCCAGGGAAAGACCGCGAACCAGCTCGAACTCCGCGCAGATGTCCGCCCAGGCGACCTTCTCCCGGGCCAAAACATCCCCCAGTTCATTTCCCCATCCCACCTGCTGCGAAGTAGTACTGACTCCTCGCCCCTGATCACCGCCCTGCGCGTCTAGACGCGACCCCGCCTTTCCAGGTACAGGGAGAGTCGCGTTTGTACTCATCCCTTTGTTCCCGCAGTTGATCCTTCCTGGAGTCAATATGAGTAACCGACGCACCTTTCTCCATCGCGCCTTCGCCTCCGGCGCGGCTCTCCTCGCAGCTCGCGGCTTATCCGCGCAAACCATGAAAATGACCATGCCGATGCCGCCGAAGCCGGCGACTCCAGATGCCCCGCCCGCCGGCCCGCACACACAAGCCCCACGACCAGCCAAGCCCTCTCTTGAATCAACCGTCCCGGTCGTGACCCCGGACGTCGGCGATCTGCCCTACACCATGGACGGAACCACCAAGGTCTTCCATCTCGTCGCCGAAGTACTAAAGCAAAAGATCCATCCGGATAAAACCATCGACGCCTGGGGATTCAACGGCAGCGCGCCTGGCCCGACCATCCAGGTCAACCAGGGCGATCACGTCCGGGTCATCTTCGACAACCATTTGCCCGAGCCCAGCTCCATCCACTGGCACGGCTTTGAAGACGCGGTGGGTTACGACGGCATGCCGGGCATCAGCCAGGAACCGGTGAAGCCGGGCGGCCGCTTCGTCTATGAATTCGATATTCACCAGGCAGGGACCTACTTCTACCACTCCCACATGGCCATGCAGGAGATGACAGGAATGCTGGGCGGCTTCATTATGCATCCCCGCACACCCTACCATCCCCACTGCGATAAGGACTTTCTGCTACACCTGCAGGAGTACCAGGTGTTGCCCAACAACACCGTGCCCAACACCATGAACATGGAGTACAACTGGCTCCTGCTCAACGGCAAGGCAGGCCCGGCAACTACGCCGTTGATTGTTCGTCAGGGGGACCGCGTACGCATCCGCTTTGTCAACCTGGGCATGGATCATCACCCCATGCATCTTCACGGATACACCTTCCAGGTCACCGGCACCGAAGGCGGCCGCATTCCCGAAACCGCCTGGTGGCCCGGCAACACAGTACTGGTAGGCGTAGCCCAGGCGCGCGACGTGGAGATCATCGCCGACCGCCCCGGCGACTGGATGCTGCACTGCCACTTGCCCCACCACATGATGAACCAGATGTCGTCGAGTGTGGGCAGCATGAACCGCATGGGAAACACGTCAGACACGGAAACCATCAACGGACCGCTTTCGCAGAAGGCGATGCCAGGCATGGTTGCGCCAGGCGATATTGCGGGGAACGCAGACTCCGTCCCGGGCTTTCCTCAGGATGCCTACATGGAAGGCCCAGCCATGGCCATGGACTCCATGGTGGAGAAGCCCGAGAACTACTTACTCCGCCCCGGCTGGAGCGGCTTCATGATGGGCATGATGAACTTCGTCCGTGTACTGCCGCCGGAGAAATACGACCAGGTGACGGCCCGTATGAAGCAGGCGCAAAGGCCCAACGATCCCTACGCCTCGCTACTCGAACGAGTTTCCTAACCTTTCCCGGAGAACACCATGAAGAAACTCGCGCCCGTATTGTGGTTAGCCGCCGCCCCGCTGTTTGCCCAGCAACCACCGATGGCAGGCATGCAGATGGATCATTCGTCGCCGCCGCAGTCCCCGGCCCCGGCCCCGCAGCTGCTGCAAGGAGTGACCACGCGCCCCCCGCTCAAGTTGGAAGCCTTTCTGTCCATGGCCGATCAAAACAATCCGACCTTGCGACAGGCCCAGGCCCTCATCCGACGATCTGAAGCGGAAGCCAGGCAGGCTGCTCTCTACCCCAATCCCACCGTCGGCTACGAGGGCGACCAGATCCGCGGCGGCTCCTATGGTGGTGGAGAGCAAGGCGGCTTTGTCGCACAAACCATCGTGTTGGGCGGCAAGCTTGGCCTTCGCCGCAACATCTACGAGCAGCAAAAGCAGTCCGATACCATAGCAGCGCAAGCCCAGCTCCTGCGCGTGCACAACGATGTAACCCAGATGTTCTACAGCGCCCTCAGCGCTCAGCGTACGGTAGAGGTACGTGGCCGGCTTGCGGCCTTAGCCGGCGAAGCCGCCCAAACCGCGCACCGGTTGGCCAACGTGGGCCAGGCGGATGCACCCGATGTGCTGCAAGCCGAAGTCGAAGCGGAACAGGCCGAAATCGACTACACCCTCGCGCAGCGGATGTTTATTCAAAAATTCAAGAGTCTAGCAGCGCTGACCGGCAATCCAACCGCTGAGATCGCTCCACTCGACGCGGCGTTCGACGCCCCGCCGGAGATCGATCCATCTCACCTCGTGGACACCACCGTGCAGCAAAGCCCCTCCGTCAAGCAGGCGCAACAGCAAGTGGTGATTGCCGAGGCGAGGCTGAAGGATGCCAAGCGTGAAGTGGTGCCCGATTTGCAGTTGCGGGCGGGGGAGCAAGCCAACCTGGAGCAGCTGCCAGAAGCTCCGGGTAAAAAGACAGGAGCGCAAAGCTTCGCCAGTGCGGGCATCGAGCTGCCGCTTTGGAACCGCAACCAGGGCAACACGCGCGCGGCGGAGGCAGAGCTCGAAGAGGCCCGGCAGGAGGTGACGCGGACCCAGTTATCCCTGCGGCAACAAGCCGAGGTGCTGGCGCAGAACTATCTATCCGCAAAGGTCGAAGCGGAGCGCTACCGTACAGATCTGCTACCCCGCGCCCGGCGCGCGTATGAGCTTTACCTTGAGAAGTATCAAAGCATGGCCCAGGCGTACCCTCAGGTCATCGTGTCCCAGCGCACTCTCTTCGAGCTTGAGGTGCATTACATCGACTCCCTCGATCGCAGCTGGCAGAACGCCATCGCGCTCGAAAACTTCACTCTGCAAGGCGGCCTGGAAAACCCTGCCCAGGCACGATGAAAGGAAGACAGCGTTGAATCTGCAACTGTGGTTGATTCGTCATGGAGAGACGGAGTGGAGTCTCTCCGGCGCCCATACCAGCAGAACCGATATCCCGCTCACCGCGCGCGGAGAGGAACGCGCCGCCAGGATTCGGGACTATCTCAACCATCGCAAGTTCAGCCTGGTCCTGACCAGCCCGTTGCAGCGCGCCCGGGAAACCTGTCGTGTCGCCGGCTATGCGGATGTCGCGCAGGTCGAGGACAACCTGCGCGAGTGGGATTACGGCATCTTCGAAGGGCGCACCACGGCAGAGATTCGTAAGGAGCGTCCCGACTGGTCCATTTGGGACTCTCCTATACCTGAAGGCGAGCCTGTCGAGCACGTCGCTGCCCGAACCCAGCAAGTCATCGACCGAGCCATTAAGGCAGGCGGCGAGGTCGCCTTGTTTGCCCATGCCCATGTCCTCAGGATTCTCGCCGCCACCTGGCTCGCTCTCCCTCCGCGCGCGGGCAGCTTGCTGGCGTTGGGAACAGGT
The DNA here is from genome assembly GCA_963844785.1 of uncultured Acidobacteriaceae bacterium. Lineage (GTDB taxonomy): Bacteria > Acidobacteriota > Terriglobia > Terriglobales > Acidobacteriaceae > PALSA-350. Next base: position 542,230 of record CAWJPV010000021.1, on the reverse strand, counting down.
TCGGTGAGTACGTTAGGCTTCGAGCGCGAGACCCGGGTGATCGACACCTGGAACCGATCATTTGAACTGGGGGATTGAGCTCAGAACGCGATCCGAGCCAGCAATACCCCCAGCCACAGCGCCAGCATTCCCAGCAGAATGCTGAGCGTTACATAGAGCGCGGCCATCAGGAATGCGCCTGTCTGCAGCGCGGTAAAGGACTCCCATTCGAAGGTGGAAAAGGTACTGTACGCCCCGACGAAGCCGATCGGGATCAGGAACCTCCACGCCGGATTGACCTCTGTGTGCCGGCCGAGCCACGTCAGAGAGAAACCAATGATCAGGCAAGCCGTCATGTTGACCACAAATGTGCCATAGAAAAATCGCGTGCCCATGCGGCTGGCGACGGCCGAACCCACCGCGTAGCGAGCCAGGGATCCCAGTGCGCCCCCGAATGCGATGAAAAGGTATTTCTGCAAATGCAACCTCCACAAAATGCACCCACCAGCAGAGCAGACGGCTCCCTACAGTGGTGGAAACTCAGTTTGAACTGGGATGTGTCGTCGAGGACATGACTCCGCGACGGGCGTCCCGTCAGGAGTCATCATCTGTCGAGCCGAAGGCACAACAGCGGTTAAAGGTGAACTCCTTCACCTCAGCATACTTATCTAATTAAGCCGCCCAGCCGTCGCTTGTCAATCCCTCACGAATGCTGAACCATTGCCCTATCCGCTCTCGACAAACTGCTATACACTTGTCGGGCATCAGGACACCTATGCCAAGCACAGCCCTCGCCAGCAAGGAACAGCAGGATCCCCGTGTAACTGCCAGGTTGATCGCGCGTATCAAGCGGCTCATTGCCGATGGCTCCGTCGCGCCCGGTTCCAAATTCCCCCCGGAGCGCGAAATGGCGAAGGAATTCGGAGCCAATCGCGCATCCGTGCGCCAGGCGCTCAAAGTGCTGGAGATGATGGGTGTTCTTTCGCAGAAGGTTGGCGATGGCACCTATCTTTCAGAGAGCGCGGAGACCATCCTCAACGAGCCCATTGACTTTCTGGTGCTCTTGGACGACCTTTCTCACCACGAGCTTTTCGAAACCCGGCTCATCGTGGAGCCGGAACTTGCCGCCCGGGCCGCGGAGCGCGCCACTGTTGAAGATATCTCTACCCTGCGCAACGCCGTTCTCGCTCTGGAGCGCAGCAAAGTCATGCGCGATCGCCTCGAGGCGGACATGGCGTTCCACAACGCGATTTTCCGGGCCAGTGGAAACCGCATCTGCCAGTTGCTCTTCAAGGGAATACACCGCACTGTGCTCACCAGCATGAACCAGCTCTCAGAGCGTGTTTCGGTCGAGCAACCACTCAAATTCCACCGCAAAATCTACGCCGCGATCCGGGCTCGCGATGCGGAAGCTGCGCGGGTTGCGATGCGCGATCACATCCTCGATGCGCGCTCCCTGCTCACCAAAAAAACCTGAGCTAAGGGTTGTGATAAACCTCCTGCATCTTTGTCCAACCGGTTGCGCCGGGCAGAGGAATCTGCATACTGTCCGTCACGCTGAGCCATTTGATATTACGAGGTTCCTTGGCCATCGCTTCCGCGTCCGCCTTGGCGTTGCTGCCGGTGTATTCGTAGTAGGCAAACAGGTAGTAGTGGCTATCATCCATTTTTTGGATATAAATCGAAAAGTTATGCATATGGTATTTGTCGAGTAAATCGCGGACGCCCGGGTTTGACGCCGCGTGCAATGCCTCGTAGGCCGCAATCCGATCGGGCTTGATGCCGATCAGCATCCCGGTCCGGACCGGCTGACTCTGTTGGCTATGGCAATAGAATCCGATCGCACCCCCGGCCAGCAATGCGGCAAAAACAATCCTCTTCATCCCTACCTCCCTTTTACAAGCGCACCCATGATTGCACGGAGAGAAGGGAAGCGGAATGGCTCAACCAAACCCGGCGGCGCATGGTCGGTGCTGATCTTGGGGGCGAACAACCAAGCCCACACCCCTGGACGGGTGCCCCAGGTTCGCACCAGCGTACCTGGGTTGAAAATGGTTTTTTCAAATGCTTTTACTCCATGCGCGACGGGACTCTGGCTCATACAGCAATCTTTTTGCCCGCATAGAAATGGCCTTGGAAGGGGCTTCCCCCGGATTTTCTGTGAAGCTTGGTGGCTCCGATGCACTTCATGCGGCTTTCCTTAAAGAAAGCCGCATACGCGGTCGTGTCCAGTGCAACGTACAGGAAATCCGGGTCGCCCCGTCTTTTTCAACCCAGGTACGCTGGTGCGAAGCTGGGGCACCCGTCCAGGGGTGTGGGCACCAAGTTAGCCTCGGACACATCTTGCCAACTAACGGCGCAGTGGTTCATCATTTCACAGCCTATGCGCCTGGATTCCCACCAACACTTCTGGCATTACAGCCCCACCGAGCACACCTGGATGACCGACCAGATGTCCATCCTGAAACGTGCCTTTCTTCCCCAGGATCTGCAGCCACTGTTAGCCAGCATTCACTTCGACGGCTGCGTCACCGTGCAGGCACGACAGAATCTGGAGGAAACGCGATGGTTACTCGAGCTAGCCGACCAATATGACTTCATCAAGGGCGTAGTCGGCTGGGTGGACCTCTGTTCGAAAGACCTAACCCACCAGCTGGAGCGCTTCGCCCCGCATCCCAAGCTCGTAGGCGTGCGCCACATAGTGCATGACGAACCCGACGACAATTTCATGCTGCGGCCGGACTTCCGACGTGGCATCTCGCAGCTAAAGGAATTCGACCTCACTTATGACCTATTGCTCTTTCCCCGGCACCTTAAGGTCGCGGTAAAGCTGGTAGAGGAATTCCCCGAGCAGCCCTTCGTTCTCGATCACCTCGCCAAGCCCAAAATCGCCGAGCAGCTATTCTCACCCTGGCAAGAGGATCTGCATCAGCTGGCGAAATTACCTAATGTTACCTGCAAGCTCTCTGCCATGGTGACGGAGGCGAAATGGAATCATTGGCGTCCCAGTGACTTCCACCGCTACCTGGATATCACCTACGCGGCGTTCGGCTGGAGCCGTCTCATGATCGGTTCCGATTGGCCGGTGTGCACGCTCGCGGGCGAGTACCAGCCGGTAATGAATATCGTGATTGATTATGTGCAGCAATTCCCGGTAGAAACCCAAGCCGCGATTCTAGGCGAGAATTGCGCTCGCTTCTACCACATCGGCGCCCACAAGCGAGGGTAGCCGCACATCCATGGCCATTTCTCCAATTGATGTCGTCGTCATCGCCGTTTACCTGGTGGGTATCACCGCCTTCGGCATCAAGATGGGCTACCGGCGGAACGCCTCTTCGCAGCAATATTTTCTGGCCAACAAATCGCTCGGCTGGTTCACCGTCGGTGCGGCCGTATTCACATCCAACATTTCAACCATCCATCTGGTTGGCTATGCGGCGGGCGGAGCGAGAGACGGCCTGGTCATCGGCAATTTCGAGTGGATGGCTTGTTTCATCCTCATCCTGCTGGCGCTTATGTTCGCCCCGTTCTACATAAACTCCGGTGTAGCCACGCTGCCGGAATTCATGGAACGCCGCTACTGCCCTGAGGCGCGCACCTTCCTGGCTGTCATCGGAATCCTCGGTGCCTTGCTGATACACATCGGCATCAGCCTCTTCGCCGCAGCCAAGGTATTCGAGGGCCTGCTCGGCGTGCCCATGTTTGCCACCATCGTTGTACTCTCGCTGTTCACCGTCACCTACGCGGCTCTGGGCGGGCTCAAGGCGGTAGTGATGACGGAAAATATCCAGGTCGTGCTGCTATTGGGTGGTGCGACCCTGATCACCATCCTCGGGGTGCGCGCCCTGCCGGCTGTGGGCGTGCACGACATAGCCAGCTTCCAACACGCCGTCGCGTCCGGACAATTGCACATGCTGCAGCCGGTCATCAACGCCCAGGGCCATCTCAACGAGTTTTCCTGGCTGGCGGTTTTGCTTGGCTATCCCATCCTCGGCATCTGGTATTGGTGTGCGGATCAAACCCACGTGCAGCGCGTGCTGGGCGCGCACAGCTTGAAGGAGGGACAGAACGGCGCGCTCTTTGCCGGCTTCCTGAAAATCACGCCCGTCTTTCTCATGGTGTTTCCCGGCGTGATCGGTTACGTGCTCTGGCAAAGAGGCGCAATTCATCTCCCGAATGTGCCGGGAACCACACATCCGGACTACAACACCATGCTGTCGCAACTGATCCTGTACCTCATCCCCGTAGGCGTGCGGGGATTAATCGCCGCCAGCCTTGCCGCCGCGCTTATGAGCTGCATGGCGGCAGCGCTCAACAGTTGCGCAACCATCATTTCGATCGACGTCGTCAAGCGACTCCACCCACAAGCCACTGATGCTCGCGTAGTGCGGGTAGGGCGAATCACCACCGGCGTGATCATGGTTCTGGCCATGCTGTGGTCCACGCAGGGCGACCAGTTCGGCACCATCTTCGAAGCGATCAACAAAATTCCCATGACCTTCGCGCCGGCGGTGACCACGGTCTTTGTATTCGGCGTGTTGTGGAAGCGAGGGACGAGGCAGGCAGCGATGGCTACCCTTTATTTCGGCTCCCTTATCGGCGTCATTTATTTTCTAGTCGATTTGCCCAGCACCGGCCGATGGTTCCTGCCTTCCAGCCGCCTCACGGACTTCGGTGGCTTCGTCACCGACCCAGTGCAGGGTTTAGGCATTCCCTTCATGCTCGCCGGCCCGATCATTGCCGTGGCCTGCGTGGCCATCTACGTCGTAACCAGCCTGCTGACGCCCGCGATGGATGAGGCCGAGGTCTCAAAAGTCTGTTGGGATCATCCGCTGGCATTTCTCCAGGGGCCGGTCACGGCGCTAAGTGACCCGCGCATCATATCGCTCTTATTATTGGCAACCGTAGGTGTGTCTTATTACCTGCTCAGGTAGAGGCCTCAGCCTTCCAACAGAACCCATTAAAAGCTGGACGGGTGCCCCAGGTTCGCCAAAGCGTACCTGGGCCGAATAAGACGGGGCGAAGCCCTACGATCGCTTTAAACTGTCCGTCAAGCTGAATCCATTCGACGCTGCTGAGCCGTCCAACTGAAAGCATTCGAAACATATCATTTTCGTCCCAGGTACGCTTTGGCGAACCTGGGGCACCCGTCCAGTTCCTAAGGGGTTTTGTTTACGGTCAACCTACTTCTTGGCCGTCCAGAAGTCAGGATCCGCTTTCACCCAGGCTTCCGGCGGGTAGCTCATCTTGGGGTCGATGACGAATAGATTCGTCTGTCTCGATACCACGCAGGCGGCCTCGAGCTCCTGCATCTTCTTCATGCCGTCTGTTCCCATGGCCTCCACAAACTGCTTATCTTGCGCCTCTTCAGCGTCAAGTTCGGTGGCAGCCTTGATCGTGGTGATGACCAGGTAGACTCCGCCGGTTGTACCGTAAGCCTCCTCGTAGGTTCCCCAGTGGGCGCCCGGAACACCCTTCTTGTAGCCGTCGATCACCATCTTGACCAGTTCTTCCCACTCTTGGTGGTGTCCAGGACGAACGACGAACTGGGTGATCTCCTCATAGCGGGAGCCGACACGAAAACCCGGGTTGAGACTTAAATCGTCCCGGTTCACCCACACGCTGTAATCCTTGGAGGAGAGCAGATCGGCATCGGCCGAGTTCGTGCGGTCGAGTGTGGCAGAAAGGGTCGAGTCGCTGGTGGCGGCCTTCTGCTCCGCCGCCATGTCGGCAAAGGAGGAGTAACCATGAAAGAACAGAGCTCGCGACGGTCCTGACAACGATACCGCGGCATAGTAGTGATTCGGAACCTTGCCTGCAGCCAGGGCGCGAGGATAAGCCCCTTCCACCGTCTGATGAGGAGCGCCGTCCTTACCGAGTTTGGTGTACTCCCGAGAAATAACCAGTACCTTCGCGCTGGGAAGAATATCCTGCGCTAAGACCGCAAAAGGCGCGCCGAACGAAAGCGAAATAAGCAGGGGCAATGCGGAACCACAGTGGAATCGAAACTTCATAGGTCTTTCTCCTGAAGCTTGAATGGGTGAATGGAACAGGAACGGTTGAACAGGCCGGCAAAACTCTGCAGAGGGACTGGCGAGAGAAGTACCGGGTGCAGGCAATGAGACGGGGCCTGAAAAACGCCAGGGGCCGGGAGACACAGTGTTCCCAGGGAAGTTCCGTAGAAAGGTGGAATGGGCGGAGTATAAGTGTAAGGACAGGCCGAGGCAACACAATTCGCCGTCAGGCTCGAAAACACCGCCCGACCGCCTATAGAGCGTTCGCCCTCAATTCGCTGAGGTGCGGTAAGCCACGACTTCCGATTGAGAGGCACTTCCATTCATGCTGTTCGATTGCAGCAGTAGCTCAAAGTAGGGCAGCGCACCATTCGCGCTCTTGATCTGCTCCAGGAAGGGCAGAAGACGCGTATCGTCAAAAACAAAATCCGCCGCCGACTCAGTTCCGGCCATGGAGGTCCCTTCCAGGATGAGTATGTCTCCGAAACCCTCCAGATTCGGGCGCAAGGCAATCAACCCGTACACCTTCTGCTGCGGATCCACCGTGTTCGCTTCATAGCGGGAAAGCTCAGTCCCGCGTGGTGAGCGATTGATCACCTCGAACGAATGGCGCTGACGATCATGGAGTAATACGAAATTCATTTGACGCTCAAATAATTCAACCCACGGCGTGCCTTCCTGGCCCCCCAACAGAATGACCGGGCCGCCCTTCAGGTCGTTTAGGCGGAGGTCCCTGGCGTAGCGAACCTGCGTCCGCCCCACGGATATCCCGGGAATCTGATAGAGCTTGGTCACGATATCCAGATCGACGATCGATGTGTAACGCCGGGATCCTAATGCGCTTACTGCGTCCACCGTTGTGCCGGCAGGAGCACTGATATGGGTCCGGTAATCGCCGTTCAAATATTCTGCCAGGGACACCTTCCTACCGGTCAGCGTTTGGAAACTGGTCAAACCCGTATCCGATGGAACGATCATCGTGGGGTGATCCTGACCAAAGAGTTTTCCCCACAACGGATGTTTGACTGCAGGCACCTGCGTCCCAGCGCTGGTCCGTGGCACCAGTAGATAGACGATGGCGACACAGGCCACGGCCAGCGCCAAGCTGAGAATCCAGAGGGAACGGAAGTGGGTGTCGGTTGGCAGCGAATCATGCTTCGCGGTCGAGGTGACCGGATCTGCAGCAGGCGGAAAAGGGATGGTCTCCGGCTGAGGCGTCGATAGGGTGTGCGGTTCGAAGACCGGCATGTAGCCACCCTTTGGAATCAGCAGACGAATCGGCTCCTGTGCACCCTCTTCGCTAAAGTACTGGTCGAGGCGTTGTCGCAGACGGCTGGCATGAGAACGCACAATCCCGTCGGCAGAAGGATCGTAGTTGGCTGGCCGGTCGAAAAGTGCCTCGCCAATGTTCAGTTCATTGATCTCGTCAGCGCGCCCCCGCAGAAAGAGGTCACAGATATAGATGAGGAAGCTGCAAAGGCGCGGCGACTTCACAAAGCACGGCGAAGCAACGATGCGCTCTACCAACTCCCAGCGTGGGTCCCCCGCGACTCCCACGTTCCTTTCGAGTTGAGCCGTGCTATCGCGCATGACATCCAGTACACACGTGCCAGATGAAAATGCCGTAAACGGCAATCCGCTCTTTTCGCCCTCTTTTCACAGTTAAATGCGATGACTCACGCCCTATAAAAAGCACTGAAAACAGAACACATACGGCTTTAACCCCGCTGTTGCTGCGAATTGACTGCGTCTCCGCCGCACGCATTGTTACTGTTCGGGCATTCCCCACCGCAAAAACTTGAAGGAGCCAATCGCATGCGCACCATGACTGTCCGCGGGAAGAACCCTGAGGCTTCGACTTCATCTCTCCGGAAAATCGTTTCCGGCACAGCCAACCTGCTGTGCATCCTGCTCGCGCTTATCCTCCTCGCAGCCCCGTGCGCCCACGCGCAATTTGATACGGCAAGCGTGCTCGGAACCATCAAAGACCCGAGCGGAGCAGGAATTGCCTCGGCATCGGTTACGTTGCTGAGCCCGTCAAAGGGAGTGAGTGTCGTTCGACAGACAGACGCCAACGGCAACTATGAATTCACCAACGTGCAACCTGGGGAATATTCGATCTCGGTAACGGCGGCGAACTTTGAGAAAGAAGACACCGGCCAGTTCACCGTCACCGTGGGCGCAAGGCAGCGGGTTGACCTCACGCTGCGGATTGGCACCGACGCGCAGACCGTCCAGGTATCCGGAGCGGCGAGCCTCCTTGAGACCGACACCAGCGATCGCGGCGAAACGGTAGGCACCCAGGAGGCCGTCAACCTGCCCCTGAACGGCCGCGCCTACGCTGACCTTTCGACGCTGGTTCCGGGCGTGCGCGAGTCGCTGCTCGAAGTGCTCTCTCTGCCCAGCCGCGACGCCTCCTACAACGTCAACGGCCTGAACTCGATGGTCAACAACTTTCAACTCGACGGCATCGACAACAACGCCTACCAGAGCGCGAACCAGGGCTATTCGAATGAAGCCATCATTCCTTCACCCGATGCCATCCAGGAGTTCAAGGTGGAGACTGACAACTACAGCGCCGAATACGGACGAGCCGGCGGCGCCATCATCAATGCCACCATCCGCAGCGGCACCAACCAGTTTCATGGCGTCGCCTATGACTACCTGCGCAACACGGTGCTGAACGCGTATGGCCCCTTTATCGGCACCGGTGTGAAACCGACGCTGGTGCAGAATCAGTTCGGTGGTACGCTGGGCGGTCCGGTCAAGCGCGACAAGCTCTTCTTCTTTGGCGACTTTGAAGGTTTACGCAATGTGAATCGTGCCATCCAGACTGCGGTGGTCCCGACCGCTGCGCAAGCCCAGGGAACCTTTACCGATGCGCAAGGGAACCCAATCCCCCTGCAGAATCCGATTACCGGCGCGCAATACCCCAACGGCAAGATCCCTGTTTCCGACCAGAGCCCGTTCGCGGCCAACGTCTTAAGCATCCTGCAGGCAGATGCCGCGCCCAACCAGAACGTTGCGGCGGGTGGGAGCAATTTCGTCTCCACCCCGGCCAATACGGTGACCATCAACAAGGGCGATGGCCGCATGGATGCGTACATCAGCCCGCGGTCGACGGCCTTTGCGCGCTACAGCCAGGCCTCGTGGGTCTACTTCCTGGCGCCCAACATTCCCGGGCTGGCTGGGGGCAACGCCAACGGCACCTTGTATGCGTATACTAAGCAAATCGCCGGCGGCTATAACTTCACCCCTACACCAAATTCCATTCTGCAGCTTCGGTTGGGCCTTACCTGGACCAGGAGCGGCAAAGCGCCGGTCAATATCGGCGCCACCAACCTGCTCGCGGAGTACAACATTCCCAACATCCCCACCGATCCCACCATCACCGGCGGCCTGAACAGCCAGGCAGTCACCGGCTACTCACAATTCGGCCGGCAGACCACCAATCCCCAGTTCACCAACCCCTACGACGCAAATCCCAAGGTCAACTACAGCATTGTGAAAGGCCGCAACAGCTTCAAGATGGGAGGCGAATACGGCTATTTCAATATGGCTATCTCCGACTTCCACCCCCAATTCGGCGAGGATTTCTATGGCGGCCAGTTCAGCCGCACCGCCAAGACCCAGGCCACGGACGCCGTACACATACAGGCTTACAACCTGGCCGACTTCCTGGTTGGGGCGCGCAACAGCTATCAGTTGAACAATCTCGCGACCATCCAATACGAGCGCCGCTGGTACATGGGCTACTTTCAGGATGACTACAAGTTCAGTAACCGGCTCACCTTCAATCTGGGCCTGCGCTATGAACTGGTGACGCCGAACTGGGAGCAGAACAATCACCTGGCCAACTTCGATCCCACCACCAACGCCCTCGTACAGGCGTCGGGCGGATCGTTGTACAACCGGTCGCTGGTCAATCTAGATAAGAAGGACTTCGCGCCTCGCCTTGGCTTTGCCTTCCAACTGGATCCCAAGACTGTGGTTCGAGGCGGCTACGGAATCGGCTACATGCACTACTTCCGCTTTGGCGGCGAGAGCACCCTTGGCTACAACGGCCCATACATCGTGGATGCGACCATCAACCAGACCCCGCCGAACCAGGCCAGTGGCGCCACGCAGCCGCTATGCACATCGCTCACTGAAAACCCGGCAACCTGTTTCCGCACTACGCAGTCGGGTTATGAAACCAACTTCGCCACCGCGCAAAACTTCTCCACCCTGGCTGCGCAGACGCGTTACATCCCACGCAACTTTCCCGCGGCCTACGTGCAGGCATTTCACCTGACGGTGCAGCGTGAGCTGTTCAGGAAAACTACACTCGAGGTTTCCTATGTCGGTGACCATGGAGTGCGCATCCCTGTCCTGACCGACTTCAACCAGGCCGCGACCGAACCCGTGAGCTGCAACGTCGGCATCGGATGCCTTACCCAGCAGCAGCGGCGGCCCATCTCCAATTTCACCAATATCCTGACCGTCTTTCCCAAAGGATTCCTGATCTACAACTCGCTCCAGACCAAGGTGGAGCGGCAATACAGCAACGGGATCTCCTTGATAAACTCCTTCACCTGGTCGCAGGCCATCAACAATGCTTCGGCAGATCTGGAAACCTACGGTGGCGATGGCGCCTTGGTCAACCTCTACAATTCGGAGGGGGACCGCGGCCCTTCCAGCTACAACCAGCCGCTGAACGACACCTTGTCCTTCATCGCGGCCCTGCCCTTTGGCAAAGGAAGGATGTTCGGCGACAGTGCTCCAGGATGGCAGCAGGCCATTTTGGGAGGCTGGGTGGTTACCGGCATCAATACCGTCACCAGCGGCTTACCCATCAACCTTACCTACACCCCTTCAGCTCAGTATGTGGTGTCAAGTACCAGCGAGGTTTACTCCGTCCGCCCCAACCTGGTCAGCACGGCGAAGGCAGTGTATGCGCCTAAGTCAAACTATGTGAAGACCAAGAGCGCTCTTAGCGGTACACTCCTCTCCAGCCAGGTGAGTATTCCCACGCCCAGCCAGTATTTTGGCAACGCGGGACGCAACGACCTGCACGGCCCCGCATTCGCGCAGCTCACGCTTGCGGTGCACAAGACCTTCCCCTTGGGATGGGAAGATAGCAACCTCGAGTTCCGCATGGAGGCTTTCAATGTGTTGAACTCGACTAACTTTCAGTACCCCGATACGGCCGTCACCGATGGCGCAAGCTTCGGCACGTATACGGCAGCGAATGCCTATCCTTCTCGTGAAGTGCAGGTGGCCTTGCGCTTGTCTTTTTAAATCGACGCGCTTCTATTTCGAAAGACCGTAATCTCAGGAGATCATTGCATTGGTCACGAACCGCTCCGTTGCTATCTGTATCGCTGGGCTATCCATCGCTGCTCCGTTGTTTGCCGTGGGCCAAACTGCCAACAATGATTCTGTAAGGATGAATCAGATACAAGTAATCGGCACCCATAACAGCTATCACGCAGGGCTGGCGCCCAGTGAAGCCAAACTCATGATGGCTAGGAATCCCAAACAGTATCAAGCGTTGGAATATCGGCACCGTCCCCTGGATCAACAATTCAACTCGGGGATACGCCAGATCGAACTGGACATCTTTGCCGATAGCCAGGGCGGCCGCTATGCTCACCCCTCAGGCGTGGACTTAGTGGCCGCTGCAGGCCTGCCCAAAGACCCGGAGCTCGACCCTAAAGGCATCATGAGCAAGCCCGGGTTCAAAGTAATGCACGTTCAGGACTTCGACCAACGCAGCACCTGTCAGCCCTTCACTGCTTGTCTCACCATCATCCGCGAATGGTCGCGGGCGCATCCGCAGCACCTGCCCATCTATATTCTCCTGGAGACCAAGCAGACTGAGCTGCCGCCTCAATACCACGCAACCATCCCGGAAAAATTTACCTCGTCCACCTTCGACGCCCTGGATGCGGAGATTCATTCAGTGTTTCCAGCGAATGAAATGATTACGCCGGACCAGGTACGTGGAGAACACAAGACGCTGGAGGAGGCTGTCCTGCACAACAGTTGGCCAACGCTCGCGGCCGCGCGGGGCAAGGTAGTATTTCTGATGGATCAGCGGGCGGTAGGTCCGGTTTACCTGGAAGGTCACCCGTCTCTCCGCGGACGCGTCATCTTCACCAATGCCGAACCGGGTCAACCCGATTGCGCCTTCACCGAGCAGAACGAGGGAAGCGGGGAAGTGATTGCGGCCCTGGTTCGCAAAGGCTATCTGGTGCGCACTCGCACCGACGAGGATACAAAACAGGCACGTACGAATGACACGGCTCGCCGGGAGGTTGCCCTGGCCAGTGGAGCACAACTGCTAAGCACAGACTATCCGTCGTCAGAATCCTCATCGTGGACGGCATATTCGGTCAGCCTCCCCGATGGCGCCGTCGCCCGCTGCAACCCGGTCAACGCACCACCCACTTGTTCGAACGCGGACTTTACGGTCGATAAGGTCGCCTCGGTGTCGGCCGCGATCTCTGCCGTGCCTTAGCTGGGTCTCGCTTGTCGGTCAACTCAAAGCAATCGTCACGATCTGCATAAGCGGGTGAGCCTTCGACCAGGAAGAGTTCCGAATCCGGGGTCAACCCTACACTACAGCCGGACGGCGCTGGCCGATATGAGTGGCCTGTTCGAATGCATAGCCAAGTTGCAGTACGCCCCAGTCGTCGTGATGCCGGCCAACGATCTGCATCCCGATCGGAAGGCCACTCGAAGAAAACGCGCAGGGAACTGACATCGCCGGATTTCCCGCCGCCGAAATGTAATAAGCGGACTTCATCCACGCCAGGTAGTTTTCCATCTTCACTCCGGCAATTTCCGTTGGATAGTGTGTGTTCACATCAAAGGGAAGCACCTGGTTCACAGGCAAAATAAAAAACTCGTACTCTCCTTTGAACGCGCACAAGCGCTCGTACAACGCAGTACGTTTTGCCTCGATACGAGAGAGCTGAGGGCCGGTGAGCTTGCGTCCCTCCTCCACGTGCCAGTGGATGTACTGGTTCAGCTGATCCCCATGCGTAGCCAGCAAATCCCCAAAGCCGAGTTCGATCGACCAATGCCGCCACGCCAGAAAGGCCTCATTGGCATCGGAGAAATCGGGTTCGGCATCTTCGACAATGCATCCCAGCGATTCGAAGACCTTGCGCTGCGCCTGTACTGCGCTTTTCACCTCCGGCTCCCAAGGCAAACCCATGTCCTTAAACATGGCCACGCGCACTCCTTTGAAGCTTCGGTTTCCCAGCGGCTGGGCGAACTGCGCGCCTGGTTGTTCAATCGAGATCGGGGAGTGATGATCATAGCCGGCCAGCACGCTCAGAAAATAGGCGCAGTCGGTGACATTGCGAGCGACAGGGTCCGGGAACCGAAAGGGTGAACCAACCCAAGTTAGTAGGCACATTCGACACCCGTCCGGGCGAGGTGCGGATGCCCACTACATTGCAGAAGTTGGGAGGATTGCGCAGAGAGCCTCCCATGTCGCTGCCGTCGGCCAGAGGAGCCATTCCGCATGCGACCGCGACCGCCCCACCACCGGTACTTCCGCCGCATGTCTTGGTAGTGTCGTAGGGATTGTGAGTAGGACCGAAGACTGGATTGAACGTCTGCGAGCCGAGGCCGAATTCGGGCACGTTCGTCTTGCCCAGCACGATCGCTCCCGCCTCTTTCTCCCGCTGCACCACCCGGCAATCGAAATCCGGCACATAGTTCTTGTGCAATGGAGACCCATAGGTAGTTCGGATGCCGGCGGTTTCGTGCAGGTCTTTGACCGCCACCGGGAGGCCGTGCAAAGGGCCAAGCCATTTGCCGTTGGCCAGCGCTTCATCTGCCTCTGCCGCTTGCGCCATCAACTGCTCTTCCGGAACCATGGTTACCATCGCATTGACGTGTCCATTCACCCGCTGGATCTGTTGCAGGTGCGCCTGCATGACCTCGCGCGCAGAAAGCTTCTTAGTGCGGATCGCGTCCACCATATCGACCGCGCGCATGAAACAGATTTCGTCCCCGGAGTTGGGAGTTGCACTATTCCGCTCTGTGCGGTGGCGGAATGTCCGAGAGCCGCCGAAAGCGCGGTCCCTGTTCCCAGCTTGAGAGCGTCACGACGGGTCATCTTGCTGTGCATTATTCCTCTCTGTACAAATAGCACCTCAACGCCGAGGGACACCCGCTCCTGAGACAAGCAGATCAGCGTTTCATGGGGGGTTCGCTGATCCTAAATGCTATGACTGACTAACCGCAACAGAGACGCCGCTGGCGTTAACCGCTTCTGTGTGTAACCCGGTCGCGCTATTCATGATGGTGCCAGCCCAGGACTGAAGAGGCTGCGGAAAAACTCGCCGGACGAAGGGCACGGGTTCCACGGCACGCCGGGACAGGTTAGCCGTGCCGTAAAAAGCCACAGCAATGAGGGCTTTAGAGGATGTGTGATAACCGGCATGAACCGCAAATCGGACCCAGGCCCGTAGGGCCGGTAGCTAAACACATCAATTCCGCAACATCTCCGAGCGCCGGAGGTGCGGCACCCCGAATGTTAGTAGTGCCGCGCCTCCAGCGCTCCACAACCTTGGACATCCGTCTCCGAGCCCTCCCGGGCTGGGCTGAAGTTTGGCTACCGGCCCTACGGGCCTCGGTCCGATTCGAGGTCTATTTTCGGGTTCTCACGCAGCCCCTTGAGCCCTGGTGGCCGAAGACTCCGGAAGCAGCCAGCGAATGTTATCCTCACCAGCGATGGCGAGGCGACTCCATTTCGCTCGATGGGCTGGGAAAATCATGACGATGCGAGGCAAACCAGCAACCAGGAAGGCACTTCTTCTCCTTGCGCTGGCCCACTGCTGCGGAGCCGCCGCTCATGCAACGGGCATTTGCGATGCCAGGTCCTACGGTGCAAAAGCAGATGGAACGACGAAAGATACCCTTGCACTGCAGAGAGCCATCGATGACTGCGCCCGCAAGGGCGGCGGGGTTGTACATCTGACCCGGGGCACCTATCTCAGCGGACCGATGGTGTTAAAGAGTCACATCACCCTCGAAATCGATGCAGGAGCAACTCTGCTGGGGAGCCAGGACAAGGGCGATTATCTCCCCATGCAGGAGATGCGCGAGGACGCTATACAGCCATTGATCAGCGCTACCAATGCCCAGGATGTCACTATCCGCGGCGGCGGCACCATCGACGGCGCAGGTCAGCCCTGGTGGGCAGAGGTATACGCTCATAAAGACTCTCCGGACTATGTGGCGGCCAAGCGTCCGCGGCTCATTTTCTTCGACCACTCAAAACAAATCCTGATCGAGGGAGTCACCATCCAGAATTCAGCCTCCTGGCAGGTGACCCTGTACTACTCCGACGGCGTGACCCTGAGGAATGCAAAAATTCTTGCGCCGGAGCACTCCCCAAACACCGATGGCGTCGATCCCTTCTCCTCTCATCACGTCACCATCTCACACATGACCATTGACGTCGGTGACGACAATGTAGCCATCAAGTCGGGCCAGCCTGGTTCCGCGGGGCCCGATGATCCCAGTACCGACATCACCGTCACCGACTGCACCTTTCTTCACGGGCATGGCATGTCGATTGGCAGTGAAATCTCCGGTGGCGTCGAAAACGTTCATGTAGCCCGGGTGCACTTCAAAGGCACCGCCAATGGAGTGCGCGTAAAATCGAATCGCGATCGCGGCAGCCGGCATCGGCCCTCTGGATTTTCGTGATGTGATCATGGAAGATGTGGCCACGCCCGTCCTTATCACCGAATACTACCCGCACATTCCAGAGCATGATTCCGCCCAGCCGGTGACCCGGCTCACTCCTCATTTTCACGACATCAGCATCACCAATCTGAGCGCCACCGGCGCGAAAACTGCCGGGTTCATCGTTGGTCTGCCGGAAAGTCCAATCACCTCGATCACGCTGAGCAATGTGCATATCAGCGCGGAGAAGGGAATGACGATCAGCAATGCAACCGTCGCCGCACACGACTTTACCGTCAACGCGGCCAGTGGCGCGCCCCTCATCATGCTGGAACGTGCGCAGGTGAAGGAGAAGTAATTAGAAACGGAGACAGCATGCCGGGCAACGGTCATCCCCTCTGTATCCAGGTCCATGCGCAAGACAATGTGGCGATCGTCGCCAATGAAGGTGGTCTGCCGTCCGGCGCGCAATTCGATTTCGGCCTGACGCTCTTAGAGGCAATCCCTGAGGCCCACAAGGTCGCCTTGACTGACATCCCTCAAGGCGCTCCCATCGTGCGCTATGGAGTAGTCATCGGATATGCGGAAGCGCCCATCAAGAAAGGCAGCTGGGTGCACGAGGGGCTCATGAGCCTGCCTGCGCCCCCGCCGCTTGACCAACTGCCCCTCGCAACCGCCGTGCCCGATCCGCAGCCGCCGCTTGAGGGGTACACCTTCGACGGCTTCCTCAACGACGATGGCTCGGTCGGAACCAAAAACATCCTTGGCATTGCCACCACGGTACAGTGTGTCTCGGCCACGGTAGAATTCGCGGTCAGGCGTATCCGCTCAGAGATCCTGCCCCGCTACCCCAACGTCGACGATGTGATTGCCATCACTCATCCCTACGGATGCGGGATTGCGATCGACGCTCCCGGCTCCGAGATCCCCATTCGCACGCTGCGCAATCTAAGCCTGAATCCGAATCTTGGCGGGCGCTCCGATGGTGGTCAGCCTGGGCTGCGAAAAAATGCAGCCCGCGCAAATGCTGCCCCCGAGCAGCCTCCCGATGCTATCCCGTACGCCCTACGTCATTCGCCTGCAGGACGAGCAGCACCGCAGCTTTGGCGACATGGTCACGGCCATTATGGAGATGGCGGAACAGCGCCTGACCCGGCTGAATGCACGCTCACGTGTTCCACGGCCGGCGGCCGATCTTGTGGTTGGGCTGCAATGTGGGGGAAGCGATGCCTTCTCCGGCGTGACCGCCAATCCTGCTGTGGGCTATGCCGCTGACCTTCTGGTGCGCGCGGGCGCAACCGTGATGTTTTCCGAAGTGACCGAGGTCCGCGACGTGATTCATCTGCTCACAGCGCGCGCAGCCAACCAGGAGGTGGCGCGCGGGTTGATTCGTGAAATGGCCTGGTATGACGCATACCTTGCACGCGGCGGAGCCGATCGCAGTGCCAACCCGACTCCGGGAAACAAGACTGGCGGGCTGACAAATATCGTCGAGAAGGCGTTGGGCTCGGCTGCAAAAGCAGGCAGCAGCGCGCTGGCCGGCGTCTTCGGTCCCGGAGAACGCGTCACCACCAAGGGGCTCATCTTTGCGGCCACGCCCGCGAGCGACTTTGTCTGCGGAACCCTGCAGCTAGCCGCGGGGATGAACATGCATGTCTTCACCACCGGGCGCGGAACTCCCTACGGCCTTGCCATGGCTCCGGTAATCAAGGTTGCGTCCCGCCGCGCACTTGCGGACAGGTGGTCCGACCTGATCGATATAGATGCCGGGCGCATCGCCACCGGTGAGGCAACGATTCAGCAGGTGGGCGAGCAGATCTTCCAACTCATTCTTGACGTGGCCAGCGGCCGTAAACAAACCTGGGCCGACCACTGGGGTCTGCACAACGAGTTTGCTCTGTTCAACCCCGCTCCTATTACGTAAGAGAATAAGCACGGAGATAAGTCATGAAGCAAGAAGCGGTCGATGAACTTCAGAAAGCAGAACGTCTTGAGGTACGGAGCAACGCTTTTGCCTGGTCCGCTCTGGCATTTGCATTTTTGCAAAGCGTCTGTACGGCTGTGATCGCAGCCAGCGGCATGCGTTTTGCCGTCGGGCTGGCAGCGTTCATCACCTCCATCGCTACATCCGCACCTGCCCAAGGTCTTCATCGCGATCTAATACGGTTACCGATGCTTATCTTCGCCTTGGCCGGTGCGGGGATCAACCTCGGCGTTCTCTGGCAGGTGCGACGGTTGCGTCGCCGTCCTTCGGCGCAGTGGCGTCTCCGCCCACTCTCTCCGCACAAAAAGCGCATGGAACAGTGGCAATTGATCATCAGCGTGTTGACGGTGCTTCTCGTAGTCGCAGAATTAATCGCTCACAAAGCAATTCATGGGTTTTTCTTCTAAGACGCGCCTCCCCTCCACCGCAAGCATGCTCCGATCGCAGCCCTGGGCCGCTGCGATCGGAGCGCCAGTTCCTTGCCTCAGTACAGATCGACCACAGCTACCCCCTGTGGCCGGACGCCGCTGGGCTGGTTAAACACGATCGGTGTTCCGGTTTCCGCCACCGTGCCATCGCTCTTGATGGTAAGTGTGTGCAGAACGTTTCCCTGGCCGGCCGGAAATGACGTTGAAGATCGCTGAGAAAGCACGAACATCGATCCTCCGTCGCCCGAAAGTGAAACTTGGAAAGCGTTGCCAACTCCCTCCAGTGTGAATGTTTGTATCTCCACCGGTACTTCGGCATCGGTGGCGTCATAAACGCTTACCTGGTTGGTGGCGGTATCGGTGGTGTAGATCCTGGTGCCGCTCGCATTGACGCGAATCCAGCAGATACCCTGGCCGGCATTGGGAACAGTGCGCAGAAAGGTCAATGCCCCTTCTTCACTGTAGCGATAAACACCCATTTTGTTTGCCGTGACGTAGCCGACATAGAGGATGGGCTGTTTGGGGTGGCTCCACAAACCGAGTGGGAGGCGCGGCGTGGTTGCACCGAACTCCGACGCGGGCATCGCAATCGCAGGCAGCGCGTGCAGTTGACCAGACCCATCGAGCCGAAAAGTCTGCAGTAGTCCACCCAGAAAGTCGTCGCCGAATACGAGATTGGTGCCGGGAGCGAAGTATGCCTGCGAAGGTGAAGTGCCCCCTGCGACGCTAACCGTCGCCTGGAAGGGACGCGAGGTGTCATTGGTCTCATCACTGATCGGGGTAAGGGCTCCGTTCCCCCCAACCCGCATCATGGTGTAGTTGGGAAGAATGGTCGAAGGCCGGCCAAAGTCGCCACTCTGGTTAGCAATGAAGAGGATGTTGCCATCGAGTGCCAGGCTAACCGGATCGTTGCCTCCAGAAGGGAACGGGGATCCCTCCACTGGTTTAAGCGTGCCATCGTCGCAGATCTGGAAGACGGCTATGCTGTCGCTGCCCGCATTCACTGCGAAAAGAAGGGTCTGTTGCGGATTGGTGATGACCTCCTGGTCTGAGTCGAACGGACCAAGGTTGGTTCCACTGTACTGGATGCCCGCGCCTCCGGTCAGAAACGGTGAGCCTGGTACTGGCTTCAGATTGCCATCGCTACCACGACGGAAGGCATAGACGGAATTGGCGTTGGCTGCGGGAAGGTTGCTTTCGACGTAGACAAATTGGCTCCCGTTACTTGCACGAAGCATGCTGCATGAGCCGGCAGCAAAGGTCGCTGCGACGCTGAAAACGAGCAGTTTTTTTCGCATGTTTGGTCTCCGAAAGAGTTGCAGATACGTCCCGACCTTGCCTGGGGCGTCCGTCCGTTTGAGCGGATATGGTTTCGGAGGTTACAGCTCTGGAATAATTTTTTTGGTTGAATTCTCAACCGCTTTGCAAGCCACAAACATGTCCCAGCCAGCGGCTCATTGGGCAGCGTTGATTTCTTCCCTAAGGATCCGCCGGACCTACGCAATGCCAAGCTTGCGCTGCAGTTGCTCGAGCGAAATCCCCTTCGTTTCCGGGTAGACGAACAACACAACAAAGAACTGCAGCGTCGTCATCGCGGCAAAGAATGCGAAAGGCAGTCCACCAGAATATTTCGCGAGCACTGGAAAAATCAGTGAGATGATCGCGTTCATAATCCAGTGTGCGGACGAGCCCAGGCTCTGGCCTTTGGAGCGGACGCGGTTAGGAAACACCTCCGCGATATATACCCAGATCACTGCGCCTTGGGAGACGGAGAAGAACCCGATATAGCCAACCAGCAGCCAAACCAGAGTTTCAGCGTGGGTGTGGGTGAAGAAGACGGCCGCGACGCCGGCCAGGCAAAAGGTCATCCCCACGCTGCCGATAAGAAGCAGCGTCTTTCGCCCCAGCTTATCGATGAGCGACATGCCCAAAAGGTGGCGAACAGATTCATCAGCCCGATCAGTACCGTCTGCAGGGAACTGGACAACTGGCTAAAGCCGGCCGATGCAAAAATGTAGTTGGAGTAGTAGAGGATTGCATTGATCCCCGCGAGCTGATTAAACAGTCCGATGCTAACGGCGAGAAAAATCGGCAGCCGGTACTCGCGCTTGAACAGCGGCTCGGCCGCCATCCCGCGCTCCATGTGGATGGAATCCATGATGTCGCGCAGCTCTGCCTCAGAGTCCGGAGAACCCATCATCTTGAGGATGGCGAGTGCCTCGTCGGTTCTGTTCCTGGTCACCAGCCAGCGTGAGCTGCGGGGGATGCGGAACAACATGATGAGAAAAATGACGCGAAGGAATGCCCGCGACCCCGAGCTGCCAGCGCCATTGCAGTAGCCCCAGGTTGAGCAGCGAGATCAGGTAGTTGGAGAGGTAGGCAAGCAGGATACCGACCACCACGTTGATTTGAAACAGGCCCAACCATTCTGCCCCGCCACTTGGCCGGCGCCAGTTCTGCAATGTAGACCGGCCCAAGAACCGACGAGCCGCCGATGCCCAGCCCGCCAATCAAGCGAAAGACCATCAGCGACGGCCAGTTCCAGGCGAAGGCGCATCCCAGGGCTGAGATGGTGTACAGCACGGCCATGATGCGCAGCGCCTCACGGCCGCCGATCCGCTGACCAAGAACCCCGGCGGTCATGGCGCCGATCACCGTGCCCACCAGCCCGATAAAAACCGTCAGGCCGAGAGTGAAGGGCGTCAGGTGATAGACCACCGTCAATTGCTGGGTCGTGCCTGCGATCACAGCCGTGTCAAAACCGAAAAGAAGGCCGCCCAGGGCCCCGACGATAGTACTTTCCAGCAGATATTTCGTCATTGCCATAGGAGTGTTCTCTCTTAATGGAAAGCAGGTCCTGGTCAAAAGGCAGATTGTATCTAATTAGGAACGGTCTGGATATCCGCCTCCCATGTCCCTATGCCCGGGTTATGGAATGCTCAACCCCCGGCCGTCAAAGGTTCAGCTCAAGATTTCATTCGTTCCGGCCAGGCCTGGTTTCGACCCTGTTACTGGTGATGCTGTGCGCCGTGCCGCTCCCGCTTGAAGGGCAGGTTGACGGCGGCAAGCAGGCCTGCGGGGGCAACAGTACGGTCGATGCCCTGGGTGAAAAAACAGCAGCCAGCGCCAGAGCTTTTCTGGCCCAGCTGCAGGCCGCCGTGCAGTCGAACAACAAGGAACAGATTGCGGAGATGATCGGCTACCCGGTATTGGTCCTGCGTTCAGTGAAGAGGACCCGTATAGCGAAGAAGCAGGCATTCCTGTCCAACTACGGCCTCATCTTTACGGATCCGGTGCGTGATGCCATTCTGCATCAGACCGCCCAATGTCTCTTTGGCAATTCTACGGGGGCGATGGTGGGCAACGGTGAGGTGTGGTTCGTCGAGCAGGCCCCGGGCCAATGGAAGATCGTTACCATCAATGAATCGGCTACGGCCCCGTAGCGGCAGTCAGGTACCTGGGTAACCGGGGCCGAGGTATGGCGGAGAGAGAGGGATTTGAACCCCCGATACCCGTGAAGGTATGCCTGATTTCGAGTCAGGTGCATTCAACCGCTCTGCCATCTCTCCGCATCGGGTTGCAACTGCAAGTTAATCATAAATGAACGGCTTGCCTGCCCCAAGTCCGCGCTGCAACCCTCGGCTGGTTACTCTCTACCAAGGTAGTATGGTCGACTCCGTTTGGGCATGGCATTCTCTTCCTACGATGCGAGTCAACCTCAAAGCCCGTATCCCCATGCATCTGTATCAGGAGTTTCACAGTCTGCCCCTTGTGCTGACGATTGAAACGGCACACGGCCTGGCTGCTCGTTGTGAACATCGCACCACTGCCGCCGAACTGATGTGGACCCTGGACCAGAAGACCGATATCAACTCCGGCCTTCTGGACCGGTTCCGTCAAAAATTAAGGCTCATTGAAGAAGCCAATCTAAGCGACGTTGAGGTCAGCGACGAAGTCCTCGATATGTTTGGCTTCTTTCTTTAGCCTCACGACTTCGAGCCGCCCAGTTCCTCATTCAACAGCCGTGCCAGGCGCAACCCCGCCAAGGCAAGCTGGCGGTCGACCACAGGCCGCTCCCGCAGGTAATAGGCCTCGTCGATATTTGTCTGCGGCTGCACCCAGGCCTGCTTGGCTAATGCGAGCGAGTCGTTCGCCCACGACACCGGATCCGCAGAACCGGCCTGCAAATGATCGGCGGCAATCATCTCCTCCAGCTCGCGCGCGTAGCGGTGTTCGCGCAATCCGGTATGCAGGATCAATTCGGTATCCCAAACGCTATGCAAATTGCAGGGATAATCGCCACACTGGGTTTCGCCAAACACCGTAACAGGAATGTCGTTTCCCCCACGCGCGTCGGCCATTGCGTGGAACGGCTGGCTAAGGTCGCCGACAAAGTGCACCAGAAACTTGAGGGCCTCGCTCCGCGCCGCGAACGGCTGCTTCGGATCGCCCAGGATCCGGGCAAACTGGTTGATCCGGGCCACGACGCAGTTTTCGTCAGGGCAGTCTTTTGGCTCATATCCGCCGGAGTCCGGAGGAATATCCACATAGTGCCAGGGGCCAGTCTCGGGCCGGCCGCTGCGAATGTCGTCCGCCCAGGTGGATATGGACGCCAAGTCGTTATCCCCCAGGAATTGCCGCAGCTTTTCAATCGTGGCATCGTTCAAGTGGTCCCACGCGATGTCAGCGATAATCCTGTGGCCCTCGCTCCCCCAAGCCCATGCCTGGGGATGCGGCAATAGCAACAAAAAAGCGGCAACTGCCGCCAACCACGACCGGAAACGCATGCTTGATGATAGCCTGCCGCCGTGGAGTGCTTCGCTTGTTATTCGCCCAAGCTGCGGCCCAAATTTCCAGCTGTATCGTCGGAGTCTGTGTCACAGCAAGGTCAGAAGGATAGGACGGGTGCCCCAGGTCCGCCAAAGCGACCCTGGGACGAAAACGATGGGGCCGACCCGGATCTCCCCTACAGAAACAACGGCGCCAACACCAGCGTAACCGTCGCCAACAGCTTGATCAGCACGTGCAGTGACGGGCCCGCCGTGTCTTTGAAAGGATCCCCCACGGTATCGCCGACCACCGCCGCTTTGTGCGCCTCCGAACGTTTGCCCCCATGGGCGCCCGTCTCAATGTATTTCTTGGCGTTATCCCAAGCGCCGCCGCTGTTGTTCATCAGCATGGCCATCAGGATGCCGACGATGGTCCCCACCATCAGCAGGGCCGCGACTGCCTCCGCGCCGGCCAGGTCGATGGAGTGACCGTTGAGGATGGGCGAGTACTCTCCCGGAATGTGAATGTGAAAGCTCCCACTCAAATTCCTGAACACCAGCCCCACAGCCAACGGCGTAAGCACGGCGAGCGCGCCGGGCAGAACCATCTGCTTGAGCGCCGCGCCGGTAACGATGCGGACGCAACGGCCATAATCCGGCTTGGACGTGCCCGCCATGATGCCGGGATTCTCGCGGAACTGTGCCCGCACATCTTCAATGATGTATTGCGCCGTGCGTCCCACTGCCTTAATCGCGAATGACGAGAAGAGGAAGATCAGCATCGCGCCCAGCAGCGCCCCAACAAATACGGGAACGCTGGCCAGGTTGATGTTGGTAAAACTCCAGTTGGGGTCAAGCACCTGGCCGGCATCAGCGAAGCGTTGCGCCACGATGCCGTGGACCGTCTCCAGGTAAGCGGAAAACAGCAGAAAGGCCGCCAGCGCGGCAGAGCCAATGGCATAGCCCTTGGTCAACGCCTTGGTGGTGTTGCCGGCCGCGTCCAACTTGTCGGTCTTTTCCCGCACCGACTCCGGCTGATCCGACATTTCGATGATTCCGCCGGCATTGTCGGTGATCGGCCCAAAGGTATCCATGGCCAAAATGTAGGCCGCGGACGAGAGCATGCCCATGGTAGCAATGGCGGTGCCGTAAATGCCCTTGGCGTAATCGGAGATCGCCGCATCGGCCAGTCCACGCACGCCAAAGTAGTAACTGAGCAGCAGGGCAGCGCTGATCACCACCACCGGCATGGCTGGAGTCTCCATGCCCACCGCGAGGCCGCTGATGATGTTGGTTGCGGGGCCGGTCAATGAGGCGTTGGCGATCGATTGCACCGGCCGGTAGCGGGTCTCGGTGTAGTACTCCGTGATGCGGACAAAGAGAAACGAGGTCACCATGCCCACAACCCCGCAACTCAGCAGCCACCAACGGCCCTGCAGCATGTAGTAAACCGCCGCAGCAAAGCCCGCCAGCGCCAGCAGCGTGGTCACGTAATAGCCGCGATTCAGCGCATCCATCGGGTCCTGATCTTCGCGGCTATGCACCACCAGCACGCCCACAAAGCTGGCCACCAGGTTGATGGCGTGCACGATCAGAGGAAAGAGAATGCCCTTGATGCCGAAGACCGGATAGAGAGCGGTGCCCAGAATCATGGCGCCGACGTTTTCCGCCGCCGTGGACTCAAAGATGTCCGCGCCACGGCCGGCGCAATCGCCCACGTTGTCGCCCACCAGGTCCGCAATCACCGCCGGGTTACGCGGATCGTCTTCCGGGATGCCGGCCTCCACCTTGCCCACCAGGTCCGCGCCTACGTCGGCAGCCTTGGTGTAGATGCCGCCGCCCAGTTGGGCGAAGAGCGCCACCAGCGAAGCGCCAAACCCAAAGCCGACCAACTGATAAGGAACGTGTTGCGGATCCGTCAGTCCGCCAAAAAAGAAGAAGAGGCTGCCCACTCCGAGCAGCGACAGGCTGATCACCACCATGCCGGTGACCGCACCCCCGTGCAGGGCAATCTTCAAGGCCTTGCCCAGGCTGGAACGGGCAGCACTGGCGGCGCGAATATTGGTACGAATGGAAACGAACATGCCGGTATAGCCGGCAAAACCGGAGCAGATGGCGCCGATCAGGAAGCTGATCACCACCTTGCCCGCCAATGGGGCCGTAAAGTCAGAAAACTTGTAGCCCACAAAGAGGGCAATGGCCAGCACCACGGCCAGCGCGGCGATGGTCGTGTATTGGCGCGACATGAACGCTTCCGCACCTTCGCGGATGGCGTTTGAAATCAACCGCATCTCCGCCGTCCCCGTATCAAACGCTAGTACAGACCGGGCCAGAAAAAGGGCAAACACAAGGCCGAGCAGCCCGGCAAGCATCGCGATCCACAGAAAAGTGCTGCCACTGGTGTCGGTGGCCGCGGTCAAGCCCTGTCCTAGGACAATGGCCGATAGAGAGAAGAAAACCATTCAAATGCCTCCAGAGGTACTTGCTACTGGGGTTGCCGGTCGCCCCGCCCGCCGCGGGCGCGAACACCTGCAAACCGGCTGATTAGAGCACGATGGGAAAAAGTTGGTCAACGCCGCAACCGTCATCATACGGCAGGGTGGTAAACACGCCCAAAGTTGGATGCCGCTTAACAGGAAATCCGGGGGAGAATCGTTAGCCGGTCTCCTGGCAAGAGCAGGGACGAAGGACTACAATCTGCCTTGGCATTTGGCTATTTATCCTTTACCAGTATGGTCATTAATGAGGTGTGCATGGCGAAGGCGGTTACGGCCAGCACTGAGCAGTCCAACGCCGCGTATGCCGGGTTGGAACCGGAACAATTAATTCGGATCTACCGGTTGATGTATCTCTCGCGCCGCACCGACGATCGCGAGATCCTGCTCAAACGTCAGCAAAAAATCTTTTTCCAGATCTCCGGGGCCGGCCATGAGGCGCTGCTGGTGGCAGCGGGCATGGCTCTCAAGCCCGGCTACGACTGGTTTTATCCCTACTATCGCGATCGCGCATTGTGCCTCACCTTGGGTAGTACGGTGGAGGAGATGCTGCTGCAGTCCGTGGGCGCGGCGGCCGACCCGGCAAGTGGCGGGCGCCAGATGCCCTCCCATTGGAGCAACCCCAGGCTCAACATCGTCAGCCTGTCTTCTTCGGTCACCACTCAGTGCCTGCAAGCTGTTGGTTGCGCGGAGGCCGGCCGATACCTCGCCACCCACCCGGCAGCCGCCGAGCAGCGGCCGGGGGACTACAGCGCATTCAAGCCCACCCACTTTCACGGGGACGAGGTGGTCTACGTCTCCCTGGGTGAAGGCGCGACCAGCGAAGGCGAGTTCTGGGAGGCGATCAGTTCGGCATCGGCTCTCTGCCTGCCAGTACTATTCGTGGTCGAAGACAACGGCTACGCCATCTCCGTTCCGGTCGACGTGAATGTTCCCGGCGGGAATATCTCGCGCCTGGTAGCCAATTTCCCCAATTTCTTCTTTGCCGAGGTCGATGGCACCGACCCTGTCGCAAGCTATGCCGCATTCACCCAGGCAGTGAAGCACTGCCGTTCCGGCAAGGGGCCGGCCTTTGTTCACGGGCACGTGATCCGGCGATACGCCCATTCCTTTTCTGACGACGAACCGCTCTACCGCTCGGAAGCAGAGCGCAAGCGGGACGCTGCTCTCGATCCCCTGCCCAAGCTGCAGATGCGCCTGCTGCGCGACGGCATTCTCGATCCCGCAGCCATCAACCGGCTGGAGCAGGAGGTGGATGAAGAAGTGCGCAGTGCGGCCGAGAAGGTACTGCGCGCCCCCCTCCCCGAGGTCTCCTCCATCAAACGCCATGTCTATTCCGAAGACCTCGATCCCACGCGCCAGGACTTAGCCCGGCCGGCGGTGAAGACGTCGGACGTGCAGGAGCGCACCATGGCCGACCTGATCAACTGCTGCCTGAAGGACGAAATGCAGCGTGATCCGCGCATCGTGCTCTTTGGCCAGGACGTGGCCGACACCAGCCACGACCAGGAGCTTCGCCAAGGCTTGGTTAAGGGAAAGGGCGGCGTCTTCAAGCTCACGGCCGGATTGCAGCGGGAGTTCGGGCCGGACCGCGTCTACAACGCACGCCTGGCCGAAGCCGATATTGTCGGCCGCGCCATCGGCATGGCCACCCGCGGACTCAAGCCCGTGGTCGAGATCCAGTTTTTCGATTACATCTGGCCCGCCATGCACCAATTGCGCAACGAGCTCAGCCTCTTGCGCTGGCGCTCCAACGGCACCTATTCATCGCCCGCAGTGGTGCGGGTGGCCATCGGGGGATACCTCACCGGCGGTTCGGTCTACCACTCCCAGTGCAGCGAAAGCATCTTCACCCACACCCCCGGTATCCGTGTGGTCTTTCCCTCCAATGCCCTGGACGCCAACGGCCTATTGCGCACCGCGATCCGCTGTGATGATCCGGTGCTCTTCTTCGAGCACAAGCGCCTCTATCGCGAGACCTTCGGCCGGGCCGCGTATCCCGGACCCGAGTTCGCCATCCCTTTCGGCAAAGCCAACCTGTTGCGCCAAGGCAAGGACCTCACGGTCATCACCTACGGAGCCGTCGTGCCCCGGGCGCTACGCGCCGCCCAGCAGGCCAGCAGCGAGCTGGGCTTGGAGGTGGACCTGCTCGATTTGCGCACGCTCAATCCTTACGACTGGGAGGCGATCGCCACCTCGGTCCAGAAGACGGGCCGGGTGATCGTAGCCCACGAGGACATGTTGAGCTGGGGATACGGAGCCGAAATCGTAGCCCGCATCGCCGACGAGCTCTTTGACTACCTGGACGCCCCAGTGAAGCGGGTAGCCGCCATGGACACCTTTGTGGCCTATCAGCCCATCCTGGAAGACGCCATTCTGCCCCAGCCCGAAGACCTGTTCCGAGCCATGGCAGAACTGGGCAAGTACTAGCAGGCTGCTTGGCTGTGATTCCGTCCGCCGCTTTCCCGGCTTGCCACCAAGCCTAGCCCCTGGACGGGTGCCCCATGTCCGCGTTTTCGCGTACATGGGTGAAAAAAAACGGCGAAGCCCTCCTTTTTCTTTTCCTTATAACTCGGTGTGGACCAAGAGCGAAAGCATTGGAAAAAGGTCGTGTTCAACCCATGTCGCGAAAGTCCGCGAACATGGGGAACCCATCCAGGGAGCTAGGCTGGTGAGGAAGCGACGGATTTGTCGCACTACCAACCCATGACGCTACTCCCGGCCAAACTCCAGGAAAATAGCTCAAAAGCAGCTCTTTGTAGCACAACTTTGTAGCCCAGCCCGCGTTCGAACGATTGTGCCCGCAAGCGCGGGCCGGGTTTGGAGCTGCAAATGGCAACACGTCGCGCATTCATGAAGGGCGGGGCGATGGCCCTGGTGGGCACCTCGGTAGTGCCGACATTCCTGCAGCGGTCGGTTCTGGCTCAAACCACCAGCGCCTCAGGGCAAGAAGCTGGTAGTCATCTTCCAGCGGGGCGCGGCCGACGGTCTCAATATCGTAGTACCCCATGCGGAGAAGAACTACTATCAGCTCCGGCCGACCATCGCGATCCCACAAAACCAGCTTATCGACCTGGATGGATTTTTCGGACTGCACCCGGCCATGCAGTCCTTCAAGCCCCTGTTCGACCAGGGGCATCTGGCCATGGTCCAGGCCGCAGGCTCGCCCGACACCACCCGCTCGCACTTCGACGCCCAGGACTACATGGAGAGTGGAACCCCTGGCGTAAAGGCCACCCCTGACGGCTGGCTGAACCGCGCTTTGCAGGCGGAAGACCTCCACCGCCAACAGACCCACACCGCCTTCCGCGCGGTCGCCCTGGGATCCCAGGTTCCCCGCACGCTGGATGGGAAAATTCCAGCGGTTGCCGTCAATCGGGTGCAGGATTTTGGTGTGGCAGGAAAGAGTGCAAATGCGGCCCCAATTAGCTCCGCTTTTGAGGCAATGTATGCTAGTTCTGTAGATACCGTACTCCATGGGACTGGCCAGGAGACCTTCGAAGCGGTGAAGATGTTGAAGGCCACCGACCCGGCGCATTACCAGCCGGGGCCAGGCGCGAACTATCCCAACGGCGCATTTGGCGACAATATGAAGCAGATCGCCCAGTTGCTGAAGGCGAATCTGGGTGTGGAAGCGGCCTTCACCGACATCGGAGGCTGGGATACGCACCAGAATCAGGGCAGCGTCAACGGCCAGCTGGCCAACTGCCTGCGCGATCTCAGCCAGGGCATCTCCGCTTTTTGGACTGACATGGGAAACGACACAGAAAATATAGTACTGGTCACGATGTCCGAGTTCGGCCGTACGGTGCAGCAGAACGGCACCGGAGGAACCGATCACGGGCACGCCAACGTAATGTTTGTACTCGGCGGCGCGGTCAAGGGTGGCAAGGTCTATGGCAAGTGGCCAGGCATGGCGACCGAGCAGCTTTATCAGAATCGCGACCTGGCCATTACTACAGACTTCCGCCAGGTGTTGGGGGAAGCAGCATACAAGACCCTGGGAGCGCGCAACCTGGAGTTGGTGTTCCCCGGATCGGAGTTAAAAACAACGCAGTTTCTGAACCTGGTATCGACTTAAAGCGGGCCCCACAATCATTGTAGATTCCCCCTATTTGGCACGTTCGCTGTGTCAGGTGGGGAAAACACGATTCTCGGGCTCCTGGACCATGTAAGCCGAATCGAAGTCGGGGGGCTTACGACTTTGGCCGAAGGTTTATGGGTTTGGCAATTGTGGATTCCCGTATCTGACACAGCGAAGGTGCCGAATAGGGGTTTAGCGGCCTGCCAGTTTGCCGCGCGAGCCCCCGCCCCTTCCCGCGAAATCGTCCAGCCCCAACCAGCCGCAGCCGGTGAACACCAGCATCAGCGCGATGGAAAAAAGCGCTAGTGGTAAGGCGAAGGAGCTCGGCCCCTCCAGGCCGCCGTGGAGATGAATTTTGAGGATCGCCGTCGCCATATCGATGGCCGTCATCAACGCGGCAACTCGCGTCAACAAGCCAAGGATGAGCAGCATGCCGCCAAAAAATTCAGTAAAGGCGGCCACGTATCCAAGCCACACCGGCAGGTGCAGGCGGGTGACCATGTGCGTGAAATTGTAGAGCGCGCCTGAGGGAATGACCTTGTCGTATCCGTGGCGGACCATGATTACGCCCAGAACCAGCCGCATTACCAGGGCGCCAAGAGACTGAAAGCGGTTAAGCCAGCTAAACAATGGAACTCCTATTGGTGTCAGTGTGCTCTAGGCAGCTTAACTGCCAGGCAGGTATTTGCCCAAAAAACTTCGCACGCACGGCAAATAACCTTCATCCCTAAAAAGAGCGGGGACGATGGCACTTTGCTTCGGCTGCGCAGCCTGGTCATAGTAGAGTCCGTTCGCGCTGTGGGCCGAGTAAAGCATCAGCTTCGGCGTACGCAGACTAGCCAGTGTCCGCGTAGGGTCGAAACGGTCATGGAAGAGCAGGCTGATCGGCAATAGCCGCGTGCGCTCGTCGAATTGCAGCGCGTCGAGTGTCGGCGGTTGGGGATCTTCGAGGATCAGCGCTGCAGCCTGGGGATGGTGCCGGGCCGTCTCGACTGCGACCGCCGTGCCCAATCGAACCCCATCGAGCACAATCGCGGATGGGGAAAGATGGCGTGTGTCGGTGAGGTAACGCCATGCGGCATCCGCATCCTCGTAAGTGCTCGCTTGCGATGGATGGATGTTCACGCTCTTCCCAAAGCCACGATAATCAAAAGCAAAAATATTCAAGCCCAGCTGATGCAGAGCCTGCAATTGCGGCAGCGTGTCTGAAAGCGAACCAGACCCGTCATGTAGCAGGAGCAGAGTGCTGTTGGACGTCGGGCCATCGGCCGGGATCCACCACCCGTCGAGTTGGAGAACACCGGTCTCGGTCGAGTCAAACCGGATCTCGTCATACTTCAGGCCAACCGAGGCTGGAGTGGCTGTGACAGTGAGGGATGGTTTGAAGACCAGCTGCCATTGCCCCTGCCAGAAAAGCAGGCAGAGGGTGGCGTATACGCAGAGTGCCGCCAGCAGCAGCGTCGCAGCCAGGCCTCCGAGAATCCAGCGTCCGCTGGCCAGCGGCTGTTGTGGGGCGAGCGGATTTTTCCACCCGGGTGGAGGGGTGTGCTTGTGTTTAGCCAAAGGCGAGTTCGTCAGCCGATTCCAGCGGAGTACCACAGATGCGGCACAGGACTGCAGAGCAGTCGCCACACACTAACGGATCATGAACGGCCCGAGCGCAAGAAGGGCACCAGAGGTCAACCGCTGGGGGCACTTGAGATACTGTTGGTGGTGGGATGCCGGCCATCAATTCTGAGCCTAGCATAGCCAGGTGATTAGCGAACGATGAGTGAATTAGTGAAGATTTGCGTGAAAGGCCAGCTGCCGCGGCGGGGCGAGGCCAAGGAATTCAATGCCGGCGCCAGGACGCTCTGCATTGCCAACGTGGATGGGGTCATCCGCGCCCTGGACAACGAATGCCCTCATCGGGGCGGTCCGTAGCCGAAGGCATGATCGAACACGGCAAGCTGATATGTCCCTGGCATGCCTGGTCCTTCGATCCGGCGACCGGAGCGACGCAAAACTCTCATGAAAAAGTTGCAGTTTACCCCGTAACTGTTGAAGGTGAAGACGTTTTCGTCGAGGTATAAGAAAAGAAACCGCAGATCCCTCCACTGCGCTGCGCTCCTCTCGCTAAGCGGCTTGCCAGTGGCACGTTGAGAAAGAAATGACGCTGCAAAATCGCTATGGATGCGAGGCCCAGAGGGCCGGCCGCCAGACATCAGCCCAGCCCGGGAGGGCTGGGAATCAATCGCGAAGATGATCTGAGCGCTGTAGGCGCGGCACTAATCCTGGGCCCGGACGCAAGCGCTGTTTCCTCTAAGCACCCTCTCCGGCCTTAACAATGGCAGCAAACGAATGCGGATCCAAACTAGCGCCTCCAACCAGCGCACCATCAATCTCCGGCTGGCTGAGCAGTGCATTGGCATTCTCCGGCTTCACACTACCGCCATACAGGATGCGCAGAGCATCAGCCAGTGGCCTACCGACCAACCGCGCCACCTCGCCGCGGATCATCAGATGAGCCTCTGCAGCGATCGCAGGAGTCGCGGTCTTTCCCGTTCCGATAGCCCAGATTGGTTCGTAGGCGATGACCATCGAACGCAGTTTCGTCGCCTCGATCTGGTGAATGGCGCGACTGATCTGCCGGCATATGACCTCTTGCGTCATGCCGCTCTCCCGCTGTTCCTCGCGCTCACCGACGCAAACGATCGGCACCAGGTGGTGTTTAATGGCGGCGGCCAGCTTCCGGTTGACGTCATCGTCGGTCTCGCCGAAGTATTGGCGGCGTTCGGAGTGGCCCAGGATCACGTGGCTCACACCCAGGCTGACAAGCATGGAAGCCGAGATCTCCCCGGTAAACGCCCCCTCCTCCGCAAAGTGCATATTCTGCGCCCCCACCAGGACGTCCGAGCCCTTCACTGAATGCACCGCCGTAGTCAGGTCGACGGCGGGGGGCAGATCACGATCTCCCGCTTGGTCTCGTCTTTGACCAGCGGCAAGAAGGTATGAAGGAAGCTCTGCGCCTCCGTAGGGGTCTTGTACATCTTCCAATTGGCGGCGATCAGGAGCTTGCGCATGCTATTGTGTGTCTCGCTTCTTGTGTTCCTTGACCAAATTGTAGAGCACGGAAAGGGTGTGTTTTCGATCCATCCGGCCGGCCACGCGCACCACCGTCCAGCAGCTGAGAAAGCCGAAAAGAAAGTATCCGCAACCGCCGATCACCAGCACGAATGACATTGGCTTGCCCCCGAGCCAATCTCCGAAGGCGCTGAGTGCGTTGAGGGTGGAGATGAAGCCCATCAGTCCGCCCAACGGGAAGGCGATCAGGCCCAGCGTGACACGATAGCGGTAACCACGAAAAATTTGGGTGAAGGTTGCGAGCAGCCAAGCAATCAGCGCGCAGGCAATGCCGGCGACGAGGATAAGCAACGGCAGTTCGAGGTTGACCACAGCCATGGTCTAAGTGCCGGGTGCTTCCGAGAGAGCCGCGACGCCAGGAAGCAGTTTACCTTCGAGAAACTCGAGCGAAGCGCCCCCACCCGTGGATATGTGCTTGATCTTGTCCGCTACCCCGGCCTGTTTCACTGCCGATACGGAATCGCCCCCGCCAACGATGGTGATAGCGGCCGCATTTTCCGCCAGGGCTTCCGCTACGGCCGTGGTGCCGTGGGCAAACGCAGGCATCTCAAACACACCCATAGGCCCATTCCAGACGATGGTGCGGGCGCGCGCGATTTCTGTCGTAAACAGCTCGACCGTCGCCGGGCCTATATCGAGCGCCATCCAATCAGCAGGGAACGGACCATCCCCCTCCAAGATCTGCGTTCGCGCGTCGGCCGCGAATTTATCGGCCAGCACATGATCTACAGGTAGCAGAAAACGTACTCCTTTATCCTCGGCTTCTTTGAGCGCCGCGCGAGCCACTTCCAGCTTGTCGGCTTCCACCAGGGACTTACCTACATCTTGTCCCTTAGCCTTGAGGAAGGTGTAAGCCATTCCACCGCCGATGAGCAGCGCGTCCACCTTACTCAGCAGGTTGTGGATCACCTCGATCTTGTCCGAGACCTTGGCCCCGCCCAGGATCGCCACAAAAGGCTTCTCCGGAGCTTCCAGAGCCTTGCCCAGGTAGTTCAGTTCCTTCTCAAGCAGCAACCCGGCCGCGGACTGAGAGACGAAATGCGTGATGCCCTCGGTCGAAGCGTGCGCCCGGTGAGCACTGCCGAAGGCGTCGTTTACATAGACGTTGCAAAGGTGGGCGAGTTGTCGCGCGAAATGTTGGTCATTGGCTTCCTCTCCCGCGTGGAAACGCAAATTCTCCAGCAGCAGCACCTGCCTTGACTCGAGCTGCCGCGCCAGCTCCGTAGCCACATCCCCCACGCAATCGGGGGAGAAGGCAACATTGACCGATTCACCCAGCGCGTGATCGAGCAGCGTGCGCAGCCGGTCCACCACCGGCCGCAGGCTGTATTTGGGATTAGGTTTTCCTTTAGGACGCCCCAGGTGCGAGGCCACGATCACTTTGGCGTGATGGCGCAGCGCGTATTCCAGCGTAGGCAAGGTCTCTTTGATCCGGGTATCGTCGAGAATCTGCAGACCGCTCTCGGAGAGCGGCACATTGAAATCAACGCGGACAAAGAGATATTTGTTGTTCAGCTCCAGGTCGCGGATGGAAAGTTTCGCCATGGGAGTTCCCCTCAAGAAGTCTTACGAGAGCCGCCTCTGATCGTGGGCGGGTCTCGCGCATTGCTGCACGAGACCTGCTGCCTTTAGAGCCCTGCTTTTTCGAGGAACAGCACCAAATCCTTCACCCGGTTCGAGTAGCCCCACTCATTGTCGTACCAGCTGATTACCTTGGCCATATTGCTGCCAACGGTCTTGGTCA
The DNA here is from genome assembly GCA_963844785.1 of uncultured Acidobacteriaceae bacterium. GTDB lineage: Bacteria > Acidobacteriota > Terriglobia > Terriglobales > Acidobacteriaceae > PALSA-350. Next base: position 507,917 of record CAWJPV010000021.1, on the reverse strand, counting down.
GCGGGCTGTCGACAATCGAGGAGAGTGGGTTTCCCTTGAAGTCGCTGGACACCAGCTCATTGTTCTCCAGGCCTAGGATGCCCTTCATCGGTCCGTCCGCCGCGGCCTTGAGAGCGTCGTTGATCGCTTCCTTGGTCACCGGCTTTTCTGAAGTGAAGGTCAGGTCCACAACCGAGACGTTCGGCGTGGGTACACGGATGGCGAAGCCGTCCAGCTTGCCTTTGAGCTCCGGCACCACCAGGTGCAGAGCCTTGGCAGCACCGGTCGAGGTGGGAATCATGGAAAGAGCCGCCGCGCGCCCGCGACGCAGATCCTTGTGCGGAAAGTCCAGAATCACCTGGTCGTTGGTGTAGCTGTGGATGGTGGTCATGATGCCGGCGGCGATGCCGAAGCTGTCATTGAGCACCTTGGCCAGCGGGGCCAGGCAGTTGGTGGTGCAGGACGCGTTGGAGATGACGTTATGTTTCTTGGGGTCGTATTTATCCTGGTTCACGCCCAGCACGATGGTCAGGTCCTCGTTGCTTGCGGGCGCGGAGATGATGACCTTCTTGACCGTTCCCTGCAGGTGGGCCTTGGCTTTGGTGGCATCGGTGAAATGGCCGGTCGATTCGATGACCACTTCAGCGCCGGTCGACGACCAGTCGAGCTTGGCGGGATCGCGCTCCGCAAACACCTTCAGCTTCTTGCCGTCGACGGCAATGAAGTCATCGCCTGCGGTAATGGTGTTGGGCAGGTTGCCCAGGATGGAATCGTACTTGAGCAGGTGGGCCAGCGTGGCCGGGCTGGTCAGGTCATTCACCGCTACAAATTCGATTGCAGGATTTCCGAGCGCCGCGCGAAAAACGTTGCGGCCAATACGGCCAAAGCCGTTGATGCCAACCTTTACAGCCATAAACTTTGAGATCTCCTTGAAGGTGGGTCAGGGTTTTACGTCGTGGGTGCGGGAGCAATTGTCGTGTCCTCGCGCCATGAGCGCGAAACTTGAGTGTACCAAAGAGCGGCGTCGCGAAAGCGACCAGGCCATTTGCTGCCATGGCAGAAGATGTGTTAAATCCTCATCATGCGCGAATGGATGCGCGCCCTAATGAGACGACGTGGCAAGCGCGGAGCGAATGACTCGGAATCGACCGGGAAGATCGGCCAGGAGATTCCAGCCAACCAGCCGACGCCCTTACAGCCTATGTACCCAGAAGACAAACGGAATCGGGCCTCCGGGCCTTCTGAGGTGAGCCCCGTGGCAAACAGTCCTGCCGTGACCGACCCGGTCGCAAGCGAGTCGGCCGAGGCTGGATTGGAGCCACTGCCAGTGGCCGTGGCGCCGACAACACCAGATTCGGGAAAACTGGTGGTGGAAACACAGCCGGAATCACCCTCGGTACCCCCTCCCGAAGCGCCGTCGGCCAGCCCAAAAGATCTCAAGGGCTACGTCGTGTTGGCCATTGGATTGCCCGGCTCAGGGAAGACCACCTGGTTCAAGCGCCGCGGAGTCACGCCGCTTTCGAGCGACATGCTGCGCAGCATCCTCTTCGACGACATCACCGAACAGCGCTACCAGGGACTGGTTTTTTCTACCCTGCGTTCGTTGCTGCGGGCGCGCCTGATCGCCAAGATGCCGTGGAACTACGTGGACGCCACAAACCTTTCTGCTCACGAGCGGCGGCAATGGATCAAGATGGCCAAGAGCTTCGGCTATGAGGCGCAAGCGGTCTTCTTCGACGTTCCCCTGGAAGTATGCATGGAGCGGAACAGCCGCCGGGAGCGCACGGTGAGCGATGACATCATGCGCAAGATGGCAGAGCGCTTGCGTCCGCCCAGCTTCAAGGAAGGCTTCACCAAGATCACCATGGTGCGGGTCAAAGGGGCCCCGCCGCTCAAGATGGACGGGGTTGACGTGGAGCCGCCCAGCTCTTGACGTCCAAGGTGGAAGAACCGGCCATAGCCTTCGAGCAGGTCGGTCTCACCACGCCCGACGGACGCGTCATCCTCGACCAAGTCAGCTTGCAGATTGCGCAGGGTTCCACCACCGCGCTCCTGGGGCGCAGCGGCTCGGGAAAGACCACGCTGTTGCGCATGGTAAACCGCCTGATCGAGCCCACCGCCGGGCGAGTGATGGTGGAAGCTAAGGCCACCACGGATTGGGACCCCATCACCTTGAGGCGATCCATTGGGTACGTAATCCAGGAGACGGGCCTCTTTCCCCACTTCCACGCCGAGCGCAACATCGGCGCCGTGCTTGAAATCGAGGGTCGCCCCAAGCAGGAGATCGCCGCGCGCGCGCGCCAACTCTTCACCCAGGTTGGCTTGGACTACGCGACCTTTGGCCGCCGGCTGCCCTATCAACTCTCCGGGGGGCAGCGCCAGCGCGTCGGCCTCGCGCGGGCGCTCGCTGCGGAACCCAAACTGCTGTTGATGGATGAGCCCTTCGGCGCCCTGGACCCGCTGACCCGGGCGGAAATGCAGGACATGTTGCGCGAGCTCCTCCTGCGTCTCCAGAAGACCGTGCTGTTGATCACCCACGATCTGGACGAGGCCCTATACCTGGCCTCCCACATCGTGTTGCTGGAAGGCGGCAAGGTGGCGGCGAATCTTCCCGCAGGAGAATTCCTCGGCTCGCAGATCCCGGCCGTGCAGGCCTACGTGCGCGCCGTGCATCGGGGCCAGAGAGCGGTGAACTGATGCCCGGTTTTCTGGCGCAAAACGGCTCGCAGATCGTCGAGCTGACCCTGGAGCATCTGTGGCTGACCGGGAACGCGATGCTGTTGGCGGCGGCCATCGGTGTGCCGACAGGCATCTGGCTCACCCGGCATCCACGCTGGGCAAAGCCGGTATTGGGTGTAGTCAATATCATCCAGACCATTCCCAGCCTGGCGCTCTTCGGTTTCCTGTTGCCCTTGCCGTGGATTGGCGAGCGTGCGGCGCGCATCGCCATCGCGGCGTTAACTGCCTATGCGCTGCTGCCCATTGTGCGCAATACCTACGCCGGCATTGAAGGAGTGGATCCGACAGTACTGGAGGTGGCCAAAGCCCTGGGGATGACGGACCGGCAGAGACTGCTAAAGGTAGAGCTTCCTTTGGCCGCCGGCTTCATCCTCGCCGGGCTGCGCACCGCAACTGTGCTGGCGGTGGGCATTGCCACCATTGCAGCCGCGGTGGGGGCCGGGGGCCTGGGCGAGTTTATCTTCCGCGGTGTGGCTTCTGTCGACAACCGGCTGGTACTGGCCGGAGCGATCCCGGCAGCCCTGCTGGCGATTGCGGCCGATACCTTGCTGGGGTGGGTGGAGAGCCGCTTGCGGGTGCCGGCCCCAGGGCGCACGTGAGATACGTTCTGGCTGTTTGTGCCGGTCTCATGCTGCTGGCCATTGCCGCCTGCTCTCCGCCGCGTCCGGATTATCCCGTAATCGGAGCCAAGAACTTTACCGAGCAGGTGGTTCTAGGCGAATTGCTGGCCCAGCAAATCGAAGCGGTGACCGGCATGAAGGTGGAGCGCCGCTTTTATCTTGCCGGCAGCTACATCTGCAACCAGGCCTTGATCGCGGGCCGCATCGACTCCTATGTCGAGTACACCGGGACCGCTCTGACCGCCATTCTGAAGCAGCCGGTGGATAAAGACCCGCAGCGCGTACTGGAGACAGTGCGGCGTCTCTACCAGCAGCGCTACCAGGTGGTGGTTACGGAACCGTTGGGGTTTGAGAACACCTTCGCCATGGTCATCCGGGGCCAGCAGGCCCAGGACCTTCACCTCACCACGCTAAGCCAGGCGGCGCATTATACCCCGCAGTGGAAGCTTGGGGTGGGCTACGAATTTGAACAGCGGCCGGACGGCTTACCAGGCCTGAAACAAGCCTATGGCCTGAAGTTTGACGGCTCACCCCAACTCATGGATTTGGGTTTGCTCTACCGGGCGCTGAATGGGCGCCAGGTAGACATCATCGCCGGCAACTCGACGGACGGCCCCATCAAAGCCTTTCACCTGGCGGTCCTTCAGGACGATAAACATTACTTTCCTCCCTACCAGGCAGTGCCTCTGGTGAGGCAGGAGGCGCTCGACCGCTGGCCAAAGCTAAGGGAGGCCTTTGCCAGCCTGGCTGGCAAGATCACAGCAGAGGAAATGCAGACCATGAACGAGGCGGTCGACGGCCAGCATCGCGATCCGGCCCAAGTGGTAAGAGAATTCCGCCAATCCCACGGCCTTTAACCGTATCCATCGTCCCCGTCCCTGGAGAGCGCCTCAGGTTGAACATAAAAGCCCTCCTAGAGCTTTCTGCTTCGGAAGACTAAAATCCCTTCTATGGCAGAGCAAGTAGCAGAACCGTGGCTACGAGGCACGCTTTCCGACGTGCCGGTAATGCAGCGAGCCTTGCTCCATTCGCTCCAGATGGCCCAGGAAGACACAGCCAGGTGGTGCCGTGGTTTGGAAGACCGCGAACTCCACGCCCGCCCCTTCCACCTGCCCTCGGTCGCATTTCAGTTGCGCCACATCGCCCGCAGCCTGGATCGCTTTTGCACCTATGCGGAAGGCGCTCCGCTGAGCCCCGAACAATTCGCCGGGCTAGCCAGCGAAAAGGACGGCGATGGAACCCGCGAGTCCATTTTTAGTGAATTGGAAGAAAGCCTGGAGAAGACGCGCCGGCGTCTGGACGCCATCGTCCGCCAGCCGCTCGATCGACCGGTGAGCATCGGGCGCAAAGCCCTGCCCACCACCCTCACAGGACTATTAGTCCACGCCGCGGAGCACACCCAACGTCATGTAGGGCAGGCCATCACTACCGCCAAGCTGATCGTGGCCCAACGTGGTTAGCTAAGCTCAGGAATGCGGTCGACGATGTGGCCCATCTTCTCCTGTTTGACCTGGACATAGCGCTCGAAGCTATCCTGCGGCTCGACCTCGGCGGAGATGCGTTCCACCACCCGAATACCGTCCGACTCCAGAGCCTCGACCTTCTCCGGGTTATTGGTGATGAGCCGTACCGAGGTCACCTTCAGCAGCTTCAGAATCTCCGCAGGCAGTTCGAACTCGCGGCAATCGGGCTTGTACCCAAGTTGTAGATTGGCTTCTACCGTATCCAGCCCCTGGTCCTGCAGTTCGTAGGCGCGCAACTTGGCCATCAGTCCGATGCCCCGGCCCTCCTGCTGTTCATAGAGCAGGATGCCGGCTCCGGCCTCGGCGATCATACGCATTGCCAGTTCCAACTGCAGCCGGCAATCGCAGCGCAAAGAACCGAAGACATCGCCGGTAAGGCACTGGGAGTGAATGCGCACCACTGGCGGCTCACTATAGATATCGCCCAGCACCAGCGCGATCGCGCCTTCGATCTTCCGGCTGACCGCAGTCATCCCCGGTCCGCATGGTTCCGGATCGATCCGCGTACCCTCGAAGCCCAGAATGCGGAAATGACCCCAACGGGTGGGGAAGTCCGCATCCGCCACTTTCTTGACACTTTCCAACGGCATACTCAATTAGAGCCTCTTTCCCGGCCTCATGTCCAGCGGGGGAAACTGGCGTAAAGTAAGAGCGTGTATGAGCCTAAGCTCGTCCTCATAACACTGCTGATCAAGCTGGGTGTGGCCGCAGCGGTTTCGGCGGTGACTGCCCGGGCGCTTACTTTTCAGCGTCTCTTGTTTGCCGAGCGCCGCACCACTGGTCAGACCCTCGGATTGCTCGCCTTCCTCTGTATCCCGCTAACCCTCGGGGTGTGGATTCGCTTGATCGTGCAGAACTTCTATGCCGCCGATATCAGCTTCGAAACCGTCATCATCCTGGGCATCCTGCTGGGGCCCTTCTCCGCGATGTTCGGTGGAGCAGTGCTCTCCATCCCCGCCATGTTGCACCACGAATACCTGACCCTGCCTTTTTTCCTGGCCGTGGCCATCGTTTCCGGCCTGTACGGCCGCGCCGTGGAGCCGGAAGAGGTATGGTCGTTTTCCCCCTTTGTCGATCTCAGCATCTACCGCTGGGTACGGCGGAACCTGCTCGAGCCCCGCTTCGATCGCCAGATCCTGCTGCTCATGCTGATCGTCGGCATGCAGATGGTCCGCATGTGGATAGCGGACCTTTATCCCGGGCGTCTGTTTACTTTGAATGCCCATGGCTGGCTGGTTAAGCTGGCGATTTGCGTCTGCCCCGCAGTCGTCGTGGCCATCCCGATCAAGATCTGGAACTCAAGCCGCATCGAGATCAAGCTGAAGGAGCAGAAGCGGCTGGTGCTGGAGGCGCGCTTCGACGCCCTGCAGCGGCAAATCAACCCCCACTTCCTCTTCAACACCCTCAATTCCATCGCATCGCTGGTCCGCTTCCGGCCTGAGATGGCGCGGGAGATGATCGTGCAGTTAGGCAACATCCTGCGCGCGCTGCTCAAGGATCACGACGCCTATGTGCCCTTCCGCGAAGAGCTGACCTTTACCGACGACTACCTGGGCATTGAAGTGGTGCGTTTTGGGGCGGAGAAGCTGCGCGTGGTGAAGGAGATTGATCCCGCAACCCTGGAACTGCTGGTGCCCTGCATGCTGCTCCAGCCGTTGATCGAGAACAGCATCAAGCATGGTCTGGAGCCGCGCCTGCAAGGAGGAACCATCACCCTGCGCAGCCGTATTCAGGGCGCCAAGATGATCGTCGAGGTTGAAGACGACGGTGTGGGTATGGCGGACGGACGGGCGCGGGAGGTGGGCTTTCCCAGCCGGGGGGCCGGCATCGGCATGCGCAATGTGCGTGAACGGTTGGAAGTGCTCTACGGCAACAGCGCCCGCTTCGAAGTCTTCAGCCGTCCCGGACGGGGAACCCGCGTAACCCTGGAGATACCGATGGCGCCCAACGTACTGGTGCTGGCGGATCAGACCTCGGCGCGGGCCAGCACCCTCTCGTAGTACGCCTCGTATACAGGGATGATGCGCGACGCACAGTAGCGATCCTGGGCGGCTCTCCGTCCGGCATCGGCCATGGCGGCGAGACGGGCATCATCGTTCAGCAATTCGATCGCCGCAGCGGCCATCGCGTCGACGTCGCCGACGGCGAACAGCCGGCCGGTCACGCCATCATCAATTAACTCCGACACGCCGCCCACCCGGGTGGCGATGGTGGGAACCTTGCACGCCATGGCTTCCAGCGCCGCCAAGCCGAAGGACTCCAGTTCGCTGGGCATGATCATCAGGTCGGCTACCGGCAGGAGTTCGTGGACCCGCTCCTGTTTGCCCAGGAATTGGACCCGGCTCTGGATGCCCTTGCTGTTGACCAGCCATTCTGCCGAGGAGCGGTCCGGCCCGTCGCCAACCATCAGAAGCCGCGCCGGCATCACTTGCGCGACGCGGGAAAAGACCTCCACCACATCGAGGATGCGCTTGACCGGGCGGAAATTCGAGAGATGGATCAGGATCTTTTCTTCCGGCTCGGCATACCGCGCGCGGGCGTCTGCGCGCCTTTCGCCCAGGGGTTTGTATTCGTCGCAATTGACGAAGTTGGGTATGACCTCGATAGGCCGCAGGATACCGAAATCGTGTACCGTTTTCTCGCGGAGGTAATTTGATATCGAGGTGACGCCGTCGCTCTCTTCGATACCGAAGCGTGTAATCGGCAGGTACGATCGGTCGAGTCCCACCAGGGTAATGTCGGTACCGTGCAACGTGGTCACAAAGGGCAGATGTCTGCGTTTTGCCAGCATCTGGCGCGCCAGAAGTGCGCACACCGAGTGGGGAATGGCGTAATGGACGTGAAGCAGGTCGAGCTCATAATATTCGGCCACCTCAGACATGCGCGTAGCCAGCGCCAGATCGTAGGGTGGGTACTCGAAGAGCGGATAATTCGAGACCGGCACTTCGTGATAGAAGATACCTTCTTCGCGCCCGGTAAGCCGGAAGGGTTGTGAATAGGTGATGAAATGCACCTGGTGGCCGCGTGCCGCGAGTTCGATACCGAGTTCGGTCGCGACCACGCCGCTTCCGCCGTACGTCGGATAACACGTAATGCCGATTTTCATTCCCAACCCCGTTGAGGTTTACATCGTATCCCACTCAAGTGAAAGTACGGCTTGGGGCAATGGGGCACGCAAAGCTTTTTGTTGTCGGTGTGATGACAGTGCCGCGCCTACGGCGCTCAGATCATCTTCGGGATTGAGCCCCAGCCCTTCCGGGCTGGGCTGAAGTTTGGCGGTCGGCCCTCCGGGCCTTGCGTCCATGGCGATCTTTGCTTCCTTTACCGGCAACGAAGGCTGGGTGCCCCATTCAAGCCCGGTTTTGGCTTGAGTGGCATACCACAGCACTCGACGCTTTTTTTTTGTCACCAGGAGCAGCCAACTTGTGTATGGCAAGTTGAAAAGAAATGACATTGCAAAATCGATACGAGGCCCGGAGGGCCGGTCGCCAAAACGTCAGCCCAGCCCGGCAGGGCTGGGGATCGGTCCGAAGATGATCTGAGCGCCGTAGGCGCGGCACTAAAATTTCATCCAGCAACTCGCGCCCCGACCTGGTGAAAATCGGTGAGCAACAACTCAGGGTCCTTCCGGACCGCCTCGGGAATGACCTCGAGCAGCGCGCTGCGTTCCGTCTCCCGCGAAGACAGCAAGCGAGTATGCGCCTGCTCCAGCGCACGGTCGCGATACCCCGGATGGCAGACCAGTTCCCACGTGCCGCCAGGCATCGCCTGCAGCATCGAACGAAGCGCCTGCTCATCCAGAGCCCCGGTAGCCAGAACGCCGATCGACCCGTCCGCGGTCAACATACCGTATTCCTTGATCAGCCTGGAAAAGGCCCGCCGCTGGCTCCGCATGGCGTGCAATTGCGCCCGGCGCCACGCACTGGCGACCCGCGTAGCGCGCAGGCTCCACCATGGCTCGAAGGGATTGCGCACGCAGTCCACGCCGCAGTGCTTCGCCGCCCGTAGCAGAGGAGCCAGCGCACGGGGAAACGCATGGATATGTTTGTGCGAGTCGATGTGGCTGACGGTGACCCCGCTCAATTGAATGCGCCGGATCTGGGCGATGGCTTCGGCCTGGATTTCCTGCTCACGAATGCGGCCGCGCATCAGGTCACGAAGAAAACTTCCCACCGTGGGCCGCAGAGATACCGATGCCGGGCGCCGGGGATCGAGCAGGGAAGGCACCTCATCCGGGCGCAGCAACGGTGAGCCGTCTACCAATACAATGTGGCAGCCTACCGATAACGCGGGTTGCGCAAAGGCCAGATAAACAGCGGGAGAAAAGTACGGCGCCGTGGCCATCAATGTGGTCGAGCTGAGGGCCCCTGCCCGCTGCAGTTCCACAATCGCCCGGTTGACGCCTGGCGCGAGACCAAAGTCGTCTGCGTTGATGATCAGGCGTTTCATTTTCGCAGTGTACCAAGGGTCCGAATTCCTTTCGGGTGCATCAAAGGTTCAATTGCGCGGGACGGTTAGCGAAACGGACCTGCCGCTGCGGCGAACTATTCATACGGTCAGCCGGCAGAGAGCGCTACAATGAATTCTCTTTAGCGGGGGAGGTCCGCAAATATGTCCGGACGATGGCTGCAGCGTAAGGGGCCCGGCTCAGCCGTTTGTGGATTGCTGCTGCTGCTACTAAGCAGCGGTGGACATGCAGTGTGGGCTTTGCCCACGGACAACATCGTCTACCAGACTCCGAGCATCTTCGATCCTCACTCCAGTCCGGCGCTGTTGACCCACCATTTGTCGCTTTTTGTGATGCAAATAACGGGAGCGATTTTTATTGTGGTCGCCACCCTTTTGTTGTACGTCGTGGTCCGCTTCCGGCAGCGTGATCCCAACGATGACAGCGAGCCACCCCAAATCTACGGCAGCACTCAGATCGAGTTGGCCTGGACCGTAATACCCGTCCTGATTGTTGTGGTCCTCTTCCTCACCACTGCACGCATTCTCTTTGCCATCCAGGATCAGAAGATGCCGCCGACGGCCCTCAATGTCGACGTCGTAGGCCATCAGTTCTGGTGGGAGTTTCACTACAAACAATCAGGCTTCACCACCGCCAATGAGCTGCATGTACCGCTAAGCACCAATCAGGCTCCCAGGATCACTTCTCTGGGCTTGCTTTCCGCCGATGTGGATCACAGCTTCTGGGTTCCTGAGTTGTCCGGCAAGATCGACTTGATTCCGAACCAGGTGAACCACATCTGGTTCAATCCTGATAAAGTCGGCATGTACGTGGGCCAATGTGCCCAGTTCTGCGGCGTGGAACATGCCAAGATGCTGTTGCGGGTCTACGTGCAGACCCCGGAAGACTTCGCCGCCTGGGTGAAAAATCAGCAGCAGCCCGCGGTGCAGGATCCAGCAGTTGCCGAAGGCCGGCAGTTGTTCGAGTCTCAGGCCTGCATCAGTTGCCACGTGGTGCGCGGCACCCCCGCGCAGGGACAGTTTGGGCCAGACCTTACTCACTTTATGAGCCGCGACACGCTTGCTTCCGGAGCGGCCGACAATACCCCGGCGAATCTCAAGTTGTGGATCAAAGACCCGGACTACGTCAAGCCAGGAAGCCTGATGCCGGCGATGCAATTGAGCGATGACCAGATCGACAAGATCGTCGCTTACCTCGACACCTTGAAGTAACTGAGACACGGGCCAGTACAGACAGGAGTTTTCCGAATGGCTGATTCGACTCTACCTATTGGGAGCGCCATCGACCTCACCCCGCCGAGTGAGGCGCACGGGACGTGGCTCGATCAGGTGACCGATTGGGTGACCACGGTCGACCACAAAAAGATTGGCTTGATGTACATCGGCTACGCCGTGATTTTTTTGCTGGTCGGGGGCTTCGAGGCAATCCTACTGCGCATTCAGCTTGCCGTTCCCCATAACAATTTTCTCTCCCCTGAGGTCTTCAACCGCATCTTCACCATGCACGGCACCACCATGGTGTTTCTCATGGGGATGCCGTTGATCATCGGCTTCGCCAATTACCTGGTCCCGCTCATGATCGGCGCCAGGGATATGGCCTTTCCCCGAATGAATGCCTTCGCCTTCTGGATGACCGCGCTGGGCGGCTTGATGCTGTACTACAGCTTCATCGGCGGTGTGGGCCTGCAAGGAGCTGGAAGCGCACCCGATGTCACCTGGTGGGCCTATGCACCGCTGACTGAGCGCGCATTCTCGCGCGGACACAGCACGGACTATTGGGCATTGTCGCTGATCGTCTCCGGCTTCGGCACCATCGGCGCCGCGGTCAACATCATTGCCACCACCCTATGCATGCGCTGCAAGGGCATGACGATGTTTCGCATGCCGCTGCTGGCATGGCTGTACCTGGTGGTCTCGGGAATGATCCTGGTGACCATCAGCCCGTTGACGGCGGCGCAGATCATGCTGACCATCGACCGCTATCTGGGCGGACACTTCTTCGACTCTCAGGCTGGGGGCGCGCCCGTTGTCTGGTCTCACTTTTTCTGGATCTTTGGCCACCCTGAGGTCTACGTGCTGGTGTTGCCGGCGTTCGCTATTGCTAACGAAGTGATTCCTGTTTTCTCCCGCAAGGCGATTTTTGGCTACCCCGCGATGGTGGCCGCATCAGCCGGAATAGGATTGATCAGCCTGAGCGTGTGGGCGCACCACATGTTCACCGTGGGCATGACCTCGGCGCAGAATGCGTTCTTCGTCCTCTCCACCGAACTGGTTGGGATCCCTACCGGCATCAAGATCTTTAACTGGATCGCCACCATGTGGGGAGGCAAAATACGCTTTGCCACGGCGATGCTTTTTTGCACCGCCTTCCTGGCGCAGTTCCTGTTCGCCGGCTTGACCGGAATCATGCTCTCCGTCGCCCCCTGGAACTGGCAACTGCACAACTCTTACTTCGTTATCGCTCATTTCCACTATGTACTGGTGGGAGCCATCGTCTTCTGCTTCTTCGGAGGGTTCTACTACTGGTTCCCGAAAATGACCGGCAAGATGCTCAGCGAGCGGTTGGGCAAGTGGCATTTCTGGCTGTTTTTGCTCGGCTTCCACCTGTGTTTCGACCTCATGCACATCCCCGGGCTGCTGGGCATGCCGAGGAGTATCTACACCTATGAGCCTGGGCGCGGCTGGGACAACTGGAACATGATCGTATCCATCGGGGGCTTGATTCAGGGAGTGGCCACACTGATCTTTGCCTACAACATGGTGTACTCGTACTTCAAAGGCGCGGACGCCGGCCCGGATCCCTGGGATGCCTGGACCTTGGAGTGGGCAACCAGCTCGCCTCCACCCGAATACAACTTTGCCAGCGCGCCGGTGGTGGCCAGCCGCAGACCATTGTGGGACCTGAAGCACCCCGAAGATCCGGATTCCCGGTACGAATGATTTTGATTGTCGAGGATATATAGAGGATGAGCGCGAGCACGATTCCCCTGGCTCACCGAGCAGCCAATGACGATTGGGTGTTGCCTTATCACGGCACCGTCGCCATGGCGGCGCTCATCGTGGCCGAGACCGCGATCTTTGCTATCTTTGTGGTCGCCTATGTCTATTACATAGGCAGGAGCCTCTCCGGACCGCAGCCGCACGACGTGTTGGAGCTTCCAATCTTCAACACTGTGTGCCTGCTCTCCAGCAGCTTCACCATCTGGCTAGCGGAACATGCCCTGAAGAAGAGCTCGATGGGGGCCTTCCGCCTGTGGTGGGCGCTCACCGTGGTTTTGGGCGCGATCTTTCTTGGCGGCACCGCGCTCGAATGGAAGAAGTTGATCTACCACGATGGGTTGACCATCAGCACCAACCTCTTCGGCACCACCTTCTACTCGCTGGTCGGTTTGCATGCCAGCCACGTGATCGTTGGCCTGACCATGCTTACGATCGTGCTGATATTTTCCCTTACCGGGAAGCTTAGGAGTGAGCACTCGAAACAGCTCGAGGTGCTCTCACTCTATTGGCACTTTGTCGACGGCGTCTGGGTGGTGGTTTTTACTGTCGTCTACATCATTGGCCGCTGAGGAGAAAGAGAAAGTAATGGCAGAGCCACAGGCACACGACGGCATATCCGATGAAGTAGTACAACTGCCTACGCCCACGGCGTGGCCGTTGGTGTTGGCCCTTGGCCTGACCTTTGGTCTGGCAGGGCTGGTGACGAACGTGGGGATCAGTCTCCTTGGGGCGGTGCTCATCGTTTCCGGCTGCGTGGGATGGTTCCGTCAAGTTTGGCCGCATGCGCAGCATATTGCCGTCCCGGTCAAGGTGCAGAAGTTCGAATTCACATCCATACGCACCAAGGTGGCCCGGATCGAGATCGACGAAAGCCATCGCGCGCGTCTGCCGGTCCACACCCCCTCAGTGATGGCGGGGGTCAAGGGGGGCATCGCAGGCGGCGCCGCCATGATCGTGCCCGCGCTACTTTACGGCCTGATCCGCTACCACAGCGTCTGGTACGCGGTAAATCTGCTGGGAGGAGCTGGAGTAGCCGGCTGGTCTAATCCCACCTTCGCAGAGATCACGCACTTCCGCCTGAGTGCGCTGATTTTCGCCGGCGTCATCCATGCCGTCGGCTCGCTGCTGGTCGGCCTGCTTTACGGCGCCATGCTCCCCATGTTGCCGCGCCACCCGGTGTTGCTGGGGGGCATCATCGCCCCTCTGTTATGGACAGGCGTGTTGCATGGCACGTTGGGTTTGATCAACCCCTATCTGGATGCGCGCATCGATTGGTGGTGGTTTGTTGCCTCCCAGGTGGCCTTCGGGCTGGTGGCCGGCTGGGTCGTAGGAAAGCAAATCCACATCCGCACCGAACAATATTTGCCCTTCGCCGCCCGCGTGGGATTGGAAACACCGGGAATGATGGACCAGGACAATCAGGAGGACGGAAAGAAGTGACCGCGCGCCTCCTCATGCTGGTCTCCTGCTTGACTGTGGTTGGCTGCGGCCAGCTTCCGGGCCATCCCAAACCTGGACCGCTGGTGCCTAATCCTGATTCAGTGCTGGACTTTTCTACGCTCTACGTCCAGAACTGTTCCGGTTGCCATGGCGCCCAGGGAATGAACGGCCCATCTTACCCGCTGGCTAATCCCGCGTACCAGGCGCTGGTCGATGAACAGATCATCCGTCAGACGATTGCCAACGGCGAACCGGGCACGCACATGCCTCCCTTTGCTATCAGTGCCGGGGGTAGCTTGACCGACCAGCAGGTGGACGCGCTGGTGAACGGCATGCGCGCCGCCTGGTTTAAGGCGGGGACGCTCGACGGTGCGAACGCGCCACCCTACAAGGCTGTCAAGCCGGCGGATGCGGCGCACGGTCAGCAGGTTTACACCACCTACTGCGCCTCGTGTCACGGCGCTGCCGGGGCATCTGGAAAGAGCAAAGCGGGCTCAATTACCCAGCCGGAGTTCCTGGCCCTGGTGAGTGACCAGGTCTTGCGCACGGTGGTGATTGCCGGGCGGCCGGACATCGGCCAACCGGATTGGAGAAACGATTTGCCTGGGCACGCGATGAGCGATCAGGAAGTGACCGATGTGGTTGGCTGGCTCTCCAGCCAGCGCCCCGGCGCACAGCAAAACAAGACCGCAGGAGGCGGGCAATGAGCGACGACAAGGCAGCAGTAACCAGGCGGTGGGTATTGGTGTCGATCGGCGCTCTGCTCAATGGCGCGGTCGCCTTTTTAATCGCCATCCCTGTCGTGGGCTACCTGCTGGGACCCATTCGCAAGAATGGCGGTTACAATTCCTGGATCGATCTGGGGGACGTTGGTCAATTTGCCCTGGGACAGACGCGGCTGGCCAGCTTCGTCAACCCCAAGAGCATGCCGTGGGATGGCGCCACCGCCAAGGCTGCCTGCTGGGTCCGCCGGACGGACGAGCAGAAGTTTCAAGTATTCGCCATCAACTGCGCCCACCTGGGCTGCCCGGTGCGCTGGTTTCCCCAGTCGGAGCTGTTTATGTGCCCATGCCATGGCGGGGTCTATTACGCCGATGGTTCGCGGGCTGCAGGACCGCCGCCGCGCGGTCTTTTTGAATACGAGTACAAAGTGCAAAACGGCAAATTGCTGATCGATGGCGGCCAGATGCCCACGTTGGCAACCAGCGCGTCGGTACGGAAAGAGAGCTCCGCATGCACTGGTTGAAACGTACTTACGACTGGTTAGAATTCCGGTTGAAGCTGGAAGGGCCGATCAAGGATACGGTTCTTCACCCGGTGCCGAAAAACACGGCCAGCTGGTGGTACGTCTTCGGCAGCGCCAGTTTCGTTCTGTTAATGTTACAGATCGTCACCGGCATCCTGTTGGCCATTGTCTATGTACCCTCGGCAGGCGAGGCCTGGAATAGTCTACAGGTGTTGAACCATCAGCTCCCGCTGGGGTGGTTTTTGCGCGCGATGCATGGCTGGGGCTCGAACTTCATGGTCGCCGTGGTGCTGATCCACATGTGCCAGGTCTTCCTCTTTGGCGCTTATAAATTTCCTCGCGAACTCACCTGGATCCTGGGCGTCTTTCTGCTGTTGATGACTCTGGGTATGGCATTCACCGGCCAGGTGATGCGCTTCGATCAGGATGCGTACTGGGGCTTGGGCATTGGCGCCTCCATCGTATCCCGCATCCCTATCGTTGGCGGTGCAGGGGTCGACCTGCTGTTAGGGGGCCCGATCATCGCGGGTCCTACGTTGACCCGTTTCTTTGCCCTGCACGTCTTTGTCATTCCCGGATTGATGCTGGCTTTCGCCGCGCTGCACATCTGGATGGTGGTGGGGCTGGGTATCAACGATTGGCCCATGCCGGGGAGGGTCGTCCGTCGCAGCACTTATATTCAGGAGTACCACGAGCTGACGCATAAGGACGGCATGCCGTTCGTACCCGGAGCGGTGTGGAAAGACATGATCTTTTCCGCAGCGATCCTGGGTGCGGTGGCGCTCTGCGCAGTGTTTTTGGGGCCCTTTGGGCCGACTGGCTTTCCCGATCCAACCATCATCCAGACGGTGCCCAAGCCGGACTTCTTCTTCTTATGGCTTTACACCATTCTCTCGTTCCTCCCGGAGAACCTGGAGACCCCATTCATCTTGGTTGCTCCGGCGCTGGGCATCCTGTTCCTGTTGGCGTTGCCGTTCTTTGCCGGAGAAGGGGAGAAGAGCTGGCGCCGGCGGCCTATCGCGGTGCTCTCGATCACCGTGCTTGCAGTAGGCTTCGCTGTCTGCGAGCACCTGGGTACTTACACCCCCTGGAGTCCGGAGATGCAGGCCTGGAGCGGGGATATCGTGCCCGTGCGTTATGTACAAGGGGCCACGCCATTGGGCAGGCAGGGCCAGATCGTCTTTCAGGAAAAGCAATGCCGCAATTGTCACATGATCGGCGGCCTGGGCGGTCAGCGCGGTCCGGAGCTCGATGGAGTAGCCACCCGGCTGACTTACGACCAACTGGTACGACAAGTGCTGCAGGGAGGAGGAAACATGCCGGCATACGGAAAGAATCTTTCTCCGCCGGAGGTAACGGCGCTGGTCAGCTTCCTCGAAACCCTGCATCCCGAGGGGCAACGTCCGGCGCGGGATGCGTCGCGGGAATACGTGAGCACCGGCGAACTCGATCCTCCGAAGCAATAGAGTCGACAGCAGGTCCCTCGGCCGTCTTCGGGATCCAAGCGGAGGTAAGCGTCATGCGTTGGTTGGGCGACGAATCTTTCCCTTCCTCACCAAGCCTTTCCCCCTGGACGGGTGCCCCATGTTCGCGGACTTTCGCGTACATGGTTTGAACACGATCTTTTTCCAATGCCTTCACTACCGGTCTAAACCGACTCATAGGAAAAGAAAGAGGAGGGGCTTCGCCCAGATTTCCTGTTGAGGTTGTTGGCGTTGGCGAACTTCATGCGGCTTTCCTTGCTGAAAGCCGCACACGCGGTTATGTCCGGTGCAGCGTACAGGAAATCCGGGTCGCCCATCTTGTTCAACCCATGTACGCGAAAGTCCGCGAACATGGGGCACCCGCCCAGGGGGTAGGCTTGGTGGGAAGCCGGGAAAGCGGAGGACCAAACAAACCACTTTCAGAAAATTTTCTCACAATGGCAGAACCCACATCACAAGCCGCACTAACTTCCTGGTCCTTTCCCTTCTGGGCCACGTCGGGCTTGCTCGCGTCCGCTCTACTCTATCTCCGTGGCTTCCGCAAAATTCGCCGCACCCGCCCCCACCTGTTTCCCTCCTGGCGCGCATGGTGCTTTCTGGGTGGCCTTCTTTCTCTGTACATAGCCATCGGTTCACCGATCGATGCGCTGGACGACGTGCTGCTGTTCGCCCATATGACACAGCACCTGATCTTTATGTCTGTGGCGCCCCCGCTGCTCTTGTTGGGCGCTCCGGTGGTTCCATTCTTGCGTTCGCTGCCACGTTGGCTGCTCCGCGGCACCCTTGGCCCCCTTTTTCGCATGGCGTGGTTGCACCGGCTATTCCGCCACCTCACCCATCCCGTCTTCGCCTGGCTGGCAATGAATATCGCTTATCTCGGCTGGCATATTCCCCAGGCCTACGAACTGGCGCTGAGCTCGGATTCCTGGCATACGGTGGAACACATCTGTTTTCTCTTCACTGGATTACTTTTCTGGTTTCCGCTGATTCAGCCATGGCCAAGCGTCAGCCGAGGGTCTCGCTGGGCCTTGTTGCCCTACCTGGTCGGTGCGGACCTGGTGAATACTGCCTATTCCGCCTCCCTCACCTTTTCCCGAAAGGTGATCTATCCCAGTTACGCCTCGGCGCCCAGAGTCTTTGACATCTCGCCCCTGGCCGATCAAGCCGCGGCGGGCGCCCTGATGTGGGTGATCGGCTCCATCTTCTACCTTGTGCCGGTGGCCGTGATCGCGGTCCAGCTACTCTCGCCTCGCGCCGCTTCTTCAAGGCTGACCCAGCAAACCCTGGTGTAACCTACAGCCCTGAGACCAAATGATCCACGCGCCGAATCCGCTAATTGCCATAGGAGTGGTTGCGTCCACCGCGGCCACGGACGCAGTCTACGTTCTCTTTACCGCCGCGGTAGCCGCCCGCCGTAGGAGCATCGCGGCCAGCTGGAGCAGTGTCTGGTACCTGCTCTCTGCGTTTGCCGTGATCAGTTACACCGGCAACCCCATCTACGTGGTCTTCGCCGCCATAGGCTCCTGGCTCGGGGCCTTCGGTGCGGTCACATGGTTAGGGACGGCTGATGTGAAGAGTGCTTCAGCAAAGCCACACCCTCAATGACTCCCCGCGATTTGTGGTAACTTTTGCAGGGGAAATGACATGGCACAAAGCGTTGAGTACACCAAGTGGAATGACATCGAAGTAGAACCCCTGAGCCCCGTAATAGGCCGGCAAATGATCGTGGGCACCAACCTCATGGTGGCGCGTGTCCTGCTTAAGAAAGGCGCGAAAGTGCCTTTACATAGTCATCACAATGAGCAGGTCACCTACATTCTTGAAGGCGCATTGCATTTCTTCATCGATGGCCGGGAAATCACTGTTTCCGCCGGGGAAGTGCTCTGTATCCCGCCCCATATGCCGCATGAGGCCATTGCGCTCGAGGATACGGTCGACCTGGATATCTTTAATCCCCCACGGCAGGATTGGATCGACAAAGACGACGCCTATCTCCGTGCGGGTGTAAGCAAGTAACCGGGAGGCGGCCAAGTGGACCTGGGACTAAAGAACCGTAATGTAATTGTCGCTGCTTCGAGCGATGGCATCGCCCGTGCGGCGGCGGAAAAATTTGCCGCTGAAGGCGCGAAAGTGGCCATGTGCTCCCGCGACGCCAACAAACTGAACGCGGCAGCAGGGCTCATTCGTGAACGCTACGCTGTCCCGGTAATCGCCGAGCCACTGGATGTGACCAATGCCGCCGCTGTCGAAGAGTTTGTAAAGCATGTTGCGCAGGAATTCGGCGGCGTCGATGTTTGTGTGACTAACGCCGGCGGGCCACCGGCCAAGATGTTCTTTTCGACCACCACCGAGGAGTGGCATCGCGCGCTGGAACTGAACTTCATGAGCATCGTTCACTTTGCCCGCGCCGTTCTGCCCTGGATGCAGAAGAACCGTTGGGGCCGCTTGGTGACGATTACCTCTGTCACCGTGCGCCAACCGGTCCCGGACCTCATCTACTCCAACGCGGTGCGCGCCGGAGTTCTTGGTTTGATCAAGAGCCTTTCCAACGAGTTTGGAAAAGACGGCATCACGGTCAACAATGTAGGGCCTGGCTACACCGCGACCGAGCGCTTGAAGCAGCTCATCAGCAAGCGCTCACAGGACTTGGGCATTAGCCCAACGGAGTTCGAATCACGCCTGGTGGAAGAAGTACCTCTGAAGCGAGTTGGCCAACCCGAAGAGCTAGCCGACGCGATTGTCTGGCTAGCCTCCGAACGTGCCTCGTATATTACCGGCCAAACCCTGCTGGTCGATGGCGGTGCTTTCAAAGGACTCTAGGAGACCGACTCCTGCCGGGTGGAGTTCTCACACACCCTCTGTAGCCCCTGAGGTATTTTTCCGCAGCCCACTAACGGAGAAACTGATCCACGAACCCCTCACCCAGCCCAACCGCCGTATAGTGCCGCCGGCACAGATCAATCTTGGTGAACACATCTTCGTAACCCAGAACTCCACCGTCGGGGTCAACATAGATCATCGCGCCATTGACCTGAAAGAGCGTAATCATCTCCGGAACGTCCGGTTCCACCACCAGCGTATGCGTCTCACCCGGAGTCTCGTAGACATACGAACCTTCTGTGGCCGTCCAATCATGCTCCAGGTAATGCCAGCTGCCCTTCAATACAAATCCGTGAACTGGCTGCGGATGCCGGTGGCGCGACAGCACGCCCGACTTGCGCACCCGTAGAAGGTTCATCCAATATCCCCGGCTGGCGGACAAGCACAGCGGACGAAACCATACATTTTCCATTTGCGGAACCCACAGGCGCTCGTCGAGTGGGATCGCGTTGGGAACGACCAACTCAGGGAAGGATTCCTTCGGCTGAGGATGCCGGTAGGGAATCCGCGCTTCCGCTGCGTTTTGCTCCACAACTGGACGATTAACGGTGAGATTGCTCATGGGTAACCCTCGCTTTCATACTGCCGCGTAGCCTCCATCGACGGGCAAGATCGCCCCCGTGATGAAACGTGCCGCTTCGGAACAAAGAAATACAGCCACTCCCGCAACGTCTGCCGCCTCACCCCAACGCTGCATGGGGGTGCGCTGCAGGATAGCGGCAGAACGGCCCTCATCCTCAACCAGCCCGCGCGTAAGCTCGGTGGCGATCCAGCCCGGAGCAATCGCGTTGACCCGGATGCATTCAGGCGCCCACGCAACCGCGAGAGCCTTAGTTAATTGTGCCACTCCGCCCTTGGAGGCCGTATAGGCGGGAATCAACGGGCCGCCAAAATAGGACAGCATCGAAGCGGTGTTAATGATAGACCCGCGCGCCGCAGCAAGCTTGCCATGCGCCCCGACGCACATACGCATGGTCCCGGTCAGATTGACGTCGATCACCTTTTGAAAGTTCGCCATGTCGTATTCTGCGCCACCGCGAAAAATCACCCCGGCGCAGTTGATGAGAGCAGCCAGTTCATGAAAAGGCGCCAGCACCGCCGCAACCGAGTCCGCGGACGTAACATCCAGCTTAACTGCCGAAAGATGTTTCCGCTGTGGGGCTGCAGCGACTTGCGCGTCGGTGAGGCCGGTGGCCGTTACCTCGTAACCAGCATCGACCATGGCGGTCGCGATGCCAAGTCCAATCCCCGTGGTACCGCCGGTGACCAGTGCTCGCGGCCGCGAAGGCGCTTCTGACATTAAGGTTTGGCCCCTGTTCTCAGGGTCGAATGGTATTACAAATCTCGGCCTGCTTACAAACGGACGCAATATTGTTTGCCAACATAACCAGATCTAGGCCCGTGCCGCAAATAGACGAGTTCTCCATTAAAGTCTTTCGCAGCCGTGTTGGTGAACTGAATATCCACGATCCTGGCGGGGCCAAGTGCTTTGCGCACGACGTGCTCCGGCAGACAATGCATTTGCATATCCCCCACTCCCGCGGCGGCTCTAATTCTGGACCGGATGCGAAGAATGTGGCGGACGCGAACCAGCAGGGAAGAGATATCCGGGGCGGCAAAGGAATCTTGCACTCCAAAGACCAGTATTCCTCCCGGGGCCAGCACTCTCACGAATTCCCGCAGGTAAGCGGTCGAAAAACGCCGGGGCACATGTTGCAGAACGATGTTGCTGTAGACGAAGGAGAAGCTGTCGTCCGCGAAGGGCAGTTGCTCCCCGGGATTAGCCAGGTAGCGGCAATGTGTATACCGGTTCAGAGACCTGGCCTTGTCAATCATCTGCGGCGAAATATCCACGCCTACACAAGAGGTAAAGCGCGGTGCCAGGGCCTGTGTTACCCGGCCAACGCCGCAGCCAAAGTCCAACGCCTTGCCGGCGTAGTTGGGAGTGCAGCCAATACCGGCGAGATGATGCATAACGGTCTCTGTTTCGGCTTCGCCAGTGGCCATAAACTCCGGTACTTTCCATTTGCCACCAGCCCGGCGGCGGTCGGTGAGAATGGCGTACAGGGCATCGCGCTCAGCCAGCGATTCCCAATTGTTTTTAAGCGTCTCGAGACTCATCATGCGTTCCTCCGAATTCCCGTCACGGAATCACGCGCCGGCGGGCCACGGCGGTGAACCAAAGGCTGCGGCCGCAGTCGGTGCCGTAGAGCAAGGTCTTTGAGCCTTCCTCCCATGACGGCTGAATTTGATTGCACGGCACATCCGCCAGGCGGCGAGTCGCACCGGTCCTCTGGTCGCGCAGCCACAAATTCCACACCCCATCCTGCAGACGGCTATAGGCCATCCAACGGCCGTCTGGCGACAATGCCGGATAGCGGGACTCCCCCAGCGACAGTGCTGCGTTGGCGTGCATGGCATCGGTCAAATAAATTTTCGGAGGCCGCCCCGCCTCCACTGCGGAAAATGCGTACTCTTTTTCAGAGAGAAACGAAGACTCGTAAACATTCAACGACGGACCAGTGAGCGGGACTTCGATACCGGCATCGGAGCGAAAGCCTCGCCGCACCATCAACTGGCCTCGGCCACGGTGGTCGCGCACAAAAGCGAGGCTCTGCCCATCGGCGGAGAGCATCGGCTCACGCGCGTTGTCAACCACTGCTCGCGCCGGATCACGCAAGTTCACAATCGCAGAGCGCGGACTTACCCCTCGCTCCACCCAGATATCAAGTGAGTCGCCGGCGAAAGAAAGCTCATCGTCCGCAGCGGGATCAAGCCAGGGCCCAACCTCGTCCTGCCACGCCAGTTGGTAGCCGCTCTGGGTAAAGGCAACGTAACGAACCTCCGTCCCTTCCGATCCTGGGTCGGCAGCGAGTAGGGCCTGCGTCTGCAGCGGCAGCCGATACGCATACTCCTGCCGCATGGCTCGCTCGCGATGAAGACTGGAATGCACACTGAAGATGAGGGCGGCGGCCATGGCGGCCGCCCATGCAGAGTGCGTCCATTGCCACGAGGAATCCTCAGTCTGCTGCTCACGCCACAGCAGCAGATAGATCCCCAAAAGAAGGGCGAGCGTTAGAGGAAGCCGCGGAACATACAGCAGGATCTTTGGGCCAACCATCGCGGTGGGGCTGCTCACGGGAAAACCGATGCCGAGATAAACCAGCAGCAGAAGGCCCAGCCATCCATACCACTCGCGTTGCAGCAATAAAACCGCCAGCACGCACACCGGCAACGCCAGCAGCACAAAGTTATACGACGCCGGTATGGTGGAGATGGCCAGCGACGCCACCAGAAGCGCTGACCACTCCAACAGGATTCGGCCCCGGGAATCGTCTTGCCTGCAAATCAGCAGGATGGCCGGCGCCAGCGCCAGCATTTGCAGCGTAGGTTGCAGCAGCGCGTAGCACAGCGGAGAGTAGTGCCACGGTTGCGGATTCCATTGCGGCTCGGCCAGAAATAGATAATGCAGAACGCTGGAGATGGAAGCGCTCGCCGTCGCATACGGCGGCAGACCCTCGCCACGCAGCGTCCAGGGCAGAATTTCGTGCAGGTAGGTGCGGTGCAGGTTCCAACCGAACACCGCCACAGAGGCCGCCAGGGCAGCCATCCCTGTGACCGCCCCTGCGACCAAAGCACGCCAGGCCCGCCGCTGTAGGAAAAAGATTAAGAACAATACGGGAAAGATCTTGGCCGCCGCGGCGATCGCTACCAGCACACCGGCCAAAACATGATAACCGCGCAGATACGCCCAGCAACCGGCCACAATGAACAGCAGCAGAAGCAAATAGAACTGGCCATAAAGCAGATTGCGGTGAAGCGGAAAACTCAACGCGAACACCAGCGCAATCCGCTGGTAGGACAACCCAGTCAGGGAGCGCAGCAGCCAGCAAAGAGGAACCAGCAGAGCAAGATTCACCAGTAACCACACGTGTTTGGCGGTCAGCGGCGCCAATCCCGTGAGCGGCCACATGAACAGCGTGGAGAACGGGGTGATCGGTATCAGGCCAATGAGCCGGTCATCCAGCGCACGATGGTCCTTCTCCCGTTGCAGCCAGCGCCACTCATACAGCCGGGCGGTGTCCGAACCCTCATGCGCAATCCGGGCCGACAGATAGTAATTAGGAAAATCGGTATTCAGCTTGTTCCATGCCCGCGGCATGGTGTGCAGGCACAAATAAAGCAGTGACAACAGCAGCGCGGCGCGTTCCAGCCAGCAGAGGACACGATGATCCTGAATGCGACGCTTAGGGACGCGATGACTGGCTCCCCGACGAACGTCGACAGGATGGCTAAGGAGTACGTGCACCATTCATCGTCGCAGGATCTGCGATCGACAGTTGTCACTGGCTTGTCACTTCGCGGTTAACGATTGTGGGGAATCGCGTTTGGCTCCCGCCGGGTGGATCCAGATAGCGTTGCCTCCGCCCGAAACCATGTGTACGTCGAGCACCGTGGTGCGGTCGACCGGGCGCTTGCTGAAGGTAATGTGGGTTGCGTTGTTGGCCGCGTCGTGAGCGTCGGCATAGATCTCCGCGACATATTTGCCCTCGCCCAGAAAGTCTAGCGGCACCTTGCTGTTTCGCTCTTCCCAATTTGTCAGCGAGCCAACATACCAATCCTTGCCGCTTCGTCGCGCCAGGGTGATGTAGCGCATGGGGAGCCCATCAATCACCCGCACCTCATCCCACGTGGCTGGGACCTGCTTGATAAAGTCGAAGGCCTTCTGGCCCTTGTACTGTTCCGGATAATCAGAAACCATCTCCAGCGGGCTCTCAAAGACCACGTACAAAGCCAGCTCTTGTGCCCGTGTCCCCAGGGACATCGGCATTTTGTTACGGCCAATGAAATTTTCCAGGTTGGTGTTATTGAAGGCGCCGGGGGTGTAGTCCATTGGGCCGGCCAGCATGCGGGTGAAAGGAAGTGTCGTGTTGTGCACCGGGGTGACACGCGCCGACCACTTGGAGTACTCCTTGCCCATTACTCCTTCGCGGGTAATCAAATTAGGGTAGGTACGACGCAGGCCATCCGGTTTAAAGGCTCCGTGGTAATCGATCATCAGATGGTGCTCGGCGGCTTTCTCCACCACCCGGTGATACCAGTCCACCATCCACTGATCGTCGCGGTTCATGAAGTCGATTTTGACCCCGGCGACGCCCCACTTCTCAAACAGCGGAAAGGCCTGGTCCATGTATTTGTCGACCGAGGTCCAGTGCGACCAGAGCCAGATGCGGACATTCTTTTCCTTGGCGTAGCGCAGCAATTCCGGTAAATCGACGTTGGGGTTGTAGCGGGTAATGTCTGCCGGATCGGCATAATCGCCAAACTTTGCACCGGGCGTTGAGTGGGCCCAGCCGGCATCGATAAGCATGTAGGGGAAGCCGGAATCCGAGGCGAACTCAATGTAATGCTTTAAGGTTGCGGTATTCATCCCCGGAGTAAAATCCACTCCCGTAGCCCAGTCGCCCGACCACCAATCCCATGCCGATTTGCCCGCCTGAATCCAGGAGGTATCAGCGATCTTCGAAGGGGGATTCAGGTTGAGAAGGATGTTCGACTCGATCAGCCGCCCGGGCGCATCCCCGATCATGAGCACTCTCCAGGGTGAGTGGAAGGGTGCCGTTGCGTCCACGGCGACCCCGGGCACGTCCACTTTAGGCGATAGCTCGGCCTTCAGGCTGAACAGCGGCTTATCGCTGCGCAGATACATGCCCGCATAGTTGTCGATATTTGCCTCGGTAATCGCCACCCAGCCGGTACCGGGAACCTCGGCCAGCAGGGGCAGCGCGACCAGCCAATCATGGTGCAGGCTGCCGACGGTCCTCATCTGGTAATCATCCTCATAAGAGGATTGAAAGCCGCTCACGACGAGCGGGTACAGGGTCGCGTCCTTGCTGTAGCGGAACTGGGTGCGCTCGGCGGTGATGTGCACACTTTGAATGGAGGGCTGCTCGGGCACCACATACCGAAAAGCCAGCCCGTCGTCGAACGCCCGCACCTCAACCGACAGCCTGGTTCCGGATTCGCCCGCAAAATCCGCCACCAGGGAGTTGTAGTGGTCCCGGACCTCCTTGGTCTTGCCTACCGGGATGGTATAGGTCTCGTCTGCGCTCCCCGGCTTCGAACCAACGAAGTGCATGCCGGGGCCAAGTGCCGGCAGCCCTCGCAGATCCAGACCGAGTTCCCCTTCGTCCAGCAGCCGCTTGCCATGGAAATCGACGGAGTAGCACAGGGTGGCCAGTCCGGCCCCGGAGCTTTCACTGGAAAGGACAAAGACGATCTGGCCATTGGGGGAGGCGACCTGCCACCGGTTCTGGCCGGCGTCCTGGGCCGGAGCCAAAAAGACGGCCGCGAAAACAAAGGACAACAGCAGGCAAATCCGCAGAAAGGGCATAGTTTCTCCGGGCCGAATGGTATTACAAAGGTTCCTTTGCTTCCAATAGGGCACTGCTGGCCGTCGCCAAGCCTGAAATACCTGTCGCAAGGTTAGGTCTTAGGCGTAGAGTGTTCAGCGAATTCTATTTCATTCCGAGGGGGCTCCCATGTTGAAGCCTTTCCTGATCCTTTCCTCCGTGCTCCTAACGGGCGCTATCGCGTCACTCCTGCAGGCGCAGCAGGCCGCAACTCCTGCGCCCCCGGCTGCTAGTCCTGCGGCTCCGGCCGCGTTCAGCGTTCCGTTGGAAGCCGTAAACCAAGTAAACCCAATGAAACCAACCGCCGAATCCCTGGCCCGGGCCAAGAAGATCTATGGCTACGAGTGCGCCCTGTGTCATGGAGAGGATGGGGGCGGCGGCGGCGACGTGGCCAAGAGCATGAAAGAGAAGATGCCCGATTTCCGCGACCCCACAGCTCTCAAGGGAGAGACCGACGGCACACTTTACTACATCATCAATAAGGGCAAGGGCGTGATGGAGGGTGAAGGCGCGCGCGTCAAGCCCGACGATACCTGGAACCTGGTGAACTACGTCCGTTCCTTCTCCAAGCTGCAAGCAGCGACGGCTGCTCACGGACCTTCGTAGACGCTGCCTATTCCCAGCCGCCACCCAAAGCCTGGTAGAGCAAGGCGTAGCTTTGTAACTCGCCATACCAAGCCTGCGCCAGAGTCAATTCAGAGCTGAAGTACTGCTGCTGGGTAGTGAGAACCTGAAGGAAGCTGACATATCCGCCGCGAAACTGGACTTCGGCAAGACGAGAGGTTTCGGCGTAGGTGGCTGTCTGCTCTTCAATCTTTTGCCGGTATGCCCGTGATTGGCGATAACCCACTAGATCATTGGAAACGTCTCCAAAAGCATCCTGCACCGTCTGCTTGTAGGTGAGTTCCGCCGCATTGCGCTCGGCCCAGGCGAGACGGTAGTTGGCGCGGATCCTGCCCCCTTCAAAGATAGGCTGCACCACACTTCCGCCCGCGGTCCAGAAGGTCGCCGGGCCCTGAAGGAAGCTGGTGAGCGCAGTGCTCGACGCGCCAAAGGTGCCAGTGAGCGAAATCTCCGGAAAGAAGGCCGCCTTGGCTACGCCTACGTTCGCGTTGGCCGCAACCAGAGCTTCTTCCGCCTGTTTGACGTCGGGGCGCCGCTCGAGAAGGGACGAAGGAATGCCCGGGGGCGCCTCGGGCAGGTGAGGTTGATTGGGGAGTTTCAGGCCGCGAGCGATCGGTCCAGGATTTCTGCCCAGGAGAATGCTGAGGCTGTTCTCAGTCTGTTCCATCAATTCCTGGGTGGTGATCACCGACGACTCAGCCTGCTGAACCAGCAATTGCGCCTGGTAGACATCGGTAATCGCGTATTGTCCGCCTTTAAAGCCGATGGTGTTGAGCCGGACGCTCTCTTTCTGGGTGGCGACGGTCTGCTGGGAAATAACCAGCTCGTCATCCAATTCGCGGAGCATGAAATAGTCACTCGCCACATTAGAGATCAGGGTGATGATGACCACGCTTCTGGCGTACTCGGTGCCCAGAAGGTTGGCGCGGGCCTGCTCCGTGGCGCGGCGATATTGCCCCCAGAAATCGACGATGTAGCTCAGGCTTAGACCCAGGGCGTCAATGGTCGGCGCTCCCCGCAGTTGCCCACTGCGCTCGTTGGTCGTGCTGTAGCTTCCGCTCAAGGTCGGAAATTGATTTGCCCGGGTGATGGCCAGGTTAGCGCTGGCCTCCTCGATGTTGGCGGCGGCGATGCGCACGTTGTAGTTGTTGGTGAGCGCTTCCTTGATTAGTCCCTGGAGCACCGGGTCCTGATAGACCGAGGGCCACTTCATTTCCGCAAAAGACGGACCCGTAAGCTGCTGCTGGTCCAGATTGGGAGCGCCACGATAATGTCCGGGGACATCGAGTGCCGGACGCTTGTAGTTAGGCCCGAGCTTACAGCCGCTGAGCGCGAGCAACAACAGGGCGGCGGCGGACGTTCGCAGACCAATCATGCGGGAGCTCCTTTCTCCGGCGATTCGGGCGGCAAGGGCGGCCCGGCGGGATCTGTTGCCAGCTTCTTCTTCTCGAAAAGGCCGCCAAAACGCTCGACTACGTCGAAGGAAACAGGGATGAAAAAGATGGCAATGAGGGAGGCGGCGAGCATGCCTCCTATGACAATGGTTCCCAGCACCTGCCGGGAGACGGCGCCGGCGCCGCTAGCCCTCCACAGTGGAACGCAGCCGAGGATAAAGGCGAAGGCGGTCATGAGGATCGGCCGGAGCCTCAAGCGCGCCCCGGCGAGCGAGGCGTCCAGCAGCGATTTGCCCGATTCGTATTCAGCCTTGGCGAACTCGACGATGAGGATGGCGTTTTTGGCCGAAAGGCCGATCAGCATAATGAGCCCGATCTGCGCGTAGACATTGTTGTCTAAGCGGCGAAGATAGACGGCAAGGAAGGCGCCAAAGACAGCGATGGGGACGCCGAGCAGCACGCTGAAGGGGAGGGTCCAGCTCTCGTATTGCGCGGCCATGATGAGGAAGACGACCAGGAAGGACAATGCGAAGATGACCATGGGGCTCACGCCCTGCGCGGCTTTGACCTCCTGGTAGGACATGCCCATGTAATCGAAGCCCATCTGCGGGGGCATGGTCCTGTGGAACGTCTCTTCGAGAGCTGCGAGAGCCTGGGCGGAGCTGTATCCGGGAGCGGCGGACCCGTTGATCTGGATGGACTCGAAGAGGTTGTACTTCATGATGAATTCAGCGCCGCTGGTGGAGCGGGTGTCGGTGAGGGTGCTGAGCGGCACCATCTGGCCGCTGCTGTTATTGACGTAGAATTTTCCCAGGTTTTTCGGGGTGGTTCGGTAGGAGCCCTCGGATTGAACGTAGACCTGCCACTGCCGGCCGAAACGGTTGAAGTAATTGACCAGCGCGCCGCCCATGAAGGTCTGGAGTGTCTGGTAGACGCTCGACAGGTCGACCTGCTGGGTGAGCACCTTGGCCTTGTCCACATCGACAGTTACCTGGGGAACTCCGAAGAGCGCGGTGCTCATGACACCGGAGA
Organism: uncultured Acidobacteriaceae bacterium; assembly: GCA_963844785.1. Classification (GTDB taxonomy): domain Bacteria; phylum Acidobacteriota; class Terriglobia; order Terriglobales; family Acidobacteriaceae; genus PALSA-350. Next base: position 479,076 of record CAWJPV010000021.1, on the reverse strand, counting down.
GCTCAGGCCGCTTGTGAAGCTCGGCCAGGAAAGTTTGCGCATTGCTGGCCAGGAATGGGGTACCGGAGCCGGAGCGATCCTCGAGGACGAAAGTGAATCCGCCGGAGGCTCCCACGCCCGGGATGGCCGGGGGGGGAAAAATGAAGGCGATGCCGGAGGTCACCCGCGAAAGGGCTTCGGTCAGGTGCTGCTTGATCGCAGCATAGCTTTCGGCGGGGTCGCCTGCACGCTCGTCCCAGCTCTTGAACGACACAAAAAAGAAGGCGCTGTAGGTGGTGCTGACCCCGCTAAGCAGGCTGAATCCGACGACCGAGCTGACGTATTTCACGCCGGGAGTCTTGAGGATGCGCTGCTCGACGTCGTGCGCGGCCTCGGAGGTGCGCTGGAGGGAAGACGCATCCGGAAGCTGAAGGCCCCCGAAGACGTATCCCTGGTCTTCATCAGGAAGAAAGCCGCTGGGGACTTTGTTGCCCAAGAAGGCTGCTCCGGCGGTAAGCAGAATGAGCAGCAGGAAGGCGAAGCCGCTCTTGTGGATGAGGTGCCGGCAGGTGTTGACGTATCCGTCGGTGGCACGGCCGAAGCTGCGGTTGAACCAGCGGAAGAGGGCTCCCAGCGGCCCGCGTGCGGGCTTCCTCGGACGCAGCAGCATCGCTGAGAGAGCCGGGCTGAGGGTGAGCGCGTTGAAGGCGGAAAACATGACCGATACGGCGATGGTGACGGCAAACTGCTGGTACAGCAGGCCGGTGATGCCGGGAATGAAGGCCGTAGGGACAAAGACGGCAGCCAGGATGAGAGCGACGGCGATGACCGGTCCGGTGACTTCCTTCATGGCTTGCACGGTCGCGTCGTGCGGCGTCATTCCCTGTTCAATGTGGTGCTCGACGGCCTCAACGACGACGATGGCGTCATCGACCACCAGGCCGATAGCGAGGACGAGCCCGAAGAGCGAGAGAGTGTTGATAGAAAACCCGAGTAGGGGGAAGATCATAAAAGTTCCGACCAGAGAAACCGGAACAGCGAGCAGAGGGATGAGGGTGGCGCGGGTGCCCTGGAGAAAGATGTAGACGACGATGATGACCAGGACCAGCGCTTCGATGAGGGTGTGCTCAATTTCCTTAATGCCGGCATTGACGGCGAGCGTGGTGTCGAGTGCGATGACGTAGTCGAGATCCTGCGGAAAGCGCTGCTTGCTCTCGACCATCAATTTGCGGACGGCGAGAGCGGTCTGGACGGCATTGCCTCCAGGGCTCTGATAGACGGCGATAAGAGCTGCGGGCTTGCTGTTGAGGCGGCCGATGACGCTGTAGTTTTGCGCGCCGAGCTCGACGCGGGCGACATCTTTCAAACGGAGAATGCTGCCGTCGGGCCGGGCGCGGACGATGATGTCGCCGAACTCCTCGGCTGAGGGAAGGCGGCCCGGCGCGCGGACGGTGTAGGTGAACTGCTGGCCGGGCGGCACAGGCTCGCCGCCGATCTGTCCGGCGGGGTTGACGTTGTTCTGAGCCTGGATGGCGCTGATGATTTCCGGAACCGTGATGCCAAGACTGGCCAGCTTGTCGGGATTGACCCAGCAGCGCATGGCGTACTGTCCTGCGCCGAATACGGAGACTGAGGCAACGCCGGGCACGCGGGTGATGGCGTCGTTGAGATTAATGGTGGCGTAATTTGCCAGAAAAATATTGTCGTAGGTGCCGTTGGGCGAGCTGAGGTCGATCAGCATCAGGGGCGCGGATGTGGACTGCTGTACGGTGACGCCCTGGTTGAGCACCGACGTCGGCAACTGCGAATTAGCCTGCAGGACGCGCATCTGGGATAGGATCTGATCGGTGTTGACGTTCGTATCGACGTCAAAATCCACCGTGAGACTCATCGCGCCGTTGCTGGAGTTCAGCGAGTACATGTAGTTCATGCCGTTGACGCCGGACATCTGCTGCTCGATGGGCGTGGCCACCGATTGCGCCACGGTATCTGCGTCGGCGCCGGTGTAGCTGGCAGCAACCTGTATCTGCGGATCGGCTATGTTAGGAAATTGTGCGGTCGGCAGGCTGAGCATGGAGACCACGCCGCCAAGCACCATCAGGATGGAAATGACGATGGCGACGATGGGCCGATTGATGAAGAACTTCGACATGGGTCAGTTTCCCCCCGCCACCACTGCCGCTTTGTAGGGCCGGGGGTTCACCGGGGTGCCTTCGCGCACCTTCATGAAGCCTTCGACAATAACCCTCTCGCCGGGCTTCAGTCCTTCTTGAACGATCCAATTCGTGCCCACACGATCGCCGACCTTGATGGGACGGTAGCTGGCCTTGTTATCAGGACCGACCACGACCACCTGATACAAGGACTGCACTTCGATGACGGCCGCCTGAGGGATCAGCATGGCGTTCTTGAGGCTACCGACCTCGAGGCGGATGCGCCCGAAGCCGCCGGGGCGAAGACTCGCGCCCTTGTTGGGAAAGGCTGCGGCAAGCTGGATGGTCCCGGTCTGCGAAGTGATCTCGCGGCTAACCAGGATGATCGATCCCTTCTCGGGAAAGGTTTCGCCGTTTGCCTGTATGAACTGAACAATATGGGGGAGATTCTTGGGCTGTTTCCCGCGGATGACCAGGTCAATCTCCGCCGCATTGAGGAGATAATCGCTCTCGCTGATGTTGAAGTAGGCCCAAATGGGATTGACCTGGGAGACGGTCATCATCGTGGTTGAGGTTCCAACCAGGTTGCCCACCTGCGAGCTGGCAACGCCGGCGATGCCGTCGATCGGCGAATAAACCTTCGTCCAATCGAGATTCAACTGTGCCTGCACCATCTGCGCCTGCGCGGAGGTCAACGCCGCCTTATTTGCGGCCAGAGTGGAACGGTCGGTATCGAGCGTCATTTGCGGGATGGCATTCTGTGCGGCAAGCGGAATGTCCCGGTCGACGTTTTTTTGCGCCAGGGAGAGGTTTGCCTCCGCCTGGGCGACCCAGGCTTTTTCCTGATCAAGAGCGGCGATGAACGGCCGGGGGTCGATGGTAAACAGAAGCTGACCCTTCTTTACGAAGAAGCCATTGTTGTAATTCTGTGTGAGCAGGTAGCCTTGCACCTTCGGGGTGATGGCAGCGTTGATGGGACCATTCAACTGCGCCACCCACTCGCGGAAGATGGGAACGTTCTCCTGGATGACCTCGGTAACTTCGACATCGGGAGGGCCAGGCGCAGGCGGCGCAGGCGGCTTTTCGCAGGCAGTCAGGAAAAGAGCGGCACTCAGGCCGAGAACCACACGTATGGGAGTACGTTGACTGGCTAACAGCGCCCTGCCTTCAGGCTCAGTACAGGTGGGCATCGACGAATTGCCTCCCAAGCGAGGTCGATATACATGGCCGAAAACACGAGACTGTGAGTTTCAGTGTGAGTGTAGACGATCTTTTCTAATTGGCAAGTTGGAGATTCAAAAAATTCTTGGCGATGCAGAGATCAGCGCCTCAGGCGGATCTGCCGGTGCTGAGCTCGATATCAGCCTCAGTCGCTGGTACAAACCAGGCATGATTCGCGGAGATGCAAAACTACGCCCAGTTGTACCAGAGGCTTGACGGCACCTGGGAGAACCTTCAGTGCCCAACAGAACCCAATAGGAATAGGTCTCTGGTTCCCACACCCGTCCTTCGTCAGGGAACTACAGGCGGAACTCCGGCGGGACTGAGTTCAAAAGTGGACTTCTACTTACTCGCCGTGATCCGGCCGACAAACAGCCGCACGAACCGATCCCCGTCTGAGGCCACGCAAACCTTAGCGTTCGGCTTTAGCTTAATCACGCCTTCAATTTCATAGTGATCCCCGTGCAGAACGTTGTTTTCGTCGGATCCCCTGCGATTGGCGACGGTTTCCCCACGGGTAAACTCACCTCTGGTTTCCACGTCCACATGCATGCTCTGGAGGGTGACCAGCGTTGGGTCGATCACCGTGGCCACGGCCAGCGGGTCATACATCGCAGCTCCTTGGTACCCGGTTTTCTCCGAACGGGTCACGTAGAAATCGGCCAGCTTAGCGACGAAGTCGCTTTCCGCACCATGGTTCGCCTGCAATTGGGCCACATTCTTGCGCGTAATCAGCGTGCGTTCCCCGACGTCGGAGCCGATCATGGTGACCACCCAGCCGGCATTGAAGACAATTTGTGCAGCCTCCGGATCGTTATAGATATTCGCTTCTGCTGCTCCGTCCACGTTCCCACCCGTGATGGACCCTCCCATAATGACAATCTCCTTGACCAGAGAAACGATCGCGGGATCTTTGGAAACGGCCAGCGCTATATTGGTTAGCGGCCCTACCGGGATGAGCGTAATTTGATGCGGATACTTATGGACCATTTCGATAATTAGGTCGGGTCCAAAGCGCGCATCGGGCTTGCATTTTGGGGCAGGCAACTCGACCCCGGCAAGACCGTTCTTGCCGTGCCAGAACTGAGCCGTGATCAGCTTTTGATTCAAGGGGTGCTGTGCTCCGCCGGCCACAGGCACATCACACCGTCCCGCAAGCGACACTAGCTTGAGGGCGTTTTCCAGACCTTGCGCCGCCTCCACGTTACCCGGCACCACGGTCAGCGCTTCGACCTTGAGTTCCGGCGAGTTCAAGGCCAGCAGAATGGCCATGGCGTCGTCAATGCCCGGATCCGTGTCGATAATTACGCGTTGCGGAGCAGTCTGCGCCGAGCCGCTGGCCGCAACCACGAAAGCGATAGACAGGATCAGAATCGAGGTTATGCGCAGTCGCTTCAATGAACGGGTTCCTTCCTTGCAAGAGCGTTCTAAGTTATCCATGCTAGATCGCAGTGTAACCTAGTTCCTTCTTTCGATCCGATCTTGCAGGTTATGCCGGCCACCAGGCATTACAATAGGAGCGGTGAAAGCCGTGCGAAACGCGCCGATGGGCGGTCTAACCGCTGCTTCCGATCGTACGTACTCACGCCTCAGGATCTTGCTCAGCCTTTATTTTCTAATCTGCGTCCTCTGGTTCGTCGTGTCCACTGCACATTGGAAGCTGGTGAACGATGCGGCGCAGATTCATTACGTTTGTTTCCTGATGGATCACGGAATGGCGCCCTATCGCGACATTCTCGAGGTCAATTGGCCCGGGACCTATTTGGTGAACTGGGCTGTCATGCATACACTCGGCGCAGGTGCGCCGGCCTGGCGAATCTTCGATCTCACCCTTATGGGCATGTCCTGCTGGGCCATGGTTGCCATTGCGTGGCCTTACGATTGGTTCGCAGGGGTCTTCGGCGCGGCCCTATTTATCCTTTACCACGGCAGAGATGGCGCCGCGCAAGAGGGCCAGCGGGATCTGATCATCGCGGTACTGCTTTTGTGTGCCTACGCCTTTCTCTTCACCTCGTTCCGGAGCCGGAGGTTGTGGCCCCTGCTGGCTTTCGGACTTTGCGCCGGGGTGGCGGCAACTATCAAGCCGACACCTCTACCATTCGCCCTCCTGCTTCTGGTGGTAGCTGTGGTCCGCTTGAAACGGGGCGGCGAGCCGATCCTGAAACCTACGCTATACATGTTTCTTGGCTTGCTGATTCCATTTGCAGTAGTCGGCGCTTTCCTGATCTCTGAAGGTTCGCTCGCCTGGTTCTGGTACCTATTGCATGCGGGGATGCCCTTTTACCACTCGCTTGGAGGTGCTTCTCTCCGCACGCTCATGCGTCTGATCGTAACCCCGTCAGTGCTGACGCTGGCGCTTATCGCATTGGCGATTGCTGTGATCAAGCGCGACTGGTGGAATTGGGAAGGCAAATTGATCATCGCCGGAATCCTCTTCGGCATAGCGTCGTATATAGCGCAAGGAAAGAGCTTCCCTTATCACCGTTATCCCATGCTGGCATTTCTCTTTTTGTGGGCGGGGCTGCAGATGGTTACCGCTCTGCGAGCCCGGCGAATCGTTAGCGCGCTGGGAATGAGTGGCATTGCCTTCGCTGTCATCCTTGCACCCATCTACGTGAAACAGTCCATTCACAGAGTGTGGAATGCGGAATTTACTGACTCGCTCATTGCTGATCTGAACCTTTTGGGCGGTCATGAACTCTCAGGACACGTGCAATGCATCTACGTTCCGTCAGATTGCGATACCGCGCTTTACGAATCGCGACTGGTGCAGTCTACCGGGTTGCTCTATGACTACCTGATTTTTGGGTCGGCTCAGCAACCAGTGATTCAAGACTCGCGTGCACGATTCTGGCAGCAATTCCAGCGCAACACTCCACAGGTGGTCATCGTCGGCAGTGGGTTGTTTCCCAATGGCCGTGGGTATGAGAAGCTCGCTTCATGGCCGGTCTTTCAACAAGAGCTCGCGCGCAACTATGTCTTATTTAAAGACCGTACTTTCCGTCCCAACGAATACGGGCCGCGAGCCTACCGGATTTATATCGAAAAGACCGGGCTACCCGTTCAGCCGGGGCCGCCAGGCTAGCATCAGCGCTACCTCCGCGCGCCGCGCGTCGCGCCCGACCCCCCTCCGCGATTTAGAAATTGTTCGAGTTGGTCTCCCCGAGCGCGCGACTGGGAATCGTTTTGTAGCTGCCCCATGGTAGAGGATGCTCCCGGGGGTTGAGTTTGCGAGCCCCGCCCGTACGTGCCGGGTGATCCATTTGCGGTCGAAGGAGTCGTGCTTCCCGGCTGCGCTCCCAGCCGAGACGAGCCTTTGTTTTGTGATTGTGTCAATCCGCTGGAACCAGTTGCATTCTGCTTCTTGGACTGGGCTGCACCTGTCGACGGGTCCACCGGGGTCCAGCCTCCATCGCTATATTTGCTCCAGTTACCGTTCGCATCCTTCTTGTAGACGTTTCCATCGGCGCCGGCATAGACGTTGTTATTGTTCGCGTCCTTGGCGACAAAGCCGCTGTTTCCATTAGCGCCGTTGAAACCCGCGCCGGCGCTGCCCTTGGAGGTTTGGAACGAACCTGTAGTCCCCTGGCTATTAGTTACGTGTTGTGCCTGGGCCCAGTTGTCACCGTTGGTTACCACCGAACTACCCCACTGGCTATATTGATTGTGGCCCTGCGAAGTAGCGGCGTATGTCCCGGTCCAGGGATTGTAGGCTTGAGCATAGGTGTGGCCGCCGTATGCATTCTGCGTAGTAACCGCCCGGCCATACATTCCCGTGCTGGGGTTGTACCAGGCCGCAGTGCCTGCCGAGCCATAAGGCCCATAGACCGCGCGTCCCACACCGTAGAATCCGGTATACGGGTTATAAACAGCAGCCACGCCGTAGGTGTATGGATAAGGATAATAGACCGGGTGCGGTCCGTAGTAGACGTAAGGTGGGTAGTAATACCCAGTCCCATAGACGATCGCCGATCCCACCGCCATGCCCACCACGAATACCCCCAGATAGCCGCTCGAATAACTCGTCTGCACCGTCGTTGGCGTCGGGTTAGAGACAATCACATAAGTGACGTTGTACATCGGTGAAGTAGGCGGGATAGTGTAGATGACCGCCGGCACTGAATCCGCCGTCTTCCACGGGCCGTTGGGGGTCTTAGCCACGAACCAGACGCCCTGGAAGCAAAGGTAATAGAGGTTGTTTACGCGAATCACTTTGTCCGGCGTATTCACCGCGTACAGCATGGTGGTCGTTGGAATGGGCACGAATTGCGGTGGGCCCGCATAGGCTACTTTCACCGCAGCTTCGGCAGCGGCGCGATTCACGATGGCCGTCGTCGGTACTTGCGAGAGCAGCACAGCATCGCTCGCCGGCTGCGTCCCGGGTACAGAAACCAGAACCCCGGAATAGACCTGCCCCGGCGGGATCCTGGCGAAGTCTTCGGGAAGGTTGTCCCCGGCATAAGTCCATGGGCCGCTGAGGCTGGCAGCGCGGAACCACCGCCCGGAAATCAAAACGTAGATCTGACTATCGGGCTGATGCAAGAACACCTTGCTCTCGGTATTGGTGGCGAATTCGAGGCTGGTACCGGGGATTTTCGACTAGATTGGTTTACCGCTGAATGCGATTAACTCTGCCGGCTTATCGGTGAACAAAATATTGGGCGGAGTTCCGGTGCGCGCGGCCGGCGGTACTGCCTTCAGGACTTCGTCCCAGTTTTGTTTAGTAGGGAGGTTGGCCATGTCCGGTGGGAGCTTGAGCGTACCCACCCACGGTCCGCGCAGTTCGTGGGCCTTAAGCCAGGTTCGGCCGCTGAGCAGGTAGTAGTCAGAGTTGTCATAGAACAGATCGAAGTTGGTATTGACCACGTATTGCAAGGTCGTGCCCTGAATCGGTGCCAATACAGGTTTTCCGTCCACCAGCAGTACAATCGCCGGGACAGTGCTTACCAGGATCTTAGGCGGCTGCGTACTCGCGGCAACGGACCGCACTGGTTGGTTGAGATGCTCAAGACTGGCAATCATGCGCGGCAGCCCTATGGTTAGGGTCATGGTCGGATAAAACTGTTCGACGCGCTTCTTCGTGGCCGCGGCCTGGGCGGGATCGAGAGAAGGGAAGCGCGCGTCCAGGACCACAATGTTGCTGACGTAAACAGTCTGGGCGCTTTGATCGGTAATAGTTTGCGCATGCCACGAGATGACGCCCAGGATAGGTTGTTGTCCTTTGTCGGTGATCGAGACGGCGGTGTCCGCGACCAGTTCCCGATATCTTTGCCAGGCTTTGAGCTGCGGCTGGTAGACAACGACATGCGTCCCATTCCGGTCAAACACTCTTGGCCAGGAGGGCGTGGTTGTCGTCGCAGTAGCGGACTGTTGTGCAGAGGACGAAATCGAGCCGGCTCCGAGGCAAATGGCAATTGCAACAACGAGGGGACCGCGGACCTTTAACCAAGTGTGCTCCCGCATCCGTGACCGCTTTCTCTTATCATTATTTGAGGATGGGCAAATAGCGCCGGCCCGCGATTTTGTGACTGGCCCAGGATCATCGTGGAACTGGCCTGAGGTAGGGCCTTCCTAGGCCCTACCTAACTTTCCTGCGACTAGGTCAATGGCCCAAAACCAGGCAATTATGGAATCATTCCGCAATCGAACATCTTGTTGGCAATGGGGGCTGCCACTTTATTGATGAACACCGTGCGCATCTGCGGATCGCTCTTGAGAAACTGCATTACCTTCACTTCCTGGGGGAAGGTGGCTGTGGCTGCTCTTTCTTTGCGATCAGCTCCCGGCAGGGCGTGCTCTGATATTTCTGAATCACTTTGGCGGCGAGTTTGTCCAGCATTGGATACTGCTCTTGCGCGTGCGTACCGCTTGCCAGGGCCATGGCGAGCGGGGAAACGAGCAGAACGAACCTACTGATATGACGTAACGTCATGGTGGTTTCTCCTCGTACCGAAGATACTATGAGAATTGGATTATCGGTTCATCGGCAATCGTGGCTTTCTATCAGCAGCTTTACCGAAGCAGCGGGCCCGATTAACGCTTCCCAGGGGCGGTACTAGAGTCGCTGTTGCGCATGGAAATCTCCGGGAACCAACTGCGAGAAAATCTTATACGCCAGGGCCGCCCGGAGCTATGGCGAAAGTATCACCTGCCCCGGGGAGTCGCCACGCTGCTGTTCCGGTCCCAGGACGTCGGCGCGGAACAGGCACTCACGTATGCACACGCGAGGATGATCAGTTCGCGGCGCAAGGGCTCGAATTGCTTCTCGGTTGCAGGGGACTCCAGCATCCTCCGGCTGATTCCGGCCATCGTCCCCTGCAGCACGGAAGCAACCAGTTGCGGATCGGTCGTCAGCGGCTCGCGGGCAGTCGCCAATGCCTGCACTATCGCCTTATGGGTACGTACACTCATCTGCTGCACGATCTTCGCTCCATCCACATCCGAGCTTACCGAGTAGAGAGCAACACTGGTCTTCGCGTTCCTCATCTTGGCTTCAAGGAATGCGTTGATGAGAGCGGTCACTATCTGCTGGAGTGCGCCACCCTTTTGCTGCTTGCAGGCAAGTTCGACTGCATCGGCGACCTCAGCGAGATGACGTTTCAAGACCGCCTGTAACAGCGCACTCTTGTTGGGGAAGTACTGATACAAGGTCCCGACCGAGACACCCGCTCGGGAGGCCACCCGGGTGGTGGTCAGACGCTCCTTGCCGAGATCGAGCAAAACCTGAATGGTGGCTTCGAGAATCGCTTCTACGCTGGCGGTCGAACGAGCTTGCACGGGCGATTTGCGGGGCTCTAAGACTACTTGGGCACGCTGCGGCAAATGCGAACTCCTAACCTGAAGCTTTCTTCATCTAATCATACAGGCAACAGATAAGAGGAGACACTGAATGACGAACCACATGGACCGTATGGATCTCGGGGGCAGACTTCACCCTCCCTGGCACTTCGATGACCTTGAACCGCATGGGCTACGGTGCGATGCAACTTGCCGGTCCTCAGGTATGGGGACCGCCGCGGGATGTGGACGCTGCGATGGCTGTTCTGCGCGGCGCCGTTGCGGCCGGCGTGAACCATATCGATACCAGCGATTTTTACGGTCCGCACGTGACCAATCAGATCATTAAGCAGGCCCTTCACCCCTACCCGGATGGCCTGGTGATCGTCACCAAGGTGGGTGCGCGCCGGGGTGAAGACAAGTCCTGGATGCATGCACTTTCCCGTCAGGAACTGATCGATGGTGTTCATGACAACTTGCGCAATCTCGGGGTCGAGGGGCTCGACGTAGTCAATCTTCGGGTTGGCGGAATCATGGGGCCAGCGCAGGGATCCATTGAGGAGCCGTTGACTGTGCTTGCCGAGCTCAAAAGCCAAGGACTGATTCGTCATCTTGGCCTGAGTAACGTCAGCCCCAAGCAGTTCGCGGAGGCCCAGACAATTACGGAGATCGTCTGCGTACAGAACTTCTACAACGTGGCGCAGCACAACGATGATGCGTTCGTTGGTGACCTCGCGGCGCATGGCATAGCTTATGTGCCATTCTTCCCGCTGGGCGGGTTCACCCCGGTACAGTCGTCGGTGTTGGACGCAGCGGCAGCATCGCTCGAGGCCACGCCCATGCAGGTCGCACTGGCCTGGCTTCTTCAGCGCTCGCCCAACATCCTGCTGATCCCAGGGACCTCTTCCAGCGCACATCTTGGTGAGAATCTCAATGCAGCGGCGCTAAAACTCCCTGGCGAAGTGGTGGCCAGTCTTGACTCCATCGCGGCGGCCTCAACCATGGTTCATTGATTTGACAAACCCGATAGGCAAGTCTTACAAAGATAGGGTGTTGCGGTGAAGGAGTTCACCCTTAACCGCTGTCCGCCCTAAGCTGGACAGACGATGACTCCTAACAGGGAACCTGTTGCGGAGGCATGTCCATGACGCGAATACCCGGACAACTGAACGAGCATCAACAAACGAGGCTGAGAGTCACCTGTCAATATATCGACAAACTGCTCGGCGATGCCGAGGACATACTGCATGGCGCCACGTCGCAATCTCCCTTTCCGCGCTACATCGCCGATATAGCTCCCGCACAAATCCGGGTCATCGAGGACCACATCCGGCGCTTACGGTCGCAACTGGTCCGTACGCTCGCATGGCAACAGTTGAGACCTGCGCCGCCGGATATTCCCGCCACCCGGGCGATACTGAGCAGCCTCAACTTCGTGGATATCGCTATCGAAGAATTGAAGCCACAGTACATGCGTGGTTTCGGCGCCGTTCCTGACGATGCGGTCAGCGAATTGAACGGTGTGGTCCACGAGCTGCGGGCATTGATCAACGGAATGGAGCGCTACCTGCACGAAATGAATCAAGACCTGGAGGGGAGGCTGCTGCAGCTGGAGCGAACGGGGTGTGACATCGTTCTCCTGCGGCTCATGGAACAGATTGCGATGCGAAACGGCCTGGTGGAGTTTCGGCTTAGCATCGATAACCTGGTCTCCCGCCTGGAAGAGGATACGTTCGAAGTAGCCCTCTTCGGCCGCGTGAGTTCAGGGAAGTCTTCGCTCTTGAATGCTCTTCTCTGTACAGCCGTCTTGCCCGTCGGGGTTAACCCCATAACCGCCATACCGACAAAGCTACGTTATGGAAATGTTCTCAAGGTTGCCGTTGCTTATGGAGACGGCCGTAAGGCGCAGGTCTCAATCGATGAGCTGCCTCATCTGGTGACGGAGCAGGGAAACCCCGGCAACTGCAAGAACATTGTCCGTGCCGTCGTAGAGGTTCCCTCCCCGCGGCTGCGAGAGGGGATCATGCTGGTGGATACCCCCGGGCTTGGTTCTCTGGCCAAACGGGGTGGGGCGGAGACACTGGCCTACCTTCCTTCTTGCGACCTGGCGCTTCTTCTCATTGATGCCGGCGCCACGCTCAATGAGGAGGACATCGGGACCTTGCGGCTTCTCTCCCAGGCCGGTATTCCTGCGTTGGTACTCTTGAGCAAGTGTGATCTGCTTGGCAATGGAGACCTTGAGTCTGCGATCTCCTATACCGGGAAGCAGATCAAGCACGAACTTGGTATCAGCGCCACGGTTCACCCGGTGAGCGCGTTGAGCAATTACTCGGGCGTGCTTGATCGCTTCTTTGCTGATGAACTGCTCCCCCGCTTTGAGAAGGTGCGAGTGCTTCGCGAGGCCTCGATTGCCAGGAAAATCGGAGCGTTGCGGAAAGCGATCATGGCTGCGATCGATGGGAATTTACGTCGCGACCGGCGACAGATCGACCGCCTGGACATGCCGGATCTCGAATCGGTTCTCCGGGTGGTGGCGGGAGAGGTTGGGGAACAACATACGGTGCTCGACCAGGAGTTTCGCAGGCTAGGGGGAATGCCCGATATCGTTCTCGACACGGTTGCGACTCGGGCTATGGAGTGGATCGGCAGCAGCTCTGAGAACCAGGTCTCGTCGCTGCAACTTTCCGAGTGGGTCCATGAGATCGTCGGCAGGTTCGTTCAACCCTCGTTGGAAGGTTTGCGCAAAACAGGTCAGCGGGCGGTAGCTCAGCTGCAGAACGTTGCCAGGAGATTGGGCCGCAGCGATGCTCCATCCCAGGAGGATTTCGAGATCATTCTGCGGGAGATGCCGCGCTTCGAATTAGCGGCGCTACCCGATTCCATCAGCGCAGGCTACTGGAAGTTTGGCGGGAAGAGTATCCTTCGTGCACGGATGGTAGCCAGCCTGCGGGAACGGATCGGTACGCAACTTGAACAGGCGTTGTATCTATACGGCATCGCATTGTCCCAGTGGAGCGAGCAGACCGTCCGGAAGCTGGAACTGTTGGTCAATTCCTATGCCGACGCGTACCGGTTGCAGATTCAGGGGATCGCTGGAACTGCGGATCTGCCGGCTAACCGGGCGCAGCTTGAGGCCGATTTAGAAGTCCTGAAAAACTGGACGCCGTTGCACGCAGAGATTAAGGAGAGCATATGTTGACAGCCGGCAAGGCGGTTAAGGTTTCCATTTACCTGACAGAGGGTTCGACACACCATGGCGCTTCTACCTACACGAGCATTCTCGACTATCTGTTTTTTCGCGGTGTGTCCGGCGCCACGGTGTTGAAGGGAGTCGCTGGGTTCGGTGCGGATCACCGGATGCACTCTTCGAGTATCGTCGAGATTTCAGACCATCTTCCACTGAAGATCGAGTTCATCGAGACGCGAGAGAAAGTGAATGAGTTGCTGGGAAAGCTGGAGGAATTAGCCGGCTCGGGCATGATTGAGGTGCAGGAGACGACAATTGCCAAGCCCGCACAAGTATCCAAGCCTAAGAAAGCTCCCGTCGCCGGGCACGTGAAGATCGAGGGCAAAGCAAAACTGATGCGAATCTACATTGGGGAGAGCGACCAATGGCAGGGCAAGCCGCTCTATGACGCCCTGGTTCGCGCTATGCGCGCGAACGATCTTGCGGGCGTCACGGTTTACCGCGGTATTCTCGGTTACGGCGCGCACCGCAGGGTGCACAAAGAGAAACCGCTCCATCTTTCCCGCGACTTGTCGATGATGCTTTCCGTAGTTGACACGGAAGAGAAACTGCACGCCTTCTTGCCCCTCGTAGACCAGATGGTCGCGGAGGGGCTGGTCGTTCTGTCGGACGTTGACATCATCAAGTACGCCCACCGTGCGGCGGAGATAGACGAAGACAAGGAATAAGCCATGAAAGAACAGTTTCGGGCCAGGATGTTACGCATCCATTTTACTGAGGCCGACCAATGGCAAGGCGAGCCGCTGTATAAGGCGATTGTCGCCAGGTGTAAAGATCTGGGGATTGCGGGCGCAATTGTCTATCGGGGTCTCGAAGGCTTCGGGGCCAGCGCCAGGATCTATCACGCGCGCAGCCTCTCCATCTCCAAGAATGCTCCCATCATGGTGAGTGTGATTGATAGTGAGGAGCAGATTCAAAAGCTGATTCCGCATCTTGACCAGATGATCGCCGGCGGCTTGATTGCCAGCTCCACGGTCGAAGTCATTCGCTATTCACAATCGATTCCTGAGTAATCCGGTGCATAGGATAAAAGCCGGTGTATGACCGCTATCGCCCAAACTACAGAGCAGCAGCAGTATTCGATCGAATCGGCTTTGCGTACCTTGCTGACCAACGTGGACCTGGTGGCGAGCAACAGCCGCCTGCGCGAGAAGATCCTGTCGCTCAAGCGGAAGCTCGCGTCCGATCAGCTAAATCTGGCCGTGCTTGGCCAGATGAAGCGAGGCAAGAGTTCTTTCATCAATGCGCTTTTGGGTGCTGACATTCTGCCCACGGGCGTTCTCCCCGTGACCGCGGTCATCACGCAGATCAAGTACGGGCCGGTTCCGGGTGCAATGATCCTCTATACGACCGGGGCGCGGGAGATGGTTGATCTAAACGCCCTGGCAGATTACATCACGGAATCCGGCAATCCAGGAAACAAGAAGCAGGTTGCGTCGGCGGAGATCGCTTATCCTTCACTCTTCTTGAAGTGTGGAATCGTCCTTATTGATACTCCCGGCATCGGTTCCACGTATGTGCAAAACACACGAACCACGGAAGGTTATCTGGAGAACGTGGATGCGGGAATCGTCGTGCTTTCTGTAGACCCGCCCATTACCGAGATCGAGTCACACTTTCTCAGAAACGCCAAAGAAGATATTCCCAAGCTGTTCTTTATCCTGAACAAGATCGACTTAGTTTCGGCAGAGGAGGCGTCTCATATTTCCTGTTTCCTTGCAGACGAGTTAGATCGGCTGCAGTTGGAGTCAGCAGAGATCTTTTGCCTGTCGGCGCGCAGAGCACTGCAAGAGAAGCTTGGGGCTGCGGGCACCGTTGCTCCAAGCGGAATGGAGAGGTTTGAGCAGCGATTACAAGGCTTTCTGGCGGAAGAGAAAGGCGGGGTCCTGGTTCGCTCCATAGCCTTGGACGCTCTGCACGTTGCTCGTACCCTCAAGTTTGCGGTAGCTATCGGTGTCCGCGCACAAACCATGAGTCCTGAGGAGCTGGATGGCAAGCGAACCGCCGTAGGGCAATTGCTCGCACAAACGGCGACCGCGCTGCGAGAGCTGCAGGTCCTCCTGGGGCAGCACGCAGCCGACTGTATTGCGGGCGTGGAGCGGGACCTGACCGCTCAAGTGGAGAAATCTGTTCCCATTGTGCGGCAAAATCTAGAGCGATTTCAGGCTCTTCATCTCAGGGAGACGGGTCGGGTCTTTGGAGCTCTTCTCGAGGACTTCCTGAGGCAAGAAGTGGAGGCGGTCTTTCGCCACTGGAGGATCCGGGAAGATGAAGCGATGCAAGCACGGCTCGATGTTCTTTCCGCTCGTTTCGTAGCCCAGGCGAACGCAATCCTGGAACGCCTTCACCAGGCCGCCGGCATACTTTTTGAGATCCCCGCTGAGCCGCTATCGATCACGTGCCCGCTGCGTATGGAAAGCCGCCTGTCTTACAAAGTGGAACGCATATTTGGTTCGCTCGATTCCTTTCTTCTCTTGCTGCCCGGCTTTCTCCAGCGGCCGATGGTGCTGAAAAGGATGAATGCCAGAATCTGGCAGCTGCTGGATATGAATGCAGGCCGCATCCGCTACGATTATGTAGAACGTCTGCAGTCCAGCATGGCTCAGTTTGAGAAAGATCTCAGTGCCGCCATCACTCTAGCCGGTGAAAGCCTGGAATCGGTGTTGCAGAAACCACATGACAGAGCACCACGAGAGGCAGCCATCGTGGAGGTCCTGGACGCCGTCATAAGAGATTGCGAGCAGGTGCTGCGGTGACCGGTTTACGGGAGCCTGATCCAAGGTGCTAACTTTCGACCCTAGAGGACTTCTCCTTCTGCGGCATGAGGATGACTAGGGCAAACGAAAGTTTCGCCCCGGCGGTGAGGTCTCAAGCCGAATTGCCTTTTTCCTCGCCACGCGCCATCGCCGTCGCCAGGAAACTGGAGACTTGCTCTATGCGATACAGACGCGCCACTTGATTAATCACGGCGACAGAAGCATCGGGCGGCCACTTGCTCCGCAACACTTCTAGAAAGTCGTTGGGTTGCGGCGTCCTACTGGCATGTACTTCCGCGTCCCTCTTCAGTTGAGCCCAGCTGGCCGCCAGAGCCTGGGCTTTCTCGCCCGCCGGATCCTCTGCGAGCGCAGCCTCTACGTCCCGAAAAAGGTTAACCCATCGTTGAGAGGATGGATTGGCGGATGATTTATTGAGCGACGCGACGGATGTTACGACTGCCCCGTAGTATTTCCGGCCGATCGCTTGGCCTATAAATTTGCCAACCTTTTCCAGTCGTTGTAGCGACGCATCCCTATCGCCAACCGAATCGAGGCCGAAACGATCAAGAAGCGCATCCTGCTCGGACAAGGGCCAGTTCTGGTGATCTTTCCAAGCCTTAATGGCTCCAGCCTGAATGCCGGAATCGCCTGCTGTTGATACTTCTGCCAGAAGAACCCATTCCTTTGCAAGAAGTTGAACCGTTTCCCCCGCGGGATTCAGACTGAGGGCCGCCTCTACCCTAAGGAAGAGCTGTCTCCAAGCGTCTCTGTTGGCCTCTAGCGTTTCGGGAGTGGCTTGCTTTCTTATGTCGGCTCGCTTCGCCCAAGCCTCATCCGTGTAGTACTTGCGCATAAAATTCTCTGCTGGTTGCATCTCGATTACCTCGATGATTTGCCTCATCTAGCCGGTTCGCCTGGATTGTCTGAAGCCCGTATGGATTAGTTGCAAGTGGTAAGCCTCAGCAACCAGCCGCTGCAAGGTGACGTTTCTACCTGTGATCCCAGTGGGCGAGTATGTCAGTTGATTGTTATAGTCCGGCCCTACGACGTGTTGGCTCGGCTTCACCGAAGTAACATCAAACGCCGCTTTCGTGGTTGGGGCCTGACCGGCGGCGGCTGAACCCGAAAGCGCGAGACAAATGAGCAAGGACAGCGCGAGCATGGCCTTCAGCATATGCGCCAGGAGATGAACCGGCAACAGACTCCTTACGACCCCGTCGTAAGTGGTATTTGCCGGGCAGAGGCCTGATGTAATATTTAGGTCATTTCAGGGGGGTGGTCATGCCGCCGCGCCTTTTAGTCTTCTCTCTGTTTTTCTGCATGATTGGTCCGCTGAGTGCCCAGACGGCAGGAGATTCCCTTACCCTGGAATCCCCGGTTGACAGCGAGCTTTACGCCCTCATGACGGATCACCTGGGAACCGACACGGGGCCGGAGAGCATTTGTGGCATCGGATCCGTGGTCGGTCGTCCATTCATCGCGACGCGAGTAGTCACCTCCTTGCAGAAGGACACAGCTTCCACAGAAGAGACCCTCGAAGCTCCCCATAGCTATGTAATTGCAAGGGACCGTTTCGGCAGGGTTCGTTGCGAGATAGGGTATCTCGAGCCCGGTTTCGGGCCGGTACGTAACCGAGTGAAACTTGGGATATATGTCTATGACCCGGTAGAGCAGACGCATACTTCCGTCTATCCGGAAAGCTATCATAGTGCTTTTGTGATCCCCTTCACGCTGATGGATCCAGTTTTTGCGAAAGACTCACCTATATTCTCTTTTTGCGTTCTTGCGGCAGCGGAAGATACCCACTGCCTTGGAAAGTTTCGGGAATCATGGAGAGACAAGGTGGTCAGTTCCGCAGATCTGGGGAGTCACAGTGTCAATGGGCTGGATGCCAACGGATATACAGCTGTCCTTGAATCCGGTGGTGAGCACGGGACGAAAGAGTTGCTGAGCACTCTCGAAGAATGGGTCAGCATGGACGACAGGTTACTTCTTCGCAAGAGCCGTCGAATTGGGGAATCGTTTACGCGTACGTTGGCGGTCAACGATCTGCGCTTTGAGGAGCCGCCTGCCTCACTGTTTGAAGTCCCGCAGGCCAGTCTCGTCCATCGGGTATCATCCCTTCCGCAACAGCTGCTCGAGCAAACGTCCTTCTAATCTTTCTTTGACCAAGATGGTTTTTCGATCCGCGATAGGATGTGCTAAGAATGCGAGCAGGATGAATAGAAGAGAGTTTACCGGCGGCTTGGCCGCTGCAGCGCTGTTTGCCTCGGTGGGAAAGGCCTCGGCTGGATTGCTTCCCGGAAATGACTCGGAGTCGTCGATGACGGAGCTGCAACAGCGGTTCCTCGATCTGCGCTTCGGTATGTATATCCATCTAAACATGGCCACCTATGAGCAGCGGGAGTGGGGAGATCCGAAGGCTTCGCCTACGCTCTTTAATCCCAAGGCTCTCGACACCGATCAGTGGGCGCATGCTGCCAGCTCCGCCGGAATGTCGTATGGCTGCCTGACCACGAAACATCATGACGGGTTTTGCTTGTGGCCTACCGCGACCGGCAGCGCGAACGTTCAGGATGCGACTTATAAGCGGGATATTGTGCGCGCGTATGTGGACTCGTTCCGGGCACAGGGGCTCAAGACCTGTCTTTACTTTTCGATTCTCGACCTACGCGCGAACATCCGGCCCTATTGTGTGACGCGGGAGAAGATCGACAAGGTGAAGAGGCAGCTGACCGAGCTTCTGTCAAACTATGGAGAAATTACGGCGCTGGTGATCGACGGGTGGAACGCGGCATGGAGCCGATTGAGCTATGAAGAGATGCCGTTTCTTGAGATCTACAGGCATGTGAAGCGGCTACAGCCGAATTGCCTGATGAGCGATTACAACCAGGGCAGGTTTCCCGCGCCCGCGCTCTATTACACCGATGTGAAGCAGTATGAGCAGCACGCGGGGCAGACGATTCCGGCCGGGAGCGAAGTGCCGTCGCAGTCGGCAACGACGTTGCAGAGCGACTGGTTCTGGAAGCTGGACTATCCAACGCAGGAACTTCGCTCGGCCAAGCAAATCGTGGAGGAGTGGCTAATCCAGTTCAATGCCCAGCACTGCAATTTGATTTTAAATGTGGCGCCGAACCGGGACGGACGGTTCGACCAGAATGCGCTGGACCGGCTTACAGAAATTGGGCAGCTCTGGCGGGATCGGGCGCCAGCGCCACGGCTTGCTGTCGCACGCCAGATCACTACACCTAACCTTGCGTTTGCGCGGCCCTCGTATGCAAGCAGCATTGCCGATACCTCGGGGCCAGACCTGGCAAACGATGATAAGCCGGGAACGTATTGGCAGTGCGATACCGGGCAAATGTCGGGATGGATTGAGATCGATCTGCAGAAGCCGACCACATTCGACACCGTTGCGGTCGTTGAGCCGACATACCTCGGCGATTACGGGACGGACAGCCGCATTGTTTCGTATCGTGTAGAAGCTCGTAGCGGAGGACAGTGGCGAGAGGTGTTTGCCGGCGAGTCACCCAGGGAGATGGTGTACCGGGTGACGCCGAACTCTGCGGAGCGTGTACGCCTGAGCCTACGGGGGACGGCCAAGCCGCCGGGAATTGCAGAGTTCGGGCTCTATGCGGAGCCCGCATTTCCCGAGGGTAAAAGGGGCCGCCGTTCTGGGGTTTGATTAGTCCTCTGTGAGGGAACCAAGACCGGAGCGCAGTGCCGTGACCTGCGTTCTGAGGTTTCTGACAATACGACGTTATGATGTCTTCATGGCGGTGGTACAAGATTCGCTTCTCTATTCACGTGTCGAAACGGTCCTGGCCTCGGAGATCGCCGATGGGGCCCTGAAAGTCGGCGACCAACTGCCGACTGAAGATAGCCTTATTGCGCGATTTGAAGTCAGCCGCATCACCGTTCGCCGGGCAATTCAGAATCTCGTGAGCCGCGGTCTGGTCGAGATTCGCCGCGGCAAAGGCACTTTCGTTGCCGCGCCCAAGATCACGCAGGAACTTACCGAGCTGAGCGGATTTGTGGAGGATATGCACGCACTCGGCCGCAAGCCGACAGCCCGCGTGCTCGGTAAAGAAATTGTGACTGCCGATACGACGGTGGCGGCTCATCTCGCTCTGACCAAGGGTGAGCGCGTCGTCAGAATCCGTCGTGTGCGCCTGGCGGACGGCGTCCCCATTTCCTTCGATGAGACCTACCTTCCCTTGGAAATCGGCAAAAAGATCATCACCAACAATTTGAAGGTCGACCCTATTTTTTCGCTCCTTGAACGCAAATATGATGTTCCCTTGATAGAGGCCGAGTACAAGTTGGAAGCCGTGGCAGCCGAAGCCGAGGTGGCCGCGGCGTTGCGCGTGAAACAAGGCAGCCCGATCTTCCGCATTGAACGAACCTCGTACTCGACGGGGAATCGGCCGGTCGATTACGAGAGGCTGTACTACAGAGGCGATCTCGTCCGCTTCGTGACCCGCCTGGCTCGAAAAGTTTCGCGATGAGCCAGCAGCTACCCCTTCCTCTTGAGATAGCCGTCAATCGCCAACGGCCCCGAACCAGCGAGGACAAGCGTTGCGAGGCAAGCAAGATAGAGCAGATCACACTCGTAGCCCGGCTGTCCGAACTGGGCACGACCAGAGGTCACGCTCAGCAGCTTGATCGAACTGAACCCGTAGGGAAGATGGACGGTAAAGATCGCAACCAACAGAAGTGCAGCCATCGGCAGACTAACGAGGGGGACGAAAGCTCCCAGTAGAACTGCAAGTCCTCCGAAAACTTCGGTCATAATGGTCAGCCATGCCATGAGATGGGGGGCGGGCACGCCGACTGCATGCAGGATGGCGGCGAAGACCTCCGGCCCCTTGGCCAGCTTGGCGAAGCCGTGCTGCATGAAGCCATACCCAACCATCAGCCGGAGCGGAATGGGAGCCCAGCGAGCTACCGAAGGTCGATTCAGAAATCCAAAGTGGTTGCTCAATCCGGGTTCCAATCGTTTACGAATGGCATGCATGTTTAAGAACTCCTTTTTACATCTCACGACTTCATTATGACGTTATAATGTCATAATGGTTACCGGCTTTTCGATGACTCTTATATCGATGCATCAGCCTCATTCGCTGGACCCGGAATCTGCGATATGAATCATTCCGGTGTGGTGCAGCAACCTTCTTTCAAGGAGGCGTTGCGTTTCTGGTTCAAGCTGGGATGGATCAGCTTCGGCGGTACGGCCGCCCACATCGCCATCATGCACAACGACCTGGTTGAGAAGAAGCGCTGGATCAGCAACGCCAGCTTCCTCCACGCACTGAGTCATTGCATGATCCTGCCGGGACCAGAGGCGCAACAGCTCGCCATCTATATCGGGTGGAGGCTGCACGGCAAGCGAGGCGGAGTGGTTGCAGGAACGCTCTTCGTGCTTCCCTCCATGTTCGTGCTGCTGGCGCTGAGCGTGATCTATGTCAGATTCGGTAATCTGCCGTGGATCGCCTCCATGTTCAACGGCCTGAAACCTGCCGTCATCGCTCTTGTGGTAATCGCCCTCCTAAGAGTCTCCAGGAGTGCTTTGCGCGGACCTGTGCAAAGAGCCGTGGCCGCGGCCGCGTTTGCCGGCATGTTCTTTTTTGATATTTCCCTACTGCTGGTGATGTCAGGCGCGGTTGTTCTTGGCATCGTACTAGGGACGTTCTGGCCTGATCTTCTTCCTTTACCACACCAGGCAGGCGGCGAAGAGAACGACGAGGCGAGCTACTACATCAACCGAAACTCGGTGACACTGGAGCCTGCAGCTCTGCTGAAACCAACCGCGAAGTTGACTGCGATCGTCCTGCTGCTATGGCTTCTGCCGCTGCCTGCATTCTACTTCTTCGCTGACGATTTCCGCTTCTGGAAGAGCCTGATGTTGTTCTTTACGAAAACCGCATTCGTGACCATCGGAGGCTCCTACACCGTTATCCCTTACGTCGCGCAGGTTACGGTATCGAAGCTGCACTGGGTGACCAGGCTCCAGATGATGGATGGGTTCGCATTGGCCGAAACAACGCCGGGGCCTCTCATCATCGTGGTGGCTTTTGTTGGATTTATGGCCGGATACAACCACTTCCACGGCTCGCTATGGATGGGGACGCTAGGCCTGCTGGCAACCACGTTCTATACCTTTGTACCGTGCTTCCTCTTCGTCTTTGCCGGCGCGCCGCTAGTGGAGCAAACCCAAGGAAAACCGGCGATCCAGGGCGTCTTAGGATTAATCACCGCTGTCGTAGTTGGCGCGATTCTGGACCTGACACTCTTCCTGGGAAAAGCTGTCGTCTTTCCATCAGGAAGAGTGGCGCTCAGCCGGCTGGATGTAGTCTCTCTAGGCTGGGCAATCATTTCGTTTGTGTTGCTCCGCAGATTCAAACTCAGCGTGATTCAGCTGATCCCGCTGAGCATTGGGGTTGGCTTGATCCGCTGTTTGCTCGGTCTATGACCTGGTCTACAATCCAAGGCCAAATCTCCGAGGCTCGGCAGTCGCATGGTTCGCAATCTTTGCAGAGTTTTTGCGAAGGATGAGTCTGTTTTGCCTTCGCCCTCATCATAGAGATTATCGGTGCGGCAATGACTGCCGAAATTTGTGCTGCTATGCTGAATTAAGGTCGCTCAGGAGGTGCTATGTTCCGCTTCCCACTCACCAAGAAACCAAAAATTTCTCGCGAACCATTCAGCGTAGAGACGCTGGCGAAGTCTTCGCGGCTGCGCGGCGCCCATGTCACCCAGGGCGTTTGTCCTTATTGCGCCGTCGGCTGCGGGCAGCTCATCTTCAGCAAGGGCGGGGAACTCATCGACATTGAGGGCGATCCTGAAAGCCCCATCAGCACCGGCCACCTATGCCCCAAAGGGGCCAACGCCTATCAGCTCTCCGTCAATTCGCATCGTGTCCTCGAGGTCCTCTACCGGGCTCCCTACTCCGATAAGTGGGAGACGAAAACTATGGAGTGGGCGCTGGAGCAGATTGCCCAGCGCGTCAAGGCCACCCGCGACGCCGATTTCACCACTCGCGACGAGCAAGGCCGTTTGCTCAACTCGGTGCGCAGCATCGGTTCGTTGGGCGGGGCGACGATTGACAACGAAGAGAACTACCTCATCAAGAAGCTGTTAGGCGGTGGGTTGGGAGTGGTGTCGATCGAGAACCAGGCGCGAATATGACACAGCGCCTCGGTGCCCGGTCTGGGCGCCTCGTTCGGCCGCGGTGCGGCCACAAATTATCAGCAGGACATGGCCAATAGCGATTGCATCCTGTTCATGGGATCGAATATGGCGGAGGCTCAACCTGTCGGCTTCCAATGGCCCATGGAGGCCAAGCTGAGAGGCGGGACGCTGATCCATGTCGACCCGCGCTTCACCCGCATGTCGGCGGTGTGCGATCTTTATGTGGGCATCCGCTCTGGCAGCGACATTGCCTTCCTCGGCGGCCTGGTGAATTACGTCTTGACCAACGACCGTTGGTTTCATGAATACGTCCTGGCCTACACCAACGCTTCGACCATCATCGACGAGGGTTTCCGGGATACCGAAGATCTGTCAGGGATGTTTAGCGGCTTCGACCAGCAGCACGACTCCTACGATTCCAAGCAGGGGCATTGGGGCTTCGAGAACTCCCCGAACGGTGACGCGGAGCAGAACGGTTCGACGAGTACCGCTCAGGAGCACGACCCTCGTGGCCACTCCACGGATGGCAGTAGGTCACCACATCCATGGCCGCACAAAGACCCGACAAACGCACTGAGCGACCCAACCCTGCAGCACCCGCGCTGCGTGATGCAGATTCTGCGGCGGCACTTCGCCCGCTACACGCCGGGGGTCGTTTCCCAGGTGTGCGGTTGCGCGCCGGAAGAGTTCCTGCGCGTCGCCGAGCTGCTCTGCACCAACTCCGGACGCGAGCGGACTACTTGCATTGCCTATGCGCTGGGCTGGACGCAGCACACCACCGGCGTGCAGATCATACGGACTGCCGGCATCCTGCAATTGTTGCTCGGTAACATGGGCCGGCCTGGTGGCGGCATTATGGCCCTACGCGGCCACTCTACCATCCAGGGCGCGACCGACATCGCGACTTTGTACGACTCACTGCCCGGCTACCTGCCGCAACCCGCGGCACACGACCCCGCACACGAGGATTTGGGTTCCTATATCGAGTCGGGAGGGATGCCCACCGGCTACTGGGCGAACTTTAGCAAATTCATTGTCAGCCTGCTCAAAGCCTGGTACGGCGACGGAGCAACGCCGGAGAACGACTTCGGGTTCTCTTGGGTGCCGCGCGTGGAGGGCGACTACTCGCAACTGGCCTACTTCGATCGCATGTCGAAGGGCGGCGTGAAGGGCTACTTCCTGGCTGGTCAGAACCCCGCCGGCGGCGGACCCAACGCCAACGTGCACCGTGCCGGCCTGCGCAACCTGGAGTGGCTGGTGGTTCTCGACTGGTTCGAGACGGAAAGCGCCACCTTCTGGAAGCACGACCGCAATGCGCCGCCGCCCTCAGAGATCGGGACCGAGGTCTTCTTTATCCCCGCGGCAGCCGCTCAGGAGAAGGAGGGCAGCTTAACCCAGACGCAGCGGCTGGTCCAATGGCACAAGAAAGCCATCGATCCGTCCGGCGACAGCGTTTCCGACGCCTGGTTTTTCTACAACCTGGGTAAGCGCCTCAAGCAGCTATACGCCGGCTCCACCGATCCCAGGGATCAGGGGCTACTGAACCTCACCTGGGACTACGACTTCGACCACCAGCCGCGTCTGCCCGATGGAACGCTCAGCCGCATTCAAGGGGAACCGGACCTGGAGAAGGTCCTCATGGAGATAAACGGTCACCGGCTGGATGAAACCGACCCACGCACCGGGCGGCCTCGTCTGGTCAGCGGCTACTCGGAGTTGAAGGACGACGGCACGACGGCATGCGGCTGCTGGGTCTACAGTGGCGTCTTCCCCGAGCCGGGCCGCAACCGTGCGGACGAACGCAAGATCTCGGATAACCCACTCCAACCGCAATGGGGCTTCGCTTGGCCAAACAATGTCCGCGTCCTGTACAACCGCGCCTCGGCCGACCCCGAGGGGCGGCCCTGGTCGGAGCGTAAGAAATTGGTCTGGTGGGATGCCGAGAAGCGGAGCTGGGTGGGACTCGACAAACCGGACTTCGAGCTGAACAAACCGCCCGATTATAAACCGCCTCCAGGCGCGACGGGCATGGCCGCCATCGCCGGCTCACATCCTTTTATCACCAAGGCCGACGGACTGGGCTGGCTGTACTCCCCCGCTATCAAGGACGGCCCTCTTCCTACGCATTACGAGCCGGTCGAGTCGCCGTTTGGCAACCTGCTCTATCCCAAACACAATACCAACCCGACGGTGCGCTTGTTCGCAGGACCGCTGAACCACATCGCCCACATGCCGACGGCCGACTATCCCGTGGTGGCCACGACGTTCCGTCTTACCGAACATTACCTGAGTGGCCCGATGAGCCGCTTCAATAGCTGGCTTAACGAATTGCAACCGGCAATGTTCGCCGAGCTGAGCCACGAGCTGGCCGCTGAGCGCGGTATTGTTCACGGCGGCTGGATGACGATCCAAACCCCGCGCGGTCGAATCGAGGCCCGTGCGATGGTCACCCGGCGCCTGCGGCCCTTTGTCGTCGAAGGGCGCGTGGTCCACCAGATCGGCCTCCCGTTCCACTGGGCTTTCGCCGGGGAGGTCGTCGGCGGCAACGCTAACGACCTGACCGCGCTCTTGGCCGACCCGAACGTAAGCATGCACGAAAGCAAGGCGTTCACTTGCCAAGTCCAGGCCGGGCGTCTCGAAGGCCAGGATCTGCAGGCGACGGTACCCACAGCGCACTGGCCGACCCTCGATCCGATCCCGGATACGCCGGCCAGCGCCCAACCAGAAGGAAGGATCGGACATGGCAAGTAGAGAACAGGAACTGTCCGCTTTGCCCCAGACCAGCGATCCGCCGCGCGGCACGCTCTCAAGGTTGCTGGCTGGCGTGATCTCTCCCTTCCTGCGCGGTGAACCGCGCGGCCTGGTCCCGGAGGTGCTGGGACGCGTGATCTATCCGTTCCTGCAGGGTGAAGCGCCCAAGCCCCAAACGCCTACTGGCTTTTACACCGACACCACCGTATGCATCGGCTGCAAGGCTTGCGAGGTGGCGTGCAAGCAGTGGAACCAGCTACCCTCCGATGGCTTCGAATTTACCGGCAATAGCTACGACAATACGAGTGAGTTGTCGGCGACCACCTGGCGCCATGTGAAATTCATTGAGCAATTCTCCATCGAATCCCCCAGCCAGCTTGCTTCTCAGGACACGGTGTTAGACGAGTCGAATCTTAACCGCTGGCTCATGATGAGCGACCACTGCAAGCATTGCCTTGCGGCCCCTTGCCACCAGGCTTGCCCCACCGGCGCCATTATTCAAAATGAGTTCGAGAACGTTTATATTCAGGCTGACATCTGCAACGGTTGCTCGTGCTGCATAGCGGCCTGCCCGTTCGGCGTCATCACGCGCAGCGAAATGGGCGGCCATTCGCACAAATGCACGCTCTGCTATGATCGCCAGCGCGACGGTCTGGAGCCGGCCTGCGCCAAGGCATGTCCAACCCAGTCCATCCATTTCGGCCCGGTCGACGAGCTGCGCGAGCAGGCCCGCAAACGTGTGGAGCAACTTCACGAGCGCGGTGTCCCGCAGGCGTACCTTTATGGCGACGTCCCGACTGAGACCTATTCCGAAATGCATTCCTTCTATCTGCTGGTCGATCGCCCTTCCGTTTATGGCCTGCCGGATGCTCCATTCAATCCGTGGTTGCACATGATGGGAGATTACGTTCGATCCGTTACGGGCGGCTTGGCTGCCATCGCAGTACTGCTCGCGGTCGTGTTTCTTTTGAAGCCCTAAAATGCACGCAAACTCCAGCTCGCAGCACGCTCTCGCCAAACCTCCCTCGCCTGAACAAGGGGGGCAGAGCGGCTATGAGAATATGACCGTGACCAAGGTGCCGGGGTGGCACGGCATCATCGCCTGGGATGCTTTGCTCAACGGCATGGCGACCGGGTTGTTCCTGGCCGCCGCGGTCAGCGAATTGTCGGCGCCCGCGGTCTTCATGCGCGTGGCGAAAGTGGCTTATCCGATCGCTCTCGTGCTTTTGCTGGTTGACCTCGGATTGCTGGTGTTGGATCTGGGCGATCCGTTGCGTTTCCATCACATGCTCAGGGTTTTCAAGCCCGGCTCGCCGATGTCGTTAGGGACGTGGTGTCTGACCATCTTTTCGCTCCCGCTGACCGCGGCGGCGGGGCTCAGCCTGCTGGCCATTCTGGGGTGGGACTTCGAGTGGGCTCGCATAACCGCGGTGGTCCTCGGCTTGCTGCCTGGCTTCGGCTCCGCGGCCTACAAGGGCGTTTTGCTCAGCACCAACGCGCAACCAGGTTGGAAAGACGCGCGCTGGCTGGGAGCTTATCTCACCAATTCGGCTCTTCTGATGGGCTGCGCCGAGTTGCTTGTCCTATCCGCCCTGACGGGGCAAACGCAGGCGATCGCCATCCTCCACACCGCCTTTATCGTGCTGCTCGCGCTCAATGTGATTCCCTTAGCGTTGTTGTTTGCCAACCTTCGGCCAGCCCATGCGCTGCTCTATACCCGCGAGCAACAATGGAGCGTTGGCGTGCTCATCGCCGCCGCCGCTCTGATCCCTTTGGGGCTGATGCTCCTCAGCAGTCATCTGCTGTTCATATTGGTCGCAGTGATTGTTCTTTTATTCGAGAGCTGGCTCATCCGTTTTGTGTTCGTCAAGATACCCCACACTTCGCCATTAGAAGTCCGAAGCAGCCAATAATCTAGGGTGGGAGCCCCCGCATTTATGGGGGGAGGAGCGCTTTAGCGCTCTGTAAAAGAGTCTCGACGCTGATCACGCGCTTTAGCACTGGCAATACCTCACCGCCTTAAACTTTGTCATCCCGACCGGAGCGTACCCCGATTTCCTGCTACGCGACACTCACCAGCGACCACGTGTACGGCTTTCAGTAAGGGAAATTCGCCAACGCCACCAACCTCAACAGGAAATCCGGGGGAGCGCGGTGGAGGGACCTGAGGTCTTTCCCCGGCCTCGTCGTTTGCGTCGAAGGAGCGCTACACCTCAGTTTTGCGGATTGTTTTTTCCCGACAGACCGAAGACGTTGTACAGCGCCTGGAAAGGTGTACCGTATGTCAAATCAGCGTTGTATGGAATGTGGCATTCGCCATTTTCAAGCCAGCCGGGCTGATAGCCTCGATTGCTACCCCAAGTGCTGATTTGCCTGCGGCAAATAAACAGGTGTGTACCGTCCACAGCAAAGCCGCCGGGAACGAGTGCACCCACGTTGCCGTCGAAGTCCCGCCACTCCGCTGTGCCAACTGCAACCTCGTAGGTCTTCGACGTCTGTTCCTTTTGCGCATCATCCGCGAAGTTGCACTCTCCCTGGACCCACTTGCCTGGAAAAAGATTGTTGTTGTATTGGACGCGGCAGATGTAGAGCGGCGAATCCGGTTTCGGTCCATTCCCGGGGCCTCCCATGATGGCATTCTGCCCGGGAACGAAAGGCTTTTGCGCCGGTTGCCACGTCACAGAGCTCGGCCCCGGATTATAGGGAGGGGGCGGCGGCGGAGGAGGAGGCGCGTAAGCCGGAGGTTGTGCGGGCTGGGGATACTTGAGCTCGGTGATTGTGCCTTGGCCGTCGATGGAGGAGCAGTTCGGCCCCACAAACCAACCTCTGCTCCCGTCGAGCACAACGCCGGGATCACCGAGTTTGCAGGGAGGAAACGGCTGTGCCTGCGCAGGCGGATAAGGGTAGGCAGGCGGATAGTTCGGGTTCCAGGGAGGCCGCCCACCGCCGGTTGCGTAGAGCACGTCAAACGGTGGTGGCTGAGTGACGTCAGCTCCGCCGAACGGTATGTGGCAGGTTCCATCGGAAACCAGCTTGCCGGGCTGATAGCCGTAATCTCTATCTGAAGCGTCGAGGTAGTGGACGCGGCACGAGTAGAGCGGACTGCCGTCGCTGTCTCTGCCCATTTGAGCGAGGCCATAGAAATTTCCGCGGTAGGCGCCCCAACGTGCAGTTCCGTAGGCCACCTCGTAAGAACGCATGATCTGTTCAAACCCGCCGAATGACACATTGCAGTTGCCCTGAACCCATTTTCCGGGAACAAGGCTTCCCTGTACTTGCGCGCGGCATAGATACATGGGGGTGCCTGGATTGGGATCGGCGCCCGGGCCCCCCACGATCGCGCTATGAGAACCATCAGGAGTAAATGGCGATCTGACCGTCTGCCAGGTGATGCTTTGGCCAAGCATGCCACCATTCTGTGCACTCATGCACACGCTGGAACAGCAGAGCAGAAGTGAAAGCAGCAGCAGACGATCAGATCGGCGGAAGTAGCTCAAAGTAGTTTCCTCTTGTGACACAGCAGTTAGGTTGTACAGCGCAGTTCGCGGTTATCCGGGCAGCTTATTGTTCCAAGCTGCCCAGGTAACCGTTGCCTTCACCCGAGAGCAAAATCGCCTCGGTTGGGGAAACAACATAGAAGATTCTTGTTGTTCCATCGGCCGCTGTGACAACGGCCCTGCCATTGGAGCCCACATTGTAGGTGCCGGTTGTGCTTTGGTTCGTGGCTAGTCCTTTAGGCCCGCTGTTGTTGTAGGTGAGGGCTATGTTGCCGTTTCCATCGGGGACGGCCAGGTCCACTTCGTTCATTGCCGCTGGACTGTCCAGCGGGAGGCTGCCCCCGAGGTAATTCCCTTTGAAGGAGCTGTTGCTGAACGTAGTGCCCGATTGCGGCTCCAAAAGTCCGGAGCTGGCCGAAGCATCCCCGCCAAGAACAAAGGCTTCGTTGCTGTCCAACAGATAGAGGACGGCCGGGGTACCTGATGAGCTAAGCGGCACTCGGCCGCTGGCTGCTGTCACGGCGTAAGTACCGGTGAAGCTCTGCGGCGATAATAGCTGCCCCTTGTACTCGTCATAAGCAACAGTTATATTTCCCGTCCCGTTACCGGTGGCTAAGCCGAGAGTGACATCCGGAGCCAACATTCCACTCAATGACGCAAGCCCGTTCAACTCCAGCACTCCAGCCCCCTTGAGGGATGCTGCGCTAAAGGTGCCAGTTTGTTGCTCGACCACACCGCTGAGCAGCGGAATATTAGTGGCAACCGTATCCAGCGAGATCAAGAACAGCTCGTGCGGGGTTACGGGATAAAAACTGTAATGGTAAGTGCTTCCATTCCACATGAATTGCATGGTTCCGCGGATTGTATCCACGGCGTAAGTGCCCGTGAATGCGCCTACCTTCGTCATTGCCCCGCTGTCGTTTTCATCCGCGCTGTAACCCGTAATATTTCCCTTGCTGTCGGCGCTGAAAGAGCCGGCGACTGCGATTGGATTCTGCGCGGAATCGACTCCACTTAGAGAGAATGCATAGTTATTTACGATGGACGAGGTGGTCGTGGCCCCACTTGAGACCTTCAGGACGCCGGAACCTCGGGTGCCCGAGCCAGTCGTGTCATCGAACTCAACTATGCGGATAGCCGTGTCGTTGTCCAACGTTGTGATAGAAGCCGGTGCAGCCAACGCAAAGGTCACCGAGGCGCCCCCGGCGAGCTGAAGCTTGAGTTGCGAGAAACCGTTGGTTCCGGGCACCGCAGTGATACCCGCAATAGTCTGGTTGGTTACTGATCCGGCGGAGCCGATGTTTTGGTCATAGGATCCAACCACCGATGGGGGTTCAAGCAAGAAGCTGCCGTTGAGGGCTACCGCGCCATGCGGGCCGGTGCCGGAAAATACGAAAGAGTACGCGCCATTGGGGAGCGATGCGCCAGAGGCGGCGATGGCCAGCGGGGCAGTTTGCGAGACAGTGTTGGATGCTGAATCTGTGACCGACAAGCCTACGGTGTAATTTCCTGCCGTTGTCGGCGTACCTGAAATCGTTCCATTGGACAGCGTCAAACCAGGGGGCAGGGGACTGCTGGAGTCAACAGCCCAGGTGTAGGGAGGGACCCCGCCCTGCGCCACCAGTGGGAAGGGGGTATACGCCTGGCCCACCTGGCCACCCGGGAGAGGTAGTGAGGTAATGGTCAAAGTTCCACCGCTGATGGCCAGTTTCA
Organism: uncultured Acidobacteriaceae bacterium; assembly: GCA_963844785.1. Taxonomy (GTDB): domain Bacteria; phylum Acidobacteriota; class Terriglobia; order Terriglobales; family Acidobacteriaceae; genus PALSA-350. Next base: position 447,791 of record CAWJPV010000021.1, on the reverse strand, counting down.
AAGGCTGCGTTGCCATCTCCGGAGTCTTCTCTGAATCTTCGGCCTGGACGGTAAAGCTGCTGAGTCCAGCTGCGGTAGGCGTGCCTGTAATTGCGCCGGTGGTGCTCAATGTCAGTCCCGCCGGCAGGGTTCCGCTCGAAACCGACCAGGTGTAAGTACCTGAACCTCCTGTTGCGGCCAGGGTCGCGCTAAAGCTGGTATTGACAGTTCCCTGAGTAAGCGTTGTCGTGGTGATGCTAACCGGAGTGGGCGGGGTGCCGCCGCCACCACCGTTGCAACCTGACACGAATACCAATGCCAAGGCTGCCAATACGAACGTGAGGCCGAGTGAGCGCAATCTCATATCTTCTCCTGTTTCCTCTGGTCGACTTTCTTTCTCATGGATCGTTCTGCTGGGTAAAGCGCAGGCAAGAGAGCTTTGGGATCATTCAAAGCAAAAAAAAATTGCACATTGTTTTTGGAGGGGTTTGTTCGGCTAACCTAAGTTGGGATCAGCGCTTTGAGCAGTGGCGGCAATTGAGGGCGAAGGGCAGACTCTTCTCAGCGGCGCTCAATGAGCCACGCATTTGTGGCAATGATGGTGTTCAAGAATGCGACCCGGCGCCCATCCGGAGAGGGCACGGCCCAGCCGTGGATGTCTCCCAGCGAATGGAAACGGCCATCCAGATACACATAGAGCAATTGATTGCCCACAGTTGTATCCACGGACACGAACCAGCCCTGGCCGTCGGCGGCCCATACCAGGCCTCGCAGATCGGCCACCCCTGGGACGACTACTTCACGTTCAGATGGCTGATTCGGCTTCGGCTCCAGGGACACCACGCGGATGCGTGCCTCGCGTGAATCATGGTTGGGAATGGCTACCTGCAGGCCATCCGGAGAAATATCCCAATCCCCGAGGACCTCGAAAGACCACCTGGTGCGAGCCAGTTCGGGACCCTTGCCCCGTACAGGATCCAGATCGTAGTACGTGCGCCATTCTCCCGGTACTGTGGTCCTTAGCACGCACCGCTTACCGGCTCCCAACGCGCAACGAAACTCGTCCAGCGGGCCGCCAATGGAAACCTCCTGCGGCGTGCCTCCTGCAACCGGCACACGCATCAATTTGGATGATCCCGGCCTGTAAAACCATGGCTGTTCGCTTTCGCGAGGGCGCGCGTCATACAACACAAAGTTACCGTCAGGCGCCAACTGAGGCAGCATCTCTGTCAGTGGGGTAGCGACAATGACGTCTGGTGTTCGCTGGTCGATACGTTGTTTGAAGAGGTCATAACCACCCCTGCGATTGGACTCGAAGATCACGGCGCCACTGTCCGGTGTCCATGCATGGGGATAGTTTGTTTGCTCATCCAGGGTTAGGCGTCGAACATTGCTGATTCCTGGCGGAGATTGATTAAAGTCGCCAACGAAAACGCTGTTTTGCAGGGACCGTAGGAGGACCAGCGCTTGCTTTCCATTGTCCGTGACGCTTAGGCCCTGCAAAGTCGTCGTGTCGTCGCCCGTCAAGGCCGCGATCTTCCTCGGTTGTCCTTGTAAAGCACCGGTCGCTACGTCGGTTTGCACCTCATACAACTCATGAGCAGAAGTGAAGTCTTCGTTGTCCCATCGCAGGAACATTACGCGGCCGTCGGGCAGTCCCGAAGCCGAATTCATTAATAGATTTGACGCTTCGACAACGACTCCTCCGGTGGCGAGTTCCACCGACTCGTAGTGAAAGTCGTAATGATGTTGATTCAAGTGCCGCCGTTGAAATGCTAATCGGCGTCCATCGGGCGACCAGAACACGATCGGAATTGTATCCGTGGCAGCTGCGGTGACGATTTTTCGTGGCTTTTCGCCACGCGTCCCAATCACCCAGATCTCCGACCAATCCTGGCTTACGCAAGCAATCTGTGTTCCGTCCGGCGAAGGGGTTGCCCACCGGACATGCGTTCGAAGCAGCCTGGCGTCTGCCCCCGAGGTGGATATCAGCCAAATGCTCGGAAGGTTCGTCGTCGTCGAGAACCCGCTCGCGACCAACTTTGTGCCGTCAGCGAACCAGGCCAGGCGATCTACCAGGTAATCACCGGGCGCGGATAGCGTCCTGGTATCCCCATTTTGAATTGTTCGCAGAAAGATCCCATCGACGTTAGCGTATGCCGCCAGTTTTCCATCGGGCGAGATCGCCGCAGCGGTGGCCCGGTTTTCTGGAATCAGCGTTGTAACTTGGCGAAAGGTAGCCGTGTTGCCTGCGATGCGAGCTTGTTTCCATCGCCAGCCGGCGAAGCACGCCACGAATATTAGTATTGCCGCCGCTGCCCACTTCCAGGCGGCCGCAACAGAATCCAGTAAGCCCTTTCGGGGATTACGTAACTCCCTCAGTGTGCGTACTACGCTCTCCGCGCTTGGACGCGCAGAAGGCTCCTTGGCCAGCATGGCTTGGACCAGCAAATCCAACCGGGCCGGCACATGAGGGTTGAAAGAAGAAAGGACAGCCGCTTTTTTCTCGAGGATCCCTTGCGCGGTATCGAGGGCAGAGGTCGCCGGGAAAGCATGCCGCCCGGCTAAGAGTTCGTAGAGGACCAGGCCAAGAGAAAAAACATCGCTCGCCGGCGTCAAAGGCTCCGCGCGAGCCTGTTCCGGGGACATGTAACGCAATGTGCCGAGAAGCGGGCTGTAGCCAAGCGCGAGGGTTTCCGTGGTTACTTTGCGAGCCAAACCGAAGTCGAGCAATTTTACGTAGCGGTCGGGGCGCAGGAATATGTTCTCGGGTTTGATGTCTCCATGAATCACGCCACCGGCATGAGCCGCAGCCAAAGCTTCCGCAATCTGAAGCACGATGTCCAACACTTCAGGAACTGGCAATGGCTTCCCGCACACCTCACGGATGGGTTTGCCTTCTACCAGTTCCATTACGATCGCGGGACTCGGCCCGTAGGGGACCACCTCGTGGATGGTCACGATGCCGTGGTGGTTCAAGGCCGACGCAGCTTTTGCCTCGCGCGTGATGAGCTGCGGATCCAGCCCCACAAGCGTTTCAGAAGTGAGAAATTTGAGCGCGACCAATCTGTCCAGGTCGGTATCCTGAGCCGACCAGACTTCCCCCATACCACCGCGGCCCATCAGTGCAACGGTGACATAGCGCCCCAGACGCTGGCCAGGAACGATAGGGCTGGCACGGGGTTCACCCGTGATCGAAATAAACAGCGGGTCGCTCAAAAAGCCGTTTGCGGCTTCATCTTCTCGCAGCAGTTCTTCGACCGCCTTCCGAAGCAGTGTGTTCGCCCCGCAAGCAGAATCGAGCACTGTCACGCGCTCCCCACCGGACTTCTCGCGGGCGGCATGAAACACGTCGAAGAGCCGATTCCATTCCGCGGGTGTCATGCAAGACTGGTGGTACCCTCGGGACGCAATTGCCCCTTCAGCCACGCCCTGGCGATGACCCAATCCCGCTTTACGGTGACGGGAGAAACCTTCAGGACCTCTGCTGTTTCTTCCGTTGAGAGGCCACCAAAGTAACGCAACTCGACCACCTGCCGCTGGCGCGAGCTCATTTTCTCCAGACGATCGAGAGCGACATTCAGGGCCAGGAGTTCTTCGGCTTGCTCCAGCGAAAGGCCGGCATAATCCTCCGCCCCTTCCAGCGATTGAATCTCGGAACCGCGTTTCAGTGCTTGCTTGCGGCGCGCGTGATCGATCAGTATCCGCTTCATTACGGAAACGCTAACGCCTATGAAATGAGCGCGGTTCTGCCAATCTCTGGCCTGATCACCCACCAGGCGCAAATACGCTTCGTTGACCAGCGCAGTAGGCTGAAGGGTATGGCCGGGCCGCTCATCTCGCAGTTGAAGCCGGGCGAGACGTCGGAGTTCGTCGACGACCAAAGGAATCAATTTTTCGGCTGCCCCTGAATCGCCCGACCTCATCTGGTGCAAGAGGACAGTGACTTCACCCGTTGGTCGCTCTTGCATTTGTCACCCTCATCTCATGGCCCCGAAGTATACCAAAAATGGATGAATACGTGATCCGTTTCGGTTTCCTTTTGCGCTTTATATAAGGGGTTTCCGTCTGCATTCCTGTCTCCATTCCTGTCTCCATTCCTGGATTCATGCGTGAATAGACACCGGAGCGGCGATCCGATGGTGTTGAAACATTAGGTTGTTGCGAAGGGGCCAAAGCGGTCAGAAGCTTGGGCTGGAGGTTGGAGTAATCGCGGCAGCGATAACGGCAATACGGCCGGTCCCGATCAGAAGGCGAATCGTACACCCAACTCGATACGGCGAGCGGTTTCGGCTGCAACGAGCTTCCCAACCGCTCCGGAGGAAAGTATGGTGTTTACCGCAGTGACATTCGTGTGGTTGAGCAGATTGGCGCTTCGCGCATTGAAGGTAAACGTGCGCGGATGGTCCTTGGCGCCAGGGAGGGTGAAGGAACGGTTCAGGTGGTCTCCGAGCCGCAGCTTTTCGATCCCAAGATACAGATCCGAATATTCCAGATCTTCGGCGAGCGTTCGCACCCGGTTGCCAGTGTCCTTGAGAGTACTGCGGAGGAGATCCCCCCGCGCAATCATCATTCGGCGCGCCGTGGCGGGATCTTCGACGGTCAGGCCCGCAATGGTGTGAAGGGTATTAAAAGAAAGTGGGGGTGAAGTTGCATGCGAAGTGCTTCCAGGCGCGAGCGAGCTGCCGCTCCAAATCCATCACGCGCATTGTTTCCGCCTGAAGATCCTTGAGCACCTGCCAGCCTGCGATGGCGGTCAAGCCGGTGACCTTCCTTACCCCATGCTAAGCATGGTTACATTGCTTGTCACGGCGCTGTTCCACACTTTGTCGCGAGATGCGGATTCTACGGCGTGAAATGGCTTGCCTGCTTAGACAAATGTCCCCATTCTTTGACCGCCAGCAAGCGGTCCAGAGTGTTCGCCACGTACCGGACACTTGGCGGCCGAATCAGATCGTCGTGATCCGCTGAAACTTCAACAACCTCCAATTCCCGGCAGACGCCCTTCCATACCCGAAGTGGATCCGGCCAGCGCGGATTGGGTATGGCTGCATGGAAAAAGGTTACTTTGCCAGAGTACGTCTTTGGGCGATATGCGGCCATGGCGACCCGCAAAGCCAGAATGACCTTCCGTTGGCGCGGCGATAGACTGAGCACACCTCGGAGCTTTTGCTCGTCGACGGTGGAGTGCTTTGGCGTTTTTCCAGCGATCAAGCGAAGCCTGTCGGCGAAATGGCCGGCTCTCAAAAGAACGTAGCCGACGCGCTGGCGCCAGGAACGAGCGCGGATCTCGCGGAACTCTAACTCCACACGGCGCCCCTGGTGTAAGAGCCGGTCTTGGAGCGTCAGGCACTGCCGGTCAAACTGGGTATCCAGGAGCGCGAGCAGCTCAACTGTCTCGCCACATTGCAACAACTGTTGTGCTATTTCAAACGCGATCAGTCCGCCCATAGAAAACCCTGCCAGAGCGTATGGTCCATGGGGCTGAACCGAGCGAATTTGCATGATGTAATCCGCGGCCATATCCTCCACGCGAGAATTCGCCACTTCGCCTTCACGAAGTCCGCGGCCCTGTATTCCATAGACTGCGCAATGGCAACCCATTTCCCGCGTCAGCGCCCACAACTCCAACATCGTGCCGCTCATACTATGAGCGATAAACAGCGGGCGTTCGCGTCTCCCCTCTCGGAGCGTCACCAGAGTGGAAGAGGAGACGGTATGGCCAGCTCGTATCAATAGCGCCAACCGCTCGATGGTGGGCGCATAGAGAAAGCTCTCAAGCGGCAGATCTCGGCCCGTCAGAGCGCGAATCTTCGCCACCAACCTGGCCGCGTGAAGCGAATTTCCGCCAAGCTGAAAGAAGTCATCCTGCAGCCCGATGGGTGAGAAGCCGAACAAGTTCTCCCATAGCCTGGTAATAAGTGACTCCAGGTTGCTGCTAACCTCGTTTATCCGATGCGCTTCCATTGGCAGGTTAGACATCTTGGGTAACTGGCCTCTGATGTAGCGTCCGACATCCCTCTGATATTCGCGGAGCCGTTCTTCGGGAACCCCATTCCAACGCGAATGGGGCAGCTTGAAATGGGGACACTATTGCGGCGGTCAACCAGTGAAATAGTACGCCGCGGTCAGAGCCATGGGTGTTAGGTTTACGTGAGATTTGTGGCAATTTTTTGTATTGCCAGTCAACAATACCACGCCAGCCTTTTCACTCGAAAACAGTCGATCACAAGGGAGATATTTCGAACGGCACTCCGCAGCCTATTAGGTGGACATCGCCACTGGGGAGGAGCGGTCGTAGCACTAAAAGTCGTGCTGATCATCGCTCATTTCGAAAACGGATGGAAGCCATTGTGGTCTCGCTTGGGGGTTTTTTACTTCGCTTTTCTGACAGGAATAAGTCACTTTAAGCGTTGAAGAGCAGATGCTCCAGCACGGGACCGAGGGTCAGATGGGTAGCGCAGTCCGCCAAACGGGAGTTCGCAGTGTCGGGAGGCCATGTGCTTCTTCTGTTGCTTTCCCAATGGAGGTGTGCCATTCTCCTGTTGGTTAGCCAAATGACGGATCCGAGGCGCGAAATAGGGTGAGACAGAAGAAGGATGTCCAGCGAGGGACGCTGGCCCTGATGGTGCTGAAGACTCTCGATGTGCTCGGGCCGCTGCATGGGTACGGCATGGCGCGGCGGATCGAACAGATCAGCAGAGAGATGCTAGTCGTGAACCAGGGTACCCTTTATCCCGTCCTCCTGAAGTTGGAACAGGAGGGGGCCGTTGCTTCGGAGTGGGGACCCTCGGAAAACAACCGGAGGGCCCGCTTTTATCGGCTGGCCCGCGCGGGCCACAGACTGCTGGAAGCCGAAAAGCGGGACTGGGAGCAGACCGCGGCGATCATTGTGCGGTTCTTTGAAGTGAAAGCAGAGGATCTGGCATGAGAGCTGTGAACCGGCTTTTGGCGCGCATTCGAAATTTCCTGTCAGGGCAACGTGGCGATCGCCGGCTGCTTGAGGAGATAGAAGAACATCTCGCAATGCAGACGGAGGAGAACCTTCGAGCGGGCATGTCGCCACAGGAGGCTCGCCGCCAGGCACGCCTGAAGTTCGGGGTGGTGGAGGCGGTTCGTGAGGATTACCACGCCGAAGAGGGTCTGTCCTTTCTGGAGAGCCTGCAGCAGGATGTCCGCTATGCGGTTCGCGTGCTGTGGAAGTCGCGCGGGTTTGCCCTGGTAACCATATTCATCCTGACGCTGGGGATTGGGGCCAACATCGTCGTATTCGGCGTGCTGAATGCAGTGGTGCTGAGCCCGCTTCACGTGAACGATCCGCAGCACCTATATCAGATTGTCCACAAACAGTGGATGTACGGGGGCCCATCCTATCCCGCCTTCGAGGACTTCCAGCGGCGCAATGCGACCTTCAGTGGGGTGGCGGCCTTCTACGGGCTGTCCAGCGTCGGCTTGGGGTGGAACGGCGCCGTTCGCGAGGTGTCCGGCTACGACGTCACCGCGAACTACTTTGACATGCTGGGCGTAAAGCCCGAACTGGGACGCTTCTTTCATGCGAGTGACGAGCACGGACCGGATTCGGCGCCCTTTGTGGTACTAAGTGATGCGCTGTGGAGACGCCAGTTTCACGCTGATCCTGGCGTAGTTGGCAGAACCGTCACGCTCAGCACGCATCCGTTCAACATCATCGGTGTGGCCCCCCCGGATTTTCATGGAATGGAGCGCTTCTTTTGGCCTGATTACTTCGTGCCGATGGCGAGTGAGGAGCAAGTCGAAGGCTGGGATTTTCTGCACAGCCGGCTATACAACCCGGTGACAGTCTACTGCACCCCTGAGCTGAGACACGCCGGACGTCGATTAATTGGTGACACTCTCGGCATGGTTGATGCTTCGTTATGGATTAGCAGCCGCCGTGCCGCGGGAGTGTGGTATCCCGGAGGTTTCCAAGGTCTGTGGGAGCGGTGGTAAACCGTCTTTGGTTTTCTCCTTCCATCAGCGCCGTCGCTTCCGCGAGCCTGGCTGTGCTGCTCGACTCTCCGGTGTGAGATATCGTAACGCGGATGGAGTCGCTTTCGGTTGTACACTTCTTCGATGAACCGGCCGATCCGCTTGCGCATCTTCCAGGTTCAGATAGTCGCGTTGTGAACTTCCTCTTCCTTGAGCGTTCGCATAAACCTCTCAGCACGAGCATTGTCGTAGGGATTGCCACGGCGGCTCATGTCTTCTGGATCTCGTTGTTGTCCAACAGAGCGGTATATTCGGCCGACGCATATTGAACACCGCGATCCGAATGGTGAATCAACCCTTCGGCCTTCCAGCTACGCTGCTTGGGCCATCCGTAACGCTCCAAGTGCCAACTCCGCATGCAGAGTTCGCCGAGGTCCCATCCGCGACGCGGCGAGAGTAGGCGTCCAAAATCACTGCCAGGTCGTCAACTCATCGCGCAGGCGAATGAAGGTGATGTCGGATACCCACAACTGATTCGGTGCCGTCAACTTCGCGTGCCGCGCCAGGTTCGGGTAGATGGGCAGAGTATGCGCTGAATCGGTGGTAAACACGTATTGCTGCGGCGTAAGCTCAGCAGGTTATCCTCGCGCATCAGCCGCAACACGCGCTGCGGTTCACCAGTTGCCCCTCTCGTCGTAGCAACGCAGTCAGCATGCGATAGCCTCGCAGACGATGATGCGCAACCGCCAGCTCCTGCAAACGGGCGCGAAGTAACATATCGGCCTGTTTGGGCTTGGCCTGATGCAGATACCGATAGAAGCCGGCCCTGCTCACCTCTGCTGTCTGGCATGCTCGGCCACATCGGCCGGCTAAAGCAGGGCGTGACGGTTCAGCAGGCAACGGAAAATCTGAATGCGATTGCAGCGGAACTAGCGAGAGAATACCCGGCAACGGATCGCGAGCAGTCGGCGCGCCTGATCAGACCCGGGCTGGAAGGAGACCGTGGGCAGGCCATTCATGGTTTTCGCGCTGGCGCTGCTGGCTGCCTGCGCGAATCTTGCAAGCCTTTTCGCCGCGCGGGCATCGGATCGTGCTCGCGAATTGGCCCTGCGTGTGGCTTTAGGCTCGAGCCGGCGGCGTCTTGTTCAGCAACTTCTGACTGAGACCGTACTTGTGTCGTTGCTTGGCGGGGCCGCAGGCATGATGTGCGCTGGTCTGTTGCTCCATATGCTCAGTTCCTGGCAACCGTTCGGCTCGGGATCCGAACGTCTAGCGATAGCCGTAGACGCGGCGCGTGTACCTGGCGGGGCTTTTCCTGTCGTTGGCGAGCGGTGTCGTGTTCGGGATCATCCCGGCGCGGCATGGGTGGCAGAGCCAGCCGCTGCAGGCGACGAAGGGCAATCCTCCGCAGTCGGCACACCTGGGGCGATTTGCGGCGCGAGACTTGTTATTGGCGTGCAGATTGCGATTTGCACCCTGCTGGTTACAGCTTCGCTGGTGGCGGTGCGCGGCATGATGCGCGCCCTGAACGCTCCTCTGGGCATTGAGCCTCAGCACGCGATGGTGGCGCAAGTCGACCTCGGTATGGTCGGCATCATCGGAGATGAAGCTCTGCTGAAACAGAAGCAGATGATCGACGCGGCGCAGAGTATTCCTGGAGTCGAGGCGGCCGGAATCGTAAACTTCCTGCCGCTGAGCGTGTCGGGAATGAGCGGCATTCCCGTTTATCGGCCGGGAACGGTGGAGCAGAGCCTGAGCAATCAGGTGCTGGACACGCGTGTCTATCCGGTCTCGCCCGATTACCTAAGGGCCGCGGGGACGCGACTTCTGACAGGACGCAAACTGACCTGGCACGACGATGCTCACTCGCCGCGCGTAGCAATCGTGAACGAGGCATTTGCCAGGAAGATGTTCGGCAACGAGCCTGCTGTCGGGCGCCATTTCCTACTGTGGAACGACCTGTACGAAGTTGTCGGCGTGGCGGGGAACGGAAAGTATCTGGATTTGAACGAACCCCTCACGTGCACGACTTATACCTCCACCGCGCAGATGGAGCAGAGCAGCACGGTGCTTGTGGCGCGCTCGAGAATGTCATCCCGCGCATTGGCGGGTGACTTGCAACGGGTGATTAGCAGCATCGCGCCCACAGCGCCGATTACGATCCGAAGCTGGCCCGACGCGCTGAGCAACGTGCTGTTTCCAGCGCGGGCGGCAACGGTCGCGCTGGGGGTGATGGGACTGCTGGCGGCTATGCTGGCGGTCACCGGCATCTTCGGCATGGCTGCGTACAGCGTGAGCCGGCGCATGAAGGAGTTGGGCATCCGCGTGGCCTTGGGCGCGCGCAAAGAGCGGGTGATCAGCGCTGCCCTTGGCCGTCCATTTGTCCTGCTCGGCGTGGGATCTGCAGTGGGCCTGCTGTCGGGCGTCTTCGCCAGCCAGCTGCTGGGGCAGATTGTATATCAGGCGAATCCAAGCGATCCGGTGGTGGTCGGCGGGGCTGTGCTGATGATGGCGCTCCTGGGAGTGGTGGCGGCGGCGATTCCGGCGCGACGAGCGTTGGCTGTCGATCCCTCCAGACTGGTGCGAGAGGAGTGAGCTAGGCAGATACGATCTATACTGCGAGTCCTTATTATTGGTTTTATCGCCCGGAGCCTCCATGGACCCTCTCTCAGATGTGCTGTCGTTGCTGAAACCACGTAGTTATATATCGGGTGGCTTTGAGGTGGCCGGCGACATGGCCATCCAATTTCCAAAACATCAAGGCATCAAATGCTATGCAATGGTCTCTGGCAAATGTTGGTTATCCATGGAAGGCGTTCCCGATCCGGTACTCCTCAGGGCGGGGGACTGTTTCCTTCTGCCGCGTGGGTTGCCCTTCTGTTTGACAACCGATCTGTCACTGACGCCTGTCGACTTCCACACGCTTCTCTCGGCGAGGAAGAAAGGTGATACGGTCTCGCAGCATGAAGGCGGGGGGCGCTATATTGTCGGCGGGCACTTCCTTCTTACCGGCAGTCATGCCGACATGCTGCTGGGGTCTCTGCCGCCGATCGTGCATATCCGTAAAGAGTCGGATAAGGCGGCGATGCGCTGGTCGCTGGAACGCATGAGAGAGGAGCTGCGTGATCCGCAGCCCGGCGGCTCTCTGATCGCACAGCAACTCGCCTACATGATGCTTATTCAGGCTCTTCGACTGCATCTCGCAGATGAGGCGGGAAGTGGCGTCGGCTGGCTCTTCGCCCTGGCCGATAAGCAGATGAGCACAGCGATCACCTGCATGCATGATGATCCAGGGCATCCATGGACACTACAAAAACTGGCCGAGCGTGTAGGTATGTCGCGCTCAATCTTTGCTCTAAGGTTCAAAGAGAAGGTTGGGGCGACCCCCATGGAGTACCTGACACGTTGGCGCATGCTGGTGGCTGGTGACCGGCTAAAGAATTCAGATGATTCTATTTCGGTCATCGCCTCATCGCTCGGCTACGAATCCGAAAGCGCCTTCGGTAAAGCCTTCAAAAGAGTCATGAGCTGTTCGCCGAAACAATACAGCCACGGGAGCAGCTCCACATCGCGTACTTTAGCTGCTCATGAAGGCAGCGACAACCAGCAAATGGAATTGGCCGCGGTCCCGTAGATCCGGCAAAGACGCGAGTGTTAGTCAAAGAGGCAAGGGTAACCCGGCAGGAGTCAGCCTCCTAACCGAGCCCCTAGGAACTGGACGGGTGCCCCAGGTTCGCCAAAGCGTACCTGGGCCGAAAATGATATGTTTCGATTGCTTTTAGCTGATTGACTAGCAAAAAGCTATTGTGGGCTTCGCCCGTCTTTTGGGCCCAGGTGGGCTTTGGCGAACCTGGGGCACCCGTCCAGTTCCTAAGGGGCTCGGTTAGCACACTGACTCCTGCCGGGTTGAGTTCTTCTGAAGGCCCAGGCGCAGCAGGCTCCGACGTCTGGACGTTCCTTTCACAGCAGCAGGCCGCCTGCATTTTATATTTGGACAGTCCCCACGGGAGCTAAGCGCAGGGTCATTACAGTAATATCGTCATCCTGACCAAAGTCCTGCGCCGTCCGAACGATTGAATCTGCTGATTGAGTCGTCATCGCCTTCACGCGATCAAAGCCGAGCAGTTCGCCGTCGGTCGCGCGGGCTTCTACGACGCCGTCAGTCATCAGGGTGAGTTGTTCGTCCGCTGCGAGCGAAAAGACGGATTCGGCGTATTGCTCGTGCGCAGAGAGGCCGAGCGGGAGGCCGTTCGCAAGCGTCAGCTCACGCCCATTCACATATGGGGCGATGTGGCCGGCGTTGGCGGCAGTAAGTGTTCCCGTGGCGCTGACGGTGAGCACCAGGCAAGTGGTGAATCCGCCGGAACTGCGCGCCAGCATGCGCTGGTTCATAGCGGCCAGGATCTCTGAGGGCCTCTGCGTGTAATGCGCAAGGGTGCGCAGGGTTCCGACCAGCAGCGCCACGGTCATGGCAGCCGGCATGCCCTTGCCGCTGACGTCGCCGATCGCCACCAGGACGCCGCCGTTGGCGATGGGGATGATCTGGAAGAAGTCGCCACCGACCTGGCCGGCGGGCTTGTAGACGCTGGCCAGAGCAAAACCGGGAATGGTGGGGATTTCGTCGGGCACGAGCACTTGCTGCACAGTGCGCGCGGCTTCGAGCTCAGTCTTGTAGCGCTCTTCGTGGCCGCGGGTGCGGACGAAGCGCAGCAGCAGAATGGTGAACAGCGCGAGTTGAACGGCGATCGCTGTGGCCTGGTACGTTCCGAGCGGGAAGGGCCAGTCGGTGAAGCGGAGGATGAGCTCCACGTAGTGGCCCACCCAGGTTGCGCCCTGCGCTACCAGGGCGAATCCTACGTAGACGCCGGTGAGATTCAGGAAGTAGACAGCAACCGGCAAAGCAAAGGCGCGCATCTCCACCTTGCTCTCCTTCGAGGTTTGGAACAGCAGACCACAGTTCAGAGCCCCGATCAGGAGCTTCATGACTGCCTCAGCTACGCAGAACCAAAAAACGCTTACCCAATTGAACCCGACAGCCACGTTGATCGCAGAGTCGAGCAGCGCGACCGCGATGGCTGCCCAGTAAAGACGGGTTCGATCGGTCCTCCCAAAGTGCCGGATCAGGACGGGCATGCACCCATTGAGACCGGCAAGCAGGACAGCCTCGCCCAATCGCCAAAGAATGACGTTGAATGAATGGAAGGTGCACCAGGCACTCAGAAGGACATAGAGGACGTTGAAGGCCTCCCACACGCTGAACCAGAGAAATTCCCGGTCGGCCGGGCGCAGGATGAACAGCACCAGCGAGCCGAGGCCCGCCAGCAGGCAAACCAGGCAATTGATGGTGAATTGCGTGTTGACCCAAAACAACTCGTGCCACTGATTTGACTGCCACTCCCGAGTGAGGCCGGCATCGCCCAATTGCATGGGTACCTGGAGGCCGCCGAACGGCTCCCACTCCCACTGATAGTGCCATACGCGAATAGCAAAGCTGAGGGGTCGACCGGAATGCGCAAGATCGGCGGGGATGGGGAAGATGAGGTTTGGTCCGTATCGCGGACGGGGATGCGGAGGCATGGAGCCGTTCTCGCCGATCAGCCGGCCCTCGGCATAGATTTGAAAATTCGTGGCGATGAGCGGAACCCAAAGGGCAAGAGGGCCTGAGGTGCTTGGCAGGGTGACTTTGAACCGATACCAAGCCGAGCCGGTGAGATGTGGATACCCTTGCGTGTACCACGGTTCGTTGCCGCGGATGAGGGGCCAGGAGGAGTCGTCTAAGGCAGGATCGGCCCAGGCAAGGGTGGGATCGTCGCCGGGGTGGAAGCGCATGAGCTGGTCAAGCGCGATAATCTGCTGGCCCTGAGCGGCCAGATCGAAGCTCTGCGCGCCAATCGAGCCGCTGAGGCCAAGGGTGGCCACGACGACTGCAATCAGGCGTAATGCCAGGCGGGGAAGCATTAGTTGCCATCTTGTCACCCAAGACATTGGGCGTACAGCGGAAAAAGGAGGGCCCGGTGCGGCTCCGCGAAGTTAGTCACCTGGCTGCTTACCAGTACACGAGCCAGATTGTGCATAATTGCGGGATTCCCGTATATCGATGAGGTTCGGCGTAGATGAATCCCATGACGCACAGATTGGCTGCTGTCTTTCGCTGCTATCGTCGCTTATCTCCACTACGAGTACTTTGCCAACCATCGCGCAGTCTGCAAGAGTCCGCAGACGATCCTCTTCGGTGCCGCCTACTACGAGGAGTACGCCCCGACAGACCGTCTGGATGAAGACGTGCGCATGATGAAGGCCACCGGGATCACCGTTGTGCGCATCGCCGAGTCTACCTGGGGCACGTTGGAACCGAAGCCAGGCGTCTTCGACTTTAGCCACGTAGATCGCGTGCTCGCCGCCATGGACAAGGCCGGCATCAAGGTCATCGTGGGAACGCCGACCTATGCGATCCCCACGTGGCTGGCACGGGAGCATCCGGAGGTTCTCGTCATCACTCCCAAGGGACCTGCCGAATACGGCCGCCGCCAGAACATGGACATTACGAATCCGGCGTTTCGGGAGGCTGCGCAGCAGGTCATCGTCGCCCTGGTCGACCATGTCAAAGATCATCCCTCGGTCATCGGCTACCAGGTGGACAATGAGACCAAGGCATACGACACGAGCGGCCCCAACGTGCAGGCCGCCTTTGTAAAGTGGATGCGACAGCGCTACCCCGATCTCGCCGCCATGAACAAGGAGTTCGGCCTCGATTACTGGAGCAACCGGGTCAATGACTGGGCAGACTTTCCATCCGTGAATGGCTCTATCAATGCCAGCGTCTCCTCGGCCTTCGCCGAGTTTCAGCGAGGCCTGGTGACCGAGTATCTTGCGTGGCAGGCGGCTCTGGTTCGCGATCATGCGCGGAAGGGCCAGTTCGTCACGCAAAACTTCGATCTCGAATGGCGTGGATACTCCTACGGCATCCAGCCTGCAGGTCGATCAGTTCGCGGCCGCACGTGCGCTCGACATAGCGGGCATCGATATCTACCATCCCACGCAAGATCACCTCACCGGTACGGAGATCGCCTTCGGTGGAGACCTGGCGCGATCGATGCGCGGAGGTCAGAATTATCTCGTCATCGAAACCGAGGCGCAGGGCTTTCCCGAGTGGACGCCCTATCCCGGCCAGCTTCGGCTGCAGGCGTTCAGTCATCTTGCGTCCGGCGCCAATATGGTCGAGTACTGGCACTGGGGAAGCACTGCGAATGCGATAGAAACCTATTGGCGTGGTCTGCTCAGCCAGGACTTTCAAGCCCAACCCCACCTACGATGAGGCGGGTTCCATCGGAAGAGATCTTGCCCGGCTGGGTCCGCAGCTGGTGAACATGCGCAAGCACAATCGCATCGCCATCTACGTCAGCAACCAGGCACTGACGGGATTCAATTCTTTCAAGTTCGGGTGGACCTCAACCATCACCTATAACGACGTCCTTCGCCCCTTCTACGACGCTCTCTACCGAATGAATGCCGAGGTGGATTTCGTCGATCCTTCGACGACTGATCTGTCCGCCTACAAGCTCATCCTCGTGCCCGCACTCTACGCTGCTTCAGACGCGGAGATCGAACGTCTGAACGCCTTCGCCAAGGCGGGAGGCCATTTGCTCTACACCTTCAAGAGCGGGTTCTCCGACGAGCATGTGAGGGTGCGCTCGACCACACAGCCCGGCCTCATCGCCGAGGCCGCCGGCGTCCACTACAACCAGTTCACCATCCCCGACGGCGTCTCGCTCGAAGATGATCCGTACCACGTCGGCGCTGCTGACAACACTGCACGCTGGTGGATGGAGCTGCTGACGCCGACGACAGCCATCACCGTCGCGCGCTACCACCATCCGGTCTGGGGTAAATACGCGGCCGTTGCCCGCAACAGCTATGGCAAAGGCGAGGTCACCTACGTCGGCTTCATGCCCAGCGATGCACTCACGGAGAAGATTGTGGAAGAATGCGTCAAACGCGCTGGCCTCTGGGGACCGCAGCAGGCACTCCACTTTCCGGCGATCATGCGCAGCGGGTGCTGAGCGATGGGCACCCTGTTCACTACCTGCTTAACTATTCGGCTGCTCCAGCTCAGATAACCTACGCTCTGCCCCGGGGAAAGAACCTGCTTATCCGGGGAAGCTGTGCCGCAAAATAGCCCCGTCGCTCTGCCCGCGTGGGGCGTCGCCGTGATCGAAGAGCGAGCGCGATAAGTCGCGATACCGCCTCCCACAAAAGTGGATGGGAGCGGGTGCATGGAATGGTCTAATCTGACAGCGCGATGCGTAGTCTGATCCTCGCGGTTTTGCTGATATGCTCCTTCGGTTTCGGCCAGGCGCAAGAGACGCGGCCCGATATCGATGGCTATGTAACCAGTGTGACCTCGACGAGCGATTTCGCAGTCGAAGGCACGCATGTGATGTGTGACGCGAAGACGCATTACCGCATCGGCAATGGCCAGAGCACTACTACGATTCCCTGGTCAAATGGCCCGTACCTCGGGCAGCCGCTCAAGGTATTCGGCAAAAAGTACCACAAGAGCCAGACGGTCGATGCCAAAGAGATTGTGCTCGCCTATCCGCGCTATACAGATAGAGAAGGTTCCGGAGTAATCGACCGGGTACTCTCCGCGGATGCGGCGCAGGGCAAGCAGATCGTGGTGCGTGCCGATGGATACCCCATCCTGATCGATAGCAAAACCAATAGCTACTTCACCCCGCCGCTGACTTCGCTGGCGGATATCGCTACAAATGTATGGATTGAATTCAAGGGCGAACAGCAGCCGGACGGCGTCATCGTCGCCGCCCAGGCTGTCTTTACCAAAAACACCGTCGCGGGGGCTGAGGGGAAGCTGCGCAGCAAGACCGAATACGATCCGGCAAAGGTAGATCCGCAGCATACACAGGGCGAGGTAAGTAAGCTGTTCGTGGGCACTAAGGCTAAGAGAATTCCTCCGTATAAGGATGCAGTCAACCAGGCACGTATCGATCGTATTGGAGCTAGCCTGATCCCACAGTACCAACGCGCCCTGCCAGTTACCGACCCCACAAAGATCAACTTTCGTTTCCAACTCGTCGATATTGCCTGGAAATATGCGTTCGCCATGCCAAGCGGCGTGGTTCTGGTGCCGATCGACATTGTGGATCGGATGCAGAACGATGCACAGCTAGCCGCTATTCTTCCCGACGCCATGGCCAACAGCCTGGAGAAGCGAGACTACCGCGAGCAGCCAGCCATGCACGCCATTGAGGCTACGGAGTGGGCAGCGGACGGAACCGGCTTTCTGGTTCCCGGACTGGATTTGATGTGGCTGGGTGGGAGCATAGCCCGTTCCAACATCGAACGACACAACCAGGAGCGAAGCGCGCGAGTCAGCCTTGGGCTGCTGCAGGATGCGCAGTACGACCTCTCGCAGGCGCCGCTTGCCTGGTGGCTCTTGGCTTCCAGCAAACCAAAAGACCTGACAAACGTTGCCATCCCAGAACATGCCCGCTACCTCTACGAGGTCCTGGGAACGACCTGGAAGACGGGGCACAAGGCAATCCATTAAGCCGGGAGTCAGTCTCTATTAGAAGATTGACTCCTGCCAAGTCGAGTTCTCACGCAGGCTCTTAAACCTGCATAGCTGAGAGTTTCCCCGGACCAGCATTTCGTGCGGGATGCGCCGTAAGCAGGCTCTTAAAGTTCATTCTCTTTTAGTCTTTACGACCCGACTAAAGAGGCTGCGGAAAAGCGCTTTGTACGAAGGGCACGGCTTTAGCCGTGCCGCAAAAAACCACAGCCATGAGGGCTTTAGTCCCGGAGGGTACGCTGAGGTACGTTTTTCCAAGCTCGTGCCTGCACGGAAGTACTGTGAAAAGCCGTACCTCAGCGGCTAAGCGGATACCCCGGGGAAAGACGTCTGTTCTTCCCTCGGTAGCCGCAGCTAAAGCCGCCCCCGCGCTGGACGTTCACGGCAAGGCTGAAGTGGCGCCCTGACACAAGCACCAGAGCGGTTACTACCGGCAAGCGCCGCGGACCCATTCGTTCTAGCTAAATGGGTCCGGCGTCCCCGGCAGCTCGATAGACAAACCGGAAGTCTCCCGTGGAGGATTTTTAGAAAGTTAGCTTAAGGGCCAGTTGCACCAGGCGACCATTGTTCACAGTGGACTGAACATAGCCGAATCCAGCCGAGTTCACATCGTTCACAGGCGAACCAAACTGTGGGTGATTGAAGAGGTTGAAGAACTCCGCGCGGAACGTTAAACCCATCTCTCTGGGCAGCCCGATCTGCTTGATGACAGAGAAGTCGGTGTTGACGAAATCGGGTCCGGTGGCTGGCACCCGCGACGCATTCCCCAACTCGCCGGTGGGGGGTGCAACAAAGCAGGTTGGGTTGATCCACTGCAGCTTGCCGTGGGCCGCGTTGCCGGCGTTGCAGCCGCCGACCTGGTTAGGCCGGTTCCAATTGTTGTCATTACCCCCGGTGTTGAACGAGGAGCCGGAGTTGTTAATGCTGTCGATCAAGGGGACGGGGAAACCCGAAAGGATTCTTTGGATAAGAGTCACCTGGAAGTTGCCGAGAATGGCGTTGGTCACGGGATTCCAATTGCCTCCGAACTGCTTTCCGCGGCCGAAGGGCAAATCGTAAATTACAGTGCCGGTGAAGTTGTTATCGAGATTGATCTCCGATAGGCCCCAATCCAGGTTTGGCCAGTTAGGCAGCGGGAAATAGGGGGCACTCACCTCGGAACCCAACCCGTCGGTTAAACCATTGTCATAGGTACGAGAGTAGGTATAAGCGAACAGGGCGTAGAGGCCGTACTTGGAGGTCTTGGTCTCTGCTTTGACCTGCAGCGAGTTATAGCCGGTCTTTCCTACATCCCCGTAGAGAAGAATGCTGTTGAAGTTGGGCGCGATATACGGCGACATGTAAGGCGAGCCATTGAAGTTGCAACCGAGGGTGTAGTTTTGTACCGTGCCGCACGCACTCGGACTCCCAGTAGTGAGATTATTGCCGGTCACCAGGATGTGCGAGCCATGCGCACCGGCATAGCCGGCGGTCAGTACCAGGTTGCCGGGCAGCTGGTGCTCGACGTTCACGTTCCATTGCTGCACCATGCCATGCTTGATATTAGTGGGCATGTAAACGAAGGTTCCCGGAAAGGTCGCCGCGTTTTGCGGCGTGGGAAGGGCCTGAAACCCGTTGGAGATATTAGCGTTTGGTAAGGCGGGCGTTTGTCCCAGGACGGTAGCGCAGTACGAGGTGACAAAGGCGCAGCCAGCGGGGTTGAAGCTGTCCGATTCACCCAGGAAGGGCGGGTTCTGCCACAGACCCTGGGCCCCCTGGCTCCACGAGGAGTCGTGGAAGATGGCATAACCGGCGCGCAGCACGGTCTTGTCGCTGCCCAACACCTTCCAGGTGCCACCGACGCGGGGTTCGAGGTCTGTCCAATCCATCTTGATGCCCCCCGAGTTACCGACACCATTTTGGTTGGAAACCAGAAGCTGCCCAGTTAGGGGAAGGTAGTCAGCCTGGCGTCCATGTGCTTCGGAGATGGGCGTCGTCATGTCATATGCCAAGCCGATATTGAGGGTTATCGTCGGTGTGACCCTCCAATTATCTTCGCCGTAAGGACGATAGACCTTCCAGCGGCGCCCGGTGACCGCGCCGAAATACGTCTGGTCGTGAACGGCCAGACCCGTGATCCCTTGCAAGAAATCAGCCTCTGAGTTACCTGCCAAATTGAGGGCGCTGTTGCCGGTAAAGTTACCGGCGATGCCGACGATCCAGAAGCCATCCTGGAAAGCCTCAGTGCCGATGTTCATTTGATTCGCGCGATAGTCGATGCCGAACCTGAAGTCGTGCTTATTGTGGATGTAATCGAGCGAGTCGCGGAAAGAGAAGATGTTGGTTCCACCCTGGAACGGAGAGTAGCCGCGATCGCCCAGGGCCCAATAGCCGCCCTGGAACTCGGTCGATACCAGACCGCAGCTGTAAAAATTTGTACAGGTAGAGCTGCCGGGAGCACATCCCAGGTTGGCGTTGGGAATGCCGCCCCCAATCGTTGAGGAGATGCAGCTGCCCGTGCCTTGCGAACTGATGTAGTCGAAGATGCGGTTATAACCAAAGGAGGCCTGGTTGACCATGTTGGCGTTGAACACATGGGTCTCGCCCAGGGCCAGGTTGCGTGCGTGATTTCTGATGCGCTGGTTGCTGCCGAAGGCGTTGGCTTCGGCAAATCCTGGTGAGCCGCCGGGCACAAAAGAGAATGCCTGGTCGTAGCTGAAACGGCCAAAGGCGTTATCCCTTTCGGAAAAGGTTTGGTCCAGCCGGATATCGAACCTGGTATCGTCCAGCTGGCGTACAGGCTGACTGGTGTAGTTGATACCCGCCGCAGCATTGTTGGCGTTGGGAGTTGGGTACAGGTTAATCATGGCCTGGCCAATGGGGTTGATCAGGTTGCCTGGGATCTTATTACAGGGAGTGCCCGGGGCCTGGCTTCCATCCGGGTTGGCCGGGAGAGGAACCCCTGCGGCAGTGCACTGAAAGTAGATAGCGTTCGGGTTCGCGGGCGTGGCCGCCCCAACCATGTTGGGGTTCACGATGACGGGACTGGAAAAGGGATTACCAAAAGGGTCGCTGGAAAAGTCGCCGGTGCGCATGGCCAGCGAAGGCACCAGGCCGGTGAAGGGAATATCCTGCAGCTGATATTTTTGTTCGCCATCGATGAAGAAAAAGGTCTTGTTCTTTCGAATGGGACCGCCGACGGAGCCGCCAAAATCGTTCAGGTTGAACTTTTGCCTCGAGGTGGCGAAGTAGCTGTCGGCATCGAGAGAGGTGTTGCGCAGAAATTCGTAGAGGGTCCCGTGAAAATCGTTGGACCCGGATTTTGTGGTGACCAGCACGGTTGGGCCGGCCCGGGTACCGTACTCGGCCGAATAGGTGTAGGTCAGAACCTTGAATTCCTGAATGCTATCGATGGAGGAGAAAATGGCGATACCGCCCGCAGTGAGTTCGTTATTGTCGACGCCATCCAGCAGCCAGTCTGTGGCGTTGGGGCGGGAGCCACCGACTGATAGCGAAAAGGAACCGCGCGCGGCCACCTCACTGCTGGCGGCGGAGGTGAAAAAGCTGTTGGGGTTGGTCTCCGCGGTGGCGCCGGAGGTGAGCGTGGCCAACTGAACGAAATCACGGCCATTCAGGGGCAGCTGGGAGACCTCCTGAGAGTTGATGACCTGGCCAAGGGAGGGATTGGCGGACTCGACGGCCACGGCATCACCACCTGAAACTGCTACCGTGGTGACCACGGTAGCGGGCAGGAGAGGAAAGTCGAGTTCGCGGGCCTCATCCGTCCGGAGAGTCAGATCCTTGGATTCAACGCTTTGAAAGCCCGTCGCATCGACATGCACGGTGTAGGTCCCTACCGGGAGCAAAGGGAGCAGATAGTGTCCCGCGGCATCCGTCTTGGTGTCTCGCGTCAGGCCGGTTGTCTGAGAGGTAGCGATGACGGCCGCCCCTGCTATGCCTGATCCGGATTTATCGAGGACGTTCCCGGAGAAACTTCCGGTGGCCTGGCCATGCATGGCCGGAGGAATTATGAGAGCGAGGACGCAGAAAACTATTAGAGCTAGGATTTTATGGGATTTAGCACCGGCGGAAGCTTCTACTGATCTTAGACATCTAGTGCGAACCATGCTGCGTTTCATAGTCAACCCCTTTTTAACTAATTTGGCTACGGTGGTTTTTGCATGACTGGCCTGCTGGGTGGTGATTAGACTTTAAAAATTAGCCGCTCGAAAGTCAACGCAAGTTTTCGCCGGCTCATCGGCGATCAAGGCGATATGGTTTATCGTCGATGTGGGCCTACCGGGGTCTCGGAACAACCAAGGTAACAAATGAGACGTTTTTCAGGACAACGTCTCGTCCGTCGCAGCAAGGGCAAATAATGCAACGAGAGCAGCGTGCAGTCATTCTGTACGAAGCAGCGCATGGGCCCGATCGACGCCACTCTTCGCGCGGGAAGACAACACGCCAGCAGAGCCGCGGCCAGCGGGATCAGCCCCACGGAGCCGAAGGCCGGCTCATGTTCCTCAGACCGCTACGCGCAAGATAACAGGTTTGGTGCCGCGCCTCCGGCGCTCGGATGATTGTGGGATTTCCCAGCCCTTCCGGGCTGGGCTGAATTTGGCTTGCGGCCCTCCGGGCCTGGGTCCGATTTGCGGTTCATTGCCGGTTCTCGCACAGACTCTGCCGGGCGGGGCTGACGTTTAGCGGTCGGCCCGCCGGGCCTGGGCGATTAGAGGGATCCGCTGGGTGGAGTTCTCGCGCAGACAATCTAGCCTCTCTGCTTTTGCGTAGTGTCCGCCATCCAGCGTTATTTCAGCGGATAAACCTTCATGTCGCGGAAGAAGACTTCAGCGCCTTCGGACTGGAAGAGGATTTTGCCGCTGGCGGGGAAGGCGTCAGTTCCTTCGTTGGCCAGTTTGCCATTCACGTATTGCCACACGTGCCCGTCGCGGTTCACCAGTTCGACCACATTCCACTTCCCGTGCGGTTTTTCCAGCTCATTGGTCGGGCTGCGAAAACCGGTCACGTTTTTGACTTCGCCCTTGTTGAAGCGGTCGATTCTGGACGCTTTGCCTTCGGGTCCGGTGACGCGTGCACCAGACTTTCCGTCTGGACCAATACCAGTGAGCGCTGCGCCATCGGTCATCCAGAAATCGCCTGTGCAGCCTTCGTTGATCTGAAATTCAACCGAGCGCGGCCATACCTTATTGGGACCCTGAATGTTATAGAGAATGCCGCTATCGCGCGCCTGGCCATGGCGCGGAGCAAACGTTCCCTCGCCCCATTTGAATTCGGCGCGCAGATAGTAATTCTTGTACTCCTCTTTAGTGATGAAGTAGCCGAATTCAGTTCCGGAGACATGAACAACGCCCTTCTCCACAGTGAAGACATGGTTGGGATCTGAGTTCAGGCCATCGCTGCGCAGGAATGTGTCGAACTGATTCAGATCCTTGCCGTCGAAGACAAAGATGGCTGAGCCGTGAGCAGGAATGTGCTTGGCTTGCCCCTTGGCAATTGCCGTGCACATGCAAAAAAGAAGGATGACGCTGCTGATCTTCAGATTGTTAGAGCGAACGCTCATGAGAATGGAGATCCTTTCTGCGCCCATTCTCATCGCAGGGGGCCGGGGACCGCAAGCGGACGTGGCTAATCTTGCGGCGCCGGGCTGGCGATGAGCTTGCCGTGGTGGTAGATGGCGGCGATCTTGCGGGTGTTGCGGATGTCGGTAAGGGGATCGGCGGCAAGGATGATGAGGTCGGCCGAGTAGCCGGGGCTGATCAGGCCGACGTTGAGGGTGGGGTCGAGGAAGTGGATGAGCTTACCGGTCGAGCCGGTGGCGTCGGTGATGGCCTGGAGGGGTGTAAGGCCGGCGCTGACAAGGTCTTCGAGCTCACGGTGTTCGCTGAAGCCGGGGATGCGGCCTGGGGTAGCGCCAGAGTCGGTACCGTTCGCAATGAGGACGCCGGCGTCGTAGAGCGTCTTGAGGTTGCGCAGCGCCATGGCATGGTCCTGCTGGTGCTGTGAGGTGTCTTTATCTGCAAGGGTCTTAGCGGCGTAATCGGGGGAGCTGAGTTTGGCCAGCAGGGCAGGGCCGGCGGCTTGGCGAAAGAAGTTGGACTGCATGATCGCAGGGTCGGTGGCGTAAATGTAGAACGCCTCGTCGAGGGCGAGAGTGGGGATATACCAGGTGTGGTGCTGGAGCATGGAGCGGGTAAAGGCTTCATCGACCGCCTGATCGCGGACCGAGTGGGCGAGGACGTCGACGCCGTCTGAGACCAGCTGGCGTGCGTCTTCGAGGGCGTACTCGTGCGCGGCGACCGGCAGCCGGCGGCCGTGGGCTTCGTCAATGACGGAGGCGTAGATATCGCTGCCCATCTCGGGCATCTTGCCGTGGAGCGGGTCTACCCAAACTTTGATGATGTCGGTGTGGAGGCCGGCGAAACGGTCGACGTCGGCGCGGGCTTCGGCGGCGGTTTTGGGGCGATCGATCTGGTCGGGCGGAAGATCGAAGGGCGGGGCTCCGCCGGGGACGCCGATGCCGCGGCCGGCGGTGAGGATGGTCGCGCCGCCGAGTTCGCCGGCGCGTTGCTGCGAGCGCAGGGTGTAGACCAGGTCCTTGTTAACGCCGAGCGAGACCATGGTGGTGACGCCGTAGCGCTCGAACTGGTTGAGGGCGGCGGTGACGTTGGGGAGATTGTAGGCGGTGAGGGATGGCGTGGCGTTGTCCTGCAGTACGCCGAGGTGCGAGTGTGCGGTGATCAGGCCGGGGATGACGGTCTTGCCGGTGCAGTCAACGAGGGTGGCGTCTTGGGGGTGGGTGGAGGAGGTGGATGTGACGGAGACGATGAGGCCGTCGCGGACGAGGATGTCGACATGGGTGCGCGCAGATGCGCCCGTGCCGTCGATCAGCGTGGCGTTGTGGAGGACGGTGGTCTGCTGAGCCTGTGCTGAAGCGGCGGTGGCGAGGGCGGCGGTGATAGCAAGGCAGCGAAGCGCAGGTCGCATACTCGCTTGGATGACGGTGCGTGGGCATTCGATTTATGTGACGAGTGGTGGTGACGATTGGAGGCGACAGGCCGTCGGTATCTCGACTCCTCAATTGTAGCGAACTCAGCCTGATAGGCTCTCGTTCCCTCACCAAGGACGGGTGCCAGCAGAAGCGGCTCACCTGGTTGACTGCTGGATACGGGCAGGCAGCGATCATCAGCACTAGCCCGAATGCGCCCGCGGGGGACGTTAACCCTGCGTTCACACAGGTGTTCATTTCCAGTTATCCTTTGCCGGTTAGAATAGAGCGTGATTTGTATTCGGGGCGCTCGCGGGCGCCGGAAGTGCGGGATTAGATCCGCTCCTGTCTAAAACGCAACCGGAGTTACGGTGAAGCTCACAGACCTGCGCGCGATTCTTCAATACGTACCGCAATTCCGCGAGAAGACGTTCATTATCGCAGTGGATGCAGGTATCGTCACAGACGAAAACTTCTCCAACATTCTTCTCGACATCACCCTTTTGCGTTCCTTGAACATCCGAGTGGTGGTTGTACACGGCGCTGCCGAACAGATTGAGGCGCTCGCCCAGAAGCAGAATGTCCAGCCCTCCAACCTCGACGGCACCGGCGTGACCGAGGCGGGGACATTGCAACTGGCCATTGAAGCCGCCAACCGTGTCACGCACGAGATCCTGGGCGGCCTATCGGCCAACGATCTCGGCGCGGCGACCACCAATGCCGTCATCACAGTTCCGGTGGGGATCATTCACGGCGTCGACCATCTGTTCACGGGGAAGGTGGAACGGATTGACACCACGATCCTCGAACCATTGCTCAGCCAGGGCATTGTTCCGGTCGTTTCGCCCATCGGCTTTAGCACCGAGGGTAAGGCGTACCGGGCCAACTCCGATAACGTTGCTCTCGCAGTGGCAACCGCGTTGAAGGCGGTCAAGCTGATTTTTATTACCCCGCAGGACGGTTTGTATTACAACGGCGAGCTCATTCGTCACATGGTGGCGACGGACTTGCAAAGACTTCTCCAGTCGGGAAGCGGGGGATTTGCGCCGGAAATGGTTTCCAAAGCGAGCCATGCCGCCGCTGCTTGTTCCGCGGGCGTGCCCCGCGTCCACATTGTCAACGGGCACGAGGACGAAGCGCTGCTGGCCGAAGTCTTCTCCAACGAAGGCATCGGCACGCTGATTTACGCCAACGAATACGAACAGATCCGCCCGGCCAGGAAAAAAGATATCCGGGTGATCCAGCAGTTGACGAAAAAGGCGGTCGAAGCCGAGGAACTCGTCCGGCGAACACGCTCGGAGATGGAAAAAAACGTGTCCGAATACTACATCTTCGAAATCGACAACAATCCGGTCGGGTGCGTGTCGCTACATGTTTATCCAGGGCAACAAAAGGGTGAACTTGCCAGCCTTTATGTCGATCCCTCCTACGGACATCAGGGGATCGGTCGAAAGCTGATGCGCTTCATTGAAGACAAAGCCCGCGACATTGGTCTCTCGGAATTGATCGCACTCTCGACTCAGGCGTTTACTTATTTTGAGTTGAAGGGCGGCTTTGTGGAGGGCACCCTGGATGATCTTCCGCCGGTGCGTCGTGAGAAGTACATGCAAAGCGGGCGGAACTCCAGGGTTCTGATCAAGAAGCTGAACGTCCCGGCGATGGGCAAACGGGAGGGCCTTACACTGTGACGGCCTCCTCCTGATTCACGTGTACAACCTTCGCCGGGGGGAATCCGTTGAAGTAGGTGCTGCTGGCGCCGGCATAAGCGCCTATATTCTCCGCGTAAACCAGGTCGCCGATCTCCAGATCCGGCAGCTCCTCGGTCAGGCTTAGGGTATCGAGCGCGTCGCAGGTGGGGCCGAAGACGGAACAAATTTGCGTGGGAGCTTTTTTGAAACTCTTCAACGGGTACTGGGTGTGGTCAAAGATAATGCCGCTGAATGTTTGATAGACACCATCATCCAGGTAATAGGAAAGCTTGCCGCCGCGGAAGGCCTTACCAATGATCTTAGCCACCGATGTGGCGGCGGAAGCGATCAGGAAACGACCCGGCTCAGCCAAAATCTCAATCGGTTGGGGAAACAGACGGTCCAGTTCGGCGTTGATCATCTTGGCAACTTTGGTGAAGGGAGGCACCGTGGCGTCGTAGTGAGCAGGGAAACCACCGCCGATATCGATAAGCTTGAGATCGAACCCACGGGTCTTGGCTTCCTCGAAGACGCCGGCAGCTATCTGCAGCGCCTGGATGTAGGTCTGTGGGTTGGTGCACTGGCTGCCAACGTGGAAGCTCAGCCCTTCCACCTCGAGCTTGTTATTGTGAGCAAAGGCGACCAGGTCGACCGCCTCGCCAGGAAGAGCGCCGAATTTGCTCGAAAGCTCAACCACCGATCCGGTATTAGGAACGCGCAGCCGCAGTATCAGTCCGGCGTGCGGAGCATAGCGGGCGATTTTCATTACCTCTTCGTAGTTGTCGTAGGTCACTAACGGTTTGTACGGTTCGAGCAGTTCGAGCGTCTCAATCGCTTTGATGGGGTTGGCGTAAATAATGCGATCCCAGATATAGTCCTGCCGCTCTTTTTCAGGAAGGTGCTCGATGTTCTTGTGAACGGTCAAAAACTCCGCCATGCTGGCGACGTCGAAACTGGCCCCGGCGTCGTACAAAGTCTTCACGATCGCAGGATCGGCGTTTGCCTTAACCGCATAGTAGGCCTGCACGCGGGGCAGGTACTTTCGGAACTGTGCCAGGTTTTCTCGCAACGCCTTGTGGTCCACCGCGATGAGCGGAGTGCCGTGCGTTTTGGCCAGTTGGAGGAGTGTTCTTTGGTCCATGGTTGATTGTGCGGCGCTCGAGGTTCAGTCGCCTTCTGTGATCAGAAAATTTTTGAACTGCCACGGGTCAGAGCGGTCGAGCTGTGGCTTGTTGTATCCGCTGAACGCGTTGACGTAGTGTTTCAGTGGGGTCCAATCCGAAGCTACGGAAACGAACTTGCCTAGGTACGGCTTGGCGATATTCAACACATAGTCATGAGGCAAATCGTCAGGCACGGAGAGGCCGCGGCGCGGATTCTCGATCATCCACATGCAAGCGGCAACCACCGAAATGGCAACCTGCATGGTGGTAGCGTTCTGGTGCGGGACCAGGCGGCGCGCCTGCTCGATATCGAGATCGGTTCCGCACCACCACGACTGGTAAGGGTGCCCCATCACCAGCGCCCCCAGAATGTCGGCTCCACTGGTGATTTCGTCGGTCATGATGCGCACGCGCTCTTGCAACTCGTAGTCGCGGCCACGCAGCTCGTAGAGGGAAGCAATGGCGGCGTCACATGGGCAATAAGCATAGTGGGCAGTGGGCCGGTAGATGGCCTTGCCGTTTTCCCAAACGGTGAGTTTTGCAGTGATGGTAAACGCCTCGCCGTGGCGCACGATCATACCGATAATGTTGTGATCCGGGGGCACCCAGCTAGCGACGTAGGTGTTGATCCCCATGCGCGCCAGCGCTATCTGGGCCCTCGGGCCCTCGGAATGCTCGTAGGCGAAAGCCGGCAGCTCTTTTTCATGAGTGCCCCAACCCAGTTCGGCTGTGGTCGTTCCCTCCTCGCGGAACCCCTCAACGCTCCAGGTATTGACGAACTCGTTTACTTCTTTCGGCTGATTGGTGATCTGGGTGTCGCGCTCGCTGCAGTGAATCACTTTCACGCCCAGTTGGTGCGCCAGGTGGTTGAATGCTCGCGCCTTGGCATGGGTGGCGATCTTCTCCGCCTGGGGCTCGGGGAATTTCTTTTCCGCGAGCGCCCGGTCCGCAATGTCCAGCAGCGCGTGCTTGGTGAAATGGCTGATCAATCCTGGGTTCGCTCCGTGTTCCACTACGGCTGTCGGTCCCGGCTCGCTCCACGTTTCAATCATCCGCTGCAGCCTCACGTGGCGCCAGTGGAGGGTGCGCTCGGTAGGGTGCTTGTTTTCGGCTCCCGCGTACGGATCCCAGACTTCCACCGAGGTGTTGATGTAAAGGATCCCGTGGTCGTGGCACCATTGCACGATTTCGCAGCAATCGATATTCCACGCCAGATCGATGAGCAGTCCTCCGGGCGAGAGAAACCGGCCCAGCAGACTCCCCAGGTTTTCCGGCGCCACGCGATCCTTTACGAAGGTCACCCCCTGCTCAATCCAGGGCTTTAGGGCGGCCTCGTTTGGCTCAAAGTCAAGAATGGTGATCTGGGTGGGTTCGATGCTGAGATGTTTGAGCAGAATGGGCAGCGTGCAACGCGCCACCGCGCCAAAACCGAGAAGCAAGACTTTATTGGGAAATGTGAGCATGGTGTATGCCGGGGTCCCCGCCGGACTAATCCAGGTTTGCAACCGGGAACCCTGCGGCTCTAGCGTCAACAAAGGACTCAAGATACCGGCGGGATGACGGCTGCCAAGCCACTTTGAGGGTAACAATGAATTGTTACAATCTCATTAGTCCCTGGTGCCGCCGTCCCCTTGCTGCTTTCCCAAAACTCCGTGGCGCAGGCACAGCAGGCACTACCGGCACATCAGTTGGCTGGAGGTGTCGAAGAGTAGAGCCCCGTTAGGCTAGCTTCTCCGAGAATCTCGCCTTGCTTCCCGACGCGAATCAATGCGTGGTAGAGCGTTTCTGCGTTCGCCGGGAAATTCGTCGAGCCAGGCAGAGAAAGCTTCGTGCTCAAGGCGTACACCGTAAAAACGTATTTGTGCGTATCGGGCGCAACATTCGCCGGTGGGCATGGCCCATCATATTGCTGTCCGAGGTCGAAGTCGTTTTCGATCTGCAAGCCGAAGTGGCTGTTGGCTACGCCGGCGTTTTCAGGAAGCTGAGTCACATTGCCGCTGATGTTGTACATGCCCCAATGGGTGAACGCAGCAGTGACATCATAAAGGACCACGGCGAAGAATTGAGTCCCCCTCGGGGCGCCCGTCCAGGAAAGCTCCGGGGACTCATCGTATCCCGCTACTCCGTTGGCAGTGCAGGTATTCACTCCATTGACCTGGTTATTCAGGATCATGGAGATCGGCAGGGTACCGTCGTTGGAGAAGGTTGTGCTGCGTAATTGGAATGATTCCTGGGCCGGAGCGCTTGCCGCCAATAAAGCCAGCGCAAGCGAACACCCGCCGCTAGACTGATTCGCTTGCCGTGATTTGCGTTCATTGGATTTCCCCATGCTTTGATGATTGGGAACTGCTGCGCACCCTTCTATCAATCCCCCCGGCAGAGGGTCAAGTGAATATTGAGACAAGCACGGTGACATGACGTGACTACATTTTGATGAGCCGGGACTGACGCTTTCCCGGCCACTCGCCCGGAAAGCACAGCGACGAGGCTATGCCTGGTTCGCTTGCCGCGACCTCGTTGCTGCAACGGCTTTTTCGACGAGTCTCTCAAGCACCCTGATGTCCACATCCGCGAGCTTCTTGATGTACAGGCATCCCTTGCCGGTACTGTGCTTGCCGAGTTTGGCGAGCAAGGCTTCAGCGCCATCAAAGCTGATCGTGCCGTACAAAACGTTTGCCGCCTTGCGCGGCGAAAAGCCGACGATGGGCATATCCCCTTCGCGCCCGCTCTCGTAGGTGTAGTGGTAGCTGTCGAAGCCGACGATCGATGGTCCCCACATCGCCGGTTGATTGCCGGTGACCTTCTGCATCAGCTTGGCCAAAGCCTTGGCGTCGGCACGTCGCGCCTCGTCAGTGCACGCATCGAGAAACGCCGGAACGCCGCTGGTTGTCGGTTTGGTCTTATTCTCGGTCATGATTTACCTTTGGGGTCAACATCGGAAGCTTACTTGACAAATTCTATCTCCGGTCCGGGCCCGACTCCAATGGACCGGCGGTCGCAGGGGTGGGGGATGCGCTTCGGAAAGGGCGTGAGACTTAAATGGTAAATGTGGATCGAAGGGCTTTTTTGCAGAGCGCTGCCGCTGCGGCGCTGACTGCCTCCATGCCGGCAGCAGCACAGGCCGAGGCTCCGCCTGCCGCGACAAAAGAGAAGATGATAGGAATCCAGGTGGGAGCCGTTTCCTTTTTCGATGAAGGAGTGGACAAGGTGCTGGATGAATTTCAGCGGGACGCTGCGGTCAACACGCTTTTCCTGGCCACATTCACTTATGGACGGGGCATCGCCGGACGGCAGGTTCCTGGGCAGCCACTGCCCGATCATGGCAAGCAGGAGTATGACACAGGCACATTTTATGGCGGCAACTACGCCACCATCCACCCGCAGTACTACAAGAACACGGTTTTTCAAGGC
Source organism: uncultured Acidobacteriaceae bacterium (assembly GCA_963844785.1). Lineage (GTDB taxonomy): Bacteria > Acidobacteriota > Terriglobia > Terriglobales > Acidobacteriaceae > PALSA-350. The sequence continues at coordinate 417,029 of CAWJPV010000021.1, read as the reverse complement.
ACGCGCGCGACCGACCTGGGCGACTATGACGTGCTGCAGGCCGTTCTGCCGGCAGCCAGGAAGCGTGGCATCAAAACGATCTGTTGGTTCGAAGACGTCTTCCGCAAAGACCTGCCCAACATCGACCAGCTACAAGAAAAAGAACTGTCCGGCCAAAACGCGACCACGCTGTGCTTCAACAATCCCAATTACCGGAATTTTCTTTTAGGCATTGTCGACGATTGGTCCCACTCCTACGAGATCGATGGAGTGATGTGGGGATCGGAGCGCCAGGGTCCATTTTCGAATGCGCTTGGCGCGAGCGCCGGCGGCCGCACCAACAATCCTCATAACGTGACTTGCTTTTGCCAGTTTTGCGAGGCCAAGGCAAGGGAGCGCGGCATCAATCCTGAGCGGGCACGGCAAGGGTTTCTCGAGTTAGCAAAATTCGTGGATGCGGGCCGCCAGGGCCAGAGGCCGGTGGATGGATACTACGTCGCAATCTGGCGGCTGATGTTGCGCTATCCGGAGCTCCTGGCCTGGGAGATGCTGTGGACCGACAGCCTGCGCGAAACCTACGCAGCCATCTACAAGCAGGTGAAGGATGTGAAACCCTCCCTGGGCGTTGGCTGGCACATCTGGCACACCAACTCGTTCAATCCGATCTATCGCGCGGAGCAGGATCTGGCGGCGATTGCGCCGGTTTCTGACTTCTTGAAAATTGTTATTTATCACAATTGCGGTGGCGAACGGATGGCCGAGTACATTGAGAGTGTCCACCAGACGCTCTACGGGGATGTGCCACAGCAGGAATTGCTGGACTTCCACTACCGGGTGCTCGATTACCAGGAAAAGAGCCTGGCGGAGATCCCCTTTAAAGGATGGTCGGCCGACTATGTGTACCGCGAAACCAAACGCGCACGCGCAGGACTCGAGGGCACCAAGACTCAGTTGTGGCCTGGAATCGACATTGATATTCCGACGGCTCCGAATCATAGCAAGTGCACTCCGGAGGGGACGAGGGATGCGGTTCTTGCGGCATTCCACGGCGGCGCCGATGGCGTCATTCTGTCCCGAAAGTATTCTGAGATGAAACTGGCCAATCTCAAGGGCGCACGCTTGGCGCTGCAAGAACTTGGCTTGACGTAGATAATTAAGATCTAGACTGTGGGTACATTTGTGACTATACTCGCTAGTGGAATTTGGTTGGGACGAAACAAAGCGCGAATGGGTGCTGGCCGAGCGGGGAATCGATTTTCTTCGCCTAGCTTTCAGCTTGTTTGACGGCCGTCCCCTCCTTACAGCGCCAACTCCAAGAGGCGACGAAGAACGCTTTCTTAGCATTGGCCCGCTGGAAGGAAAGTTCTTTGCCGTCGTATGGACATGGCGCGACGGGGCGATACGAATTGTCACAGCGAGGAGGGCTAGAGATGTCGAAGAAGACAGATACCGTGCGCTATACGGCTAAGCAGATCAAGGGAAAGATTGCGCGAGGCGAGGACCGGACCGATTGGCGCAAGGCTGATGCCGTGACAGGGAGGAAACTTGAAGCTTCGATCCTTTCCGACGTCGATGACGTTCACGGTGAACCCGATTGGACGCGAGCAACAATCGGAATCCCAGCCCCGAAAGATCATATCAATATCCGTATCGACCATGACGTGCTTGAGTGGTTCAAGGCCAATGGCAGAGGCTACCAGACACTTATGAACAACGTGCTTCGCGCGTTCGTGCAGTCGCGTCGGCAGAGCGTTGAAGTAAAACCAAAATAAATGACGGGGCGCAGTAACTCCCGGGGGGACGATGCATCACGATTTTTTGTCGCTCGCGCGCTGAATGCGCATGTGGAAGTTGAAGACCAGTACGGTCACGATTCCAAAGGCCATCGCAAGCAATGTGAGCATCTCGCCATAGGGATTCGGCTCTGTCAGCGAGAGGCGAATCAGAATGATCGACGCCACAAAGGCCGCGTTACGAAAGACCATCTCATACCGTCCAGACACAACCAGCGACAGTATCAGAACCAGAACATCGGTAAAAATCATTACCGTGAACAGGTCGTTATAGAACGTAGTCGTAGGCTGCAGCCCGTGGCCCGTCACCAGAACCCTGTGGGTTTGCAGGAGAAACTGGGCGAGGTCATAGGCGGCCATAACCAACAGCAACATGCCTAAACTAAGGGTAACTACCTTCTTTTCGGCGATAAACCGTTCCAATGCCGGCAAATGCTCCGGGGTTTCCGGCAGCCGTACTCGCTGATTCGCGACATATTGAAAGACGGCGACCAGTAGAAACATCAGAAGAGCGGCCCCCATATCGATGAAGACAGGGATCGCTTCGTGGGTGAATCGGTGTCCGGTGAACAGTTCGGCGGCGTTGGCGATCTCTTTGAAGACATCGCGAATGAAGATCAGAGAGACGATCTCAAACTGATTAACAATGGAGCGGGTGGTCGATGCCGGCAGAGCGGCGATCAGAATGAATACTTCATAGAAGAGGATGAAGCTGAACGGCGTGTAGATCGCGGTCAGGTAATTTTCACCCAGGCCTGCGATGAGCGGCGGCGGGTGGGGAAGCGATCGAGACAGAAATATCAGCGCCAGGTGGATCACGAAGCCGGCGAGGCTCAACCTGATGACCAGGTGCTCGAGTGCCGTCTTGTTGGCCTCGGAAAAAGCGAAATCATGCGCGGCAACCAGCTTTAGCCATACGCGAGGGAGTTTCGCGCGATTACCACGATCGAGTCCTGTCTGCGCAGGGGTCATAATTTGCCCGGATTTACAAGCAGGCCTTCTCCATATCAACTTTGCCCACGGCGGGCCGTTGATTATCTTAGTCTACGCACCGGGAAAACAGGGGCAGAATAGATATCATGTCACCCGTGTTGAGGCTGCGATTCAAATTGGCGACGGCGTTGTTGCTGGCCGGAGGTGTGATGGCGAGTTCGCACACGGGCGAGGCCGCTTCGGAACCGGCGAAGGAACCCATCTTCGCGCCGGGCTCCGTTCCGTTTGCGGCGAGCCACGCTTCCACCGTGGTGGAACTGAAGAACGGCGACCTGATGTCGGCCTGGTTCGGAGGAACCGCAGAGGGCAAGCCGGACGTGGCGATCTGGGGGGCGACCAGGACTCGGGCCGGATGGAGCGCTCCCGTCGAGCTGGCACGGGAGGCGGAAGTGCCGTGCTGGAATCCGGTGCTGTTCCACACCAGGGACGGCAAGCTCTGGATGTACTACAAATTTGGCCCCAGCCCGGAGACCTGGAGAGGCGCGCGAAAGTGGAGCACGGACGAAGGCAAGACCTGGAGCGCGGCCGAGCATCTGCCTGCCGGTCTGCTAGGGCCGATTCGGGCGAAGCCGCTTGTCCTGAAGGATGGCACGATCATCAGTGGCACGTCGATCGAAGCATACCGCTCCTGGGCGGTATGGATTGAGCGCAGCGCGGATGGCGGCAAGACCTGGGCGAAGATTGGACCTATCGTCCCACCGGTGGTGCCTGATAAACAGGGGATTGGGGATGCTCATGCGGCGACTGCTTCGCAGACGCCGGGATCCTCGGATTGGAAATATACGGACGGTATCATTCAGCCGTCGGTGGTGCCCCAGGGGAAGAGGCATTTACGACTGTATGCGCGCTCTACGGCGAAAACGCTGCGGATTTGTGTGGCCGACTCGTATGACGATGGGGTCACCTGGACACCCGCTCGTCCACTGGAGCTGCCCAACCCAAACTCAGGGATCGATGCCGTGGCCCTAAGAGACGGGCGAGTGGTTTTGATTTACAACAACACGACCAGCGGGCGGACTCCGTTGAACCTGGCAGTGTCCAGTGACGGCGAACACTTCAAGATGTTCTACGCGCTGGAGGAGTCGCCCGGAGAGTACTCGTACCCTGCGATTATCCAGACGGCGAGCGGCGACCTGGAAATGACCTACACGTGGAACCGCAAGACGATCGAGCATGTTCACTTTCCTCTAGAAGGCATTCCAAGATAGGGTCCGATGCGACAAGCAGTCCCATACTCAAGGCGACCCAGCGCACTTTGTTCGCCAATCGGGAATTATCTCCAACGATCCGTGTTTCCTCTGTAGCAGTAGCAAGCGTGGGCGTACGTCGAGCTTCAAAAAGCTCGACGTACATCTTTCTCCTGCGGAGTACTCATGACGGACGAGTCAATTAGTGTGGTCGATAACGATCAGAGCGAGCAGATGGTCCACCCCCCCTCCACCGGGGCAGAATTCGTTCGGCCTCTCGGTACGATGGAAAGTTGTCTGTGGCTGTTTGATCACACCCATCCGACACATTTTGCGCTAGCGGCAGAAATCGAGGGGCCCACAACGCTAACGGCCTGGCGTTCGGCCCTGGACGCGGTGCAGCTTCGCCACCCGTTCTTCTCTGTTTGTATTGAAGAGGACGGAAATGGAACCCTGTCTTTTCGCCGTGTTGCAGGAAGACAGATCCCTCTGCGAGTTGTGAGTACGAAGAAGGCGACGTCCCGATGGGAGCGAGAGATAGAAAGAGAGCTGGCAACCCGGTTTGATGCGAGACAGGCGCCGCTTATACGCGCAGTTCTGCTGCGTCAGCCGGATAAGTCAATACTCATCCTTAGCGCACATCACTCCATCGGGGACGGTCTGTCCATGGTCTTCGCAATCCGCGATCTATTGCAGGCGCTTTCCGGCGAAAGGCTGGAAAGCTTGCCTCCTCTAGCCCCCATGGAGCAATTGCTTGGCATACGAACACAGCCTGCCAGACGTGTCCGCGAGACGTCATCCGGCTCCATCGAAGGCAGCGTTGCCCCAGCTATTCACGTAAAGGGTTTGCGCCTAAGCGCGGAACTAACCAGTGAACTGCTGGGCCGGTCGCGTCAGGAAAAAACGACTTTGCATGGAGCAATCTGCGCGGCTCTTGTGCTCGCGGGCAGGCAGCTATTCAGTGCGTGGAATAATCCTGTCCGGATTCACTCTGCCATTGACGCCAGGCGATTATTGCACTTGGGTGACCATTACATGCAACTGGCATTTGGCGGCATCGTTGCAGTGAATCCGGATGCAATGTCCGGCTTCTGGGATCTCGCGCGGTTTATGAAGAGCGGACTAACCGGGGCCGGATCACTACCGGGTATGATCGCGGGTCTCAGCGCGCTGAATGATCTCCTCGTCCGGGGACTGGATCCGCACACATTTTCCCGGACGGCCGGCGCATCTCATGCGCACGAAGCGACATTGACCAACCTTGGCAACTTGCCGTTCAGCCCCCACTTTCGCCATTTGAAACTGGCATCCCTATGGGGACCAGCAATTATTTTGGATAGGGAGATTGGGCAGACGATTGGAGCGGCAACCAGCAATGGCTCCCTGTGTCTGCTCTACACCAGTTCTGCCCCGACGCCATTACTGCTCGAAGTCATGCAAGAAACCATGCTGGCCGCTTGCCACGCGTCATGAAATTTCCTGGACCATCAAAGATGGACTAGCAGGTGCATTTGGCAAGAGTTCCCGGACGCCGGGCCTGGGCCGCAAGCGATACTGGTTACATGACGATGCGCAGGTCTGCCATATTCGATCTCGACGGCACGCTCACCGACTCGAAGCCAGGCATTCTCGGATGCCTTACCAACACCCTTGACGCCCATGGCATCGCCTGGACCGGGCCGCTTGACTGGTTCATCGGGCCTCCCGCAGACTATTCCATGCGCCGCCTCATGCCAGATGCCGACGAGCCTCGCCGTGCCGCCCTGCTGCACGACTACCGCTTGTGTTACGCTGCAACTGGCTGGCAGGAGAACTCCGTCTACCCCGGCGTCCCTGAGCTGTTGCAGAGCCTCCAGAGGTCGGGCTGGCAACTCTTCGTCTGCACCTCAAAGCGCGAAGATTTCACCGAGCGGATCCTGGAAAAATTTGCCCTGAGCCGCTACTTTTTTGCCGTGTACGCGGACAAAGCCGGGTCGCTCCATCACACCAAGACGGCCTTGCTTCGTCGTCTACTCGATGAGCAGTCCCTCGATCGCGCGACCACGTTCATGGTGGGTGACCGCAAGTTCGATATCGAAGCGGCCCGCGCGAACGGAGTGACTTCGATCGCTGTCACTTACGGCTACGGCACGTCCGAGGAACTCGCATCGGCCGGCCCCGACCACACATGCAATGCAGTCGAAGGTCTGCTCCCCATCTTCTCTGCCCTCGCCCCATCTCCAGTGCAAAGACATGCAGGGCTTCGATAAACCAAAAAGGAACTGGGCGGGGAGGGTGACACAGCAGCTCTGCGCCGCTTTTGGGACTGGGCAACCATTTTTAGAAAGACGGCCATGAAAAATGGCCCCAAATCATGCTCTTGATACCATAAGATGGTTGAGACCTTGGATGTTGTTTCCCCGTGTATCTCCCGGATAAAAATGCGATGCATTGAACCTGGGCCCCACCACTCGCACACATTCGTTGTCCAGCGGAGCAACCAACTTGGAGAGATACATCTCTAGGACAGGATGGGCCGCAGGCAACGCAAAATGAACCGCACGCGATATTGGAGAGGATCTATGTGGAAAGAAACCACCGCTACTGAACCACCCAAGACCACTATGCCGGCCGCCCCCGCGAAACCGGTCACCGAAGACGAACTGCGCTCGATATTGGACCGGTTGGAATCCACCCGGGACGTTTTCCGCGAGAATCGGGAATTGCGGAGTGTTTTGTCCCGCCGCGAAGGCGAGGCCCAGGCACTGCGGACGCGCAACGCCGAGTTGGAAGAAATCATGCGGCAATTCGCCCCGACGCTGTTGAACATAGCAACGACTATGGGATTGGCAGCAAAGAATGAAATAAACGGCATGCGGAAAGAGGCCTCCTAAGAATGGCCCGCGGAGGGGCAGGCGGGGAGGTCCAGTCCCTCAATGCTACGGAAGCGGACATGCGACTTGAGCAGACTGGCAATATTGGACGAGCACCCGCTTGCGCCTGAGGTTTTCGGGGGTTTGCCGCACTGCGAAGAGCTGTAATTCGATCGCTTTTCCTGCTTGTTGAAGCTGCATGAAGGCGGCGGCCTTCTCTTCAGCGAGCTCGGCGCGGCGCTCAGCAGCTACGGGTGTCTCACCGGCCCCAGCGGTTTTGTTCTCCCCAACTTGGGCGAGTATATCCAAGGCCTGCTGCGGCTGCTGTTGCAGCAGGTAAATCCTCGCGATCAATAGATAACGATCAGAGACTTGTTGAGAGAGACGGGCGGAGTGCCGCAGAGCTTCCAGCGCCTCTGGAAAGCGGCGCTCTCTGGTATAGAGCAAGCCGAGGTTGTACCATCCAGCGTCGGACTGCTTTATCGCGAGGGCCTTGCGAAGCTCTTGTTCTGCCTCCTCAGGTTGCCCTGCATTGGTTGCTATCTGCGCTTTGATGAAATGAAGTGTCATGTCGTTGGGGTAGATAGCCTCCGCGCGTTCCGCCGCTTCGCTCGCTTCTGACAGACGCCCCAACTGCGAGAAGATCGCACTCGCATTCGCAAGCTGCTCATATCGTTCGGCGCGTTGCCGGCTGCTCTGGAGGGGAAGCTCCTCCGATGACAGCAACTTCTGCGTGTGGCAGTCGACCGATGACTTGCCTGAGATGGTGTCCGCATCTTTGCGTTGAAAAATGATGGCGGTGACGTCCATGTAGACCGGCGTCCAACGGGTACTCTCGCAGTCGGCCAAGAGGGGAAACTCGCCCAGGGCGAAGATCCGCGAGAGGGGAAAGATGACGGTATGGATGTGATAGGTGGCGACGGCTTGTGTCCACTCCATGGAGTCCAGGGGGAGACCGGTCAGCGCGCGCTGCTGATCGATGAGCCGCGGTCCGAAAGGGATATACCGGCCGTCGGCGAAATCAGGGTATTGATCCCCCAGCCGCCACACAAGATAACTGCCGAGATTGAAGCTGGAGAAGAGATTCGCCGGCGGATGATTCTGCAGGAGGAAGTTGGTTGCCTTTTCCGGCAGCCACCAGGAAGGGCCAGTGCCGAAGAGGGTAAGATCCCCTGAAGAGAGATAGGTTCGATTGGTGACCAGGTCGAAGCAGCGAACGGCAACCAAAGCCGCAAGCAAGGAGACAATTGCGAAAGCGAAGCTTGCTTTATGCCAGGGAAACCGGTTGTGGGCGGCAGCGTTCGTAAGCACCGAGCCGCCGATAAGACATATGAGGATGATGCATGGCCCTTCCATTCGCTGATGCCTGAGAAAGGCGAAGGCCGCCACCAGGAGTACCAGCGCCGGGCCGATACGGCGGCGCCATAAGCATAGAGCCGCGAGGATGATCCCCAAGCCAAGCAGCCACCAGCGGGCGCTGTTGGGCGTTCTCCAGCCGAGCTCCTGAAGCGCACTTGCGGCCTGTACAGGCTCCCACTCTTCCAGCGAAGCGCTCTGCCAACCGACAACTGACTGCTGCCTGCTGATTGCGGCAAAGATGCGTATACCCCAGGGATTGATGACTGTAACCAGGATAGCGGCAATCAACCAGGGAAGCGCTCGTTTGCAGCGGGCGATTGCCGCCGTGCGCCGGGAGTGAAATGGGAGCTCGAGGGCTTCCACCGTCAGGTAGGCGCCGGCCAGAACACACCCGGCAACAAATCCGGTGTGGAGATTGACCCAAAACACCATGAGTAGCGGCAGCAGCCAAAGCGGAGAGGGGCGCGCTTCGAAGTGTTCCACCAATATCCGGGCAAAACAGGTGAAGAGAAGGATGGTGAAGAGGCTGGCTCGCGGCATGATCTCCGAGGCAAGAACAGGCACCGCCAGCAGCGCCAGAACAACCGCGGAAAGACTGCGCTTATAGATCAGAACGGCAGCCGTGGCAACGCAGGTCAGGGCACAGAACCAGGAGATCGCTGCGTAGCCTCCCAGCTGATGCAGAAGGTAAAAGATAAGGCCGGATAAGACAGGATAGATCCATTCAGTCCCGTGCGCGGTGTAGGAGAAAAGCTCGGTGCGAGGGATGACGTGATGGGCGAGAAGATAGCGGCCGGTCGCCATCTGCCAACCGAGGTCGAAGTCGACGACGGTCTTTAGCCCCGCCAAGAGGGCATAGGCCAGTGTCAGCAGAACGAGACTGATATAGAGCGTGCCTATCAGCCGTGAATGTTGTTTGGCACTCGGGTCGTCACTCCGGGTGAGGAGATTCCCGCTGGAGGGCCGCGATCCGGGTTCAAATAGGGCCAAATCCACTCTCCATTGTAGCTCCGGCCGAAGGCTTATCGGCGCGGGCGGATCGTGACTGTGCGCGAGTCTCCACCTTTCGGTGTCCCTCGGCTTCATCCATCGGGTGGAGGCGGGCGCAAGGACATACTGCCATTATGTCCTTGCACCCGCAGTTCGTTAGTGGCGATTTTCGAGGCGAATGATGAATCGGCGAGATTTCTTGCGAGCGAATAGCTCACTCTGTGCTGGTTGGGCTCTCTCCAGGGCGGTGCCGGCCCTGGCGGATACCCCATCGGCAGGCGGATGGCGAACGTTCGAGGTCGTCACCAAGGTTGAGGTGCTGAAGCCTGACGGGATCAGTCACATCTGGCTACCGGCGCCGCTGATTCGCAACACGCCTTATCAACACACAATTTCGGCCCGGTTCACGGCAGAGGGTGGAACGGCCACGCTGAGCAATGACAAGCAAAGCGCTCTCGGGATCGTGTCAGCGAAGTATCGCTGCAAACGCCAAGCCGGCGCTGAGCATGACCAGCCGCGTCGCGCTGAAAAACTACGCCGTCGATTTGTCCTCCCGGGCAACAGCGCCACCCGCTTCACAGGCTGAACTGGACTACTTCCTTCGGCCCAGCCGATACGTGCCGACAGACGGCATTGTGAAACAGACGGCGCTGAAGGCGACCGCCGGCGCGACCACCGACATCCAGAAGGCGCGGGCTATTTATGAGTGGGTGGTGGAAAATACGTTCCGCGATCCGAAAGTCCGTGGCTGTGGCCGTGGCGACATTCGATTCATGCTGGAGTCGGGTGATATGGGCGGCAAATGTGCTGACTTGAACGCTCTGTATGTCGGCCTGGCCCGCTCGGTGGGCTTGCCGGCGCGGCATGTCTATGGATTGCGGATCGCGAAATCAGAAGAGGGCTACAAGAGCCTTGGACTGCCGACCGATATAGCAACGAAGGGACAGCACTGTCGCGCGGAAGTCTACCTGCGCGAGCATGGATGGGTGCCTGTGGACCCAGCCGACGTCAGGAAAGTGGCTCTGGAAGAACCTCCCGGGAATCGTCCTTTGAGCGATGAGATCGTGTCGCGGGCCCGCCATCAATTGTTCGGTTCATGGGAGATGAATTGGATGGCATACAACTACGCTCATGACGTGGACCTACCCGGATCCGCGGGCACACCGCTGGTGTACTTCATGTATCCGCAGGCCGAAACGTCAGAAGGACGGGTCGATCCCTTCGATCCGGATAACTTCAAATACGAAATCACGGTGAAAGAAATCAGCTAGCTCTGGACTCAAGGAGCGGGACAGTAGCAAGCCTTGTAGGTTGCGGGGTCCAGGGCGGCGATGGCGCACTCCAGGGTTCGCACTCCGTCGGCGGGCACGGGGTGGTCCGTACTGGAGACATTCAGGAGCGTCAGCCATCGTTGGCTGGCGTCAGGGTTGCTGCGGATCTGGTCGTAGATGGAGTTGAGGCCGGCTGCGTCCACGCGCGGGCTATGCCATTCGGCGTCGAAGGTATACTCCGGCATCCAGGTTCCAGGAACCGTACTCCGGGCTGCCTCCAGATTGGTCAGGTACCAGGTGGTTTGATCGGTCAGAGCGCCGCCGGCGGCAAAGGTGACGATGCGAAATGAAGGGTTCTGCCCGTAGATGGGGGAAACCGGCGGATCAATGAGGACGAATTGCTGGGCGGCCTTACCTGCCTGGATGACGCGGAAATCGTCGGTGTGATCATGACCGGCAAAGATGGCGGTGATCGTGGTTGGGTATTGGGCTACCAGGCGATCAAAGAGATCTGTCCAGAACGGCTTCCACATGGGAACGATTGCCTGGCTGCACAGATCCTGAGGTGCGGAGGACGCGGCCTGGGACAAGGACCGATAGCGGACCATGGTGGAGTAGCCGTCGATTCCTGGAGGGATGTGCATCATGATCCAGACTTTTTCGTGATTCTGCGCGGCGCGGCTCAGCGTGGACTCGAGCCAGCTGAAGGTGCGCGCGGGACCATCCGACTGGACTGCAGCGCAGCCATCAGCAAAACTTTTGGACTCATATTTGTTGGAGAAAAAGACAGAGTTCACGGAAAGAATACGCAGCCCGTGGATATGCCGCGGCTGGAGGGTGTAACTGCCAAGCGACTTCCATTGCCCCATGAGGCGGCCGCCTTCCCGGACAAGTCCCCGATCCGTCCAGGCCGTATCGTTCAGAAAGGCTCCTCCGGCCTCAATGTTGTAGTCGCCACAGTCATTGTCGTTGTTGCCCGGGGTGAGGAAGATTTGCGGCTTGCTGTAGCGTTGGCGCAGCTCGAGGGCGATAAAGGACACCGTCTTGGATACAAAAGCACGGTAGTGGTCGCGGTTGGTGTCGGGGATGGCTTGGGCGTACTTCTCAGAAAATCCATGGGCCAGCAAGTCGCCGGCGACCATCACCAGGGTGGGATTGGGCTCAGCCTTGCGCATGGCATCCAGAGCGGACCGCAGCAGCCACCAGTTGGTGTCCTGTCCGTAGGGACTGTAGGCAGTGGGGGAAGTCCGGCTGAGAATCGCCTCCCATTTATGGACCGGCGCCTTGGCCAGATCGGCGGCCAACGTGGGGTCGGCAAAGGGATTGAAATGGATATCTGAGGCGATCAACAATTGCTGGCTGGTTGGACGAGGCTTGGAAGAGTGAGGCCTAGGCAGGCGGGGAAGCGATTGGGCCGTCCCGGCGAGCAGAACCAGGACAGCCAGAAGCGCGAACGATTCACGTTTGTGCGAGCTCAGTTCCGTCCTCCTACTCGTTCCAGCTTATAGGAAATTGAGGTGAACCTGGTTCTAACGGCCTGACCCGTCATTTGTTACGGATCAGGCCGTTAGAAATCGGGTTTCGCTGAATGAGCAGCGTAAAGCCCGCGGCGGTGAAGGTCGCGTGCACCAGGTGGGCGGCGGGGTCGTAGCGCCAGGCTTGCTGGGGCAGGGGTTGGTTGTCGAGTTGCAGGGCGGTTGGTTCGGTATCCATAGAAGTTACGACTTCATAGGAGCGAACGGTGGGCGAGGCGCCAACGATGCGGAATCCGGCCGGGGCGGTTTGCAGGGTTGCGCTGGTGCCATCGGGCAGGGTGAAGGTGGAAGTGCCGCCCACTTTGCCTGGATAGGCTTTCCAGACCAAGGGGCCGGCCAATAGGTTCGGGTCGCTCCAGTTCAGTGTGGCGGTTTGGTTCTCTGGCTTGAAGGGGAGGATGGAGCCGGCGCGCACAAAGATGGGGATTTGTTCGAGCGGGGCCGGGACTGTCACGTCCGTGCCTCCGGTGAGGTGGTCTCCGGTCCAGTAGTTCAGCCAGTCGCCTTTTGGCAGATAGAGCTTGCGGTTGACGGCTCCCTGTTCGATCACTGGGGCTATCAACAGGCTCTCGCCTAGCAAGTACTGATACTCGGCTGTCGCAGCGCGGGGATCTTCCGGGTACTCGAGGACCAGGTGGCGCAGGATGGGCACTCCGGTGCGGTGGGCCTCTGCGGCGTAGGTGGCGAAGTAGGGCAGGAGGGAAGTGTGCAGGATGGCGTAGCGGCGGAAGAGGGCTATAGTTCCGGGGTCGTGCCACAGGTCTATGGAGAACCTGGGCCTGGACCAGGGGTGATCCCGCATGACAGGAGTGAGGGCTCCGAATTCGGCCCAGCGCATCCATAGTTCGCGGTCTGGCCCGTCGCTGATAATGTCTGGTCCCCAGGTGGAGTAACCGGACATGCCCGCGGTGATGCCGGCGGTGACCACGGAGGGAAGGCCGAGGTCGCGGGTCCAGTTGTGCTGCTGGTCGCCGCCCCAGAGCATGGGGCTCCATTGCTGGGTGCCGACGAAGCCGGACCGAGAAAAGGAGACGATGTTGGGGTTTAGGGCTTGCACGATGCGGGTGGTGATTTTGTGATACAGCAGCGGATACACTTCGGAGAGACGGGTTCCGTCGCCTGCGGCCAGGTGATCGCTGTCGTCGACGTACTCTCCGAAGTCTTCCATCCAACCGTCCCAGGCCTGGTCGCGCGCGGCGTGGGTGAGCATGTCTTGCCACCAGTCGACGGTGTGGGGATTGGTGAAGTCCAGATTGCCGGTGCGCACGGGCTCAAAGAGGGGGCCGTGGGGAAGGCCGTCGATGCCGGTGACCAAAAGTTTTTCGGCTACTCCTCTTTGCCAGGTCGGGCTCGGGGTGGGATAGGGAAGCATGCGCTCGCGTAGATACGGATGCACGTAGCCGAGAACCTTGTAGCCCAGGTCGTGGAGAGTGTCGTTGAAGGCGCGCGGGTCGCCATAGTAGCTGGCGAACCAGAAGGGCCAGCCCAAGTTGTTGGGCTCATCGAGCTCGTCGAAAACCCAGAGGGCGCTGGCGGGAATGCCCTCGGTGCGGATTCTCTGCGCCTCCTCAAGTACCGCATCTCTTCCCTGGAGGGCGGTAATCCAGGGTCCGAAGGCCCATAACGGCGGGTTTTGGGGGCGGCCGGTGAGCGCCGTGTACTGCTGCAGGATGGCCTTAGGATTGGGGGCAGAGAGGAAGTAGAAGGTCACGGGGGTGTTGGCGACGCGGAGATCGAAGGCCGAACCGGCATGGTTGAAATTGAAGTTTGTATCAAACACTGTGTCGGCATAGAGGCCGAGGCCGGTAGGGGTGTAGACCAGGGGGATGGCTACATAGCTCCAGTTGTGGCCGGGTTCACCGGAGCGGTCGGCGGGACGGACGTCGAAGTGGGTATCGGAAAGCGCGGCTTGGTAGAAGCGTTCGCCGAGGCCGAAGCAGGGGTCTGCTCCGGCAAAGTGAATGGTGAGGGGGCCTGGGGCGGGGCGCGCGATGAACAGCGTTGCCATGCCGGCATGGAGGAGTCCGAGGGTGACGGTCGTGTCCCCGGCTGGAGTTGGGAAGGAGAAGGACCAGGTGTTTTGTTGCCGGGTGAGATGGGTGAAAGTGGCAGTGGGGGCCGGTTGATGCGGCCGCGGCTTGCTCTGCGAAGGAGAAGACCCACGACGCGTGGGTTTCGAGGTTGAGCATTGTGAGCGTTGCGGCTGCGCGGTCGATGGTGATTTGCGCCGATTGCGTTTTGAGCTCCAGGCGGCCCCGGGTGTCATGCACCGTTACTTTCAGGTCCTGCTCGGGGAGCTGTCTTGTTCCGGTGGCGATGAAGATCGGGGAGGGCGCGGGCGCATGTAGTTCTTGGAGCATCCCCTGGTACTCTGCCGAGCTGGCGTAGGTGCCGGACTGCGCGGGTAGGCTCATGGCGCAGAGTGCCAGGCAGGTTACCGCCAGGTACTTGACTCCACGCAGTGAGAGACCCACCCCCATAGCATCAAGCCTACACGGCGTGGGTGGGATTGTCCTCATTCACAAGCCTTTTGCCGCCGTGGTGTGGGAGAGCATCGATTGCATGTCATGAACTGCAGCCTGGGCCTTCAAGATGAGCTGTTTATAGGTCTCTGCCTGTTCTTGGGCGGTGGAGGGGGCCCAATGATATCTCGCAGCAAAGTCCTGTTGCCCCTGGGAGGTCCAGGGATGAAGAGCTAACACTTCGTCGATTGCCTGAGGCAGTCTCTGGTCGAAGCGCGCAAGCTCGGACGGAGCGGTCGACGGTTTGTAACTGATACGGTCTCCAGTTTGCATGACGTCTATCAGATCGTCGGGTGCCCAGCCCGTTGGCCAGGTATGGTTCAGAGCATCGTAGACTTCCTGCAGGCGGGTCATCGCTCCGGCAAAGCCGTCGAGTTCGGGACGGCGCGCAAAGAGCTCCGGGGCGCGGTGGATGCGAACGATCGTCCGGTCGTGAACAGACCGCTGCGGGATATCGATCACCGTGGTGAGGGTATTGCCTTCATAGCGCCAGCCGGTGGCGCCGTTCGCTGGGCTGTATTGCAGCGGATGCCCGTTCACGCTCACTGAATCCGGAGGCCAGTCCGCAGGCAGGCGCACTTGGTACGCGCGGGCGGCAGCCATTCCAGGGTAGCTGCCGTCAATGGGAGCGATCTCAATACTCAAATCGCTGGCCTGCTCGGCCGCCGAGATGTTGGTCCAGGCAAACGCCCGGGTCAGGTTGGACTGATAGGCTGTGGAATTGCTCGCGTCTTCATAAAGACGATAGACGGAGTGTTCTCCGGCTGCCAAAGGAAAGACGACCACGGCCAAAGGCGCGGCCGGCTCCTGGCTGGTGGAGGTGATACCCGGAGTCATGGGGATAATGGCGCCTGCGCGTACCAGCACGGGTATCTGCCTGATAGAGTAGTTCGCGCCGATCGTCGCCGGTCCATGCAGGTGCAGGCCCCGCTGCCAGTCCATCCACTCCCCGGGCGGTACCCAAAGGGTTTCATGAGCAAGATCGGTTGCCTGGTCTACAGGTGTGACCACAGGAGCTGCAATCAAGGAGTCGCCGAAGCTGTATTCGTCGCGGGCGTCATACACCTGGTCGAAGTCCGGCCAGTCGTAGTATAGAGGGCGCAGAAAAGCCAGGCCAGTGTCATAGGTGCGTCGAGCCTCGGTGTAAATGTAAGGCACCAGGGCATAGCGCTGGTTGAAGTCGCGGCGCATGATATCCGAGTAAGGCTCGGGGTAGGCCCAGATGCGGCGCTCAGCATCTGAATTTTTGGTGGTGTGGGTGCGCAGGATGGGACTGAATACCGCAAACTGAACCCAGCGAGTGAAGAGTTCCGGCGGGACGGGGCCGGGGGCATGGCCGCCGATGTCATGACTCCAGTAGGCAAAGCCTACATTGGCTGCGGTGGCGGTAAACCATGTCTGGAAGGCCAGCGCGGGCCAGGAAGAAATGGTGTCGCCGGAAAATCCAATCTGGTAACGATGGGCGCCCAGACCTCCCCAGCGATTCAACATGATCGGCCGTTTGTGCTGGCGCGCCTGATCGGTGAAAAACAAATAGCTCAACCACCAAACGTTATTCAATTCTGGAATGTTAGTGGGTAGTTCCTGCTGCCAGTCGAGCCACCAGAAATTTACGCCTTGTCTTTCGAGTGGATGCAGCACGATATCCATGTAAGTGGCGGCAAAGTGTTTGTTCGTCGGATCGAAGGGCACATCTTTCCTGGTGGCGGGGTCAATCCCCATGGCGCGCGCCATGGCAGGATAAGCGGCCTCCCACGGGTGCACGCCAGAGGAGGGATGCAGATTGAGCGTCACCTCGAGGTTCTGGCGATGAATGTGGTTGAGAAAAAGCTGCGGGGAAGGGAAGAGAAGCGGATTCCATGTATAGCCCGTCCAGCCTATGGTCTGTCCGGACTGATCTTTGCGCCCATGCTCGCCAGGAAAAGTAGGGTGCCAATCCATGTCGATGACCAGCACATCCAGAGGCACATCGTTGTGGTGGAAGCCTTCGACCAGCGCGTCCAGTTCCTGGTCTGTATAGGCCCAGTAACGCGACCACCACGCACCAAAGGCGAAGCGCGGCGGCAGGGGGATGCGGCCCGCGACTTCGATGTAGTCGCCGAGCGCCTGCTTGTAGTCGTGCCCATAGCCGAAGAAGTACCAGTCCTGGTGGTCGCCGGCGGGCCGGAGCATTACCCAGGGCCACTCCGAATGCTCGCCTTGGGTAAAGCTGAAATTTGCGGAATCGAAGAGCGGCCGGCTGGAATCATCGACGACCACCCAGCCATTACGGGAGATGAGTCCAGGCTCCATAGGGGAAGCCGGGGAGAGGGTTCCACCGTGCGAACCGTCGAGCGTGCGGGCTGTTCCCATCAGGTTTCCGGTGTCGGGGTCGCCGGGCTTCCAGGTGACCGCGGCGCCGTGGAACGCGACTAGCACCTGCAGAGTTCGCGCATCGAATTTGCCGTCGGTGCCGATGCGGGGAGAATAGGTGAGCTTGAGCTGCGAAGTCTCAATCAGCAACTGTTCCCCGTCGATAGTGTGGGAAGAAGCGGCGGTAAAGTGTGGGACGGGAAGTTTTCGATTCAGGAAAACCAGCGAAGCATGGTCTTCAAATTTGCCATCCGCGGACCACTCCATGCGCACCAGCTGGGAAGTCAACACGGTAAAGCGCGCATGGCCAAGAGTCACCACAGCGTGTGGATCGGCAACGGGATCGTATAAACCTGAAGCCTGCGGCTCCGGGGCCGCGTTCAGGGGTGGAACCATGAGGGACGTTGCCAGTACGAGCAGCCATACAAATGCACCGGGAAGGTTCTGGATCAGGCTGTTCAGCCTCTTCTGCATGTTCAGGGCTCTTGGCAGCGGGACGTGTGTCATGTTCTCCCTTCTCGTGTTTACATGGAGACGGCAGGAGCCGGCGCGGTAAGCATGGCCATGCACCTTCGATGCTGGGCTTCGCCGGTGAGACTCTTGCGGGCTGATCGAGGATGGAGGCGACTGGCGGGGACACCGGTGGAGCCGGCCCAGGTTTAGTGCCGCGCCTACGGCGCTCAAATCATGTTCGGGATGGATCCCCAGTCCTTCCGGGCTGGGCTGAGTTTTGACGACCGGCCCTCCGGGCCTCGCATCCAACGTGGTTTTTGCACGGTTGTTCCTCCCTCAATTTGCCACAGGCAAGTCGTCTCCTTCCACGGCACGCTCTACGGCAGGACGAGACCGGCATGTCAGGCGGCATGACAAAGGGGAGGGCAGCCCTTACCTTAGTAGCCGTTACTGAGGGATGGACAGAGGGCCGCAGGTTATTCGCGATTTTCATTTCTTGCGTGGGCCGTAAGGCTTCTCGCCGCGCGGGGTATGGATAGGACGGAGGTCGGCTCTAATGGGAAATGCGGGAGAGGAGGGTGAACCGTGGCGAAACCGACGATACTCGTGGCGACCTGGGGCGATGGGTTGTTCGCAATCACCGGCGATGGGCGCACGCAAGAGATTGCGAACCAGCGCGTCAGAGGGCTCGCGCCAGATGGTCGCGGCGGTGCGCTCGCCATTGTCGGACGACATTCGCTGCGCAGGCGTGCACCAAGCGGCGAATGGGCAACCGTCGCTACGAGCGAGTTCGAGCTTTCATGCTGCATGGCTGTCAGAGACGCTGTCTATGTAGGAACGGACGATGCGCGCATGCTGCGGCTGAGCGATGCGGGCGGTGTGCTCGATCCTATCGATGGTTTCCATAACATCGCGGGGCGGGATACGTGGTTTGCTGGTTCGGCAATTGTTAATGGGCAGCGGCTCGGGCCACCGCTAGGCATTCGCTCGGTTGCGGCCAACTCGAGCGGGAGCATACTTTTCGCCAACGTTCACGTGGGAGGCATTCCGCGTTCGATGGATGGCGGAAGAACCTGGCAACCTACGATAGATATCAACAGCGATGTTCATGAGGTGCGCGCGCATCATGCAGATCCGGACATCGTTGTTGCGGCGTCCGCGATCGGCCTGTGCATTAGCCACGACGCAGGAGCAACTTGGACCATAGAACGCGACGGTCTACACGCACCCTACTGCTCTGCGGTAGCGTTTTCGGGCGATGACATCCTTGTCTCCGCGTCGACGGACCACTTTGCGACCCAGGGAAGAATTTACCATCGATCGGTCGGACCGGGTGGAGACATAGTTGCCGTCGAAAATGGTCTGCCTACGTGGATCAATGGTATCGCCGACACAGGTTGCATCGCCACGAACGGCTCAACGATTGCGGTGGTTGACCGAGGGGGCGCCCTGTATCTATCAACTGAGTTCGGGGTGGCTTGGTCACGAATCAGCAACGGACTACCAACCCCGAGTTCTGTTCTAATCTGTTAAGTGGCCCTAGACGGGTCAGCTTCAGTCCTAACGCCGCTGCTGTGCTACCTGCTTGCAAACATAAGGGGAATGGAGAAGTGGAAACGGCTACGCGCCTCCCACTTCTCCACACCCCCGGCGTCTCTTAGTGTCAACGCAGAACACGCTGTTCCGACATGTGATCGACCTTGCAGATTTCTGCACCGCGCAACTGAAGGATCTTCCCTGAAGGCAGGACAATGTCGAAAAGACTCTCGGCAATGCAAGACTGAAGATCATCGCCGCTTACTGGCTTCAGCACGCTGGAGATGACGCCGGAAATCCTGCGAAATTGGTCGCACCTAATCCATACGCGAGTTCCTACCAGTTCTAGAACTTTCATACGGGTCCTCCAAGGTTTAGGATTCAAGATTAGCTTGAGGGGATTTCTGTCGAATACTCGATTTGGGGATTCTTAATTCCTCAGCTTACTATCAAGACGGGCGTAGCGTGTCGCTGTCGTTTGCAAAGAACAGGCAACTACGAGAGTTCATGAGAGCAGCATCCATTGCCGGGTTCATATTGGTCGCCCTGGGCATCGCTTCGCTTTTGTACTGCGTATCACCAATACTGCTCCTGGTCCACGCCGCCGAACAGCGTCAGACCAGTTTTGTACTCCCAATTCTTGGAGGAGTAGCGCTCGTTTGCGGTATCGCTCTCTTGTTTGCGACTCGGCCGCGGAGCTAACGCCTGCGAAACTGTGTTCACGCCTCTTCGAAAGTCCCCCGATAGGAGCCTGCCTATGCCTTCCGCTCAAAAACTCGACACTCACCATAAAGCACTCACCCTGAACCTCGATCAGTCCAAGTTCGGTTCTTTCGCCGAAATCGGCGCTGGACAGGAAGTGGCCCGCTGGTTCCTGGTCGCAGGAGCCGCCTCCGGCACGGTGGCCAAAACCATTTCCGCCTACGACAAGGAAGTGAGCGACGACCTCTACGGGTCCGGTTCGCGCTATGTCTCCAAACAACGCCTGGAAGCCATGCTGGAAAGCGAATGGAAGCAGCTCCTGACGCAGCTAAACAAAACTCGCGGGCCGCACACGCGCTTCTTTTCTTTTGTCGATACCATCTCCGCGCGCAACTTCGCCGGGACCAATGAACCCCATGGCTGGGTCGGTCTCCGTTTCCAGTCGGAGCCGGGCGGCCCTGCTAACGACATTCTGTTGCACATCAACATGCTCGATCCCACCAATGTTCTGGAGCAGGAGGCCATTGGTATTCTGGGCGTCAATCTCATCTACTCCGCGTTCTACGAATTGCAAAGCAAGGAGTCTTTTCTGGAAGGAGTGGCACAGGACGTCGTCAAGGGGCGCATCGAAATCGACTACATCGACGTTCGCGGGCCCGTATTCGAGACTTGGGACCGTCGTACCCTCCTGGTCTACCTGGCGTCCGCGGGATTCGCTGAAGCTGTATTTTTCCCCGCCAAGGGCCCCGAGGTTCCCCCTACCGAGGCTCTGTACAAGAAAGCTGTGGTGCTTGCGCCGGGATACTTTGGCCACGTGGATGCCGAACATCGGCAAGTTCATGCGCGGTTGTTGGCTTCGGGTGTTCAGCAGCTTCAGAATGAGCTGGGGGAAACAAACGTGACAAACGTGGAGCCTGCCGGCTTTTTTTGCCTTACAGCCAGTTCATTCGTGTCCAACGAACCAGCTCCGGAGATTCCTGATTTGATTCGCCGCATCGATGCCCTTCTCGCCTCAGGCGGCGACGTGCTGCTTTTTCGCCAAAGCGAGCTCTACCACATGACCCCACTTGTAAACCGCTATACCAAGGCGCCGGTACGCTTCGTCTCGGGTCTTTCCCAGGTCATTCGAACGTTTGAAGACCTTTACGGCCATCTCGAAGGCAGCCGTCTCGAAGCCCTCGGGCGCCTCTTCGCCCAGAACGTGCGCGCTTTTGCTTATCCGATGACGGACGGCGATCTGCGCGAATGGCTAAATAGCTCTTCCACGACCGGCTGGGAATGGAATGAAACGAATGGATGGGTTTCTGTCGAACAACTGCGGCGTGCGCTCCCTTTGGGACACTTGTTCAACTATCTTGTCGCCAGCAACTTTCTCGTCCCCATGCCTGTCCCTGCCGTGGAAACGGAGACGGTTGACCACCACATGTGAAAGACCCGAGATGTTGGCCGAAGACGCGGTGATGGGTCACGCACCCTTCGTTACCTTCGTCTGCCGGTGTTTATCCATATTTTAATGGGTCGAAGGGAATTTTGCAGGACTCCGAGTGTTTTATCGGGGAAGCATAAAAGACAAGTAAATCGTATCTAAGCCCACGCTTTGTGCATCTGCAATGTATACAGCAAGGCATACAATGGCAATTTTTAGCGACTCGTTGCCATCATGAGGCATCTGTCTCATGAATATCCCGTCACGCGCTCTCGTAGATGGAAATGAACGGGAGTCTCTCGGCTATCGGCTGACGACCTAGATCTCCAGAATAGTGTTGGCTGCAGCGGAAAGGAGAAGCTCGGGGTGTCAAATAATGTGGCTGCCGGAGAGGTGTCAGAAGATTCGGGTGGCGTAACCAACCTGCTCGTTCGCTGGAGCCAAGGGGATCATTCAGCCCTGGAACAACTTACGCCGATTATTTATGGAGACTTGCTGCGCGTGGCCAGAGTGCGGTTGAGACGTGAACCGGCCGATTGCACCCTGGAACCAACCGCATTGGTTCACGAAGCCTATCTGCGGCTGGCCGACCAAAAGCAGCTGCGCGCCGAAAATCGTATGCATTTCTATGCGATTGCAGCAAACACCATGAGACGGGTGCTGATCGAGCATGCCAGAAGACGTATGGCGCAGAAGCGAGCCGGAGGGCTACGGATCACTTTACATACCGGAATGGATGTCGCTGAAGATCGAGCCCCGCATGTTGTCGTGTTGGATGAAGCCCTTTCAAAATTGTCAGAAATCGACGCCAGGAAGAGCCAAGCCATTGAACTTAAGTTTTTTGGCGGCCTGAGCACGGAGGAAATTGGTCAGGTCCTGGGGATCTCCGTGGCCACAGTTGGCCGCGAACTGAGGCTTGGGCAGGCGTGGATCCGTCGCGAAATGTCACGCCATGCGTCCAATTCAGAAGATGCAGACTAATCGCTGGAGCCTGATCGAAGACGTCTTTCAGGGCGCGCTGGAACGGCCAGTGGCGGAACGCAAGCAATACCTGGCTGACGCCTGCGGAGACGATCCGGAGCTGCTTTCCGAAGTAGAGTCACTTCTCGAAAACGATCATGACGCTGAGAGCGCGCTCCGCTCGCTGGTGGCAGACGATCTCACAGAGATGACCAAGAGCTCGATATCCTCGGATCTTGGTTCACAAGTCGGCCCTTATCTCTTAGTGCGCGAGCTGGATAGCGGAGGAATGGGTGTGGTCTACCTAGCCGTTCGCTCCGACGACCACTATTTTCAAATAGTGGCCATCAAGATGATTCGCAAGGGCCTTGATACCGCGGAGTTGGTTCAGCGGTTTCGCGTCGAGCGTCAGATTCTTGCCACCCTGAATCACCCCAATATCGGCGCCATTCTTGATGGAGGCGATACCAAAGAGGGCCGTCCATTCATCGTGATGGAGTACGTGGAAGGTCAGCCGATCACCCAGGCCAGTGAGAGCCGCGGCTTATCCATCCGGCAACGCATTGAGCTGTTTCGCTCGCTATGCTCCGCAGTTCACTACGCGCATCAGAAGCAGATCATCCATCGCGACATAAAACCAAGTAACGTCATGGTGACACCCGAAGGTGTGGTTAAGCTCATTGACTTCGGGACGTCAAAGCCTCTGGAACCGCAGCTAGTCCTTAAGGATGACACCCCAACGGAAACCGGTTTCAGAATGATGACTCCTGACTACGCGAGCCCGGAGCAACTGCAGGGAGAGCAGCTCACTACGGCAACCGATGTGTATTCTCTTGGAGTGTTGCTGTTCGAACTTCTGACTGGCTCACGGCCCTACACTCTTCGCGGCCTTTCACCGGCCGCAGCAGAACGAGTGCTTCTCACCCCGGAAGGGCGAAAACCGAGTTTGGCTCCTGATCTCTCCAAGTGGAGCAGAAGGGAGTTAGCGGGCGACCTGGACAGAATTGTCATGTCGGCGATGAATCATGATTCGGCCCAACGCTACCGGTCGGTCCAACATCTTGAAGAGGACCTGCTTCGTTATCTGCAAGGAAAACCTATCACGGCTAGAAGTGCTTCGCCCCTCTACACGTTGAGGAAGCTGGTGCAGCGCAATAAGACGGTTATGTTGGCGGCGTTGGCGATGATTATTCTGTTGAGTACCTCCTTGCTGATCTATTGGAGTCAATCGCGTAAGGCTGATCGCCGGGTAACCCAGGTGCGCGCACTTGCCGGCGCGGCCATCTCAGATTTGACAGACAAGCTGCAGCACTCTTCAGCCTCGACCAAGACCCAGGCAGCGTTGTTTCACAGTGCGCTCACCTACCTGGACGAACTTCGGCGAAGCACGGGGAACGATCCCCGCTTATTGATTGAGCTTTCCAAGGCTTATGTACGCGTCGGCGACCTTGAGGGCTCACCCTTCGTTGCCAACCTGGGCAACTCGGAAACGGCCATCGCCAGCTATCAGAAAGCCTGGCACGCCGCTAGCGAAGCGCATGCTCGCATGCCCGGGGACGAAAGTAAAGCAGCATTGATTGAAGCGTATCAGCGACTGGGTGGTATCGAAACCTTCCTGGGCAACCTGCATGAGGCACGCGAAAACTATCAGAAGGCGCTTTCGTGGGCGCAACCCTTCTGGCAGGGGAAGCCTAACGACCCGGCGCGCAAACGTCTTTTGGCCAAAAACTATGCAGGGATGGGAGACGTTGATCTGGAAAGTCTGAATCCGGATCAAGCGGTAAAAAGTTATTCTGCAGCATTCCGCATCTTCGGGGACAGTCCCAGTGGCGACGAAGACCACGACAGAATGCTGATTGGTCTCTATCTTAATCGCGCAAGCACATTCAATGAGCTGGGCCCGCAGTCACAAGCCCTGGAGGACAATCGAAAGGCGGTCACTCTCGCCGAGGCACTGGTGAAAAGGTACCCGTCCTCGGAGCAAGCGCGTCGATCCATGCTTCTGGCCGACCAGCAGGCGGTTCTGATTCTCGAAGGAAGGGACGACCTGAACGTAGGGGATTCCGGGCAGGCACAGGTCTACGCGCGCAATTCGCTTGCCATTGCCCAGATGCTGGCAGGGCTCGACAGCGGGAATATCCAGGCCCAATACGATTTGGCGACTGCCTATGCAGAAATGGGTGACTCATTCCGTCTGACCAATTTCGAAATGGCCGGCGCATGGTATCGAAAGTCGCTCAGTCTTGCCCAGAAACTGGCTCCCCTATACTACGGGGCAGGGGCGAGGCATTTCCTGGCAATCATGGATGAGGCCCTGGCTGAGGTGCTGGACAAAAAAGAGCAGGCGCCAGAGCGGCTGCGGCTGCTGCTGAAAGCAAATCCGATCCGCCGCGAATTGGCACAAACCAGTCCACATGGCCGCCTCCACCTCATGAGGTCCTATTGCAAATTGAGCGATGCCGAGCTTGCCGTAGCAAATATCGCGAAGGCCCGGCAATATGCGGATGCGGCCTTGCCCTTCCTGGGTGAGTACGCGGTGACCTCGCCCAGCTTGTTGGTTCTGCGCGACCTGGGCTTTTGCTTTGAAAGCGAAGGGGCGTTGCACCACCGCCTGGCGACCGAGCCGGTCTATCCTCCGGCTCAACGGCTCGCTGAGGAAGCGGAGTCGCGCACCTGGTATCGAAAAAGCGCGGATGTGTGGACTACCTGGAATGCGCGCAACGCGGCTACCCCGGAAAGCGAACGCGAACGGCGGAAGGTAGAACGTGTGCTTAAGAAGCCAGACGGCGGCCTGCAGCAGGCGCGGACAAAACAACTAAAAATAATGACAAACCACGATCGAAATTGCTGATCTGCCGCGCATATGTAAGAAGAGGGGTAGATTCATTTGTCAGGATTGCCAAATCTTCAGCAGTTGACGGCAGAGCAAATCGTGCAGGAACAGCGCCGCGGCGTCCTTGTTTTGGACACTCGACCCGCGGAGCAATTTGCCTCATTCCATATACTCGGATCCATGCAGCTGGGTCTCATGGGACCATTCGCGAGCTGGGCAGCCCTTCTCATCGCACCAACACAGGAACTGCTGCTGGTTGCCGAAGGAGTGACCGCCGCGGAAGAGGCGAGAAGCCGTTTAGCCAGGGTTGGTCTTAAGCATGTGGTGGGGTTTGCCCTCGCAGATGAGAAGCACTGGCAAAACCACGGACTCACGCTTGCCAGTCTGGCCATCTATGGGTCTAACGATGTATGCCGGGAGCGGCGCGAGGGCCGGCCGTTCCAGCTTATCGACGTTCGCAGCTCGGCTGAATGGCTGACAGGTCATCTCCCAGGAGCGACCTCCGTGCCGTTGCTTGAACTTCATTCCGAAGCAGCATCTATCGATTTTTCCAGGCCTAGCCTGGTGTATTGTCGCGAAGGATATCGGGCCTCCACTGCGGCCAGTATGTTGCTGCGAGAATACGCCACGGATGTCGGTATCCTGATCGATGGGATCGAAGGATGGCAGGCTAGCGGCCTGACTCTGGAGATGCCCGTACTCGCCTCGAAGTGAGCACCCCCGGCACAACTCTGAGACCTGCCAGCCAAATTGCCCGCGGACAAAAGCGCCCGTAATAAAACCCTGTGATCGATTCCCAGGGGGTTCTGCGCATTCTAGGGTAGGAGAAGAAAAAATGATGAATTCTGTCCTTCAGTCCAGTTCGGTGAACAGTTCTGGTGTTTGGACCTTTCTGGTGGTTCTCATCCTCCTTATCGGTTTGTCTTTGTAACAGCGGCGAAGGGCTAAGAGGCCGCGCGGCCTGCTGCGGCTGTCTGAGCACTAATTTGTGACTGTGGTGGGGTTAATACTATGTTAAGCGAGCCGAAAGCCACTGCCGGAACGGATACTTTGGGCAGTGAACACATCGATGGGCTATATAGCTACGCGTTGGTTCTGACCCACAACCATGCGGAAGCGGAAGACCTGGTGCAGGAGACGTACGTCCGTGCCATTCCTGCGATTGGCCGCCTTAGACCGGACAGCAACATAAAGGCATGGTTATTCAAAATCCTGCGGAACATCTGGTTCAACCAACTCAGAAAGAGGCGAAGTGATCCGCAAATGTTTCAGGCCGATATGGAGACTGATTCCGTAGACAAGCTGGTGAATCCCGGGAAAGACTCCTACGAGATCTATGCGGGCAAGCTGGAGGCCCGGAGAGTACGGAGCGCAATTGAGCAACTGTCATTGGAGTTCCGCGAGGTCATTCTGCTGCGAGAGTTTGAAGAGTTGTCGTATCAGGAGATCGCAAGCCTTCTGGATTGCCCTCCGGGGACTGTGATGTCGCGCCTGGCAAGGGCCCGCTCGAAGCTTCGCGCGCTGCTGTCAAACCCGGGGGAACAGGAGCATCCCGGAATTTTTTGCTGAATGGGCCGAACGGAATTTTGCCGGGCCTCCGAGTGTTGTATCCGGAAAGCATGAAAAACACATTAATAAGTCGAACGGCCCCATAGGCCGTGCGCCCTCCTGCTCCCACACGGGTCTGATTCCGTAACAAAACAAACCTGCGTATTGCTACCTCGATGCACTGAAAGGAAAATAATGAAAGTCTTGTTTACAGCCTCGCCAGTTATCGGCCACGTTAGCCCGTTGCTTGTTGCCGCACGCGTTCTGCAAAATGCGGGGCACGAAACTGCTCTCTATACCGGTACGCACTTTCGCGAGAAGATCGAATCCGCGAGAGTGAAGTTCTTTCCGCTACCCGCGGACGTCGACTACGACGCGCGAAAGATTGATGCCGCTTTTCCGGAACGCAAGCAATATTCACCCGGACCGGAGAAACTGCTCTTCGACCTGAAGAAGATCTTCGTCGATGCCATGCCATCCCAGTTCCAAGGACTGCAAAGGACGCTGCGCGAGTTTCCGGCAGACCTCGTGGTGCATGAGACTGCCTTCTGCGGAGTGCTCCCGCTGCTGCTGGGCCCTCGCTCTTCGCGGCCCTGGAGCGCGTATCTCGGAATCAGTACACTGCAGTTGCCGCGCGAAGACGGCTTGCCCTTCGGTCCGGGCTTGCCCCCGGCCAAGGATGCGGCGCAACGAGAACAATACCGGGAGATCGCAGGCGATATGGCGGTAGCCGTATCCATCCCTTTGCGCGAGCATGCCAATCGGCTTCTCCGCAATCTGGGTGTACCGGGTTTGACAGCGCCGTTGCTCGAGTCCATGACGACGCTCGCGGATGTGATCCTGCAGCCGTGTGTGCCGGGTTTTGAGTTCCCGCTGCGCAAGTCACCGCCGAACCTGCACTACATCGGCGCGCTGCTGCCGCAGGGATCCGGAGATGAGCCGCCGCGGCTACGGGAGGCGAGAGAAGCCGGACAAACCGTCATTCTGGTCAGCCAGGGGACCATCGCCAACGGCGACCTGGGGCAGCTTGTGGCTCCTGTCATCCAGGCATTCGGCGATCGTAGCGACGTATTGATACTGGTCACGACCGGCGGCAGGCCGCTCGAAGCCATTCCGTGCCCGCTGCCTGCTAACACGGTCGCTTCGCAGTACCTTGATTTTTCCAAAGTGCTTCCCTATGTGGATGTGCTGGTGACGTTTGGCGGCTACGGAACTGTGACCCAGGCGCTCCACTTTGGGGTGCCCATGCTCGTGGCGGGTCAGGCTGAGGACAAGCCGGAGAACGGAGCTCGCGTTGCCTGGACAGGGAGCGGCCTCTATCTTCGCACCGATAACCCGACCATGCACCAGGTGCGCAGCGCGGTCGAGTACATCCTATCCGAGCCCAAGTATCGTGCTTGCGCGCAGAAGATGGCTTTGGAGTTCAGAAGCTTCAACGCCGCCAGAGAAATAAGGTACCTGCTGGGAACATTGGTCGCTGAGGGCCAAACCGTCCCGGCCTGACGGGGTGCAACATTTGGAAGCAGACTCGGGAGCTGGGAATAATATCCCAGCTCCCCAAACTTTGTTTATCAGGCCAGGTGAATTGCGAGGGTACTGCAATGGCTACCGTTTACTGTGTTTCGGGTGCGGATCGGGCAGAGACTCCGGCAGTGGTTCCCCGATAGCATCCAGGACGCGATTGCGTAGAGAGTCTGGAGCGGCATAGAGGGGTCGCGATCGGGCCAAAAGACAGGATAACTCCTCTTCCGCCTCAAGCTCCTGCTTGCACGCTGGGCACTCCGCCAAGTGAGTGTGAAATTGGGCAAGCTCGTGACCGCATAGTTCTTTGTCGAGATAGCGCCTTATATTCTCGCGATAGTCTCCGCATCCCTTCATCTGGCTCTTGCCTCCCCGATGACGCTAAGTTCAGCAGATCCCCCCACGGCTGCGTCGTAGGAAACAGCCAACGGGCATCTCTGCCGACGATTGAACTGCAAAGGGATAGTATCACGAAGCAAGAAGAGGCCCACACCACAGGATGAGGTGTGAGCCTGTTCGAGTCTATTCCGCTGAGAAGCCGGAACGCATTCATCGCATGTACTGATAGGATCCCAGGCGGACCGACTGCAATACATGCGAGCCGGCAACAACCTTGAACCGCATATTGACAGTGGAGGCTTGCGGGCTGACATCAGCCGGGCCTACCAGCAGGTACATTCTCTCCGCCGGAGCCTCTATGCTGGTTATGGTTAAGTAACCACGGTCAAGAGCAAGCTTTACTACATATTCGCTGGCTGGAAACGTCTTACCCTGACTCACGAAGCTGAAAGGGATGGTAACTGCCGCGGTTTCGGCTGCGGACGTACCGGTTACAGAAAGGAAGAGAGCTAGAGCAAGCATCATTATCCTGGAACGCATAGTTGTAATCTCCTAAGGGAAGAATTTGTAAGATGATGTAATATTCCTGCTGGTGGCAAGCACCGTAATCCTGTTCGCGATGCGGCGGTTTGTTGCTTCACCGTGCCGCAACAACAATCTCTTATGCGAACCTCAGCAACCTATCTGCTGCTGACATTCACGCCGGCCGATGGCCCTGGGATTTCAAGCGCAACTGTCTTGCCCAAGAAATAGATCATAGACAGACTCCGCCTTTGTCCATTTATGTTTATCACCGCGGAATCGTTGATCGAGGGGGTTTGCAGTTGCACCGCATGAGCGGTTGCAGTGGCCACTACCTTCTTGCTTTGCAAAATCTTGAGTTCAACGTTCGGGCCGTCGCCCTCCCATAGGACGATGTAATCGCCGGCGTTCAAGGTTTGTCCCGCGACGTCTTCCGGTGAACTCACATGCAGTTGCCCCCTATTGGCTGCAAACACGTTGGGTACTCGCAATAGTGCCAAGGCTATCAACGAGGCTTTCAAAATGTGGAATGTCTTCATATCTCCTCTCCATTTCCTCCCGATACCGTCGAGAAGCGGCATAAGCAAAACAGAATCCGATACAGGGTGGGGGTGACGGCAAAAGTCTGCAGCGCCCCCCGGACACATAAGATAGAAAGTCGAAGCCGATACGCCTGCGCCGCAGGGTGCGTAGATTGTCTTCGAGTTACTACGGCACAGCTCCTGTACCCGGTTATAAAACACCTTGACGGCTCGTTTATTCCGCCCCTCGGCCATTCGGTTGGCCAGGAATAGAGGCGCATCCGCGGTGTTATTTGAGCAGCTCAAAGACAACAGGCCGGCGCCCTCGATGTTGAGGATCCAGCCGCATAGAGAGGTGTTCATGTTTCCGATTGTCGGACCGGAGATGGTGGCCGCATTATTGCGTCCACCTGATGAATCTGAAGAACCCATGGAGGAGGTGAAACCACGCAGCAAGCCACAATCCACGAGCGATGCCAAGGCCGCGGACCGCCGACGTCTACTTAATGGAAAGCGTGCTGCGAGCCATTGGAGCCGTTTCAAGGTGTTTCTATTTGGCTTGTGTCGACGGGTTAGAAGTGTGTGACGTTCAGTATTTTCCGGGAATAAACGGGGTTAGCGTCTGGTTTAACCTAACGAAGATTGGTACGATGCAGCACTTGCTGCCTCACGTGCTAGCCGGAGCGCGGGCAAGCTGTTTCTGCCAGATCCTACCTCAAGTGTCCGTGCGCATCTGCGGGCGCGGTAAAAATCCTCCAACGAAAAGGAATTAAGAGCATGCCTCAGGCGGAATATATACTTGGCCATTCAGAAAGAGAAATCCAGAGATTGATTCACCAGGCCGCTATTCTGCGGCCAATCACCGAGCGACTCTTGCACGAGATAGGATTGAGACCGGGTATGCGAGTGCTCGATCTCGGTTGCGGCGCCGGTGATGTATCCATGTTGGCCGCTGAACTCGTTGGGCCGTCGGGAGCGGTGATAGGGATTGATCGCAACCCTGAAGTTCTAAATGTCGCAAGGGAAAGAAGCCGCGACGCTAAGCTTAAACAAGTCGAATTCAAGGAGACTTCGCTGGAGTTACTCGCTGAGGTCACCCCCTTCGATGCGGTGGTAGGCAGGTATGTGCTGCTTCACCAGGCCGATCCAATCGCCTTCCTCCGCGCTGCAGCGGCTCAAGTGCGGCCGGGGGGGATATTGGCCTTGCATGAGATCGGTTACTTTGGAGAAGTGGCCGAGAGTTATAGTGGAACTCCTCTTTTGAGGCAGGTTCGCAAATGGCTGCTTGAGTTCTTTCAGTCCGGACTGCCGCACTTCGATGTCGGCCAGCGACTGGTCGAGCGATTCTACCTGGCTGAATTACCGCAACCGGGGATGTTCTGCGAGCTACCTGTGGGCGGTGGATCGGACTCCACTCTTTCGGATTGGATGGTAGAGACACTGGAAACTGTGTTACCGCAGCTAATCAGGGCGGGAGTGATTACGGAAGAGATCGACACAGAAGCGTTGAAGGCCAACATTGCAGTTGAGGTGCAGGAAGCACGCTTGCAGGTGGTTGGACCGGCGCAGACGTGCGCCTGGGTCAGGCTCTGACAAGGGGTATGCGTGAAAACCGGCAGATCTCAAGCATGCCCGGGGCCAGAGCCCCTAATAAAAGCCACTGCTCTCTCCTTTGTCATCCCGAGAGGCAGAGGATTGCACCAAACCAATAAAGTTACAGCCTCCGAGCGCAGCCGAGAATCGTCATCCTGAGCGGAGCTGCGGTGGCCAGCGCAACCGCAACCTGCCAGCTCAGGGGCCGGTCCTGAAGGAATCATGGTCGGCCATACTTTGATGGCAGACGAGACAGGATCCCCGCGCTGAGCCCGTAACATCCGAGACCAGGGCGTAGGCGTTGCTCCCGCTGATCCAGGTGATCACCGAGAAACCGTCGTCGGTGTGATAGTGAAAGGTTAGAGCGCCGGAATGCACTTCGTCTCCGCCGGCTACACTGGCAAATTTAGCGGAAACAACAAGCAGGCTTATGGGCTGGTTCCGCACTGAAGTATAACTCACAAAAGCGGCGCGGCTGCCCTTATACTCCACTAGCCTCGCCCCGGTGAGCGTGTAGATCGACCGAGTGGTCAGGTCCCGCTGGGAGGATGGCAGGCGAAAGGTAAATGGGAGCTTGCCGGAAAACCATGCTGTCACCACTTCAGGTGAATCGGACTGGATCTGCAACGGAAGATTGCCGTCCAGGTACCCGCGATGAGCAGTGGCAGCAGCAGAAACGTAGCTGGCGGCACTGACCTGCCGGGTCACACCGGGAATGAAGATAAGAGCTGCGACGATCATAAGGAGCGCCGGTAACGGCAGGCTCCAACTCGGAGCCCATCGCACCAAGCCTAGCCAAACGCGGCGGAGCCTCTGCGAGATCGGACTTCGCCCCGGCGTTTGGTTCAGCACCGAGGAAACCCGGGTGCGCAGCGCTAAGGGAGCCGTATATAAGGGAACGGAGTCGCGCAGAAGGCGGGATAGTGCCTGCTCCGCCCCCAACTGTAGCATGCACTCTTTGCACGTCTTCAAGTGGGCGGCAAAGGCTTCCAGTTCCGGGCCACTGAGTTGATTGTCGAGATAGCGCAGAATGTTCAGGCTATTATCTGAGCAGGAATCCATTTCGAATGGCCTCTTCCATCGTGTTCGCGGGTGAATCCTAGTCCGACAGGGTTGTCGAGCAACCACCGACTTTCAGGTGATGCCAGATGGAATCCTTACATCAAGCAGGGACCTACTCTGTGCAACACGCGACGACGAAAAATATTCCGTAAAATGCGACAGAAGGTTCCAACTCTTTCATTTTGGCTCTTCGGGATCACGGATGACCCCGGAGTTGGGCTCAGGGAAACGATCGCTTCTTTCCGGGCAGACCAGTCCCTCGGTCGAAAGCAAAATCCGCAGTTTGGAACGGGCTCTTGCCAGGCGGGACATGACTGTACCGACAGGGCAGTCCAAAATACCGGCAATTTCCTGATAAGACAAATCCTCGTATTCCCGTAGTACGACGATCTGGCGAAACACCGAGGGAAGTTGTTGGATGGCTTGCAGGACGCAGTCCCGCTCAGCCATACTCACATACTGTGCCAGAGGGTCCTTGGAGGTTTCGACCACGATGTTTGCGGTATTTTCATCCGCATCGATTTCAAGGACCTTGGGTGCAAGCCGCTGTTTTCGAAGCTGATTTAGATGGATGTTTCTGAGAATGGTGAAAAGCCAGCTCTTCAGGTTACTTTCCGGACGCAGACTTCCCATCCGCGGTATGGCACGGAGGTAGGTTTCCTGTACCAGGTCCTCGGCATCGGTTCGGTTCCGGGTTATAGCCATAGCGTAGCCGTAGAGTCCATCGATAAAGCGCAGCAAGTCCGTCTCATCCATCAGTCTGCATAGCCTCACACCCCACTCTTACGTCGAAGCCAGTTCTGTTGGTTCAAGTCTGATTAATCAAGCTGATTTGTTCTGCCGCCGAGAATTGGGAAAGCCTGATCATCAGCTTCGGCTTACTGACCGGGGGCGACCGCACCCAACAAAGTTGCACTCCGAGCAGAGGAGGCGCCGGGCACACGCCCGCGTTTTCGCCTCCTCCCAACAATTCTCCGCGCATTGGCCTTTAAACACCTTCCGCGCCGTTTTATTCCCCGCCACGGTTTGCTTGGCCGCATTGTCGGCGTCCGAGCCCATGCACGTCCGGAATAAAGGCAACTCACTGCGTGTTCTAGCTGGCATGACAGTCATCCTGGTGAGCGTAGGGAGCAAAACGGTCCCAAGCTGGCCATGGAGAACGCTCAAATGGAGAGAAGGTCAACTATGAAAATCGGTTTTCTGAGCCTACCGGTGTCTGGGCACCTAAATCCTATGACTACGCTTGCGCGCAAGTTGCAGGCGCGCGGCAACGACGTGGTATTTATTTCCGTTCCGGATGCGGAGCCAGTGCTGCGTGCGGCCAATTTGAAGTTCGTACCCTTTTGCGAACAAGAGTATCCAGCCGGCTCCATCGCTCAAGAATGGTCCTCGGTTGCAAAGCTGCACGGGGAAGAAGTATTGCGGCACTCAGCGCGTGAGTTGGTACCCGGTCTCTGTAAGGCTACTCTTGAGCACCTGCCGGAAAAGATAGCGGAGGCCGGTGTCGAGGCACTGGTACTGGACAAAGTGTATTTTTATGTCGAAGTTGTGGCGATGCAGCTGGGCATACCATACGTGCACATCTGGAATGTGCTCCACATTGACTTCTCCGGGGCCACACCGCCCAGCATTTTCGGCTGGACGCATGAGACGACGCCGGAGGCTCTGGCGCGGAATGTTGAGGGCCTCAAGATAGCCGGCGAGATCCTTTCGCCCATGGCGGAGGTGGCGAAGCCCTACGCGGAGAAAGCCGGATTACAGATCGATTGGAACGATCCGGCAGCGACTTTGTCGAAGCTAGCGGTGATCACGCAGACGCCGAGAGAATTTGATTTTCCAAATATTGATTGGCCTGCGGCGTTTCACTACGCCGGTCCTTTTCACGACGATGCAGGCAGAGAGAAAGTGCCATTTCCATGGGACAAGTTGATTCGCGCGCCTCTCGTGTTTGCATCCATGGGAACACTGGTGAATGGTCTGGAGTATGTATACCGCACGATTCTCGATGCGGTCAGGCACCTTTCCGGGGTCCAGGTTGTGCTCTCCGTAGGTCGAAATATCGATCTTGACGATCTGGGACCGATTCCTTCGAATACGCTCGTGGTAAGCACGGCTCCTCAAATTGAACTGCTGAAGCGGGCCACGCTTTGTATCACTCACGCCGGGCTGAATACGACACTCGAGGCATTGGCGCAAGGGGTGCCTATGGTGGCGATCCCCATCGGGTATGATCAACCGGGTGTCGCTGCCAGGATTGCATACCATGGCGTGGGTGAAGTGCTGCAACTGCAAGATCTGACTGCAGCGCGCCTGGCGGAACTGATTCAGCGAGTACGGAGTAATCAAAGCTACCACGACAGGGCCCGTTACCTGCAGAAGGTGATAGCACAAACTCGCGGTCTGGATTTGGCTGCCGAGGTGATAGAAAGGGCATTCGGCATAAGCCCGACTGCGGATGCAGAAGGGGCTGAGCTGTTGCACGCCTGACATGCTCCATCGGGACCGATGGCCAACGATAGCTGACGGCGGACCATGTCGATGGGGGCACCGTCATGGGACGACGATTGGCACCTGCGTATCGGCGGCGCAAAGGCGCCGGCGATACGCAGGGCATTCATTTGGTCTGTTCTTTTACACTCGCATCAATCGGCAGAGTGAAATAGAATGTGGCGCCCGGGCCGGTATTCGGAGTGAACCACAAACGGCCGCCATGCGATTCAATGATAGAACGGCTGATCGCCAGGCCCATGCCGGTACCCTCCTTCTTGGTAGTGAAGAACGCGTCGAAGATGTGCTCCGCCTGTTCCGGTTCTATTCCCTTACCGGTATCAGTGACTGAGATCATGACGAAGCCATCCTCAGCATGTTGTGTCACGATCCGAAGCGTCCCCGAGTTGTCCAGCTCTTTCATCGACTCCATACCATTCAGCATCAAGTTCATCAAGACCTGTTGCAATTCCACCTGGTCGGCAATGGCCTGTGGCAGATCTTCCGCGAGCTTGGTTTGAACAGCGATCGTGTGCTGAGTCATCTCGGTGTCTAATAGCGCGACCATCTCCCGTATAACTGCGTTCACCTCGATCGGTTCCCGCTGCAGGGTTCCCTTCTTGAAGTGACGGTGGATCCGATTGATAATTTCTGAGGCCCAAACTACATCCTTGATTGCCCTCGAAGCCGCCTCTCGAGCTTCCGCCAAGTCGGGCACATCCCGTGCGAGCCATCGCATACACGCTTGCGCATCGATCTTCGCGGCGGCGATTGGCTGTTTGATTTCGTGCGCCAGGGAGGCGGTCAGCTCCCCCATGGTGCTAATTCTGCTGGCGCGGACAAGATCCGCCTGCGCCTGGCGCAGCCTCTTATCTTCCTCTTCGGCGCGCTTCCTCTGATCAACACGGTGCATGTAAAAGGCGGATGCCGTCAGTAGGAGCAATATGCCGGAGAACATGCGAAACCACCAGCTGTTCCACCAGGCAGGCAATACATCGATTTCGAGCGATGCCCCAGGCTCGCTCCATCGTCCGCGGCTCATTGCCCCCTGCACGTGAAATACGTAGGTACCCGCAGGAAGTGTGGTGTAGCTGGCGACCCGCTGGTCGCTGCCCACTTCATTCCACTGGTGATCCAACCCGTCAAGCCGGTAGCGGTAGCGATTCGTCTCTGCGTTGAAATAGCTAAGTGCTGAAAACTCAATGGAAAAAATGTTCTGCGAATGGGAGAGCGTGATCTGCCTGGTATAGGTAATCGACCTGCGGAGCGGGGAATGAGGCCCAATGGGAACCGGTCTTCCTGATATCCGAAAGTCTGTCAATACGGTTGCCGGGATAAAGGAAGTGTCCGCCATCCTGCTCGGATAGAACGCCGTGGCGCCGCTGAATCCGCCGAAGAACATCTCTCCACCTGGGCTCTTGTAGCATGTACCCCAACCGGTGAGGTCCGGTCCGGGAAGCCCGTCCGCGGCGCTGAAGTTCCGGAACGTTTGTTCGCGCGGGTTGAAGTTGGAAAGTCCGCTGTTGGTGCCCATCCAGAGATTCCCTAGACTATCCTCCAGGATGCAGCTCACCACGTTGCCCGCAAGCCCGTCCTGCTCGTAATAAGTCTTGAAACTCCGGGTGTTGCTGTCGAATCGGTCTAAGCCATTCTGGGTTCCAACCCACATGACGCCAGAGTTGTCGAAGTAAATCGAGTTCACCCGATCATCGCTCAGGGATCTGGGATCATCTGGGTTGTGGGCGTAGATGGTGAATTCCCCGGTACGAGGATCAAAGCGGTGAAGACCCGATTGCGCAGTGCCAAGCCAAAGATTTTCCTTACCGTCCTGCTTTATCTCCGCATAGTCAATGGTGTTTTGCTTATCGGGCGTATAGATGGAAAAGTTCCCGGTTGACGCATCGAGACGGCCAACCCCTCCGTAGGTTGCCGCCCATAGCGTTCCGTCAGGATCAAAGAGCATGCGCAAGACAGGAGTCGTCTTCGGCGGCGTCCGGCTGTCATGGCTTAGGTAGGGGCTGAGCCGGCCTGTCTTCTCGTCTAATCGCTGAAGTCCCTGGAAGGTTCCGGCGAGCAACGCTCCTGAGCGATCTTGAATGATCCCCATCATCTCGTTTCCCGGGCCAGATCCTGGGGGAGTTGTATTTTTTCCAGAGCGCCGATCGATGCGGTTCAATCCCCCCATCGAGCCAATCCACAAAATGCCTTCCCGATCTTCATAGATGGACGTGACGAGTGGGCTGACCAGACTGCCACGCTGATAGGTGAAGTTCTCGAACGCCTGCAGCCTTTCAGAAAAATAGTTTGGATCGGTCTCTTGCAGGCATACCCACATATCTCCCTCTTTGTCCTGATAGATGGAAATGGCGTCGTTCGACCCCAAGCTCTCGGTGTCTTCGGGATGGTTGCCGTAACTGATAATTTGTCCAAGGTTTCGGTCGATCTTAAGAATTCCAGCCTGCATTGAGGCAAGCCACATTGTGCCGTCGCGCGATTCCAGCATGGTATAAATCTTCACCGGCAACAGATGGCCATGTGACCTATAGGTGATCGCATGACAGGTGACGCGTTCGCTCTTGGGATCGAAAGTGGCCAACGGGCAGGACGGAG
Organism: uncultured Acidobacteriaceae bacterium; assembly: GCA_963844785.1. Lineage (GTDB taxonomy): Bacteria > Acidobacteriota > Terriglobia > Terriglobales > Acidobacteriaceae > PALSA-350. The sequence continues at coordinate 380,083 of CAWJPV010000021.1, read as the reverse complement.
AAATACTCGTGATCCAGAAAACTCCGGAGCGATCCTGGTGGAATTCGCCGATCTCTGAACCTAAGGGAAAATGTCGCGTGACTTTTCCGGTCTCGCGATCAAACGCTTCCAAGCCGCCATTGTCTACTACCCAGAACTGTCCGCTTCTGTCCTCTCCGGTGGACTTTACGTTATTCCCTGCGATCGTTGCCGGATCCTCTGGATTGTGCGCATATCGAGTGGATCGACCGCTCACAGGGTCAAATCTGTAGAGTCCCCTGGCTGTCGATAACCAAAGCATTCCGGCGCGATCCTCGCTGAACTGCGCGACAGGAGCGGGCAAACTGCCTGGAGACTCGGGCACGACGTGGTAATGGGTAAAGGTGTCGTCGATCGGGTTGTATTTATCGAGAGATTGATCACAGCCGATCCACAGCGTCCCGGAGTGGTCCACAAAGAGGCTGCGAATATAGACGCACCCCAGACTATCGGGACGACCTGGTTCGTGCTTGAATGCTTTGGATCGATAGCCGTCGTAGCGATTCAATCCGTATTGCGTACCGAACCACAGGAAGCCCAGGCCGTCTTGCACTATCGACGCAACTCTGGTCTGCGATACACCCGCGCTTCCGGAGAGCTTTCGGAACCGTATGTCGTTGCCGCCGGTCACCGTTATTTTGAGCGGGAGAGGGTCGCCACCAGGGCTCTGCACCTCGGCTGCGGCGGCCATCAAGAGAGGATGTCCGAGAAATAGGGAGAGGGGTGCCCAAAGCACAAGCATGCTCAGAAGTAAGCGGCGACGTTTTCCTGGCGGCGTGGGTGAGGAGTGATCCAGCAGTCTCCAGGTCAGCCCTTGTCTGCCCACCCGGGCTCTCTTCATGGCAGTGACGCTTCTCCGGCATGGCTGTGAGACTTTGCTATTGTAAACCTGACTCATCCTCAACAACGAGAGCCAGCCGGGCGCGAGCCGCGCGGAATAAAGCGTGCGCCGATCTTAGCCTTTCCCGAATCAAAGACCATATGAGGGTTTTCGACAAGCGGGCAGTAAGGTAGCAGAGATGCGTATTCTTTTGCTCAATCTGGATCAGGGTTCCACCCTGGAGGTGACGCGCTCCTTATCAGGTCAAGGCTACGAAATCACAACGCGCAGCGGCCTTTCAGTGGACGAAACTCTCGGCCTTTTCCCGGAAGTCCTGATTACCGAGGCAACGCCGTCCGACCTCAGCTGTTGCGGCTTGATTAGCCAGATCAAGGCGGCGCCCGGTCCGCGAACGCTCAAGATTGTGATGATCGTTCACGGTGGTGCACTGGAGCGCGCCCGCGCGCTGGACCTGGGCGCTGATGACGTCATCTCCTTTCCCTTTGAGCCGGTGGAGTTTGCAGCCAGGATCCGGACGCAGTTTCGGGAGAGACAACCGGAGGTGGAGCTGGAAGCAAAGCTTTACGACGCGCTCGAGAAAGAGCGCCTGGCGGAGAGTGCCGTTGAAGCGCTGAGCGGCGGCCTGGGCGCCAAACGGCGCGCCTGGCTGATGCCGGCGATCCTTGGCCTCTGCGTGGCAGTGGTTCTGGGAGCGCTCACCACCGTGCTTTCGAACCGGCACAGACGGAAGGACACCCTGCAACTGCAGGCGGAGGTGGCGCGGCTGAACGGCGGCATCGTGCAACAGGGAGAACTACTGCGGCGTGCGGAGCAGGCACGTGCCACCCTGGACGCCAGCGAAGCGGCTGAAACACGCGAGACCTTGAAGGCGCAAAGCAAAGAGCTCCGTCAGAGAATAGCGGATGGCGGCGATTCGGATGGGCCGGCCCTCAAGAAGCAGCTTCAGGAGACGCAGACTCGCTTGAGCCGGCTTGAGACTGAGGGTCGAGTCGCGGAAACGATTGTTCAGACCTACGGGTCCAGCATCTGCTTGTTGCACGTGGTGGTGGAGTTTCACGACCATGATTCCGGCGAGCTGATTCGCGTCTCCGCTGATGCCGCCGGCAAGACGCAGACGGACGACGCCGGGATGGTGTCAGTGGAGACAGGAGGAACCGGTCCGCCCCTCCAGCTGGACGTGTTTGGTACCGGATTCCTGGTTGGCGAGAGACGTCTTCTGACGAACCATCATGTCGCCCAGCCGTGGTGGGGCAGTGATGAATTGAAGCAGCTGGTTGACCAGGGTGCGTCTCCGTTCGTCGCTTCCTACACGGCGTATTTCCCGGGAACGTTTCAAGGCACCGCAGCCCGGCTGGATCGCATTTCGTCGCATGCCGACCTGGCGACTCTGCAGTTAGAGGCTCCCGCGCCGCCTCACACCCCACGGTTAGAACTCGATGATCGAAGTACAGCCAGCGTAGCGGGGGATCCGGTCGTCCTGATTGGCTACCCCACAGGAATCGAAGGCATCCTCGCTCGCGCGGGAGACGACACCACAGAGAAAGTGACGGCAAACGCCCACCAAATAACCCAGGTTGTTTCGCGGCTGGCAGCGCAACGCCTGATTCGCCCAACCACCACCCAGGGCCACATCGGAGACGTGTTAAAGGACAAGATCGTTTACGATGCGGCAACCACCTCGGGGGGCTCGGGCGGGCCGCTCTTCAATCGCGATGGCAAGGTGATTGGCGTAAATTTCGCCGTCCTGAATAATTTCGGCGGCTCCAACCTGGCGGTACCCATCCGTTACGCCGACGAACTGGTGAAGTAAGCATCTTCGCGCCCCGGAACGCCACCCATCGGACCTCTCGCCGAACGAGGACCTGTTTGGCCCCTTGCTATAAACTTTTCTGGTTCCCCAGCCTTCCTGGAATGGGGTTTCTGCTTCATAGAAGGATAAGGATGTGAGCTGCAGGTATCGATCCGAACGCCACTCCGCACCCCAATCTGCGCCAAGCTAACCGAAAATGTCCGGAGGTTCAGTTATGGCAGGGAGAGATCCTGATTGCTCGAAACGGATGGCGGTCTGGTTCCTTCTAGCCATGGCACTGCTTGCGGTTTTTCTGTTCAGCGGTTACATCCTCTACCATTCACCTGGAAAAGGACAGCCGGTTCAGGTTCGAGCCCCAGCTGATAGCAACCGCTAGACATAACACTCCACTGTAATGATTGATCCGCCAGGCAAGGGGGCGTGACCTCATGAAAAGAAACGCTGGCTCTCCTAAGAGTGAGAAGTTGAGTGAAGAGACCAGGAATCTGCAGCTCTGCCCGGCGTGTGGCTCGCCGATGAGAAAGAGGATTGTCCCGAACGCTACTCCCGCCATAGATGAACAGCCACCAGTAAGCCCAGAACGCATCGTGCCTCTCGCGCACCTGGAATGTCCCAAGTGCAATCATGCTGAGGGGCGGCATTTGAAGGCTGGGGAAGCAGGGGCGGCGGAAGTTTGAGATGAGAGTTTGAAGGACCAGGTTCCGCTTCGCCCTTTGTACACGAATAAGTGCTGTGGGTTGGCTTCAGTTCGAACGTGCAGCCTTTACGCGAGCATTTACAACGGGCGTGATACTGACCGGCGCTGATCGCTGCATTGCCTGAGTCACTTCCGCCATCGACGGCGGCGTGGCGCGATCCTTGAAGTTTTCCAGCCGGCGGTACACCTCGGCCGCTGCACGGTGAAAGCCATCGGGCAGCCCTGCTGCTTCGAAGGTCGCTGCAATCTCCTCCATCTCGCCCGACCAGCGCCATGCCTTTGAAGCGGCAGCGGCGGCGTGTTCAGATTGGCGCGGCACATCGGGCAGCGTGCGCCGCCATGATTCCAGTAGCGGACGTTCCACACCTTCATGCTCGGCCAAGGCGCGCACCGCGGCCAAAAGAGCGGTGGTGCCTTTGGTAAACGCGGCGTAGCACATTTTGAGCGCCGAACCCGCTCCGGCGCCGCCCTCAATCACCTCGGTGTGGATGTTGGTTGCGGTGAATAAAGCTGCGATTGTCGCGGCCTCGGTTCCGGACAGATAAAGTGTGGGCTGCTTCTGGGTCGTGGGAGGGGCGCCGATGATGCCGCCATCTACAAATGTTCCTCCGGCAGCCTCGATCGCTGTGCCGATCTCTCGGGTCGTGGCTGGCGATATGGCGTTGGCATCCACGTAGATCCCTGCAAAACCATGAGGGGCCACTTCGCGTGCCAGCGCCAGAGCAGCATGGGGTGGGCACACGGAGATCACAACTTCAGCGGCTTTCACGGCTTGCTCGATGGTGCAGGCGTCTTCAAGGCCCACGCCTTTGGCGCGAGTGGCCGTCTGTGTGCTTCGGTCCTGTGAGGCCCATAACACGCGAAATCCGCGCGAGGCCAGCGCTGCCCCCAGCGCAGCGCCCATTTCACCGGGGTGGAACAATGCGAAGGTTTTCATGATGGTTAGCTGCTCCTGAAGTTCTTATCTCGAGCTCGATGCGCATTGACTCGGCGTATACGATCGTGCAAGCGAGCCCGCTGATTCGTGTGAGCCACGTTAGCGTGTTTCTTCCGCTGGCTCTAATTATCTACTCGTGCTTCTTCGCGGGTTCAGGAGGTGCTGATTGGTTTCCGGCCATCCATCTCATCGAATACTCCGCCGCCTTCGGGCACTTGATGATGTGCGATGCCAGGCGCATCAGCTCGTTAGGCTGAATCTGGTAGGTGCAGAGCGGGCAGGGAAGAGAGAAGACGAAGTTGGGCTTTCCTTTGAACCGCGGCGCCATCATCCAACCCGCCCATCCGCCGTCCGCACCGGCTTCCGGATCATTCGGTGCGAGAGCTGGCCGAGGAACACCTCCGGCGGCAGATAGCGTCGATGCTCATGGCAAAGCGGACACTTTGCAGCGATGGGCTGCGCCGGCATGGACTCTACCGGCGCCGGGATGTTCTCGTGGCAGCCCTTGCACTGAACCACGACCAGCCTTTGGCTTTGTGGTAGGGGAAACATGAGGCCAGTATAGGCGAACAAAAGACGAAAATAATCCACAGATTCAGGCGCTCGCGAGCAACGTGTTTCGGCCCCCTGAGTACAATCCCTCTCGCGCAATGGCCGCCAGGTAAAGAAACTAGTGCTGCTAACGCACGTAGGGCGCGAGGTTGGTGTCGATGGTGTGAAATTCGCCGGCTGACAAGGGCAACTGCCGATAGGCCCGCAGCGCTTGTTCGGGAGTTACGCCTGCTCCGAAAGCGCCATCTGAGCCCCAAAGAATACGCTTGATGCCGACCTGGTGTATGCGCTCTGCGATCAGAGTCTTCTTATCTTGCCAGTTGCCGAACCCCGCCACACCACAAATATCAAAGCAAACGTGGGCCATCCGCGGATCTTGCCTGGCGATGGCAGCGACAAACACTGACAGGGCCTGGTCGACGGAAGGGTCGTCATAACCGCCGGCGCCGGATAGATGCGCAATCTGAACGACCACATGAGGCGTCGCGGGGAGGACTACGCGCAGGAAGATATCGGCCTCCTTCGCGCCATAGGGCCGATGACGAGTCACCGATGGTCTCATGTGAACGACGATCGCCATGCCGTGTTCGTCGGCGGCCTGGAAGATGCGGCGCAACTGAGCCACGTGCTGCGGATTGTCGAGATCAACGTCAGAGTTTCCGAAATGCAGTTTTAGGCCGTAGTGAAGGTATGGATCTTTGGCGCACCTTGCAATTTCGGAGAGCGCGTAGGCCTTCAGAGGATCAACCCCGCAGAAGGCTCGCAGGCGGCCGGGGTATTCGGCAACCTGGCGGGCCGTCCAGTCGTTCTCTTCTTTCACGCGGTCGTACTCATGCGCAACCGGCGGCTTGTTAGGGTTGCCATACTGATAGGCCAGAGACAAGACCACCGCGCGTCTGACCCCTGCCGCGTCCAGGAGAGCGATCAGATCGCGCGCGGTGAACGGTTTGGGAAGCGATCCCAACTCGGCTGCTGAAGGACTTAGCAGATGTTGGTGATAGTCGATGAGGGGCTGTGCGTAGCTGTGCAGTGCCCCCAGCAGAATCATGGCGGTGACGATGAGGGAGCTGAGTCTCATGGGCGGAGGTTTCCGTAAACGGAAGTGTATAGGAGACTCGGAATGGCATGGGGGCCGCAGGATGACCGGATGCTCCTGGCTTTAAAGAGCAATGAGTGAGCAAAATTCCAACCGATTAGCTAATTCGTGAGCAGGTAGTCGATATTCGACGACCTGAGTTCCCCAGCTCTGCGCGCATCTTCCAGACGCCCCTCCCCGCCCCTCGGTCCCCAACATCACGAATGTTGTGGCTGTCAATGGCAAGGCAGAGTCATTGGTAAACGTGACTGGTAATGAGGGAACGCTCCAGAATCATACGGTTTCAGCAATCTGCTGATGTTGGCCGATGAAGCTGGAGGTTGCGATCGGAGTAGCTCATGGCTCTACACACCACAAAATCGGAACACGTTACGGCATTTCGTGAGCCAAGTCAGCGACTTCAAACGCAGGTGAGCGACTATCCAGGAGGTTTTTCTGTGAGTTTCCCGGTCAGGTTTCGTCAGGCGTTGTGGGGTCTGGTGGGTATCGTTCTTCTCACTCTCCCACAAGTTGCCCATGCAACGTTCAGTTTGACCTTTCAAGGGAATGTTCAAACGATCAACACGGGTGGAAGTATCACCCTGAGCTCTCCCTCGGGCATCGTGGTGGACCCCGCAGGCGACATATTCATTGCCGACACCGTCAGCGGAAGCGGACGAATCGTGGAAGTGAATGCACAGGGTACCGCGTCGGTGCTTACGATCAGTGGGTTGAGCCCGGCACTGGGTTCCTTGTCCGGCATCGCGATCGACGGCGGGGGCAACCTCTATATTGCGGATCCGGGCAACAACCGTGTTGTGAAAGTTAGCTCCTCGGGAGCCGGCTCCACGCTCAGTGCCGGAAGCGTGAACGCTGACCGCTCCGCAAGGCGATAGCGCTGGATCAGTCCGGCGATATCTTTATCTGCCGATACGGGCAACAACCGGATTGTTGAAGTTCCCTCAGGGGGTACACCGGCCGCTCTCGCGATCAATGTTTCCTCGGGACCCGCTACGCTCAACTCTCCGAAGGGGCTGGCCGTGGATGTATCCGGGAAGCTCTATATCGCCGATTCCACAAACAATCGTGTCGTGACGGTTGCATCGGGAAGCACCACGGGCGTGGTCTTCAGCACAGGCGAGTTGGACCCTGCTCTGAGTAATCCCAGCGGCGTCGCGGTGGATCGCGTCGGCAACGTCTTTATCGCCGATACGGGCCACAACCGTATCGTCGACGTAGACACGGCAGGCGATGGCAATGTGCTGCTGAACTCGGTCTTTCTCCAGGGGACGACCCTTAGCGGGCCTCTGGGAGTTGCCGTCGACGTCTTCGGCGGAGTTTATGTTGCCGACACTGGCGACAGCCGAGCCCTGGTTGTGAATCTATCTACAGGTGTGGATGATGCCTCATCGTTGAACAAGACGGCGGTTGGGTTTGGCCATATCAGCCTCGGTTCTTCGACTCCAACTTCGTTCATCTTGAATTTCTCCGTAGGATCCCCGGTCGACAGCCTGGGGAATGTGAACGCGTTTACCTATCGGCACGCAGAGTCTTGATTTTCAGATCGTCAGCGGTGCCAATACCACCTGCAACGGCGCGCCATCGGTTACCTATTGCACGGTGCAGGTCAGTTTTCTGCCCACAGCTCCCGGCCTGCGCAACGGAGCGCTGGTGCTGTATGACCCGGACTCGAACCCGGTCCTTACCGTTCCGCTGTACGGATTTGGCGATGCCCCGGTAGCGGCTCTGTCTCCCAATACCGGGACCGTGATCAGCACCGGAGGGGTGCCCCTAAGTTTCCCCTTCCAAATTGCACTGGACGGCGCGGGAAACATCTATGACGCCAATAACGGAGGCAATCTGGTCAAGATTCCCGCTGGTGGAGGCAGCGCATCCGTGGTGTCCCCCACCGGTTACACCTTCGGCAGCGAGGTCACCGGCGTAGCTCTCGATGGCGCCGGCAATTTGTTCATTAGCGACCACTAACCATAGCCGCATCATTGTGATCACGCCGGGCGGCGTCGCATCTGTGTTGTCCATCAATGGCCGGGGTCACCGCATTGGACCTACCTACGGCGCTCGCCTTCGATGGTGCAGGCAATCTGTACATCTCTGATTACGGCAACGGCCGTGTCGTCGAAGTCTCGAATCTCTCAGTGTCCGGATCAACTTCCGTCGGGCATTGGAACGGTGATCGGCACGGGAAGTTACACCACCAGTTCAGACGGAATCACGGGCGTAGCGGTTGACTCGATGGGAAACGTCTATATCACAGACGGGTACGCCGGCGACCGATCCCAGCCGCGTCATTAAGGTCACGGCAGCCGGTATGGTCTCGCTGCTGGCTCCGACTGGGATTACCTTCAACCGCCCTGAAGGCGTCAGCGTAGATGGCATGGGCAATATCTACGTCGCCGATGGCGGCAACAACCGCATCGTCGAAATCACCACGGCAGGCGTGGCCTCGGTGTTGGCAATTAGCGGCCTTCCAGCTCCGGCAACGCTGGGCGCCCCCTTTGGGGTCACGGTGGATCCGTTCTGGGAATCTGTATATTCCGGACTCGGGCAACAATCGCATCCTTTTCGTAAACGTCTCAGGGATGTGCCCTGGCATTTACAACCACGGCGATGGGGTGCCGACCAGCGCGGCACAGACAGCAACTGTGACGAATCTGGGCAATCAGCCTCTTGAGCTTTTCCACCAATCCAACCTACACCGCCAACTTCTCCGCAAACGCCGCCGACACAAATCCGTGCACCTCTATCTACCTCCCTGTTGTCCGGCACGACTTGCGACGTATCGGTGCAATTCACTCCGCAATCCGTTGGCAGCTCTGAGTGCCGGTATCACGGTGACCAACAATACACTTAACGTCGCCGGCAGCACCCAGCAAGTGTCTGTCAGTGGGATCTCCTTTAACAACCTCGACACGACATCGACCGCTCTGACGGTAAACCCAGCTGCCGTGGTGGACGGGCAGACCGCGACGCTGAACGCGGTGGTGAGCGATACGACCACGCCCGCCACTGTTCCACCGGCGGGTTAGCTTTAGCAGACACTGTGGGCACCACCACGGTCTCCCTGAACGGCGGCGCGACGGTAACGCTGGTTGCCGGAAGGGCAACGCTGCCAGTAACCCCGTCCGTTGTGGGCGTGCATACCATCACGGCAAATTTTGTCGGATCCGCTTCTGAGCCGACTGCTCGTCTTGAGCCCCGTGGCGCCAACCGTCAGTTTGGCTCCAGCAGCGGTTCGGCCACGCTCACGGTCACGGGGATTGCGCCCACCCTGAGCTTTGGGTCGATCCCGGCCCAGACGTATGGGAACCCTCCATTTGCAGTCAGTGCCAGTTCCGCATCGACTGGGGCGGTGACCTTCACCGTGGTGAGTGGTCCGGCAACGATCTCGGGCAACATGGTCACCCTGACCGGCGCTGGTACGGTGGTGGTGATCGCCAGCCAGGCAGCCAGCGGGAGCTATGCGGCAGCGACGGCCACGGTCAGCTTCACCGTGGCTGCAGCGGCGCCGGCGACGGTGCCCACCCTGACATTCGCTACCATCCCAGCCCAGACGTTTGGCAACCCACCCTTCGCAGTGAGCGCAACTTCCTCGTCGAGTGGCGCAGTGACGTACGCGATCGTGAGTGGCCCGGCAACCATTGCGGGCAATATGGTGACGCTTGACGGGAGCGGGCACGGTGGTGCTAAGTGCCAGCCAGGCAGCCAGTGGGAGCTATGCGGCGGCGACAGTCACCGCCAGCTTTACCGTGGCTGCAGCGCCGTGGCGACGGTGCCCACCCTGACATTTCGCTGCTTTCCCAGCCCAGACGTTTGGCAACCCGCCCTTCGCAGTGAGCGCAACTTCCTCGTCGAGCGGCGCGGTGACGTACGCGATCGTGAGTGGCCCGGCAACCATTGCGGGCGATATGGTGACGCTGACGGGAGCGGGCACGGTGGTGCTAAGTGCCAACCAGGCACCCAGCGGGAACTATGCGGCGGCGACCGTCACCGTCACCTTCACCGTGGCCCCGGTGGCGTTCACGCTCACCACCAGCTCGGGCTCCAGCGCTGAGAGTGTGCTGCCCGGTGGAGCGGCGGCCTTCAACCTGGTCTTGGCGCCGGGCTCCGGGCCAACCTACCCCAACGCGCTGAACCTGAGTGCAACTGGTTTGCCTGCGGGCGCGACTGTCACCTTCTCCCCGGCAACGATTCCGGCCGGCAGTGGGTCGACGCCGGTCACCATGACCATCCAGACCATCAATCCGCAGACGGCGCGCGATGCGAAGCCGGGCGGATCGCTGGGCACGATGGCCCTGGCATTGCTGCTGCTGCCGATGGCGGGCATCAAGCCGGTGCGCAGGCGGCTGAGGAAGTTGCCGGGCCTGCCGGTGGGCTGGCCCAGCGCTTGTCTTTGGGTGCAATGGCGTGCCTGGGCGGTTGCAGCAGCAATGGTTTCTTCAACCAGGCCCCCACCCATTACACCGTGGTGGTAACTGCAACAGATACGGTTACCGGTGCACACAGCTCGACCAACGTGACCCTCACCTGCAGTAAACCCAAGTCGGAGAAAGCAATGTATAGAATTGCGGGAATGGTGCTGATGATTGGAATGGGCTGGATGTCTGCCCACGCGCAGCGGGTGGACACGGCGCCATCGCATTATGCGCCGCTGGAGATATCGTTCAACTACAGTTATGCGCGCGCCAACGCTGCGCCGGGCCACTGCGGCTGCTTCAACATGAATGGGGGCAGCAGCGAAGTCGCCTTCCACGCCTTTCGGGCGTTGTCGGTGGTGGCCGACTTGACCGGAGAACGTGCCGCGAGCATCGGTGCAACTGCCGGCGATGACTTGTCGCTGGTCGTCTTCACTGTTGGGCCGCGCTTTAGCCACCGTTTCGCAGGCGGGAAATTCACCCCCTTTGTGCAGGGGCTTGTCGGCGCCGCTCACGGCTTCGACGGGCTGTTCCCCGGCTCCGGTGGTTCGCTGTCTGGGGCGGCCAGCTCACTGCGGTCCTGGCCGGCGGAGGGCTCGACGTGAGATATCAATCGACACATTGCCATCCGCGCCATCCAGGCTGACTATCTGCGCACGCAACTGCCCAATGGCCAAGGCAACGAACAGAACCTGCTGCGCGCCGGCGCCGGCATCGTCCTCCGCGTATGGTAGAGGCGAACATGCCTAACCGCCCAGCAATGCTTCGCAGGGCATCGTAGAGAGCGTTTCTGCAACAGAAAAGGCAGAGTGAGGCTCATTGCGTGACCGGTGGCCGTTGTTGATCGCCGCCCACCACATCTCTCATTCTTCAATCGCGCTGGCTAGCGTCGTTTGCGAGTTCAGCTTTTTCATCAGACATTTCCGACAAAGGCACCCGGTTGTGGCTTGATCGGGAACGGGTAGCGCGTGCGGGAAATCCGAGCACCAGCAGGAGGGCCCTGGTTCGCAGGTCATGGCAGCGTTGCATTGGGAGCAGACCGTGTTCATGGTTGATCCTCAGTTTAGTCTTCGGCGGAGGATTGCGTTCAAACTCAGTGGCTTCTAAAGAGGGTGTGTAAGTAACGGGACGGGTGCCCAGGTACGCTGGTGCGAACCTGGGCACACAAACCTGCGGCTTCATACTTCAAAAAATGCTCATGCGGACTTGATTGTATGGTCGGTATCCGATATAGTCGGAATACGACCATGAGAGCTGGTAAAGAAAGAAGAACATCCTGGTCCAAGGGCGGACGAATAGGGATAGCCAATCTCGGGGAGTCAACCGCGCGTGGCATGATTCCCCTCGTTGGACCGATATACCTGAGCCATCTTCTCCTGATCGCCCTGGCTACTTTAGTGGCATGGGCGCTGGTCGTTGTCGATGGCCGCCCGTTGGCCGAAGCGTTGCAATCAGTCCTGGGCAACTATGCCCCCGGGGGCAAATTGGTCCCGATTTCTCACGGATACAGGATGTTCCTTGAATGCACGGGCGAGTCCCACGCAGGGCCTACGGTTATCCTGGCCACCGGGCGCGGGACAGGTAGCTACCACGGCTGGGCTCCGGTTCAGTCGTGGGTCTCAGAGTTTGCTAGAGTTTGCAGCTATGACCCGCTGGGTGCGGGCGAGAGCGATCACGTTCCCGGATCACACCCGGTCAGTGAGGTGGTCGAGAATATGCACGATCTCTTCCATTCTGCACAGATACCTGGCCCCTTCATCCTCGTGGGCAATTCGCTGGGAGGGGTGCTTATTCGCCGGTATCAGGAAGAATATCCGGCTGAGGTCGCGGGCTTCGTCTTCTTGGACTCAGCCCATGAAGAAATGGAATGGCGCGATGCCGCCATTTCCACGAGCTTCGATCCGGGTTGGAGTAATCTGCAATATCTTCAGGAGAACGGTCTTCTTCCGCCAAAGCAGCAGTTGGCGTGGCACGATGACGTCCCGATGATCGTGCTCGAACGCACAGAACTGCCTCCTTGTAGCGCCTTCCCCGGCCTGACCCACGCGCAGTGTGAACAGATAAACCGCGCATGGCATGGTTTTCAGGTGGATCTTTCCCGCCGGTCGAAATATGGAGAACTTCGGCCCATAACGGGGTCAGGTCATCTCATGCAGCAGCAAAAGCCTGAAGCAGTCTCTCAGGCTGTCAGCGACGTAATCAACGAAGTGGCGAGCAATCTGAAATCGAGGTAGCCGATCCATCCCACCATCCCCTTGACCAGTCCCTGGTGAAGCCAGTGGATAATGTTGAGATGGCTTCTCATCAGATCGGGATGAATAAGAAATTCGATTTAATCGTGATTGGAACAGGATCAGCCGCCTCGGCGGTTGCGCTGCACTGTCGGAAAGCGGGATGGCAAGTTGCCATCGTGGATTCAAGACCGTTCGGAGGTACCTGCTCCCTGCGAGGATGCGACCCAAAGAAAGTGCTCGTGGGAGCCGCGGAAGTCCTTGACTGGGGCCGGCGAATGCAAGGGAAGGGAATTGAGGCCGCACAGCTTCAGATGAATTGGACCGAGCTGATGCGTTTTAAGCGCTCTTTCACTGAGCCCGTTCCAGAACGACGCGAAGAGGAGTTCGCAAACGCCGGTATCGCAGGGTTCCATGGCCGGGCGCGCTTCGCTGGTCCAACGACCATCGAAGTAGGGGAAGAGAAATTGGAAGGACGGCGGGTCGTTATTGCGGCCGGACAGGCGCCAGCCAACTTGGAGATTCCCGGCACGGAGTACCTGACGACAAGTGACCAGTTCATGGACTTGACCGAGTTGCCGCGAAGGATTGTTTTTATCGGAGGGGGATATATCGCGTTTGAGTTTGCGCATGTGGCGGCGCTCGCGGGATCCCAGGTGACCGTGGCACATCGCGGGGCGCGTCCCCTCGCCCTCTTTGACCCAGACCTGGTTGATCAGATGGTTGAGCGAACGCGCGAACTTGGCATTGACCTTCATCTTGGGACCGAAGCGATAGGAATCGAAAAGAACTCCGCGGAATTCATCGTTCGGGCGTCCCACGGTGGGGAGACGGTCAGTTTTCAGGCGGACATGGTGGTGCATGCTGCAGGCCGCGTACCGGAAATTAACGACCTGAATTTAGAGTTTGCGGGCATCGAATGGGATAAGCGAGGAGTACGGGTCAACGAATTCCTGCAAAGTGTGTCCAACCCATCAGTCTATGCGGCGGGAGATGCTGCTGCGACTGCAGGGGCGCCGCTGTCTCCCGTGGCCAGCTATGAAGGGCGGCTGGTGGCGGCAAATCTGCTGAAAGGAAACCATCAGACAGCGAATTACCTCGGCCTTCCGTCGGTCGTGTTTACGATTCCACCGTTGGCCGCTGTCGGGCTGAGTGAACGCGCTGCCCAGGAGCAAAACCTCAAGTTCAGGGTCAAGATGGAGGACACCTCCAACCTGAATTGGTCGCGGCGCATTGCGGAAACCCATTCCGGGTATAAGGTGCTGGTGGAAGAAGGCACGGACCGGATTCTGGGCGCCCATATTTTGGGAAGCGGGGCCGCCGAGGTCATCAATGTGTTCGCCGTTGCCATTCGTTCCGGGATGCAGGCCACGGATTTAAAGCACACTTTGTTTGCCTATCCGACCACCGGCTCGATGGTGCCGCGCATGCTTTAGATGGGCGTCCATTTGACTGCTCTGAATCAGGATGGCCAATCGGGGAAGACGGCTTGGAGCGCGCCTCCGAACCAATACTTATAGAAGCCCTCGTCGCATGGATTCATATGATCGCCGTATTTGGTCACAAAGTGCCGGCCCCAGTGCGGCCTGCGACCGTCGGCGTCGCAAAACGCGTACTCATCAGACAGCCCCCAGGTGCTGAAGACGCGGCCTGACTTCTCCATGAGAGCAGGATCGGTAAGCAGGGCTGCGGTTGCCCGCCCGGCGTAGAGCGGTGTTTCGGAAGAGATGTAGTCCGGCTCTTTGTTCACCGCGTCTTGCCAGGTCGCTTCGCTCACGCCGAAACGCTCCAACATTACTTCTGAGCGCAGAAAACCGGGGGTGAGGGCGACGGCCGCGACATTCTTCTTACGCAGCTCGTAGGCCATGGCAAAGGCCAGCCGGATCACCGTGGTCTTGATCAGATCAAAGAACAAATTCCCCCGGTAGGTATAGGTGTCGCCGTCGCCGATCTCGAGGATCAATCCGGTTCGGCCGGAGTTTTTGGCGGTTTCAATCAGCAGCGGCGCCGCACATTGACTGGTGATGATATGGGTATGAATCGCATTGCGGAACATGGCGAAGCCGCGCTCCAGGCCGGCTTGCCAGAAGGTCTTGCCAAATTCGTGCTCCGCGCTTTCTGAAATGTCGTTTACCAGCACGTGGAGCTTTCCTTGCCCAGCCCGGATTTCGGCCACCAGTTTCTCGACCTGACTGACCTCCAGGTGGTCGACGACGACGGCAATGCCCTTGCCGCCGCGCGCGGTCACCAGCTCGGCAGTTTCCTCAATCGTTTCCGGCCGGCCGGCGTAATATGTGTCCGGCAAAGCCTTGCTCCGCCGCTCACCGGACAGGGGCTTGGCGCCGGAAGCCAGCGCCGCGCGCGAGCTGCGCCCGGTGCAGTACACCGTCGCGCCGGCTTCGCCAAACCCCAGGGCGATGCCGCGTCCTACTCCTCGCGTAGCGCCGGCCACGAGGACCACGCAGTCACGCAGGTCTGGGGGTTGATAAGGGGAAGTCGCGGCCATGGCAGCACCTCGCAAGGAGACTGGGCGAATTATTGAATCGCCGTTTATGAATGTCAAGATTTACGGTTTCTGATTTCCCACAGTTGAAACGGCCCCACTCGACGTTTTCAGATGATCGCTTGCAACGCTGGAGCCGAGAATATTGGAATCAGTTACCCTTTTTCCCGTCAATGTTAAAAATATTTGACACATGTCAGCAGACTGCGCTATCTTCCGTCATGTTAAACATTTTTTACACGAGGAGTGTTCCGCGATGGTGACAAGCCTTTCCTACCGGGAGAAGTCTCTTTACGCCTCGCTGGTGGCGGAGCTCCTGGTGTACGGCCCCTACTTCTTCCTGCACCAGCAGAACTCCGTCAACAAGGTCGCAGGCATGATTGTCGCAATTATCGTGTTGCAGGTGATCCTGCAGTCGGTCATTGCCGCCTTGACGCGCAACCGTATCACAGACGAGCGAGATCGTTTGATTGAGTTACGAGGTTATCGTGCAGGTTATCTGACACTCGCGTCCCTCATGGTCGTCGGTTTGGGCATGTTGTGGTTTCACGCGACATTCGGCCATATTCAGTTGGACCACAGGATGGTAGGACTTCATTTCCTGAACGTCTTCTTTGGCATGTTGGTGATCGCAGATATCACGAAGACCGCTGCGCAGATTGTGGCTTACCGGAGAGCACTCTGATGGCCTCTATACGCAATCAGATTCGAGAACTGCGGGCCATGAAGGAGATGACGCAACAGGAACTGGCCGATCGAATCGGGGTCACGCGCCAGACCATCATCGCGATCGAGCAGGACAAGTATTCGCCTTCCCTCGAGACTGCATTCAAAGTGGCGATCGTGCTTGGTGTGCCGCTTGAGCGGTGCTTCCAGTATGACCCTCAGGGTAAGCGCTAGACACAGACAGGGTCACGGCGCCGTCTTCGCGGCATCGGTAGCCGAGATCGGTTGGCTGTGCATCTGTAATAGCTGTACGCCCCAATCGGTCGGCGCTTCCTCAGAATTACCGCGCGTACCGGCGTTGGTTTGTTCAAGCAGGCTTTGCAATGGGCTTGGCTGGCCAGCACCCCTGGTAGCTGCATCGAAGCTTAGAACCTCGGGCTCTGGCAGGGGGGTAGTCGTGGTGAGCAAAACATAAGTATCCGTTCCATAAGGTGGGGTGATCTTTATGGTCGCTCCGGGAAGTGGAATCGAGGCAAGTCTACCGTTGGTGGTGGGAAAGCGGCCACCGGGCCCCCGCGGCCACAGCAGTTTTCCCTTTCCCTGGCAGTCGATGCCAAGCACATAGACCCAACGGGGCTCGACGTCGATGGTGTCAGCGGATCCGTTCAGCGTGAAGGAATAGCGCTCGTTCTGGTAGGTCTTGCCGCCATCCGCTGCAAATTGGCTATCTGCGACGCGTTTTAACCCGAGCGTGTAGGGAAAGCTCTGTGCGCCGTTGACAGTCGACTCAAGGTGGAGCCAGCCATTCAACCTTGCCAGCAGTAAAGCGGAAGTTGTGAGCCCCGCCGACAGTGCAGCCGGCGTGTTGGTATCGGACGCAATCGTTATCCATTCGGTACGGAGCGGCATAGGTGAGCCCGCGGAGCACCCCGCACCCAACCCGAAAGGCGTCTGTACGCCCGCATCGTAATCTCCGCGCTTGTACCAGGCGTAAGCCAGCCCGCTAGGGGTCGCGGCTCCGGTCGCTATATACATCGCCTGCGTGCGGTCGGAGACGAGCTTAGCGGAAACGGTTTTATCCTGCAGCAGTCCGGCAGCGATATCACTTGGAAGCGGTGGATTGAACCAGATTATGCTTTCTTTTGCCAGGCGCCGGGAAAGGTTCGCTGCATTCAGGGTCGGTCCTAATCGAACGACAGGAGCGGCCTGACTTTGAGTAAGCGCTGTATCCGTCCGTTTGTTCGGGTCTGCCGGTTGGTTTGGCGTACGAGCCTGCAGAGTCCAGTTTGTGCCGTCCCAAGCGATGATGTGGGTCCAGCTATCTGAGGAAGGGTCAGCTGCGAGCTGACTCTTCGTACTCCGCAAAGCAGTCAGCGCACTCTGAATCTGCGCGATGGTGAGATTGGAGGGCCCAGCGTAGAAGAGTAGTTCCGGTCGAGGGGCTGGAACCCATTTCGTCAGCTCGACGATATCTTTAGGACGAACAAGAGCATTATCCGGGGAGAATACCACGGCGTTCGAGCGCGCTATGCTTACCGCCTCAGTCACTCTGAGAACGGCTTTCACTCCGTTCTGAGCGGTCATCTCGGTAAATTCGCTGTCAGTGCCTATGTCGGCAACCGGGCCAATGTCGAGCACTGCGGTCTTGCCTTCGACGCTGACCACGGAAGCACGCAGAGGACCCTTTTGCGCGTCCCCACCGAAAAGTGGTTGCCGTTTCCGTTCGGGAGTGCTGTCGAGTGCGGGCTGCTGGTTTTCTCCCGAGGTCTCCATATCGACGAGCACGCGCCTGAAGACATCGGCTGCCGGAGCATTGGCCGGCAAAGCTTCCAGTGTCTCTACCAGGGCATTCGTAAATACGCCGTGCGGTGGAGAAGCATTCTGCAGCTCGATTGCTGACTGGTCTTTTTGCGCCGCGGAGAAAACTAACACCGGGTTGTCCTTGCGGTCCTCTGGTGCGGTTACTGGAGAGCCGTCAGGATTCTTGTCGGGAGCCAAGTGAAGATCTCGCGGATCGTAGCCCAGGCTTCGCGCGACACGACCTGGATCACTCGCGCCGCGCGCCTGGCCGCCTGAATGGCAGGCATCGATAATCGCCGTGAGGTGGATTCCCTTGTCGGCAGCCTCTATAAAGATGCGCCGAAGGTCTCGATTCAGCACGTCTTCGGCGCCGAGATATGCGTCCGCGGGAACGATGGTATTATCCAGCGGCGTCGGCTTACCTTGAAGATCATAGGCCTGCCCATCGGATAACGAATTCACGCGCAGGGAACCGTGGGACGATATGTACAGGACGACCGTATCGCCGCGCTCCGGTTCCTGGACCAGATACTTGTGCATTGCGGCAAGGATGGCGTTATGAGTCGCGGCAGAGTCTCGCAAGATGTGAATATGCTGATCATCATTCGGAAAACCGAATTTGACGCCAGTGAGCAGGTCGCGCATGGCATCGACGTCATGGGTCGGGCCTTGCAGATTAGCGAAGCGAATGCCCGTGGCAAAGCGGCCTTCCGCGGGTGTTCCCGCAGGAACCTTTACCTGACCGCCTGGTGGCTCATATGTGTCAATACCGATGAGGAGCGCCCGCTTTGTCTGCGCGGTAGCTACTGAACAGGCGGTGAGGCAGAAAAAGATAACAACGGAGCTGGGCTTCATAAGAAATGTCCAAGGACTGAGTGCTGAGCAGTTTAGCGCGGAGAAGGGATTTATTGGTTAAAAAAGTCACCAGAGATTCTGCTCATAATCAGAGCCCCTGAAGCTTGAAGAGTCGGCTTGACCGTTCGTTGATGGGCAACGGAAATCTGTCAGGGAGTCCAAATCTGCCCATCTACTGTCATGATACCGCCCGAAAGATAAGTCATCGCTGGGCTTCAGAAGCGCATCAGTTCCACGCGCCGGTTGCGGGCGCGGCCCTCCAGGGTGTCATTGGTGTCCTTCGGTTGCGACTTGCCGAAGCCGGCGGACTTTAGCCGGCCGGCATCGATGTGATAGCTCGTAACCAGTGCCTTCACCACCGCAGCGGCGCGTCTTTTCGAGAGATCGAGATTGTACTGATCTGCCCCGATGCCGTCCGTGTGGCCATTTACGTCCAGCCGCCAGTCGGGATGGCGGGTCAGGATGTCTGCAATTTCCTTGAGCGTGGGCGTGGACTCATCCCGCAAGGCATCGCTGTTGAACGAGAAGTAGATACTGTAGACATCTACCTTCTGCCGGTTTGCCAGCGCCCTCTCAAGACAACTGCCGTTGCCCGCGCCGAGGCCGCCAGGCACTTGCCCTGCGCCTTTGCCACCGCCGCCTCCGCCACCTGGGGATGGCGCCTGGCAGCGGTATTCAATCTTGACCACGCGTAATGTGTCGCGGTCTCCGCCGTTGGGCTTGTCGCAATGCAGGGCGGCTGGCGGCTCAATGCCGTGCTTTTTGGTGTTGGCACAAAACTGGATCTCCTCCGGGGTGAGCGGTTTGATGGCGCCGACGCCGATGCCAAACGCGAGCGTAAGCGGATTGGCTGGGTCGTCCAGGAACTGGAAATCAACCTTGTCGCCAACCAGTGTTCCCTGAGCGCGCACCACGGGTAGATCCGTCGGCACGTCGTTCACGATGACCGAGACTGTCGCAGGTCCCGCGACGCGCTGCAGCACTCCACGTTGCAGATAGCTGTAGTAGTTGGGGATTTTACTCGGATCAGTGGTAAGGACCAGCTCAGGGTATGCGACCGAGAACCCAAACTTGCTCTGGCCTTTGGACTTGAGATTCTGCAACACGGCAGTCGATGTACCTATGCCAGTGGTTCCGGGGATCTTTTCAACCGACTTCTCCAGGTACACCTGCTGGTAGTCTGTCGCCGATTGCAGATCCTTGACCAGCATCGTGCGGCCAAAATTCACGGTCTTGAGCTCCGGTCCCGACGACGAGAAGATGTCGTTTGTATCTCATCTCGGCGGAGTACTTGAGCCGTACCTCGGTATCCGAAATTGTCTCGATGGTCTTGATCGATTCGTAATCACCCCCTGGCTGGCTGACCGCCGTCACGACTGTCAGTCCCGTGCAAAGCGGAATCGTGTCAGCGGCCCTGGCTTCGGTTACGTGCACCAGCGCCCATACCACCGTCATGCCCAACGCAGCCCTTGCCGCTCCGCTCCTGTGTGTCTTCATAGATAGCTCACTTCGGTGGTGCGAACTGGAAAGAAGCATCGTTCAGCTTGGGATTCGCCTGGGGATGGAAGGTCGTGGTGATTCGGTTCAGCGTGCCCGGCACCGCGGGCCTATCCTCGAGAATCTTTCGTACCAGGTAGCTTGTGGAGTCAATCCACACTGTGACATTGCGCGTATCCACCTTTTTCCCTGTTTGGGCGTAGGCGTCGCTGGTGGTTCCCTCCAGCCGGCAGCATTTGTTCCCCGCCACATCCTCCATTCCTGCCAAGCGTTCCGGCTCAAAGTTCGGAATCGCGCCGGCCAGACCCGCCTTGGAGTACAGCAGGGGGGGATTTTGGTGATCGCCCCGCTGGTCGGATACTCGTTGAGCGTGATAGCGCCTGTGTTCTTGGGATTGGGGTATTCGCTGACTTGCCCGGTGGCCTTCCACCAGACATGAAAGGCATCCGGATCGCCCCAGATGACGATCCGGTCGCTCGGCTTGCGGTAGTCGAACAGGAAGTGGCGCGGTGCACGGGTGAAGTACGTGGCAAAGCTATACTCGTCGTGGCTGGTCGGACCGTATTCATTGAGCAGGGTGCCAGTATCGGAGTAACTGGTCAGCGCCGCGTATACCGAGCGCGTGTGCTCGAGGATGGCCGCAGGTGTTTCTTCGGCGCGCAGCGCGGGCGGCCGCAGCGCAAGCAGAAGCAAACAGTTCAGAAAGGACAAAAAAGCGCATTCGGTCTTCCTCTCAACAATCCGGGTTGCATGCCTCGATGTCGACGGTGTATTCGCCCATCGCGTCGGAATTGCCTTTCTTGTTCTCGAAGTGCTGCTTGCCACGGATCACCTTGTTCTGGGTCGTCAAGGAAATGGGATAAGTCGTGGCCGTACGCTCGAAAACGAAATGGACGGGCTTGTAGGGTAGCGAGTAGATGGTGTACCCCAGGGACAGGGACAGCACCGGCAAATACAGCACGACAACGCGGGCCCTGGCGTCGGTATCGGTACTCGCGGGGCCAATCTCGATATTGAGCTGATCTGCGGTGGCCGTGCCATGAACCTCGAAGAGGAAGTTGCTCGGGGTCACGAGGTTGCCGAACACTGAACCCTCTACGCTGGATATTTTCTTGAACATGCCCGCCTGGGTGTCGGTCGGCGACATGGGCATAATGTAGAAGCGCTTTTGCACGGTGCTGGTCATCAAATCCGGGAACTTTACCGTGAGCGCGTTCTCCCGGACCTTGTAGTTTGTGGCGAAGCCCTCGATCCGGCCTTTGAGAGGAACGCTGCCGCCGCTCGCACCTTTCGGATAGTGCAGAGTGAGCTGACCCCGCACATCGAAACTGTACTCCCACCACGTGAGGCCTCGGTCCGCGAAGATCGCATGCATGTGCGCCGTGACGGGACCGGTGAACTGCTCGCAGTACTGGTCCATGACGCGATCCACCACGAAACCGGCGACATCGTTCACCGAGCTGATCACGTTGCCGACATCGACTTGCCACTTCTTTGCGTTCTTCTCTCCTTCGCGCCCCAGCGTGTCGTAGTTCTTCACGCCTTCTCCGGCAAGGAAGCCGCCGAACGCGCTTCCACTGCGGCTCTTGACCTGATCAGTCAGGGCCGCGCCCGCGAAATCCAGCACGAAGTTCTTTGCGATGCCACCCACGCTGGTCATGAAATTGAACATCACGCCCACAAACTTGATGCCTTCGGCCACCACTTCAAGGTTGTCGCAGGTGAGCTGCTCCATCTTCAGTTTCTGAATCTCCTGCTGCGAGCGCTGGTGAACCTGGCTGGCTTGGCCAAGCACCTCAACCAGGGCCTGGCGGTCGGCGGCGACCTTGGAGAGTGTCACTTGCATGTTGCTTGCGACGGTCCCGTCACCGCCCAGAGTGGCATTCCCAGCGACGGAGGCCTTCCCTGCGACCGTTCCGTCGCCGCCCAACGTGTAGTTTCCAGCCACTGTTGCATTACCCGCGTCGCCCGCGGGCTGCGAATTCGGAGGCAGATTGGCGGTGTCGCGGATCATTTCCCCGAGATTGGCGGACAACTGCTTACTGACCTCTACGAATTCACCCATGCTTTGAGTCACGGCATCGAGCTTCTGCTGGGCCTCGTCCCGGGCGGGCGAGGGAGGAATATTGTTGAGTTTTTGTCTGCAGGTACTGACGATCTCGTCGGCGTCTTGCGCGAGATCGGCGAGCGCCTGGGTTGTCACCGGGCTCATCTGACGCGGATTCTCCACCGTGAACGACGCGGAGGCATGGCCTCTACCATCCGGCGCCGTAGCATCGACGGTGTAAGCGCCCGCGACTTTGGGTACGTAGCTGACCTTGAAACTCCCGTCGGCGCTTCGCGCGGCGGGTAGCTTGGTTGACTGCGGTGGTGTGGACTTCGCGGCAGCGATGGTGACCACCACGTCATTATTCAGAAGCGCGAGGGTGCTGCCACTGAGCTCGATCGCGCTGCCGACGAGCGACGTAGATGGCTTCGCCTCGACGGTGATGGGAAACGGCTCACTGTTAGGGTTCGCACCCGAATCCGCTTCGACCGCCGAAGAGCCGCTCCGTGCAAAGGCCAGCAGCGTTGCGGCGCCAACGACAGTGATGATGAGAGACGCGGCCCGTGAACGTCGCAATAGCATCTTTCGCACCGCGATCGGGAGTTATTCCGCATCCCGCCTGCTCCGGATGCAGATTTCTTGTGGTCAGCAAGACGTCAGACATTGTGCGTTGCCGGGGGACCAAAGTCAAGCGCTACTTAATGGTCATGCAGCACGGCTTAAGGGGGAAATGGATGAGAGATTGCCTAGCGGACTAGCCTGAATTTCTCACAGACATTCTTTCTCCACCCGTCATTTGTTGCCGGTGGAGAGGCGTGCAGTCTGCAAAGGTAGGCTATCCGTCTCCCGTGCATCGTCGGCCACAGAACCGGGCTACTCTGGTTGAACGGACTTTAGATGGAGGCTCCGTTTGACCGCGCCACGCAAGGTTCGAACAGCCGGAGCCAAGCGTCCGATATGAGAGGGGTGTACGATCCAGACTCCTTGCTGGGACACGAAGTCGGTGACCTTCACCAGTTTCAGATCTTTTCGGAACTCCGACGCACGCAAGACCTGGGGCATGACCAGAGCCAACCCAACCCCCTGCGCCACGAGCGATAGTTGCAGTTCATATCCTTCGACCTCAACCGCAACGTTGAACGGAAGCCGGTGTGCTGCTAATGCAGACTCTATCGATCGACGAGTTCCGCACCCATAGGGATGCAGGATCCATCCATGCGATGAGAGCTCGTGCAGCTTTGGACTAGGCGGCAATGGTGTAGTCTTGGCTGCCACCACAGAATAGGATTCTGAGCCAAGATAATCTCCGAGAAGCGTCTGAGGCGGAGTTTCGCCGTGCGGAAGCAGCACGGCTGCTACGTCGAGGGTTCGGCTCATTAATTGCTCCATCAGCAGATTGGACCATCTCGCAAAGGCCTGAATACTCAATTTAGGAAACTCTGTGCGAAGGCAACAGATCGATTCCGCGAGTACAGTTCCGCCCAAGCCGCGGGCGACTCCGATCCGGAAGCTACCGGAAGGTTCTCCATCATCGACGACAGCAGACTTCAAGTCGCTCACCGAATTCAAGACCTGCTTGGCAAAGGTGTAGGTCTCAAGCCCAGCTCGCGTCGGCTGTAAAGGCCGCGTCTTGTGGTCGAGAAGAGGAACCCCCAGCGCATCCTCCAGGCTCCGCAGCCGCCTGGTAATTGCCGATTGCGTTACGTGCAGACTGGCAGCAGCCCCTACGACAGAGCCGTAATCGATAACGCCGACGAGTGCTTCCAGATCGTAGAAATTCATTTATCTTTTTTCTCTCCCGTCATATCGATGTTAGACCGTATGCATTGATCGCAATCTTTTGATTCTCCAACGATTGAACGGCGTGACGTCCTAGCAAAATTATATGCTATCTACGCATATTTAGTATTCACAACAATCGTGAGTCGCACAACACGGGGATGAATCCATAACTAGTATCCAAAATGCCAGCACTGCATGAATGGATGACCGCCGATTTGGAAAGATGCGATAGCTGACTGCCGTTCACCCGCACGGCACAGCCTCGATGGGACAGATTTATGTGGATTGTTCGCCTCGCCCTTAACCGGCCCTATACATTCATCGTTCTGGCGCTGCTCATCCTGATCATGGGTCCGGTAGTTATCTTCAGCACGCCAACCGACATTTTTCCCAACATCGATATTCCTGTAGTCGCAGTCGCATGGACGTACACCGGACTGAACGCTGAAGACGTCGAGGCGCGGTTGACTACTCCTTACGAAAAGGTGCTGACCACACTGGTTGACAATATCCAGCACATCGAGTCAACCAGCTACAACGGCGAGGCAATCGTCAAAATTTTCCTGCAGCCCGGCGCCAGCCTGGACACCGCAAACGCCCAGGTCGTGGCCGCGGGTGGTTTTGTTCAGCGCTTTCTGCCGCCCGGCATTCAGCCTCCGGAGATCATTAACTTCAGCGCCTCCAGCGTGCCAATTCTGCAGTTAGGCCTTTCCGGCGAGGGGATGTCGGAGCAACAGCTGAACGACCTCGCCCTGAATTTTCTACGCACGCAATTGATCACGGTTCCTGGCGCAGTGATTCCTCTGCCCTATGGAGGAAAGCAGCGCCAGGTCATGATCAACATGAATCAGAACCTGATGCAGGCAAAGGGCGTCTCGCCCTCGGATGTGCTGAATGCGGTCAATGCCCAGAATCTAATCCTTCCATCGGGCACAGCCAAAGTAGCCGAAAGCGAACTGGATGTGCGCATGAATGTTTACCCGCGCACGGCAGCGGAGCTAAACGATATCCCAATCAAACAGGTAGGTAATACGACCATCTACTTGCGAGAGGTGGCTACCGTGAGCGACGGCTTTGCGGTACAGACGAACGTGGTGCGTCAGGACGGGAATCGAGGCGTCCTGATGAGCATCCTCAAGGCCGGGAACGCGTCCACGCTCGACGTCGTTTCCGGCATCAGGAACTTATTGCCGCGCGCTGCGTCTACTCTGCCCTCGGGGTTGAAGATCACGCCCATCGCAGATCAGTCGGTGTTTGTCCGGGGCGCGATCAACGGAGTCGTTCGTGAAGCTCTCATTGCCGGATGCTTGACTGGGGTCATGATTCTGCTGTTCATCGGCAGTTGGCGCAGCACCGTCATTATTGCCATCTCCATCCCCCTTTCCATCCTGACCTCGATCATCGTGTTCAGTGCTTTGCACCAGACAATCAACATTATGACGTTGGGTGGCCTGGCGCTAGCGGTCGGCATCCTGGTCGATGATGCAACCGTTGAAATCGAAAACATAAACCGCATCCTCGAAGAAGGACACGAAACCGATATCAGGCAGGCCATTCTGGATGGAGCCCAGCAGATCGCCGTTCCCGCCCTGGTGTCCACTCTCTGTATCTGCATCGTATTCATGCCTCTCTTCCTACTTGGCGGCGTAGCGCGCTATCTGTTTGTTCCGCTGGCCGAGGCCGTCGTTTTTGCCATGCTCGCGTCTTATCTTCTTTCCCGCACGCTGGTGCCGACCTTGGTGCTGTACATGCTCCGAATCCATGAAGATGAAGGAAATCCGCGCAACGTATTCTCGCGCTTTCAGAAGGCATTCGAGCGGCGCTTTGAGCGCCTGCGCGGCTTCTATCGCGATCTCTTAACGCGGTGTGTGCTTCATCGGCGAAGCTTCCTCCCGATATTTCTTGCAGTGTGTCTCTCCACGTTTCTTCTTGTTCCCTGGTTGGGACGGGATTTCTTCCCCCAGTCAGACAGCGGGCAGTTCATTCTGCATCTGCGCTCCAAGACCGGGATGCGCATTGAGGAGACCGCCCGCCTCTCGGATCTGGTTGAGGACTCTATTCGCCAACAGATACCGCCGGCGGAGATGGACAACATCCTCGATAATATCGGCCTGCCGTATAGCCCTTTGAATACCATGCACTCGACTTCAGGTGTTCTTGGCGCCAATGACGTCGACATCCTGGTATCTTTGCGCGAAAAGCACCACGCGACCGCAGACTACGTG
Source organism: uncultured Acidobacteriaceae bacterium (assembly GCA_963844785.1). Classification (GTDB taxonomy): domain Bacteria; phylum Acidobacteriota; class Terriglobia; order Terriglobales; family Acidobacteriaceae; genus PALSA-350. The sequence goes on along the minus strand of CAWJPV010000021.1, from coordinate 354,114 downwards.
CGGACTCTCCGGCAACGGCTTCCGGATGAATTCCCCGGCGTTACCTTCTACTTTTTGCCTGCCGACATGGTGACGCAGATTCTAAACTTTGGCCTTCCTTCACCCATCGATGTGCAGGTCGAAGGCAACAATGTTCAGCTCAGTCATCAGATAGCGGAGAAGATGATGGCCGACATGCGCAGCGTGGCCGGTGTGACTGATCTGCACATCCAACAGCCACTTGACTATCCGACGCTAGAGGTCACGGTCGACCGCACCAAGGCATCCCAGGCCGGCTATACCGAACAGCAGGTCGCGCAAAGCGCACTGAACACACTGAGCGGAAGTTTTCAGGTTACGCCGATGTTCCTGGTTAACTGGAACAATGGTGTGAACTACAACCTGGTGGCCCAAACCCCGCAGTACAGAATTCAGTCGGTAACGGATATTCAAAATATTCCCATTGCCGGTGGCCGTCAGGGAAATCCGGAGATTCTCGCTGATGTCGCTTCCATGAAGCGCTCTCACGAGATGGCGATACTCTCTCACTACAATATCCGCCGTGTGATCGATATCTATGGAGCTGTCCAGGACCGCGATCTTGGAGCCACAAGCCGCGATATTGCGCGCATCGTGGCCCGGTATCGGAAGGCTCTTCCGCGCGGGACCTTCATCACCATACGTGGCCAGGTGGACACCATGCAGAAATCCTATACGGGGACTCATCGCCGGGCTTGCCGCGGCCGTCGTTCTTGTTTACTTGCTGATCGTGGTGAACTTTCAATCCTGGCTCGACCCCTTCATCATCATCACTGCGCTGCCCGCGGGCATGGCCGGCATCGTGCTCATGCTCTTCTTCACCGGCACCACGTTGAGTGTGCCTGCACTGATGGGGGCGCTGATGTGCGTAGGGGTGGCCACGGCGAACAGCATTCTTGTGGTTTCGTTTGCCAAGGAGAGATTGGCAGAACACGGGGACGCGATAAAGGCCGCCATCGAGGCTGGGAACACGCGCTTGCGTCCGGTGATTATGACAGCGTTGGCCATGATCATTGGCATGGTGCCGATGGCACTCGGCCTGGGCGACGGCGGAGAACAGAATGCGCCGCTGGGACGTGCCGTGATTGGAGGTCTGCTCTGCGCAACCATGGCGACCCTGGTTTTTGTGCCGGCGGTCTTTGCTCTCTTTCACTGGAAATCGGAGCCCGCAGAAAATCTTCAGGAAGACACAGGCGTGAGGTACAGATGACGAACCAAACAGAGCGTTCTTCAGTCGTCAGTCATGCAGCCCTCTCTAACGCAAACGAACCGGTCGCGGGGCGCGGGCTTCTGATCGCGGCAGCGATTCTTCTGCTTGTGATTGGGTTGGGAATCTTTGGCGGGATCCGTTCGCGGGTAGAAGCGGCGGCGAAACTGCATGCGACCACGGTGGCATCCGCGATTCCGATGGTAGAGATAGTGCATCCGAAATCGGGAGCAGACGGCCAGGAGGTTGCGTTACCGGGAAATGCGCAAGCCTTCAACGACACTCCAATCTATGCGCGTACCAGCGGTTACGTGGAGCACTGGTACGTGGATATCGGTGCGCACGTAAAACAGGGACAGTTGCTGGCGCTGATTCAGACGCCTGAACTCGACCAGCAATTGGAACAGGCGCGAGCTGATCTGAAAACTGCCCAGGCAAATCTTGAGATTGCCCAGATTACAGCAACACGCTGGCAGAATCTGCTCAAAACAAATTCTGTTTCGCAGCAGGAGACCGACCAGGCAGTAAGCGATCTGAATGCGAAACGAGCGCTGGTCGACTCTAACCACGCGAATGTCGAGCGACTGGAGCAGCTGCAGATATTCGAACGAATTACCGCGCCGTTCGAGGGAGTCATCACCGCGCGCAACACCGATATCGGAGCCCTGATCCAGGCCGGAGACAACTCGGCGCCGAAAGAGATTTTCCACCTGGCCTTGATCCGGAAGTTGCGTGTCTACACTCCCGTGCCGGAGGTTTACGCCCCTTACGTCCACAATGGTGAGACGGTCAAAGTGACTTTCGATGCATTTCCCAATGACCAGTTCACCGGGACCGTAGTGCGCAACTCGGATGCCATCGACCTGAATTCGCGCACCCTGAACGTTGAAGTCGACGTGGACAACCCCAGCGGCCGCTTGTTTCCGGGTGCCTACGCCTTCGTTCATCTCAAGGTTCCAGCAAGTGGGGGCGCAGTTACGATCCCCTCCAATGCCTTGCTGTTCCGTGCTGAGGGATTGCGTGCAGGCGTGGTCCGCAACGGCCGAGTCGCATTGGCGCCGATCACCATCGGTCAGGATTACGGAAGCTCCGTCGAAGTACTCTCTGGACTAAAGCTCAACGATGCCGTGATCGTGAACCCGTCCGATTCTCTAGCGAATGGAGCCGCGGTTCGTCTGCGCACAAAGTCACCCGGTAAGGTACAGCCATGAGACGCTTGGGATTCATCTCAGCCGCGGGATTGCTCCTGCTGGCGAACGGGTGCATGGTCGGCCCGAACTACACCAGGCCTTCCGCTCCGATAGCCCCGGCCTTCAAGGAAAGCTCGGAGTGGAAGGAAGGCGACGGGTGGAAGGTCGCTCAACCAAACGACACCGCGCTGCGTGGGAAGTGGTGGGAGCTCTACGGGGATACAAAGCTTAACGCATTGGAGGAACAGGTTGATCCCTCCAATCAAACGCTGAAGGAGGCAGAGGCAAATTTTCGTCAGGCTCGCACTGCGATCCGATTCAACCGTGCCGCAGAAGCGCCAACGATCGGTGTCGCGCCGAGCATTTCAACGGTCCGCGCTTCGGCGAACCAGCCTTATTTTGTTCCCGCGCTGGTTAACAATGGTTCAGGCGATTTCTCGCTTCCGGTTGACCTGTCGTACGAGGTAGATCTGTGGGGACGCATCCGCCGCACCGTAACCGCCGCGAAGGAGCAGGCACAGGCCAGTGCTGCAGACCTGGACACCGTACGGTTAAGTCTGCATGCCGAGGTTGCCATCGATTACTTTGAAGTGCGCAACGCTGATGCGCAAAAGCAGTTACTGGACGACACAGTCAAGGCATATAGCGATGCGCTCCAACTTACGAAATATCGCTTTGAAGGCGGGGCGGCCCCAAAGGCAGACGTAGCCCAGGCTCAGACGCAGCTCGACGAGACACGCGTGCAAGCTTCAGACATCATGGTTCAACGGGCGCAATATGAGCATGCGCTGGCAATTCTCATCGGCGAGCCGCCTGCGGAGTTTCATCTTCCCCCGATCCCAATCAACATTCAGGCTCCTGCGCTGCCGGACATTCCTGTGACTCTACCGGCGCAGTTGCTTGAGCGCCGTCCGGATATTGCTGAGGCGGAGCGCCGCATGGCTGCGGCTAACGAACAGATCGGCATAGCGAAGGCTGCATACTATCCGACGCTGAACATTGCCGCTATCGTCGGGCTGGAAGGAACATCGGCGCTGAACTGGTTTCAGTGGCCAAGCCGCTTTTGGGCGGTTGGGCCAACTTTGTCCGAGGCACTTTTTGATGCAGGCAGACGCCGGGCTACCACGGAATCAGCTCTTGCAGGGTACGACGGAAATGTCGCCAATTACCGTCAGACGGTGCTGAATGCCTATCAGCAGGTCGAAGACAATCTTGTCGCCCTTCATATCCTGAACACAGAGTCAACCCAGCAGCACTCTGCCACAGCTTCAGCTGAGGAATCGCTTCAACTTTCCCAAAACCGCTACGCTGGCGGTGTCGATACGTATCTCCAGGTAGTTATCTGGCAAACGACCGCGCTCACGAACGAGCGCAATGACATCGACATTATGCGACGGCGGCTTGAGGCAAATGTCCTTCTGATCAAAGCACTCGGCGGCGGCTGGGATACCAGCCAATTGCCTAAGGTGTGATATTCAAAACGCGGAGATCAGCGCGGGCCTCTTCAACCGGCCCGCTAGCCATTCCTTCAGGTTTGCCGCGGGCACGCGCACTCCAACAAAGAACTGCCCAAATTGAGCGTAGACTGCGCTGACCTTGTCAAAGCGCATCTCATAGATCAGCTTCTTGAAGACCAGGGGATCTTGCGCAAAGAGATCGACACCCCATTCCCAATCGTCGAAGCCAATGGAACCGGTTATGATCTGGCGTACCGAATCGGCGTAGCGACGGCCAATGAGCCCGTGTTCGTGCATCATGCTCTGGCGATCGGCCATGGGCTCGGTGTACCAGTTCACATTCTCTCCGCGCTTGCGATCCATAGGATAAAAACCGAGATACTGCGCAGGTGGAATCGCAGGATACAACCGCTGTGTCATGGCCTTGGACTGCCGCTCCACGACCTCCCGGATGCCCGCATTCCACTCTGGCGTACCAATCTGCAGTCCCCTTTCAGCAAGCGCGCTATAGGTCTTGGCCGAGGACTCATACAGACCAAGCTCAACGATCGATAGGTAGGAGTGCGCCGGCCGCAGATAGGCGTTCAAGCCGGTCTGGGTTAGTTCCAACTCGACGCGATTGAGGTCTGCAAACGAATCGCGAAAATGAATCAGCATCAGATCGCCCTTGTGTCCCAGCAGGGAAAAGACCGCGGACTGATTCGGATGCTCCTGCTTTGTGCCCTCCTCCCATCGGCTAAAGAGCTCGACCGCCTCGGTCTCGATGCGGTGACGTTGCTCGGAACTGACGTCCTTCCATGCGTTCCAGTCGAAGTGAAACATCTGGTGCAGGACACACGAACCTTCAAGCGTTAACGGTACAGCGGGTAGTTCGGACAATTGTGATTCCTCCGTTGAGCGTCGATGGTGCGATCGCGCTCGATCTCTCAGTTAGTAATTTCGAGCGCACGACTCGGTCTATTTCGCTGCGAGTGAGGTGTGCCCGGGCCTGCGCGGAGATGTGGTTTCACGGCCTTGCGAATCACCTTCTCCAGTGCGTGCAGGGCCTGCGGACGGGGAAAGGTCGGCCTGCTGGCGAGGCGAATCGTGCGCACCGTCTTGCCTTGCAGAGGCCGCAATATAATGTCACGAATGCTCAGGGAAGTGGCGGCCAGCGCGGGGATCAAAGTCGTTCCATATCCGGCGGCAACCAGGTTGACCAGAGTCTCCAGGCTCGCTGCCTGCAAGCTACCCTGTTCATGCTGGCTGCGTCCGCAAGCCTCCAGGGTCTGGTTCGAGAGGCAGTGCCCATCCGCCAGTACCAGCAAATCCCCGGCCAGCTCCGATTCCGCAACCGTCCTGTGTACGGCCAGCGGATGATGGGGAGGCAAGGCTGCAATCAGCGGCTCATCGAAGAGCGAGAGTTGGGTCAACTCAGGCTCTTCCACCACCGTCGCCAACAGTGCGGCATCCAGGCGATGATTGCGCACCATCTCGATCAGCCGGCGGGTTCCATCCTCCCACAGTTCGATGGTGAGCCCGGGATATTCCGTTTGCAGAGAGTGCAGTATGAGAGGCATCAGGTAGGGCGCTAGCGTAGGGATCACGCCCAGACGCAGAGGACCGCGCATGGGATCGCGCACCGCCTTTGCAATCGCTTCGATCTGACCTGCCTCTTCCAGAATGCGACGGGCGTGCTCCAGAATGCGCGCGCCGGCCGGTGTAAGCTCAACCCGCTTGTTGGTGCGTTCGAACAGCGCGACACCGAGCTCCTCTTCCAGCTTACGAATCTGAGAGCTCAGCGTTGGCTGGCTGACATGGCAGGCTTCGGCCGCACGGCCAAAATGGCGCAACGAGGAAACTGCCGCGATATATCGAAACTCCTGTAGGTTCATCGCCTGACACCTGACAATAGTCGTGGTCTATTGTCACCTTCATAACAATCAATTTTACCGATCATCGCTGCCCCGGTAAAGTTTGACTTGTAAGGCAAAGAGGATTCTGAATATGAGTGAACATCTGACCACGACTGCCGGCGTGCCGGTCCCCGATAACCAGAATAGCGTGACTGCCGGTCCTCACGGGCCGGCGCTGCTGCAGGACTATCAGCTGATCGAAAAACTGGCGCACCAGAATCGCGAGCGCGTTCCCGAGCGCGTCGTCCATGCCAAGGGCACCGGAGCATTCAGCACCCTCACGGTCACCGGGGACCTCCAGGCGGTGGCGGGTGACTGAGCGTATGCCTGTTCCCGAGGCCGGACTCGGGAGCAGGCAACGCTCCTCTCAGGGCACGGTTACACAGCTGCTGCTTTTGATCGCGGATGCCGTGCCGGTGCGTCTCTTCACTTTGTAACCCATCGCGGTGCGCGGCGAAAGAAGGCGAGATGACAACAGCAGATAGGGAAGCAGTTCTCCTCCTGGCGCATGGAACGCCCGATGTGCTGGGCGAGATGGAGGCTTACCTCAAACTCGTTACCGGCGGCCGCGGCGTGCCTGCGCACGTGGTGAAGGAATTGCAGGAACGGTATGCCGCCATTGGCCTGGGCGATGAGCCCAGCGCTCAAGGCCCCCACCTCACTCGCTGGACCATGCGCCAGGCAGCGCTCTTGCAGGAGCGGCTTCGCCGGCGTGTCTATGTCGCCATGCGCAACTGGAAGCCGTTTATCCCCGACGTGGTTGCCCAGATGAAGGCCGACGGCATAAAGCGGGTGAAAGCCATCTGTCTTGCCCCGCAAAATTCACGGACGAGCATCGGCCTCTACAGACGCGCTCTCGAAGATGCGGTCGGTAACGCAATGGAGGTGGAGTTTCTCGCCGCCTGGGCAGAGCACCCGCTCCTGGTAAGAGCGTTTGCGGAGAGAATGTGGTCCGCTCTGGCGTTTGCACACACATCTGTAAACGGACGTGTGGCGGCTCTCTTTACGGCTCATTCGGTGCCCAGCAGTACAGTCCTGCCTTGGACTACTCCTATGGAATACCACGGCATGATACTGGCAGACGGGCCCGATCCCTATGACAAACAGTGCAGGCAGACGGCCAGGCTCGTCGGCGCCGCGTTGCGCGACCTGCTCGATACGCGGGATTGCTATTTCAGCTTTCAGAGTCAGGGGCTGAGCGGGGGCCCCTGGCTTGGTCCAACTGTGGAGGAGACGCTTGCCAGGCTGAAGCATGAGGGCTATGAAGCTGTGGTCATACAGCCGGTGGGTTTCCTCTGCGATCATGTAGAAATTCTCTATGACATCGACGTGGCATTTCAAAAGACCGCACGAGAGCTGGGATTGAAGCTTGTCCGTGCAGAGAGCCTGAATGATTCGCCGTGCCTGATCTCCGCCCTCGAAAACCTGGCTTTCTCCGGGACTTATCCCGCCAGGGAATTCGCTGATCTAACAGCATCTCGGTTGGCAACAGTCACGGCAGGAGCAGCTTGGCGGGACTAGGCGTCTTGTCATAGGTGGTCGCTTCCAGCAGGCCCAACGGCAGACCGGGTTGGAAGGCCACTTCCTATCCATTGCGATACGGAGCCGGATTGCCGGTAGGAATCCGCCACTACCCAGGCGCCGGCCGTCAGCGCCGCAGAGACGATGGTCTCGCTCCATTGGTAGGCGTCTTTGGAGCCCGCCGCCATGATGGGCACCCACACCAGCAGCGTGAACATGCCGATCTCGAGCGCCGAGAGCGCGGCTGCCAGCCGTGCATAGACCCGATGAGCACCGCCACGCCCGCCGCGATGAAGGCGACACCGGTGAAATACGCCCAGAACACATGCCATGGCAGCCAGCCCGGCACCAGCGCGGCGGTCTTCTTGAGATAGGGAAATGGGCCAGGCCGAAGGGGATCAAGGCCAAGCCGTAGAGCACCCTCGCGATGCGCAACCCTTATCGCCGGTGGCGAAACCGAGGCGCCGCTTGTCCCAGTCGGCGGCGAACCAGGCATACAGTACCCAGGCAGCCGCCACCATCACCGCGGTCTCACCAGCCCGACCAGGAATCTTCCGCAGTGGGCGCACGGAAGATGTACGGGCACTCTGAACAGCAGCAACCAAAACAGGAGATAGGCCAGCAGCACGCGGGCGGCAGGGGCGGCTGTGCGCTGCCATAGCAGGCCTATGCCGGATGCCAGGGAGATGAAGGCGCAGAGATAGACCAGCACCTCGCGTGCGGGCACGCCCTTGGGTACCGGGCTCCCATACCGGGGAGAAATCGCCTTTGATCAGGCCCAGGATTCCGAGAGCGATCATAGTCGCCGCAAAGACCGCATGACCCACGCTTGCGATGCGCATCGCCCTATCCTCCGGTTCGTCGGGTTTGAATTTCTTGTATGCCAGAAGCCGGTATTGTACAGGGTTATAAATCAGTGGCCGCCGACGCATGGAACCGCGAGGCAGGCTAGATGTCTAGCAGAACCCAAAAGGAGAGGTTCCTCGTTCCCTCACCCGTCCTTGGTGAGGGGGACCGGGTGTTGGAACGATCACCAGTTTTTCTTCACGCGGCACGGGACTTTAACCGACGCGGTCTAGTAACTGAGCGGCCGCACGTTGTCCCTCCTCGATAGCCGTCGTATGTCCTGGGTCTCCAGATAGATCAGTATTGGCGAACGCAATCCGGCCAAAGGGGGCGCGGCGCAGGATGTCGCGCTTTGCCGGTTGTCCATCCTGGCCGAAGAAGAAGCCCGGCTGCGGGCTGCAGTAGGCGTGTCCCCAGCGATTCAGCACGATGCCTGCAATGTCCCGCTTGGCGTCGAAGCCCGATGCGGCGAACATCTCTGTGAGTTGCTCGCGCACCCGCCGCTCGTAGTCCCGGTAAGAAGTGGAGAGCAGTTCGGCGCGTCCCGCATTCTGCTGTTCCACCATCGACAGACCCGGGCGGCAGAATAGGACCTTGATGGTCATCACTACGGGCGAGTCCGGAGAGATGGCCTTGTCTCCGGTAGAGAAGGTCGGAGACTTGCGGACCGATCCATAGATGCCCAACCCGCCGTACCAGAACGCTCCCGAGATGCCCAGCTTGTATAGGAAGCGCCAGTTGCGCAAAGCGACGTTGACTAACATGCAAGGGGAACGGAAGAACTGGGCATAAGCAGCACGTTGCTCAGCGGGTAAGTCCGTAACTACGTGCTTGGTGGTCCAACTGCCGCCGGCCATGACAACCGCTCGTGCCCTCAGCCGGTAGACTTTGTCTTTGCGCGTGTAGGTAATGTGAACGAATTCGCTTTGCTGGGCAGGACCTTGATGTTCCACGCGCACTACAGTCGAGCCAAGACGGATGCGTGTACCGTTGCCGGGCTGGTCGAGGGCGTCGAAATTCACGCGGCCGCGACAGACCGCCTCCAGCGTACGTGGGCCAGGTATTGCCGCTGGAAGCAGCGTCTTCACCATGTGGCGCGCGAAACCGGCATTGCCTCCGGGAAACGACTGCAGCGCTGTTTCTTCACCGTAATTCATCGGGTCCCCACCGAAGCCGAAGGCGTAGGCGGAGAGCACGTCGGGGCCAATTCCGAAACCGTCTCCGGGGCCGGGAACAAGAAATTTCCGGATCGTTTCCTGGCTCAGCCCAAACTTCTGAATCATGTACTCTTCCATGGTGATGGCATCGAGTGAGCGTGGATTCTCCCCGGCCAGACGGCCTAACTCACGGTATTTGAGGATCTCGCTCCGCCCCTTTGCCGGTATCGGAGCCCCTTCCAGCTTTTTTCCCCACGGATCGATGGCCCACATGCCGCCCTGGTGCCCAAGGTCCGCGCCGAAATAGAGCCCATAAGGCGACTGAATGTGTTCGAAGCTCCTGCCTAACGGGATCTCCGGCGAGGAGCTTTGCCATTTTTGATATTCGAACTGGTTTGCGTCCACGCCGACGGAGGCATAGAAATCGGCCATATTGCTACCTGGATGTGGGGTAGCAAAATGGTCAGAACCCTGGGGAGCGATCAGTCGATGACCGTCGACGATGAATTCGTTTCGCTTGGCTTCGCCTCCAAAAATAGGGTGGTTTTCGAGCACCAGGGATTTTGCTTTTGGCGCTTTTTGCTGGAAGTACAAGGCGGTGGCCAAGCCACTCAGGCCGCCTCCGACGATGACAACATCGAAAATCTCCCCCGTATCCTCGGCCGCCGGAGGATTGGCGAAGACGTGGTCACGAATCTGGTGGCCAGCCCCCATCACTTCAAACGTGTTTCCATTCGATTCGGCGTAGTCGCCGGTGCCGCCGTAACCGGTCCAGCCCTCTTTGCCCAGTTGGGCTAGCAGCTGGTGCGGCGTCAGGCCGCTCAACAAGGCGCCGCCCGAGGCGAGCAGGGTGGAATTCATGAAATCGCGGCGAGATATCTCACGATCCATGCCAAGGGAAGAATCGTAAGCTTGCTTCTTAGTGTCTTCAGTCATCGTGTAGCGGGTTTTCTCTCCTGCCGGTTGGCAAAAATTGATTCCTGTTAACAGATATTACAGAGGAATGGACGCGCCGGATTCTCCACTTGACATCCAAGTACATTTGGAGCAATCCTGAATGCGAGGAGATCACTTGGATGCCAAGTAAAGATCAGATCCAACTGCTCCAGGGCACGCTCGATCTCATCGTCTTGCGAACCCTGGCCACCATGGGCTCGCAGCACGCCTACCAAATCGCCTCCCGTCTCCAGCAAATCTCTGATCGCCTCCTCAACCTCAATCAGGGGACCCTGTACCCCGCACTCGTGAGGCTGGAACAGTATGGATGGATCAAGGGAACCTGGGGCAAGACGGAAAACAATCGCGAAGCGAAATTCTACGAAATCACCAAAGCCGGACAAAAGGCCCTGGGCGCCGAAACACAGAAGTGGAGGACCATGGCGGCCCTGGTAGAGCGGCTGTTGCTGGAGGAGTCATAGTCATGAAGCAACTCAGACGTTTCTTCCTGAAGCTTGGCCGCCTCTTTACCAATTCGCGGGAAGAAGCAGAACTGGCCAGAGAAATTGACGCGCATCTCGCGCTATTAGAGGATGACTATCTCCGCCGCGGCATGGCTCCAGAGGAGGCGCGACAGGCCGCCAGGCGCGCCTACGGGGGCGTCGAGCAGGCCAAGCAAATGCATCGCAACGAGCGATCGTTTCAAGGGTTGGCGCAGACCCTGCAAGACACGCGCTACACCTTCCGCCAACTACGCAAGTCGCCAGGGTTCACCATCACCGCCATCTTGATGCTGGCCCTGGGCATCGGAGCCACCACGGCCATCTTTTCCATCGTCGCCGGCGTTCTCCTCCGCCCGCTGCCTTTCCCCGACCCAGAGCGTCTGGTCATCCTCGGAGACACCCTCGAGGGCTCCAACGATATGAGTGCCCAGCCTCGAGCCGGCGCTCCGGATATCCGCAACTACATGCGCGACACCCACAGCTTTACCCACCTCGGCGGCTACCAGGGAACAAGCTACGACCTGGGTACCACGGGTGTCCCCGAAGTGGTTCACGCCGTGCGGATGGGCGGTGACGTTTTTCCCGCGCTCCAGGTCGCGCCGCTTATCGGCCGCACCTTTACCCAAACTGAAGACGAGCAACAGCAAGCGGTCGTCGTGCTCAGTTACAGCTTGTGGCAGAGCCACTACCAAGGCAGTCCAAACGTTCTCGGAACTACCATCCTTCTTGATCGCAAACCCTACATCGTCATCGGCGTCATGCCGCGCAACTTTGAATTCCCCCTCGTGCCCGGTCACGTAAACCGCAGCGACTTATGGGTTCCCCTCCGCTTGCAACCGGAGGAATTTCTCGCTGGACAGGCCGCCTCGTGGAACTTTCGCATGGTGGGCCGCTTGAAGCCCGGCATCACGCCCGAGCAGGCGCAGAGCGACGCCGAGCGGGTAGCCCAAGCGACCGTGCGAGACTACCCAGCCTTCATGCGCAGCCTCCGCACTCATGCAGCCGTCAAACCGCTCCACGAGGACACGGTCCAGGAAGCGCGCCCCATGGTACGCACCTTATTCTTTGCCGTGGTCGTCATCCAGCTCATCGCCTGCGCCAACCTGGCGGGCCTGCTGCTGGTGCGCTCCATCCGCAGGCGCAGGGAAATCGCTGTCCGCCTTGCCCTCGGCGCACGCGCCGCAACCTTACTCCGCCAGGCCATCGTGGAAAGCATGGTGCTCTCCCTCGCCGGCGGTCTCGTAGGGTTAGGATTAGCGGCAGCCGCGCTGCGTCTGGGTATAAGTCTGTTGCCGGAAACACTCCCACGCATTCGTGAGATTGGTCTCAACTGGCCGGTGATGGCCTTCGCCCTGGCGCTCGCGTTGCTCACCGGTCTGCTCTGCGGATTAGCCCCTGCCTTTGCCGCCATCCACACCAGCGTCAATGGCACCCTGAAAGAAAGCGGGCGCACCGGCACCACGGGCAGCGGCCATGCCCGGCTGCGTTCCGTACTGGTCGCCGCGGAGATCGCCATCGCTCTGGTGCTGCTCACCGCCTCAGGCTTGCTGCTGCGCAGCTTCGAAAAAATGCGCGCGGTCGACATAGGTTTCCGCCCCGATCACACCCTCACCGCGCTCTACAGTCTGCGTGCCTACCAATATCGAACCCAGGCAAGCATCGACACGTTCGACGAGCAACTGCTGCGCAACCTCCGCCAGTTGCCCGGTGTAGAAGCCGCTGGCATCACCACGGTCCTCCCTTCCACCGGCGACTGGGATGGTCCCGCGATCACCATCGAAGGCTACGTTCCTCCCAAGGGAGCGGGGTTGAACATGGCCATGATTTCGCTGCTGCGCGGCGATCCCCTCCAGGCGTTGGGCATCCGCCTGCTGCGCGGGCGAACCTTCACCGAGGCAGATAACGCCGGCTCCCAATTAGTAGCCCTGGTGAACAGCAGCCTGGCCCAGCGCTACTGGCCCGGCCAGGACCCCATCGGCAAAAGACTTCGCCGCGGTATGCAGGAGACCAGGACTCCCTGGATGACGGTGGTCGGCGTAGTGGATAGCGTGAAAATGGGATCTCCGGATGAAAGCACACCAGACCAGTTCTATCAGCCGGTCGACCAGACTGCCATCTCCGAAGGAGACTTCGCCAGCGCCGGAGAGGTAAACGCCAACTGGGGTTACATCCTGCTTCGCACCCACGCGGAACCCGAGCAGATGGAGAATGCGCTGCGCGCAACCGTGAACCAGATCGACGCGCAGGTGCCGCTCTTGCACATGCAAACCATGGAACATGCCATCGCCGGCAGCGAGGCTCCGCGCCGCTTCAACACCATCCTGATCTCGTGCTTCGCCCTCGTCGCGGTGTTGCTCAGTGTGCTCGGCATCTACAGCATCATTGCCTTCTCCGTCGCTCTGCGCGAACAGGAGATGGCCCTCCGTATGGCGCTGGGCTGCCAGCGTTCTGGTGTGCTCGCGATCATCCTTGCTTCGGGAGTAAAGCTGGCGGCGATCGGTTGCGTGTTCGGGTTGCTGGGCGCCGCAGCGGTATCCCGCCTGCTGCGTTCCTTCTTATTTGCGGTCAGCCCATTCGATCCCGTGGTGCTTACACTTGCAGCTGTGGCCATGCTGTTGCTGGCTCTCGCAGCCTCGGCACTGCCGGCCAGGCGGGCTTCTCAAACAGACCCCATGCAGGCGCTCCGAGGCGATTAAGAAAACCGCGGCACTTGCAACTAGCGGCGAATGACACTCATCGGCATGTATGCAACATGGCGCTTAGGAGAACTGATGGCGGGACTTCTGAAGAGGGCTCCACTCTTGCAAAAAGCAGACAGACGAGACTTCCTATGGTCTTTGGCGAGTCTTGGCTTGACCGCGAAAGCCTCGAAATCCGCTAGGCGATCAGAGCCGGTTTACCGGTTTTTGACCCCGATATGTGAAGTGCGCATGAGTGTCCAATATTTTGCAAGCTCGGCGAGCAACAAATTGCGTTTCCGGGATGATCGGACGAATCGCACCTTCTGCCTCTCTGCAAGCGGAGTGCAAGATGATGGTTGTCTGGAGCGATTCGTGGGTTCCATGGCCATCGCTCACTATGATTTTCACTCTCGGCTTCACTCCGGGCCACCACTCAATCTGCGGGAGCGCGTGCTCACCATCGATCATGACAGCCGAATCAGCCCTCGCGCTCCGTTTGAAAGAGTGCTGGCTGTTGAACAAGCCGTCGTCAGCGACATCCAAGCATTCGGCTACGATGCGGACGATAGGGAGCAAGCAACACGCAATGCCGAGCTTCTCGCCATGTGGTACCTGGTGCGCCAGGATTTGTACCTGAATGACCAAGCTACAGCTTTTCTAATTGTTCATTGGAAGCATACGCTCAATTTCATAAGCCTCCTGGACGTGATTCCGGGAGACGGAACTGAATTGATTAGCGGGTAATCCGTGAAATTTTGCATCGTTCGGGACCTGGGATTTGAAGCCTGGATGATGAGCTGCATTGGATTCGAGCGGCGGTTAAACTTCCTCTGATTTTCCGGCCGAGAACCCGCCGTCGACCGCCAGGCTTATTCCGGTGATCCATCGCGATTCATCGGATGCCAGGAACAGAACAGCCATGGCGATATCCTCGGGCTCACCCAGCCTTCCTAGCGGGTGCATGCTGACCAACCGGTCGCGCCGGACAACGTCATCCAGCAGCGGCTGAGCCAATGGGGTGCGGACGAAGCCCGGACAGACACAGTTGACCCGAATATTGCGCCCGGCTAGATCAATGGCCATATTGCGCGTGAGTGCCACCAGAGCGCCCTTGGACGCGCTATAGGCTGCGCGGCTGCGCACGCCCATGATCCCGGTTACCGAGGAGACGTGGATAATGCTTCCGCCTTCCTGGCGAAAGTGTTCGAGGCAGAACTTTGAGCAGAGGAACGAACCGCGAAGATTGATCTCCATGATCCGGTCCCAGTCATCAGTTTCCGTGTCAGAGACAGCGCGCCGGATGGCGATGCCTGCGCTATTGAAGAGGATATCGATGGGGCCGAAGTGTTGCGCGGCACGTCCTACACTATCGCGAACTTGATTCTCTTCTGCCACGTCACAAGCCCAGGCGACGGCGTCTCCGCCCGACTCACAGATTTGGGCGGCGATTCGCTCAGCGCTTGGAAGATCGCGATCAAGAATCGCCGCGTGGGCGCCTTCGGCGGCGAACAACCTGGCCGTGGCCGCGCCGATGCCCGATCCACCTCCCGTTACCACTGCATGTTTTCCCATCAAACGCATGATGAACGTCCCTGGCGCACCTCACCGATTCTAGCGGAGGAAGGACGGTTCCAGCAGGTGAGAAATTCAGGCTAGCCGGCACGAAGCCGCAGGGGGACAGCGTTGCTGCCCCCTGAACTTGCCTGCGCTCGCGGTTGATCTACAGGGTAGTGCCTTGAAGGTTGCAGCTCACCTTGTTATTCCAGTCAACGAATGCGCCATTTGGATTGTCCTGCCATGCCCACACGTGCAGTTCGTAAAAGGTGTCAAGGCCGTATCTGTTTGGGCTGGGAATCAACTGCAATAGCTGTTGATAGAGCTGCGGCGGGGCCGCATTCTTCTTTGCCCAGGTGGCTGCGTCCACAATGAACTCGACGCCAACCAGGCGCATGTTTCCTCCCCCCAGAGGCTCATAAATCAGGGCCTGGGGCTGCGTGGCATCGACCTCTCCGTTCAATAGACTTGGGTTCAGGTAGTGCACTCCCATGGCGCCATGATCGGAGCCCGAGACACAGCCAAGGACGGGCTGATACCCGGCACTGGTAGCGGAGTTGACATTGGTGTACTTTTGCGTGGCCTGTCGTACAACCTGGACCAGCTCGGGCGGGGCCTGCGTGGACTCTGAGTGATCCATGGAGGCGCCGCTCTGGGAGAAGAGAGGTGTGGTCATGGCGAAGCTGCCCAGCAACACCAGGCGCAGCGTAAGGCTTGCCGCATGACCGGCAGCCCTGATTCGTTTGCTCGTTACATTTTCTTCCTGCATCGTTTTGCTCCTGTCGCCCAATTTGGAGAGCCGCGGCTATCAACATTGGCGGCCCGCGACCGGTCTCCATCTGATTAATCGCAATCCGAGCCGGAAAGACGACAGTTAGCAGAACTTATTCTTTTGCTTTGCTCACTCAGCCGTGGTCGGATCAATGGTCGCGGAAACGCGCGAGATCCGGTTGGCAGGAAAGCCTCCCAAACGAGCGTGTTCTCGAATGGCTGCTTCGTCGGGCGCCAGATAAACACAGTAGATCTTATCTTCAGTGACATAGCTATGCAGCCACTGAACCTGGGGACCGATGGTCCGCAGCACGTTGCAGGAGGTCTGTGAGGTTGCTCGTAGTTGTTCCGGGGTGGCGCTGCCTATTCCGGGAATCTCTCTCTCGATCACAAACTTCGGCATGGATGTTGTTCCTTTCATGTTGGGCACGGCGAAAACCTGAGATCAGGCTTCAGAGGGCCACTGTTAGAGAAAACGAAAAGTAGCGGTGAAAGACGTCAATGGGAAAAAAGGGCCGGGGTCAGTGGCTGGGGGAGCGAGTGTTTGTCAGTTGGCGCGCGCTCCGCGTGTCAGGTTGATCAGAGCCCAGCGTGGTTTGCAGATTCGCATAGGCCTTGCGAGCTGCGAGCTGAGCTTCGTCTGGTTTAGCTTCGGCTTCGAGAGCCTGGGCCAGGGCCAGATAAGCGCGGCCAACATTGCTGGAGAGAATGCTTGGATCCTCAGCTTCCTCAAGACGTTTGATCGCGCGCCTCGCATCGGATACAGCCTGTTCCCGCTGTCCACTCTTGAGGTCGATGCCGGACCTGCTCACGAGAAGAGTCGTAAGCAAGGCCGCGCATTGCCCGATTCTTCGCATGGAGGCCTCACCGAGCTCCACAGCCTCCGTCGCGAAGTGGGCGGCGGATGGAAGATCGCCCCGCCCGAGCGCAATGTGGGCTCTAGCCGAAGCCAGCTCCGCGAAGACGTAATGCTCTGGTGCATATCGTTTCCGCAGCCTCTGCTCCAACTCATCCGCCAGCCGCGTCGCCTGGGCGTACGCATGCGCGTTGGTAAACATCCAGGCCTGCAACAGCTCGGTATCATCCACAAGGACGTTGTCATTCAACTCATGGGCCTTTTTGGATGCGAGAGCAAAATACCGTGCTGCTTCGGTTGTTTGTCCTAGTCCCTGCAGTAAGCTCGCGTAGTTGAGCAAAAGGTCAGGAGCGACGGCAGTGTTGGTTTCGTCATTGCGGCTGATATCGAGCGCGCGCCGATAGGTTCGTTGCGCATCGAGCTCGCGTCCGTCGTAGCTCAGGGTGAGCGCCCAGTCGTCGAAAAGTTTCACTGCCTTCTGGGAATCGTCGTATCCGAGAGTGGTCATCAGGTCGGATGCTTGTTGAAAGATGGTTTCGGCCTCGCGAAAGTTGCCGGCATCTCCCAGGACCGTGGCCAGATTGACCAGGATATTAAGTCCCTCGAGATTCCATTGCACAGGCGACTGCTGGATGGCCTGCTCTGCTGCGCGCGCGCGAGCGATAGCCTCATCCGAATTCCCATTGCGATACGCGACTTCACTGCCATGGAGCAGGCAAGCGGCGCGCTCAGAGGCGTATTGGGGCGCGTTCCCCAACTCGCGCAGGCCTTCCTGGTAGAGCGCCTCCGCTCGCGACAAATCGCCCACGGGGACCATGGCCCCGGCCAGAACACAGGAGGCCTTGGCACGAATGGAGGGGTCCTTCAAATCGCGGGAAACGCGATAGGCTGCGTTGAGCACGCGCAATGCGTTGTCGTTTTCGTCTTCGCTTGAGTACTGGTTGCCCAGCGAAAGCTGCAGCTCCACGTGATTGGCGGTATCAGGGTTGCGTTCATGCTCAATCACACGCTCTTCCCGCTCCAGCAACTGGTCGACAGCGAGCGGCTTGCCCACGGGGGCGGAATTGCTGAGCAAAAGCTCATTGAGGTCGGTCATGCGCTCGGCCCGCGCCAGTTGCCGCAGGGCCAGGTCGCGCTGGATCCGTGCTGTTCGCGCTTGTAGAAGCATTCCGGTGATGCCGGCGGCCACCCCTACAAGCGCCAGCAGAGCAATGAATATGCCCATGCGGTGCCGGCGAGCGAATTTTCCTGCGCGGTACATGAGTGTGTCGGGGCGTGCTTTGATCGGCTCCGACTTCAGGTAACGGCGTAGGTCGTCGGCAAACGCGCCGACGGATGCATAGCGTTCGCGGGGATCTTTCTTGAGTGCCTTGGCCACGATGGTGTCCAGGTCCCCACGCAGGACGCGGCGAAGTTTTTCCACCGAAGCGCCGCGCAGCAGGGCACGAGCCGGAGCGTCGCCAGAGTCGGTCACCGCCACTGCCACGGCGTCGGAGGGGCGCAACGGCTCGACCTCAACAATCGTTCTTACCAGCTCCGCCGGCGATCTGTCTCCATCACCCGCAGGATGCCGCCCAGTGAGCAAAAGGTAGAGCACCACGCCCAGCGCATAAACATCCGTGGATACGGTGATGGCCTCGCCTTTCAGTTGCTCGGGAGCAGCGTACTCGGGCGTCAGCGCGGTTCCGCCTATGGTAAAGGCCGTCTGCCGTTCCGAGTCGTTCTCGGCCTCGATCAGCTTGGCTATTCCGAAGTCCAGCAACTTGACGTCGCCGTCCTTCCGCACCAGCACGTTCGATGGTTTGAGGTCGCGGTGGACAATCAGGTTTGCGTGGGCCGCTGCGACCGCATCCAGTACCTGAAGAAAAAGGCGGATACGCGCTTGAAGATCAAGCTGGCGCTGATCGCAGTAGCGGTCGATCTGGTCACCGTCGACATATTCGAGCACAAGATAGGGTTGCCCTGTGGTGGTGACGCCGGCGTCGATCAACTCGGCAATATGAGGGTGGGCAAGCAGCGCGAGTATCTTGCCTTCGCGTTTGAAGCGGTCTTCACCCTCTTTTCCCAGGAGCGCGATGTTGAGAAACTTCAGGGCTACCTGGCGTTCGAAACGTCCATCGTTGCGCCGAGCCAGCCAGACGCTCCCCATGCCACCCTGGCCAATCTGTGAAACGACCTCGAAGGCTCCAATCGTTTGCCCCGCCAGGGTTGCGGTCATCGATGGTAATTCGACGACACCTGTCTCGAGGAAACCATCAGAAGCGAGGACACTGTGTTCGAGAAGCAGTATTTCCAGCCGGTAGGCAATTTCGGGCTCCTGGGCCTTGATCCATGCCTGGCGCTCCTCTCCGTCCAATGCAAGCGCCTGGTCGAGCAGGGGACTGAGCAGGCGCCATTCGTCCGTCCACTGGGGAGAAGTTGGTTTCGTCATGGCGCGCCTCTCCCGCGGATGCTTTGGTGCAGATAGATGCGGGCTTTTTCCCATTTCCGCTGCACTGTTCGCTCTGAGATCATCTGCATCGCGCCGATCTCTGCGAAGGAGAACCCGCAGAAGAACTTTAGATCTACGAGTGTGGCCAGCTCTGGCTCAACCGTGGTCAGTTCCTCCAGTGCATCGTTGATCAAGGCAAGCTCTCTGGCGTCGATTGGACTTGCCAGGTTATCGAGGGTGACCGCGGTGATGTGATAGCGGCCACCTTTTTTCGCGCTTTTGCGGGCACGCGCGTGATCGATGATGAGCCCTCTCATCACACGTGAGGCATAGGCCATGAAGCGAGCGCGGTCAGGAAAGGAGGCACCCTTGGCCATGCTCAGGTAGGCCTCGTGGAGTAGAGTGGTCGCACCGAAGCGCGCGGGAATAAATTGGCCGGCTAATTGCCGTCTCGCCAATCGGTGCAGTTCGGAATACAACGTGCTGAAGAGCACGTCGTTTTTGGGATCTGTCGCCGGGGAATAGGTTGCTGCCAAGATTCACCTCCACTAGCGAGGAGCCTTTGGGCGCGCCTACAGTATAGGCGCGTCTGGCTCAAGCTCGAGACAAATCGAAGATTTGGAAATCCTCTTAAAGGGGAAATCGAGAATTGAGGGCGAAAGACGACACTTGCGTTTGGATTTATGCCACGCCGCATGGGTTCGGACGGAGTGGAAGTCGTTCACAAACGTAGGTACATTCAATGAAGTTCCAGGAGGAACTCATGAGTCAATTCACGCGAAGAGGATTTGTCGGATCAATTTTGGGGGCTGCCGCCGCCAAGGCATTTGGCGCTCAGCAGGGCACAGGGGGAGCTCAAACGCGGCCGGGCAACGCACCCATCAAAATCACGGACCTCAAGTGTGCCATCATCGGGCGCAACCCAGTGGTGCGCATTGTTACCGATCAGGGCATTTCCGGATATGGTGAGGCCGAGTCTGCCAAGCCGTTTCTTAAGCCGATGGTGCTGTTCTATAAACAGTATCTGGTGGGTGAGGACCCGACCAACGTGGCGGCGATCATGCTCAAGATTCGCCGCCTGGGCGCCTCCAAGCCCTGGGGAGCCGCGGTCAGCGCCATCGAAATCGCGCTCTGGGATGTCGCCGGCCAAGCCGCCGGACTGCCCGTCCACAAGCTGCTTGGCGGTAAAATCCGCGACCGCGTCCGTCCCTACGGAAACTCCGAAAACAACATAGGCGCCACGATGACGATGCCCAAGACGCCGCAGGACTACGCCGAGTTTGCCAGCAAGATGAAGGAAGCCAAAGAGGGCTATACCCTGGTCAAGATGCCGATCGGCTTCCACAATACGGCCATGATGACGGCCATCCCCAACACCTGGTACGGTGCCCAATGGCATGCGCGGGCGGCGCCGTACATGGATCGTGGGCTCATGACGGAACGTGGCATCGACAATTGCATCGCCTGCGCCGAAGCCGCGAGAAAGGCCCTCGGGGATGACATCGGGCTGGCCTTCGACTGCGGGCCAGGGTGGGTGGTCAAGGACGCGATCCGCTTTGCGCGCGCGGTGGAACCACTGAAACTGGCCTGGCTCGAAGACATCATCACCGGCGATTACGAGCCTAACCCAAAAGCGCAAGTTTTCAAGCAAGTGACGGACAGCACGTCCACGCCGATTCATACCGGTGAGGAGCTTTATCTGCGGGAAAACTGCATGGAGCTGATCGAGACCCAAGCCGTCAACGTGCTCGGGCCCGACCCGGAAGATGTGGGCGGAATGGCTGAATTGAAGTGGATCGCCGAGTATGCCGATCTCCACGGCATCCTGGTAGCTCCGCACGGAATTTTCGACGGATTATTCGGCGTCGCTGCGCAGGTGCACATGGGCGCGGTGCTGCCGCAGAACTACATCGCTTTCGAATATGCGAAGGGCGACCCCGAATGGTGGTACGACATCGTGGATGGCCTGCCGAATCCGGTAGTCAAAAACGGCTTCATCGACGTTTGGGACAAGCCGGGTCTGGGCATCACCTTTAACGTAAAGGCAGCCAAAGCGCACCTGTCGGACGAGGATCGTACTTTCTTCGACTGAGGTGGGGTTCACGGGCTGCGGAAAACTCTTCCAGCTCCAAACTGCACTTTTCCCTCAGGGGCATTAGAGGGTGTGTGAGAACTCAACCGGAAGGAGTCAGTTTCGTAACAGAACCCATTAGGAACTGGACGGGTGCCCCAGGTTCGCCAAAGCGTACCTGGGCCGAAAATGATATGTTTCGATTGCTTTCAGCTTGACGGACAGTTAAAGCGATCGTGGGCTTCGCCGTCTTATTCGGCCCAGGTACGCTTTGGCGAACCTGGGGCACCCGTCCAGTTCCTAATGGGTTCTGTTAGGAGGCCCACTGCCTGTCCATCCCGGCCGGGACGTGCCATCGTATCCTTCGCGCAGCGGGCGAAGGGTGAATCACTAGATCCCTAAGACAATGCTACCCCCGGCCAGACCGGCCCCCGCAGCAGTCAGGAGCAATCGTTCCCCTGAGACGAAGGGGCGATCTTTGTTGGCAAGCGACAAAGACAACGGAATAGTAGCTGCCGAGGAGTTTCCGAACTCCTCGATTGTCCGAACAGTCTTGCTGCTTGGCAGTCCAATGTTTTTGCAGACCGCCTCGATGAGGCGGACGTTGGCTTGGTGGGGTACGAAGCGATCGATGTTGGCCGGCGTCAGTCCAGCTTGTTCCACGGCGCGAATGGAGCATCGGGTCATCATACGCACAGCCTGAGAGAATACCGATTTGCCATTACTCATAGTCATCAGCAGCTCTTTGGGGTCCATGCCAGCCGTGAAGGGCTTCCTGCTTCCGCCGGCGGGAATCGATATCAGACCATAGTGGCTTCCGTCAGAGGCCAAATCGACGCCAAGTATTCCGGTCTTCGACGAGGATGAAGGAGCAAGAAGAATCGCTCCGGCTGAGTCGGCAAATAGAATTGCGCTGCCGTGCTCCTCTGGATTGATACGCCGGCTCAAGATATTGGCGGCCACGATGAGGACGGTCTTTCCCTGCGTCCTGACAAAACCATCGCCCAGGGTCAAAGCGTAAAGAAATCCTGAACAAGCACCAGCCAGATCGATGGCTCCTGAGTTCGAGAGATTCAATTGGTGGGCGAGTAGCGAAGCGGATGGCGGCAACAGGTGATCAGGCGTCGACGTCGCCAGCAGCGTCAATGCCACATCGTCACGCGCGATACCTGCCTCCTTCAGGGCCATTTCTCCCGCTTTCACGGCGAGATCAGTCAGCGCTTCATCGGGAGCGGCCCAACGCCGCGCACGGATACCGGTTCGACGTTCGATCCACCCGGATTCAAGGCCAAACCTTGCCTCGATCTCAGCATTCTCCACTCTTCTATCGGGGACATAATGACCGAACCCGGCGATCCGGCTCGATTGCACACCGGTCATTTTCTGGTCCCAGTGATTGCGTCGGCGGCTTCATCCATGGCGGCATAGGCCCGGTCGAGATCGTCAGGCGTCACACAATAAGGTGTCATCAGGTAGATCACGTTGCCCAGCGGACGGATGAGGAGATCTCTATCCCGAAAGAAAGCCCTGAGCTGGGGCCCGACGTGAGAGAGATAACCTGATGTCGAAACATCGAGGTCGAGGGCCGCGATTGTGCCCCTCTGCCGGACGTTGATGAAGCGAGGATCAGAGCGGAATGGCGCTAGTCTTTCGCGGTGCATGTGCTCCAGCATTTCGATGCGCCTTAGAACTGATTCATTTTCCCAGACCGTGAGGTTGGCGAGCGCTGCCGCGCAAGCTATCGGGTTGGCCGTGTAGGAACTGGAATGAAAAAACGTCCGGCTGCGGTCGGATGATAGGTGCGCGTCGAAGATTTCGCGGGAGCACAGCGTCGCGGCAAGAGGTAGCGCTCCGCCGGTAATTCCCTTGGAGATGCATAGAATGTCCGGCGTGATGGCAGCCTGCTCGCACGCGAAAAGAGTGCCGGTTCTTCCCCAGCCGGTCATTACTTCATCAGCAATCAATAGGCTTCCGTAACAGGTGGCGATCCGTTTCAACTCAGTCAGCAGGCGCGGAGGATACATCTTCATGCCGCCGGCGCCGAGGATAAGTGGCTCAACCAGCAGCGCCGCCACTTGTTGGCCACAGCAGAGATGCTCGAATGCATCGAGCGTATCTTGTTCATGGCCGGGCGCAGGAAACGGAATGGTGTCCACATCGAAGAGCAGTGGCCTATAAGCGGCGTTGAAGACGCCGCGCTCGCCGGCGGACATGGCGCCGATCGTGTCCCCGTGATAGCCGTGCTCCATCACCACTATGCGCGACCGCCGCGTACCCCTATTGTGAAAGAAGCCCAGTGCCATCTTCAGCGCCACTTCGACTGACGTAGAGCCGCTGTCGGAATAGAAAACATGCTCCAGGCCGGGGGGTGCGATCCGGATCAATCTCTGCGCAAGTTCTTCCCCGGGCTCGTGGGTGTATTCGGCGAAGATAATCTGGTCGAAGGTCTCGGTTGCCGCACGGATCGCCTCCATGATGGTCGGATGCCGGTGGCCATGCGTGATCACCCACCAGGAGGAGATCGCATCGAGAACCGAATGACCATGTTCATCGATGAGATAAGCACCTTCTGTCCTGATGATCCTGGTGGTTACAGACTCCAAAGCATGTTGGGTGAACGGGTGCCAAATCGGTGACGGCGGATGAGAACGCATCAAACAATCGCCTCCGTGAATGCTGAAACGTCAAAAGAGTTACGGAACTCCCGTTGCAAGGAATCGGGGGCCAACGGTTCCAGACGCGGTAGCCTGCCGAGGACGCGGACTTTTCCCATTTCCGCGATAATTTGTTGCGTGTCAGGTTGAGCGTCCCCGATGAACGCAATACCTAAGACGGGGATGAGGCGTTGCCGCATTGCTTCCAGCGACAAGAGAGTGTGGTTGATGGTTCCGAGACCGGTTCGGGAGCAGAGGACAACCGGAATCTGCCAGCGTGCAAAAACATCGGC
Source organism: uncultured Acidobacteriaceae bacterium (assembly GCA_963844785.1). Taxonomy (GTDB): domain Bacteria; phylum Acidobacteriota; class Terriglobia; order Terriglobales; family Acidobacteriaceae; genus PALSA-350. The sequence goes on along the minus strand of CAWJPV010000021.1, from coordinate 330,073 downwards.
GAACGTTTCATGACGGGTCAGCGGAACGAGCAATCCGCCGGCGCCTTCGATAATGAGGGACGAATTTGTGCGGGGTGGCTCCAGCGCGTAGGGATCGATCGTCACCCTGTCGATTTCTGCTGACCGGTGTGGTGAAACCGGTGTTTTGAGCCGCCAGGCTTCGGGAAGAATGCGCTGAGGCGGTATCCGGCCTAGCCGGAGCACTGTCTCGCTATCGGTCTCCTCGGTAAGGCCGGATTGAATAGGTTTCCAATAGCAGGCGCCGAGGGCATCGGTCAGCGCGGCAGAAAATACCGTCTTGCCAATCCCTGTATCCGTGCCGGTGATGACCAGTCTCAAACTCACGGCTGGTCCTGCTTCATGACCTGTCCCAGCCGCTCGAACATTCGGGACACGGTTGGGAAATCGACATTCAATGTAATCGCGATGCGCAGGCGGGCTGTGTTCGCGGGGACTGTAGGTGGCCGGATAGCCCGAATATCGAATCCGTCGGCTTGCATCTGTTGCGTGATGCGGACGGTGCGGGCACTGTCGCCAATGATTACCGGAATGATCTGGGAGCCGCTGCCTTCCATTCCGAGATGGCTGGAGGCCTGTTCATTGGCGTAACGAATCATCTTTTGCAATTCCTGTTGTCGTTCGGGTTCATCGGAAAGAATGTGCAGGGCCGCTCGAACGCTGGCCGCTGCGAGCGGAGAGGGCGCGGTTGCATAGATGAAGGGCCGCGCGTGATTGATGAGATAGTCGCAAAGGATACGGGGGGCTCCGACAAGTGCTCCGGACACGCCCAGTGCCTTGCCGCAGGTATGGAGCACGATGACATGGTCGCGTCCTTCCAACTCAGTTGAAAAGCCACGCCCGTCTGCACCGTAAACACCCGTTGCATGAGCCTCATCAATCAGAAGAAACCCGTCATACTGATCGGCTAGACCCGCAAGCTGGGCCAAGGGAGCCCGGTCGCCATCCATCGAATAAAGACTTTCGACCACAATCCAGGGATGTCCCTTGCCGCCCACCTGGCGCCACTTGCGCATGACATCTTCAAAGGCTTCGAGGTTATTGTGAGGGACCGCGACGGCAGTGGCCCGTCCCATAGCAATTCCCGCATGTGCGCTGGCATGAATCAACTCGTCATAGACAACCAGATCGTTGCGCTGAGGCAGCGTCGCAAGGATTGCGACATTCGCGGCATAACCGCTCCCGAAATACAGCATCCGCTCTGATCGGAAAAACGCGGCTGCCTCTTCTTCCAACGCCTCATGTTCGGGATGGTTGCCGCGAAGAAGCCGAGATCCGCCTGCGCCAACGGGCACGCCTCGTTTGAGAGCGCAGATCACACTGGCACGCAGTCGAGCTGATCCGGCGAGTCCAAGATAATCGTTCGACGTGAAGTCGATCCCGCTGGGTTGGATGAGAGCACGCCGGCGGCATTTCCGTTCTAGCTGCCCCAGCGTGGCGTCGTATCGGGCCAGCCGTTTCGCTATCATTCGGCCGCGTCCAGGGCGGCTGGTGTTAATCCGAGACGACGAAGGAGACTGCTGTCACGGTCTTCTCCTGCATTGGCAGCTGTCAAAAGAGTGTCGCCGACGAAAATCGAATTGGCTCCCGCAAAGAAACAGAGAGCGTGCAATTCGTCCGTCATGGTTTTTCGCCCGGCTGACAGGCGGACATAAGATTTCGGCATGAGGATACGAGCCAGCGCGATGACCCGGACAAATTCAATAGGATCGACTGGCGCTGCATGGGCCAGCTTCGATCCCGGCATGGGAATGAGCATATTGATCGGTACGCTCTCCGGTGGCGACGGCAGATTGGCCAGCGTTACCAGCATGTCGATGCGGTCTTCAGCGGTTTCGCCCATGCCAATAATGCCTCCGGCGCATACCTTGATCCCTGCCTGTCGAACATGATCGAGCGTTTCGAGACGATCCCCAAAGCTCCTGGTGGTGATGATCTCCCCATAAAACCGTTCCGAGGTGTCGATGTTGTGGTTGTAGTAATCAAGTCCGGCTTCGGCTAGCGTTTCAGCCTGCTGCCGGGACAACATCCCCAAGGTCGCGCACGTTTCAAGACCCAGCCCTTTCACGCCGCGCACCATTGCGACCACCGCGTCCAGGTCTTGCTGCTTCGGCCTGCGCCAGGCAGCCCCCATGCAATAGCGGGTAGCTCGTGCGTCCTTCGCCTTGCGTGCTTCAGCCACGACATGCTCGACCTGCATGAGCTTGGACGGGTTCAGGCCAGTCGCATAGCGCGCGGACTGACTGCAATAGCCGCAATCCTCGGGGCACCCGCCGGTCTTGATACTGAGCAATTTGCTGAGCTGTATCTGGTTGGGGTCGAAGTTTTCCCGATGCACGGAATGCGCCCGGAAAAGGAGATCATTGAACGGAAGTTCATACAGTTCCTTCGCGGGTAAAATCATAGATAATAGATTGTTGATAGCCATGCCTCTCGGGACTATAGCAACCTAGAGAAGCAAGTTTGATAGATAATCTATGATTGAGACGACCGCAGAACGAATTGCACACACGCTTGCCGGGAGAATCGTTGCTGGGGAACTTTCTCCTGGTGCTCCGCTTCGCCAGGATCGTATCGCAGAAGAATTTGAATCGAGCCATGTGCCGGTGCGAGAAGCGTTCCAGCTCTTACGGGCGCGGCGGCTGGTAGTGAGTGAACCTCGGCGTGGAATGCGGGTGGCCCCGCTCAATCACTTCTCTATGCTGGAAATCGTCGAGATTCGCGCTTCCCTTGAGACTTTGGCGCTGTCTCATGCAGCCCCGAGGTTGAATGCGGCCTCTTTCGAGAGGATCGAGAGCGCAATGCTGGCCGGAGACAACGCACTCACAATCATCGAATGGGAACAGGCCAACCGAACATTTCACAGTGAGCTGATCGCGCCATGCAAAATGCCAAGATTGCTTGAGATGCTCGATGAGCTTCAACTCGCCAATTCCCGAATCATATTTTCTACAACTCGCTCTGCGGGGTGGAAACCCACGTCAAGTCAAGATCACCGTCAGATTGTCGATGCTTTAAGAATGGGCGAGTTTTCAAAGGCGGTAGCTCTACTTCAGCGGCATATCCGAGGCTTAGAGCGTGCAACAGGGTAGGGAACAACGCACGCCGGGAATCGGAGAAGGTTGAGCGGGCTCTCAACCTTCCCGATCAGTTGGTACTCCACGGACTATCAGCTGGTGCTGCGCTTCCGTGTGGTCCTCAATAGCCGGTGTGAGTCGCATCGCCGAATTTCAGCGTGGCGTCCTTGAGCTGGATTCCGGTCAAGAACGTTTTGTTGTCTTTGGAGTCGGTCAACTCAGCTTCCATGTTGTTTCGTCCTTCGACGACTTGTGCCGGAACGGTTTTGCTGAATTTGTTGTTAGTGAACGTTACCTGCACATTTGGATCCGTTCCAGTCCATACGACCTTGTAGGATCCCTTGGGCAGTTCGGTGGTTCCTACCGTTACATTGCTGTCCAGAACAATGTTGGCAGTGTTTTTGGAGGCGGCGTTCGCAGCGAATGGAAGAATGGCGAAGATGAAGGTAAAAGCCAAGGCTCGTTTCGTCATGATATCTCCTGTATCTGCTTCCGCTCTTTGACAGTGTTGAGAAGCATTATGTACATTGGAAACGCACTGCCGCGTACCGAATCTTAATAATTGTTAAGCTCGCGATACTCTCCCTGATCCATCGAATTGCGCTGCGGCGTGTAGACGCGGCAGGACGAGCTGTACCTTGAGTCCCGGCTTTGCGTTTTCGGCTGTGATCGCGCCTTGATGTACCTGAACCGCCCGCATCGCAATCGACAGTCCAAGCCCAATGCCACCGCTGCTGGTGTCTCGCGCTTCTTCTACGCGGAAGAACGGCTTGAATATCTGAGAGAGCAGTTCTTCAGAAACGCCGGGCCCATGATCGCGAATCTCGACCCTCGAAGTATCGGCAGTTTCCACTAACGTCACTTCGATCGCTGCGTGAGAGGGTGAATAGCGAATCGCGTTTTGCAGCACATTGGCGATAGCGCGGCGCAGGAGCTCCGAGTCTCCCCAAAGCGGCCGCTCCAACTGGCCGCTCACCTCAAGCCTGCATTCCCGCAACTCGGCGTCTGGCCGTTCTTCGCTGACGATGTCGTTTACCACTTGCTCGAGATCTACGATTTCAAATTTTCTGGCTTCCGGATCGCCCTCGGCGCGCGTGATTTCCACCAGCTCAGAGACCATGGACGTAATTCGGTCAACGTCCCGCTCAATACGATCCAGGGCGTGGCCCTGATCGGGAGAGCTCCTTGCCAGCCTCACGGCAAACTTGAGCCGGGCGAGCGGCGATCGAAGCTCATGCGAGATGTCCGCCAGCAGCTGGCGCTCGCTGGTGAGCAATCGCTGCAAACGTTCCGCTGTTTCGTTGAAGGCCTTAGCCAGGTAACCAATCTCATCGCGGCGGCTGGTGTGCCAGCGGGCAGAGAGGTCGCCGCGGCCAAATCGCTCTACCGTTGCCGTTAGATTGCGGATCGGCGATACCACCCAGACCGCCGCAGCCCAGCAGAGAATTCCTGTAGCTCCTATGACCAGCAGGTAGTAGGGAAAGTATACCCAGGGATGAGGCCGATCGGGCGGGAGGGCGATAAACCAATACGCGCCATCCGCCGCTCTGCGGCTAATGACCAGCTTGCCGGCGCGGAGTTGGCGCCCTTCCGTCGCTCCAGCCCCGGGGACCAAGTTCGATAGATCCTGGCCGGAAACGATATCGACACCCGCGGAATTGAGGAGATAGTGCGAGCCACCAAAGACCCGGTCCGCAAGCTGCATAAAGGCCGAGACAGCGGCTGGGCCGCCACGACCCAATGCCTTCCGGGCCTCTTCCAACTGTAGTTCGTCGGTTCGTTCGAAAGTCTGGTAGAAGGTGGTGCGCTCAATCTGCCTCGAAATGGCAAGAAAGACCACCAGAGACAATGACAACGTTCCTGCCATCGCGAGCAGGATTCCCACGTAGAGAGATCTCATAGAGTCCCTTTGTCCGGTGATTCTCTGGTTATTTTGCGCATGATCTATGGCTGTGCTGCTCAATCACCTTAATGTTCCGTGCTGGTAAAGACATAACCGACGCCGCGAATGGTACGAATCAAGGTATGACCGGATTCAAGCTTCTTGCGCAAGCGGCTGATGTGTACGTCGAGTGATCGGTCCGAGGGAGTTGCCTGGCGTTCGAACAAAGCCTCGGTGATCTCGTCGCGAGATACGATCCGGCCGGCCGAGCGAGCCAGCAAATCGAAGATGTCGAACTCCATTGCGGTCAAATCTACCAGGCGCTTGCCCTTCCACACCTCGCGCCTGTTCACATCGATACGGATCTTTCCAAACGTGGTGGCTGCATGGTTCAGACGATGGGAGCCGGCGATTCGCCGCAGGACCGCACGGATGCGCGAGAGGAGCTCATCGGGATCGAAAGGCTTGACCAGATAGTCATCCGCACCTTTGTCTAAACCTTCGATTCGATCGCTGCGATGGGTCCGGGCGGTCAACATGATGACCGGCACAGCACTTTGACGACGGATCTGGTGCAAGAGGGTGAAACCATTGATTTGAGGCAACATGACATCAAGGATCACCAAATCGTATTGGCCCTCCAGAGCGCGGGCAAGGCCGTCACGGCCGTTGTGAACGGCGGTCACCTGGTGGCCATTCTCCGCGAAGAACTCCTGCATCATGCTGCATAACTCTGCGTCGTCATCGATGAGCAGCAGCGATAACTTCCCGGATGCGGGTGATGTCCCTGGTGTCGCCATTATCTAACCTGTCGGTGAACTTCCGTCTTGCACACAAGTTTACGCGAGGGCGCCTAAAACGCCCCCGTATCTTGTTGACATGGCTGAATTGAAACCGCCGTAACGCAGTATCTCTTCCGGACTTTCTTTTCCACAGAGCAGTCGACGACAATCGGGGAAAGAGCTGTCATGCATAGGGCGGGAAATGCGTCGACATGATTTCCTTTTCCCCAGCAGGGCAATCAGGCCCTCTCAGATGCGAGGATCTGCTTTAGGGCCAACCTCCTGTCCCGCCAAATGCCACAGGAACAGTTCGCCAACCCCTATGTTGCCGCCGAGCTCGGCTATGTCGATGCAGTGATTCAACCTAGGGATACACGTCGGCGAATGATTGCCGCGGATCGTACTCGGCATAAAAATTCGCCCACGCAACATGAAAATTTTCCTCTTTGCACAAGAGGCTGAGTGCTCTATAACTTCTGCACTTTTCGCCAGGAACTTTGCGGAAGCCGGAATTGAAACATGAATTCCGTGCTTAATGAAACGCCGTGACCGCCTGACTCACTATCCGGTCAATGATGGTACAACCACCAAACCCCCAAAGCAGTTCGAGGTGTCTATGTCAAAGCAGAATCCGCAGAACATCCTATCCCGGGTTTCCTTTCCCAAGAGCGAACGCAAAACACATCCGGGCGCAACGGTCGCAGGCAGGACCGACGCTCAACGAATCATCAGCGTTTCGGTGATAGTGAAACGCAAGAACCCTCTGGACCTGGAAAAAATGATTGGCCAGCACATCAGCCAGGAGGAATTTTCGGAGAAGTACGCGGCCGATCCAGGTAATTTTAACCACCTCCGCGAGTTCGCCCACAAGCACGGCCTCACCGTGGACGAAGGCGCATCCAGCCTGGCGCGGCGCACCATGGTGCTGCGCGGCCCAGCCAGTAAGATGGAGTCCGCCTTTGGCGTCACCCTCAACGACTTCGAAAAAGAAGGAAAGAAATTCCATAGCTACACCGGGACCATCTCCATGCTCCAGGAGTATGCCGAACCCGTTGAGGCGGTGCTCGGCCTTGATAACCATCCCATTGCCATGCCGCACTTCCGGCTGCGAGACAAACAAAAAAAGGAAAGGCGAAGCAGCATCCGGCCCAGACGGAGTCCTTCAACCCGCCCCAGGTCGCCCAACTCTATAACTTCCCGGCCGGAGTCAATGGCGCGGGTCAGACGATCATGGTGCGGGCAGACGATCGGCATTCTCGAACTCGGCGGCGGCTACAACGCCAGCGATTTGTCCAGCTACTTCGGCGGACTCGGCATCACCGAGCCGCAAGTCACTGCGGTCTCAGTCGATGGCGCCACCAACTCGCCCAACCAGCCCGGCAGCCCCACCGACCCGAACGCCGACGGTGAGGTTGGACTGGACATCGAAGTCTGCGGCTCCATCGCCCCCGGAGCGAATATAGTCGTTTACTTCACCACCAATACCTCGCAGGGTTTCGTCGATGCGCTGACCACAGCTATTCACGACACCACCAACGGTCCGCCGTCGGTCATCTCCATCAGCTGGGGTAGCGCCGAATCGAACTGGACGCCGCAAACCATGACCAGCTTCGATGACGCCTGCCAGTCGGCGGTCGCGCTGGGCATCACCATCACTGTTGCCTCTGGAGACAACGGCTCCAGTGACGGCGGCAGCGGCAACAATGTCGATTTCCCCGCCTCCAGCCCGCATGTGCTGGGTTGCGGCGGTACCGAGTTGATCGCGGCCAACGGCGTAATCCAGAAGGAAGTGGTCTGGAACGATCAGCCGCAGGGCGGAGCGAGCGGCGGCGGCGTGAGCAGCTTCTTCCCCATTCCACCCTGGCAGATGAAGTCCAACGTCCCCAAGCCGCCAACCAGCGCGGGCGGACGTGGCGTACCCGACGTGGCCGGCGATGCCTCACCCGAGACGGGTTACAACGTTCTCTATGATGGGCAGTCTGGGGTTGTCGGCGGGACCAGCGCAGTCGCCCCGCTGTGGGCCGCGCTGATCGCCCTGCTCAACCAGCAGCGCGGCAGCAATATCGGCTTCGCCAATCTCGCGCTCTACCAGAACGCCGAGAACGGCTTCCACGATATCACCGAGGGCAGCAACGGCGCCTATTCGGCGGGACCGGGCTGGGACGCCTGCACCGGCCTTGGCTCGCCCAACGGAAGTCAGTTGTCGCAGATTTTCGTGACCACCACAACCGGCGCTGCACAATCGGTAGCTGCTTCCCGCGGGGGAAAGGGCACCTAGAGCGGGGACTAGCCAGTTGCGGATGGAGTACCTCAAATCCGGAGGCCCCAGGTTTCGATATCAGACCTGGGGTTCCCGGTAAGGGGCCAAAAAACAAAGTGAGCCAAAAGCGGTATAAGGTTCACATGAAACGGCTCGCCACTTTATTCCTGCTTGGCTGCGCGTCGGCCCTTGCCCACGGTACACCGATCACCTCTAACGTGTCCGCGGTCAAGCAGGGGCCCATCTCGGTGGTGTCATCGGCTCAGTCGCTCAAAATCACCTGGGATGACAGCGCAAATCAACACTGGCAAACCATCTTCTCCCTTGACTCGACAACACCTTTGATCACGGCGATCTCCGTGGATGGGCGCAATATCGTCGAGCTGGCGAAACCCTACTATCGATGCTCCACCGGAAAGCGCCGTGGTGGATGGGACGCCTTCTTCGACTTTCCTCCGGCTGATCCGCAGGGAACCCGGCAATTCCTGCTCGAGTTTCACCCGACCACTGTAACTGCCCAGACGGTGGGGAATCGAGTGGAAGTAACCTTTGATGGGGTGAGGCTCGGAATCTTCACCGGTTCACTCCGCTATACGTTCTACCCCGGCACTCCGCTCATTCAGCAGGCCGCGCTAGTCAGCACTCACGAACCGGACACCGCCTTCTACTATGACGCTGGATTGGAAATGACAGCGGAGCAGGATCGAAGCGTGGGTGGCAATATGGAGTCACACATCTCCTACTACGATATTGGGGGAAAGCTGCAGGAGATTACGCCCCCTTACGGTTCCGATCGTCACCCGCTCACAGCGCACTATCGCACGGTGGCAGCGAAGATGGGCGCGGGGAGCATTGCCGTCTTTCCACCTCCGCATCGCTATTTTTCTGCGCGCGACTACACCACCAATCAGGGATACCTCTGGTACAGCTCCTGGCGGGGCAGGGTTGGACTGGGAGTGCAGCAGTACCCCGACGACGATACGACCATCGATCCATGGATGAACGCGCCGCCGGATTCCGTTCAGGAAATGGGCTTGTTTCTGCTGCCCAGCGCGAAGGACTCGAGCGTCGCGCTCAAGGACGTTCTGGCTTACACGCACAACGATCACTTTGTGCATTTGGATGGCTTTGTAACCTTTGCACCGCATTGGCACCTTGCCTACACGGTGCAGGCCATGGAAAAGGGACTCGACTGGGAGCCTCCTTTCAAGCCGGTCATGAAGGCCATGGGGATTGACTCCGCCATGATCATGGATTTCCACGGTGACGGGCACCCCGCCGATTTGACGGACCTCAGGCTCCACGAACTGGACGAGTACTACAAGGCCTGCCGGGCGCAGTCTGACCGGGACTTCCTGCTGATCCCTTCGGAAGAAGCGGATATCTATCTGGGTGGCCACTGGGGGCTGGTATTTCCTCACCCGGTGTATTGGCAGCAGGATCGCAAGCCTGGTCAGAGCTTTGAAACTGCAGATGACAAATACGGCAAGATCTATCGCATACATGATGCCGAAGACATGTGGAAGATGATCAAGGCGGAAGGTGGGTTGGCTTATCAGACTCATCCGCGCACCAAGGGATCGACGGGCTACCCCGATAAAATTTTGAACACTGCTTACTTTCGAGACAGCAGTTACCTGGGCACGGGTTGGAAGGCAATGCCGTCGGATCTGTCTTCGCCAAGGTTGGGGGAGAGAGCCTTCAAGACGCTCGATGACTTGAACAACCTGGGTCTGCACAAGCACATGATTGGAGAAGTGGATGTATTTCAGATCAGTTCGGCGGATGAACTCTACGGGCATATGAACATCAACTATCTTCGATTGCCTGAACTGCCTTTGTTCGATCACTATGACCGCATCCTGAACTCGATCGAGAAGGGGGACGGTTTTATAACCACGGGCGAGATCCTTCTCCCGTCTACCTCGATGTCCGCCGAGGGTGATCGGGGCATCCGCGTGAAAGCAAGAATATCTTCCACATTTCCGCTGAGAATGGCGGAAGTGGTGTGGGGCGACGGCGTGAACACTCACCACCAAGTGATTGACCTGCAATCGACGCCGGCATTTGACGATCATGAGTACACTTGGCTGGCCGACACGCCAGGGTGGACTTGGGCGCGGTTTGCGGTGTGGGACGTGGCAGGAGACGGCGCGTTCACCAATCCGATCTGGCGTGATCGTAAATAAAGGCCATCGATAGTAAGACAACCCAAAATCTTAAAGCGTAAGGGCGAGCTGTATTCCGAGCACGGTTGCGCGTCGACTATCATGGCTCTCTCGATTCCACAGGTATTGGCCATGCGGAATGATGGTCAAATAGCGAGAATGGATCCACTGATAATTCAACTCCAGTACGTCCTCGGTATAGGTTGGAGGAGCATACTTACTCGCCTTAGCACGGATGAGGCCTAGGGAAAGCACATCGTTCTTACGAGCTGGGACGAGACCCTCATAACTCAGGCCCGCCCCCCAAAACACGGGAACAGGGCTGATCACCGGCTTGGAATTCTGCGCCCAAGCTGCCCAAACCGTAGCGCCCCGGGAGGTGCCGGGACCATCCGGGCGAAACACCATCTGTTGGCCCATGAGGTATGCGCCGCTATAACCGTTGCTATTCTCCGTAGGGCTGGTGAGGGAGGGAAAGGAATTGTTGCTGTGGAGAAAGCCCGCCGTTATCTGCCCCGGCTTACCCGTGGAATTGGCGCTCTGGTTGCGGAGATAATCGATCTCCCCAGTGGCAAGGACGCCTTTATTTCCCTCCTGAAGCGCGAAATCCGTACCGTGATTGTTTCCGTTTGCCGAGTTCACATTGGTGTTGAAGCCGCCGCCTGCAATTTGGATCGAGGGCGTAATCATATACGTGGCTTGAGCACCCCATTCCGTTCCCGTCGGCGGACCGAAGAAGGTTAAGTCATTCTCTCCCAGTGAAAATGGATTGGGATTGATTCCATAATTCACGTAGTTTCCGAAAACGGGAAGCGCGGCAAATGAATTTGCGGCCGCGAGCCGCCCGGCAAGTATGGTTAGCTTCTTCTTGAGGAGCCTCTGCTGCAGATACATCTCTCCCAGGTAGAAAGTGGGTGCGTAGAGGCCTGACGTAAGTATCGGGCTATCCAGAGAGCCGGCAAGATTGCTGCCTGTTCCCCACGATATCCCTACATAGGCAGACAGTCCCGGGGCCTTGATGAGCTCGCTAAAATCCACGTTGACCGCGATCGACAACTGGCCTGCGTAGGACCATACCTGGTCGCGGCCTCCGGTCACGTTTGTCTGCAGCGCCCCCACGTACGATCCCGTGGGCGTGATGCCGATGCGCTGCGCTTCCCGCCGTATTTCGTTCCACCCTCCCGCCAGCGTCTCATCCAGGCCAAACGCCTGGTCATTGCACTCGCGCTGCCGCCGGTGAGGATTGGCAGGATGCCTGCAGTTGAACTTAGGCTGGGTCGCAACCGGGTTCGCCGTGGGGGTCTGTTGCGCGTGAGCGACATAGGAAACAGTCAACAGGCAAGAGACAATCCACGGGACAGCGGTGATTGCGCATCGCAGCATATTCAGATTGCGGGCCACAACTCGTTCCTCATGCGGTGAGAGCGGCGTGGTCACGCCTCGTATTGCACTAACGTTGCCATGCCAGCCGCCAAATGCCAAAGGATGTGGCAATGAACGTACCAGGTGCCAGGATTGTTGGCGTCAAATGCAACGGTGACGCTCGTCCTGGGTGGCACAAGGACGGTGTCGCGGACGGCCCCCTGCAGTGCTTTGCCGTTGATCTCGATCACTTGAAACGAGTGCCCGTGCAAGTGCATGGGGTGAGACATGCCGGTCTCATTGATGAACTTGAGAGCGACCCGCTGACCGGGTTTGACCCGCACCTGGGCTTTCTGGCTGCCGGGATTTGCGGTGTCAAAGACGATATCGTTGATGGGCCACGCGTAGCGGGCCATGTCGCCTTGCAGGCGCAGATCGAAACTTTGATCAATCGGCTTAGGAGCGAGCGGAGACGCGGCGACCAACTGGCTCTCCAGGCCCAGAGTCAACAGCCCAGCGGGGGACGCATTCTTAAGTGGCAGCTTCTTGATGGGCGCACCCCGCGTCGCCAGGATGAGCCCGGCCTGCTCCGTCGCGCCCTCTCGATATGCGAGGATGGGAAACGCGCCCTCAGCCGGAAGCTGCACTCTCACGTCGATGCGCTGTGCGATGGCCAGGGGAAAGCGGGAACCCCTCACCGGTACGACCGGCATGCCGTCAGTGGCGATCAGTTGCCCTTGCAAATTTCCCAGGTTGACGAAGAAATTTGTACCCGAACTTCCATTGATGATGCGCAGACGAACCCGCCCGTTCTTCTCCACCTGAACCACCTCAGGATCGAGCAGCGTACGGTCGTTGATAAGATAGGCGTCGTAGTCCACGTCGTTGGCGTCAGGCTTATTCATCGCCATGGCTGTTTTCCCGCCAGCCATGCTTCCGCCCATAGCCATTGCTTTGGCCGCGGGTTGGCGCAGTTTAGCGTAGATCGCAGACGGCGAAGTAAAGCTGAAGTCCCCCAGAAAAAGGATGATCTCCTGCTCGTCCGCTTTGTCGGATGGATCGTGCACGATGAGCGGCGCGGAGAGCAGGAATGCTTCCTGCAGACCCTGGTGGGAGTGCATCCAATGAGTACCGGCCGGTTGGACGGGAAAGTTATACAAGGCGCTGGTATTCGGCGCGATGACCGGCTGCGTCAGGCCCGGTACGCCATCCTCATTGTTGGGCGGATGCAAGCCGTGCCAGTGAATGGCGGTCGGCACCGGGAGCTTGTTTTCCAGGAGAACGTCAAAGGGCTGGTTGACTACGAAGCTCAATCCTTGTTTCCCGTTCGCCTGTTCCAGTCCCATCAGGGTTGCCGTCTTGCCGTTGACTTCGAGCGTTCGCATCGCCGCCCGCAACGGGGTCGCATTGGACGGCGTGGGATTCTCCGTCGATGGCACGGGAGCTTTGCTGCGGCAGCCGAGCAATGCCGCTCCAACGCAGGCCCCTCCTGACGCAAGAAACGAACGCCGTGAATGTGCGCGGACCAAGGTTCTATCCTCTTTCTTCTTTTGAATTGGCGAGTACAGATTACCTTGAAAGGGCGATTTGGACATTCTGGTTTTGTCAGATATTCGTGATTTTTCTTAGTGGGCTAAGCCAGACACGGCTGCGGCCCTCAGGGGTCAAAGTATCTGCAGTGAGAAACGTCGATGTACTATTCCTTTGGCAAATGTTTTTAATTTCTGTAACCCTTGCGTGATCTCGACGATCATGCCGTGCCATGGCGTAGCGAAGCCGGATGAACCGGAGGTTCGAGGACCAGATGATTTGGAAAATGCGATTTCTAGGATTGGGGATTCTGACCGGATCGATTGCACTGGCTTGGGCTGGACAGACGCCAGCCGTGCCGCAAGCCCAGCAGACGGCTCGGCCTACGCCGCCAACGCGTGATCCGCATTCCCCGGGGTATGTGCAGGCCAAGGAGTTGCCCGACGGAACCGTGCCGCCGCCGGATCAGGATGGAAACTTCATCATCGGGCCGACGCATCCTCCGGCGCCGGAGATGACAGCCCAGGAGTTGACGCATGGCAGCGTGGTTGAATTCACTATGAGTTCGGCCGATAGCAAGTACTACCCGGGGATAGCGCGCGACAAGGGTACATTCGGTACGCCTGCCCCGGACAACCCGGCGAAGCTGGTGGTAACCACAAGTCATCCCACTCCGTATACGCGCAAGGTTGCGGTGTATGTGCCGAAGGATTATGTGCCCGGGAGCGTGGCCCCGTTCATTGTGGGCGCGGACGGGCCGGATCGAATGCTGTTCACTGCGCTGGACGGGCTGATTTCCGAACACAAGCTGCCAGTCATGATTGGCATCTCTATTGGGAACGGCAGCGGCGATGCGCAGGGGAGCGAGCGCGGACTTGAGTACGACACCATGTCGGGCCGCTATGCGGAATTTGTCGAACACGAGGTGCTACCGCTGGTGGAGGAGAAGGCACAGGTAAAGTTGACCCACAATGCCGATGGGCGGGCCACCATGGGCGGCAGTTCGGGAGGGTCGTGTGCGTTGATTATGGCGTGGTTTCATCCGGAACTCTATCATCGCGTGTTGACCTATTCGGGGACGTACATAAACCAGCAGTGGCCGTACGACCCTAAGACTCCGCAGGGAGCCTGGGGGTTCCACGACCACTTGATTCCAGAGAGCCCGCGGAAGCCGATCCGTATCTGGATGGAGGTTGGCGATAAAGATCTCTACAACCCCAACTTGATGCGTGACAACATGCACGACTGGGTCGAGGCCAACGAGCGCATGGCGAAGGTGCTGGCAGCGAAGCGGTATCACTACCAGTTTGTGTTTGCAGAAAATGCAGGACACGTAGATCGCGCAACGAGGATGCAGACGCTGCCGGAAGCGCTCGAGTACTTGTGGCAGGGGTATCACGCTCAAGGCGCGAAGTGAGTTGAACCCACCGCGCGCCTGCAAAGCAATTGATCAGATCGCCTGTGCGTTCTCAATCACCTTAACCCACCTCGGGTCGGGCGCCGCTGCGGCGGCGTATTGGTCGTGCCAGTTCCACCATTTGTAGGGAGGGGTCTGGGGGTAGCCCTGTGGCGAGTCCTCCCACTCCTCCTGACGACCGAGCGGAGTAAGGTCGAGGTAGCTCCAGGTGCTCCCCATCGCTTCGTCGCCGCGGTTGTTGATGAAGTAAGTGCGAAAGATGCTGTCGCCGTCGCGGAAGAATATGTTGTGGCCATGCCACTCGTTCACGCCGAAGTCGGTGTCGAAGCTGTCGGTGATGGTGTACCACGGCATCTTCCAGTCCATCCGCGCCTTCAGCCGCTCGATGTCGGTCTGCGGCGCGCGCGAGGCGAACGCGAGCGTGGTGTCGCGGGCGTTCAGATGGGAGAGGTGGGCGATCTGGTCGGCCCCCAGGGAGCAGCCGCGGCAGGCATGATCGGGCCAACCGAAGACGCCGGGCTCGAAGAACGCGCGGTAGAGAATGAGCTGACGGCGCCCGTCGAATAAGTCAAGCAGGCTCGCTTTGCCCTTGGGCCCGTCGAACGCATACTGCTTCTCGACAGCCATCCATGGCATGCGCCGACGCTGGGCGGCGAGCGCGTCCCGGGCGCGGGTTAATTCCTTTTCCTTGACGAGCAGTTGCAGGCGCGCATCTTCCCACTCCTGCGACGACACAATCGATGGCGTGCTCATGTTGCTTTGGGTGTTCTTGTTTGTGGCCATTGCTCTCTCCTGGTTGTTCGTGGTTGTGATGCTTGCTGATTTCTGTTTGTTGCTGCAGAACCTGTGCGCGAGGGCGCCCGTTGAGGGACGGCGGCGATTGCGTTGATACCAGTCATGTTCGGCGTTCTCGCCATTCAGTCTATATATTCCTATATGGGTATGTGTGTCAATAGACCCTGAGTGATGTTTCAAATTCATTGCAAAGAATTTACGTGCGGGCTTTAGTGTCTTCGTGAGAACTCGGCCCGGCAGGCTTCAATCTCCTAACAGAACCCGTCCAGTTCCTATTGGGTCCTGTGAGGGCAAAGACTCCGCCTAGAGTCGATTTCGAACCTGAGGTTCTCACCCAAACACTGAAGGCCGCACCCTTTTTCGACCAAAATATCGGACTGCGACTGATAGCCCCGATGGAACATCAGTCGGTCTTCCGTTGGAGATCTTGCTACAAGCACGTCAGGGGATGAGGCGTTCTTTGCGCAGCCTGGAGAAGAGGTCGAAGAAGCTGTCATCCGTTGGCTGGTATTCGAGGAAACCCAGCTTGCGGCTCCTGCTCATATCGGTCAACACTTCGATCGGCCGGCCGAGGTCGGCGTCGGTGTGCCATGCGGATGCAAGCACCTTCAGATCGCTCTGTACGAGTTTGTATTTGCGCGCAATATCTACCCAGATTGGTTCGGCGCCGGCAAGTTGCAATTCGAGCGGTATGCCTTGGCCCGGGAACTCAGCAGGCGCCAGGTCAAACCATCGTGCAATCCTCTCCCACATCCAGCTCCAGCGAAAGACATCACCATTGACCACGTTGAATGCCTCGTTTCGGGCTGCGAGTGTAGTCGATGCCCATTGCAGATGATGCGCCAGCAAACGCGCATCGGTCATGTCGGTAAGGCTATTCCACTGAACTGAGGAACCGGGAAAGAGGAAGGGCCGGCCAGTTTCACGGCAGATAGTTGCATACGTGGCGAGGGTTACGCCCATGTTCATGGCGTTGCCTACCGCGTAGCCGATAATAGTGTGCGGACGGTGCACACTCCAGGTGAAGCCGTCTCGCTCCGACGCAGCGAAAAGCTCATCCTCCTGCGCGTAGTAGAAATTATCGACGTCGAGCCTCGCCTGCTCTTCGCGAAACGGGGTGGCGGGCAGCTTGCCCTTGCCGTAATTCTCGAAGGGCCCGAGGTAATGCTTCAGACCTGTGACCAGGGCAACATGCTGGACCGAACCAGTTCTGGAAAGGGCTTGCAGCAAATTGCGCACCATCGCGGCGTTGATCGCGATGTTTTCAGCTTCTGTCGGTTGCCGAAGCCAGGTTGTGAGGAAGACATGCGTCGGCTCAATTCCTTCCAAGGCACTCGTAAGTGTGTCAGGCCTGAGCAGGTCCGCTGCAACCGCCTCAACTCCTCCACCCGCGGACGGATTACGGGCAAGCCCGTACACCTGCCAGTCCGGTTGATCAGCAAGGTGCTGTGCCAGGTTGAGACCCACAATGCCCGTTGCCCCGACCACTAAAGCTGTTCTACTTGCCATCAAGCTCCTTCAGGTGATGCACATCACCTCTCAAGAGATAAGATGCACGTGGTTCATTGTGGAAGCACGTCGCCGGCCTGCTCAGCCACCATGTACGCGGCGTACCAGTCGGGCCAGTTCGCGTCGGGTTGCCCGATGCGCTTCTCGTGCTGGCCGTGGGCGGTCTCCGCACGCCGAAGTGCGTTGGCCAAGTCGTTCGCGGACGCGAATGCCGTCTCGGCGGGGTCGATGCGCCCCGGCAACCGGGTTGTGACTTCCTGTAACAACCACCCGTTGCCGTCCGGGTCGCTGAAGGTGGCGAAGGAGCGATAGCTGCCGTGATCGGGCGTTTGCCCGGCAACGCGACCACTGGCGCCATCGGGCTCGAATTGAGCGCCCGGCGTCGCGGCGTGGAACACCTCGCTGACCTTGACTCCGCGGGCGACGAGTTCGCCGCGTGCAGCCTCGATGCCGGAGACGATCAGGTAGAGGCCGTGGGCGGAGCCGGGCGCAGCCGGGGTGATCCTGGTACCGAATTGGACCGAGCATCCCGAGCCGGGCGGCGTGAACTGCACCACCCGGAAGCCGTTATCGAAAGGGAAGTCGGCGTCGAGCCTCCACCCAAGGCTGGCGTAGAACTGCTTGGCGCGGTCGACATCCGAGACGGGGATGACGACCGCCTCAAGTTTCATGTCGGCTTTCGCAGCGCCCGGGTCGCTAGCCGCACGGTTGCCGCGGGCTTCATCCTTCAGATTTTCCATGTTCCTCCTATGCGTTCACTTAAATCGAAAACCAACTTGTTGCGTGCGAGCATCAAGCAAAAGAATCACTTGAGCCTTAAGGTGAGGTTCGATATTTTTGCGGATAGAGGCGTCTGCTGCCGGTTGCGCCTCTGAAACAGGTTTACGAGCGGCTGGGAACACCCGCGCTGACGAGGTAGCGCTGTTCGTCAGCCAGTATAGCGTGGTGTCGTCCAGCCATCTCTGAATGCTTTTCAGCCGGTTCCGATCTTTTCACCGGCCCGCACTCAGGAATTGCTGACGGCAGGAAAGTGTGCAAAAGTACCAATCCAAAAGCGCGTAGACTTTAGGAAGTGGCAAAGGATCCATCCTTGCCTCCAACCTTAGCGATGCTCTAGCCGGGGAGCGGTTCTGGTACGCAAACGCACTATATGTGGCATCTATGAGTTTCCAAACGGAATTTGACTTCCGCAATCCTCCGTCCGACCGGCTCAGCAGGGAAGAGGGCAAGCACAACTCGGCCATGCAGTGCGCAAATCCAAAATGCTCTAAAGAGTTGCTTTATCTGCGCGAGGGATCCCTCCAACTACTCCCATTGGAATCGGATTCTGACGATGAGTCCAGGCAGGATGATGGCTCATTCGCGATGAAGCCTCTGCGCAGCAGATATTTTTGGCTTTGTGGGGAGTGCTCGAAGACCCACATCGTTAAGCAATGGACAACTTCCGGAGTTGTCCTGATGCTTCGCAACCAGGAGAAGGTTAGCCTCAATCTTATTAAGCCTGCAGCACTTCCGGTGTCACTGACTGTGCTCCCCATACCGCCGATGGGGCAGCCGCTCCACCGGTCCGCTTCGCTGGGTCTGCGGAGAAATTTTCTCGGCCCAAAAACAGCCTGACCTGGAAAGAATTTATTTCCGCCGGTACACGAGCCGGAATAGGATAATTCGCATGCTTCCAGGTATGCCACCGATCTCCGAACGATTTCCGCGTGCTGCGAAGTACAATCCCGACTGGGTTCTTGCCAGTGTCAGCAGCGCCGCTAATCCGCTGTGGCTGAGCGAGTGGCTCGCCACGGCGATGGATTTGCAGCCTGGAATGCGTGTTCTGGACCTAGGCTGCGGACGGGCTGTGTCCTCGATCTTCCTGCGGCGGGAATTCGGCGTGCAAGTTTGGGCAACGGACCTCTGGTTCAGTGCTTCGGAGAACCTGCAGCGCATCCGTGATGCAGGCGTCGGAGACGGCGTGTTCCCGATCCATGCGGATGCCCGTTCGATGCCGTTCGCAGCGGAGTTCTTCGATGCCATCGTGTGCATCGATGCCTTCTCTTACTTCGGGACTGATGATCTCTACCTGAACTATCTCGCGCGGTTTGTGAAGACGGGCGGCCGGGTGGGAATCGCAGGCGCTGGGCTGATGCAAGAAGTCGAGGCATCCCCTCCCGAGCATCTTCGCAAGTGGTGGACACAGGACCTCTGGTGCCTGCACTCAGCGAATTGGTGGCGTCGGCACTGGGATCGTACAGGCATCATGGAGGTTGAGGTAAGCGACACTATGCCCGACGGTTGGCAGCTTTGGCTGGAATGGCACAAGGTGATAGCTCCCGACAACCAATCTGAAATCAAGGCGCTTGAGGCTGATCAAGGCAAATACCTGGGCTACGTTCGACTGGTGGGCCGGCGACAAGCTAGTGTTCAGCTGGCGGATCCCATTGAAACGGTAGCAACGCAGTACACGAAAATGCCCTTGCTCCGCAGCCGTCAATGACGCTGAGAAAAGAGTGGGCACTGCCCGCCCGCGTTTGCTCTCAAATACAACGTTATAGTGGTTGCCATCGTAGCCCCCTGCACGAGAAAATCGCCAGGCATGGCACGGCGACTGATCGATAGCTTTCCCAACTGTGCTTCCCAGCCTGCTGCCTTTGGGTTTCGCTGGCAGGCGGTTCTCTGATGGCACAAACTGCCACGGTTCCAGATGACCGGCCACACCTTGGGCACCAGACGGGGCCGGTGAGTGAATACGGCCTACCCAACGATACGGGCTCCGTCGCTCCGGCGGAACACAGCTCCCCAGGTCCGCTGGTGGCTCCGGGACTTTCCTTGCCATCCACGGGGCGGCTTTATGCGCTTGACAACTTTGGGGGGAAGGCCGAGCTGGTTCATTTGAAGTACAGGACGGTCGAGTTAAACAACCACTCCGGATCGAACCTGTTGAAGACTCAGGCCGCACCTTTTATTTATAAGCCGAAGAAGACGGTGGAGATCAAGGGCGCATCCGCAGAGGTCAGGTTGCACGAGGCTTCCCCGGTCTTCTTTGTTCGCCATAATTCCTGGGCAAGTGAGGAATCAGAGGACGGATCCACTGCGTCCGGCCCGGGTTCTTTTTCCCTTATGCGGCTTGAGGTGAAATCGGATCGGCGAGTTGCCGCTACGCTGGCGTTCACGCAAGTGACAGGCCATGCATCCCGATCCGAGTCCGTCGTAGATACAGTCGCTGAGCCAATCCCCGGTGGGGATTGGTACAAGATAAGGCCGAAAGAGCCGCTCCCTCCAGGAGAGTATGGGTGGATGTTGCTGCCAAATGGGCAGAACACGTTCGGTATGGCGGTCTATGATTTTGCCATCGATACCGCCGCTCCCGAGAACACTGGCGCCGTGGTCGCCGGCCCGACGGACCATCCCTAAGGGCTCACGCTTTCCGGGAAATACCTAGAAAAGCAAGACAGCAAGGTGGTAGGTGGTAAATCCCAACCCCTCGTTACCACCAGCGCATGAGCCGACGTCGGCGGTGCGGTAGCGCCCGGTACTGATCTTCTGCTCCAGCACGTCGGGCAGCCGGTTTAAATCGGAGGCTTCCCAGCGCATAATAAATTTCGGCCGCAGTCCTCCTGCTGCGCCGTGGTCCATGGCACAGGTCTCCCGGGCCGCGGCAACGCCGGGTGTCGGTTCGATGCCCCGCTGGCTGAGCAACTGGCTGATGGCGCCCTCAATCTGCGAGGAACCCAGCACGGCGACACTGGCGGAGAAGTCCTCCACCGCCCACAGATACCCTCCCTCACGAACGAGTCCGATACCAATCTCATCCAGCCGCGGATCGAGAATGTTTGCGCGGTGGCCCGGCGACTGCATCCACTCCGCCTCCAGGGAAGCGGGCGTTGGTGCAGCGGCCAGATTTTCGGCGACGACGTGAAAGTGTGCACCCTGCTGCGCCACACGCGTCTCCAGTTCAGCTTCTCCTGCGTACTGGTGAGACAGCGCGCGCTGCCCCACCATCAGCTCAGCGTGCCTTTGTGCGGCCCGCGCCAAGGCTGGGTCCCACTGGAGCGGGCGGAGGCCGTGTTGAGCACGGTCCTGGTTGGTCGCTTGCATCAACTGCGTGGCTTCCAGGGATTGGGCGCAGGCGTTCCCCAGCGCAGCGACGGTCCAAATGGCGGCGAGCAGATAAGCACCGATCGGCTTCCTCATGGGCGGGCCCTCTCTGCATTCTTTGAACCCGATCGTGGGAGCTGCCCCTCTCACACAAAAGATGTAGGAATGGGGCCGGCTTGATATGGGGGGAATTCATTCCTCCAGAATAAGTTTTCTTTCCCGCCAGCCGACGAATGACTGGCGTGCGCCACCGGATGTGCCGATAAGGCCTACATAAGGTCACAGACGTCTCTGGCCCGAGTACATCCATGACCACCAGAAAGCGCGAAACGGCATGCCTATAGTGCAAGCCGCAATCGTCCGTGCCGTTTCGGTCCTGGGTGACAGTCTCGGGGTGTCCACTCTCGCGGCAGGCGGCCAAACGCCCGCGCGGTTGGCTTCCGTGCGATCGGAAGGACCCAACTCCGTGCCGGGCCTCTGCTTTACCCAAGCGGTTTCCCCAAATGTATCGTTTTGCAACAACTCTCCGCCGTGCAAACGTGGCCGACGGCTCTTGATGGCGGAATTTTTGCGGGGTATGCAGTGATGAGGGCAGGCCCGGGTGCGGCGCGCAGTCTCTTCGTGGCGGGTACGATCCTGGTGGCCTGTCACGAGTCTCTCCTCATCTTTGCTCCGCATGCATTGCTGCTGTCTAACCTGCTCCTTCTTATTTATCCCCTTTTGGGCGTTACGGCGTGCCTGCTTGGCGCTTACAGCGAATCTGCGGAGGCCAGGCCATTGTGGCTCTTATTCGGGTGCGGTTTGCTGACCGCAGCGGTTGGTGAGCTTGGTCTGACCTACTCCGACTTCGGGACGCACGTACACACTCAGACCCAGGCCCTCAACTCCGACTTCTTCTTTTTTGCGTACGGAATTCCTGTGATGCTGGCTATCTGCGCCAGGACCACGGATGCCGACCTGAGCATCTTCGCATGGCTTGATGCGGCTCAAGCGATCATCGCCGCGATGCTCGCATATTTGCAGCTGTTCTCGGTACTGCCGTCGCATGCCCATCCCAAGGGGATCTCCTCGACGAATCTCACGTATCTGAACGATACGGAGAATTTGATTCTGGTCGGAGCTGTGACCTTGCGCTTCTTTTCCAACCCCAGCCCGGCAAGAAGACGCTTTTACCAGACCCTTTCCTCCTATCTGTGGGTCAATGGGTTAGTAGCTCTTATGGTAAGCGACGTCGGGCTGAAGCACGGCTGGCGTAACGGAGTGCAAGACGCCGGGTGGGGAATGCCTTACCTCGCTCTCATGGCCTCTATGGCCTTACGACGCAAGACCTCTATGGACCAGAGCGAACGAAGCAGCGGCCAGCGCACCGTTGGACTGCTCATTGATAACCTCAGCCCGGTTCTATTCACGCTGGCTATCACACTCATGGGAGTTGAGATTGCACCGGAGCATCCATGGTTGGGATTTGTTTGCATTTCGGCGGCGGTCGCGATCTATGGCGTACGAGCAGCAGTATTACAAGTGAGATATGCCAGATCACAAGAGGAGCTGACTAAGGCAATGATTGCGGCCGAGCAGGCGAGCCGCGCCAAGAGCCAATTCCTGGCCAACATGAGCCATGAAATACGGACGCCGATGAATGGCATTCTCGGCATGACGGAGCTTGCCCTCGGCACAACTTTGACTGACGAGCAGCGCGAGTTTCTGCTCACCGTCCAGTCCTCAGCAGATCGCCTCTTGACCATTATCAATGAAATCCTCGATTACTCGAAGATGGAAGCGGGTAAGACGGTTCTGGATTCGCTTGCCTTCCATTTACCAGGTGTGGTCGGGGATGTGCTGAGGAGCCTCACCGTCCTCGCTCAGACAAAGGGCCTGGAACTGGCCGTGCACATGGCGCCGGATGTGCCCGCTGATTTGACTGGCGATCCGATCCGTCTGGGCCAGGTCCTGATCAATCTGGTGGGGAATGCGATCAAATTCACGGAGCACGGAGAAGTCCGCGTAGATGTATCTGTTGAATCAGTTACGAACGACGTCGTGTGCCTGCAGTTCTCGGTGCGCGACACCGGGATCGGAATCGCACTGGACCAGCAGGACGGGCTCTTCCAGGAGTTTCAGCAAGCGCACACTTCAGGCCATCGTCTATATGGTGGAACCGGGCTGGGACTGGCTGTCTCCAAGAGCATTGTGACTTTGATGGGTGGCGCGATTGGCCTCGAGAGCATGCCCGGCAAGGGCGCAACCATAACCTTTACTGCTCACTTTCACTTGTCGCCTGGATCGCAGGCAGCCCTTCCCATAGGCGCGCAATCAGCGGCAAGTAAGGTCACTCTATCAACGGGCGAAATTCTCCCTTCGTCCACATCGCTAAGCATCTTGCTGGCCGAAGACAACCTGGTGAATCAAAGAGTCGCCATGACTATGTTGGGCAAGATGGGACATCGGATCACGCTGGCAACGAACGGCCTGGAGGCCCTGGCACAATGGAGACAAAATGATTTCGACCTGATTCTCATGGATGTTCAGATGCCTGACATGACCGGCCTGGAGGCTACCACCCTAATCCGCCGGGAAGAGGCTATCGGTGCTCACGTACCTATTATTGCCATGACCGCATCTGCGATGACCGAGGATCGGGACCGCTGCCTGGCCGCCGGCATGGATGATTTTATTTCCAAACCAGTGAGTTACATGGGCATCGAACAAATGATCATGGCTACATTTTCGGGTAAAAGGTCGAGTTGATTGTTTAGCGAACCTGCGCCGCGCTTGTCTCCCTGGTGGCGTCGAGCGATTCCAGCAGCAGGTCAGCGGCAGTACGGGCAAAGCTCTCATCATTTATGTGCGCGTCGAGCTCGACCAGTTTGATTTCCGAGCTAAGAGTCGTCTTCAGAGACCGGCGGTAGGAGTTAAGCGCCTCAGGCGAATAGAACGGTCCACCTAGTTTGTCGATGGCGGAAACGCCCTGCAGGGGAATCAGCACGGTCACCGGTCCGCTTGCGCGGTTAAGCCTGGCCGCCGTGATGCGTCCAATCTCCGCACACTCTTCGGGCGTTGTCCGCATCAGCGTGACCGTTGGGTTGTGAACATACAACTTGCGGCTGCGAAATTGGGCCGGCACGCTTTCGATAGGACCGAAATTCACCATGTCAATGGCGCCCGGGCAAACAAGCTGGGGAATGCCTTTACGTCCGGCTGCTTCCAGCCGGTGCGGCCCCGCGCTCATCACACCGCCTATTAACTCATCCGCGAGTTCCGTGGTGGTCAGGTCGAGGACAGCATGAATGGCTCCGTCTTCAATCAACTGCTCCATTGCGTGGCCACCGGTGCCGGTGGCGTGGAAAACAAGGACTTCGTAGCCTCTCTGCTCGAGAATCCGGCGCGCTGCCGTGACGCAGGGTGTGGTGACGCCAAACATGGTGGCCGCAATCAAGGGCTTGTCATCGGATGCACGCGCTGGTTCCGCGGCAACCATGCCGCAAATCGCCCCCGCAGCGTTGCTAAGTATGCGACGGGAGAGATAATTTAATCCCGAGATATCGAGCACGGACGGCATCATGCAAATATCTTTGGTCCCTACGTAGGGTTTGGTATCGCCGGCGGCCAGGGTCGAAACCATCAATTTGGGGAAGCCATCGGGAAGCGCGCGCATGGCTGCTGTCGCAATAGCCGTGCCTGCGGATCCGCCCAGCGCGGCCACTCCGTGGACGGCCCCTTGGGCATGCAGCCGTGTCAGGATCACGGTTGCCCCACGCGCCATGGCGGTTACACTTCGACCGCGGTCTCTTTCATTTTGTAGCGTGACGAGATCCTCGTTTGCCGCCGCGGCCACCTCAGCTTGCGAGATGTCGGCCGCAAAGGGAGGACTGCCAAGCACACCGACGTCAATCATCATCGTTCGCAGCCCCGCATGCTCTATGCGGTCACGCAGAAAAGAGAACTCCTCGCCCTTGGTGTCGAAGGTGCCGATCAACGCGATGGTCTTGGGGATTATCGGATTCATCGGGCTAGATTTCGGGTAGTTCGCCTGGTGCGAGCACCCGGCACTCCGGCATGGCGCGCAGGAAAGCCTCTGGGCCCGGTGGCGAATAGACGGCGATCATTTTCAAAGGCTCCCAGCCGCTATTGATGGTGGCATGAAAGATGTCGGCGGGAATGTGAATCATGTCTCCGGCGCTTACGGGCTCCCACTGCTCACCGTCGATATCGATCATCTGCTGGCCTTGTCCGGAGACCACATACAGAATCTCCTCTGTTCCCGGGTGATTGTGGCGCACGTGGCCTTTCCCCGGCTGCAAGAGCACTACGCCCATGGTGAAGCGTTCCGTGGCAGTGACGCGGGGTTCGCTGAGCCACTTGATCGTTCCCCAATCAAAGAGCTGGGTTTCGACATCGGCGGGTCTTATGAACCGGCGACCGGCGAGCTTAGGCATGCTTGTTCCTTTCGCTGCGTTCGGTGTGGAGCTGGAGGTTTTTGAAACTCTTCACCTGCTCAGTGATGGCACGTTCCGTGGGCAGGCGCTCAATGCTCGAGGCGCCAAAGAATCCGCAGACCCCTCGGGTT
The DNA here is from genome assembly GCA_963844785.1 of uncultured Acidobacteriaceae bacterium. Taxonomy (GTDB): domain Bacteria; phylum Acidobacteriota; class Terriglobia; order Terriglobales; family Acidobacteriaceae; genus PALSA-350. The sequence goes on along the minus strand of CAWJPV010000021.1, from coordinate 304,620 downwards.
CGGCTGAGGACGTACTGAACGTCCTCCGGCTCGGCGATCGGGCCGCCATGGCAGAGGACCAGGATTTCCGCATGGATGGAGACGGCTGCTTGCTGGATGGCCTGAACGCGGTCCACCGCTTGATCGAGGGTGATCGCGGTCTTGGCGCCGATGGTCCCTTTGGTGGTTAATCCCATGTGTGCGATCAAAAGGTCCGCGCCCGCTTTTGCCATGGCCTTGGCCTCGTCTTCATTAAAGACGTAGGGGCAGGTGAGGAAATCCAACTCATGCGCGCGCGCGATCATCTCAACTTCCTGGATGTATCCCATGCCGGTTTCCTCCAGGTTCTCGCGGAAGAGACCATCGATCAGGCCCACGGTAGGGAAGTTTTGCACCCCGGAGAAGCCGAGTTGCTTGAGGTCGCGAAGAAACAGATCCATGACACGAAAAGGGTCGGTTCCACAAACGCCGGCCAGTACTGGCGTTTGGCGAACGATGGGCAGGACCTCGCGCGCCATTTCCATGACGATGGCATTGGCGTCTCCATAAGGCATGAGCCCCGCCAGCGATCCTCGGCCGGCCATGCGGTAGCGGCCGGAATTATAGATGATGATCAGATCGGCTCCGGCAGCTTCGGCGCACTTGGCAGAAATTCCCGTGCCCGCGCCGGCGCCGAGGAGAGGGATTCCCCGCGCGCTATTCGCTCTCCATCGCTCCAGGCACGCTGCTCGGTCCATGAGGCCTTCTCCATGTGCCGACTTGGCTCACGAGGGCACGACCCGAAATATACAGGACTTCTCCGGGCCCTGTTCAGTTGTGAGGCCGCCGTTAGGACTCTCCCCGATGTGCTGCGGAGAGATGGGGCCCTAAGTGAGTAAGCCAACAGGTCTCAGGGAAGAGATGGAAGACAAATGATGACGGGATCAACTTCGTAGACGCTCGAGAGGGAGGGAAGTGTCGTAAGTCTGCCGGCCTCTGTCGAGATCCCGACCGACACTCGTGATGTGGTTTCCTACATCCTGACACACCCCAAAGCAGAAGTCCCCTTAATTGAGCTACATCCCAGGGAATTTCATTTGTGCCATTTTTTGGCATTGCAAGTGCCCTAATGCTTTCGAGGAGCTGAACCAAATTTCCAATGGGACCCGGATCGGAATCCGCATTAAGCGCACTAAAAAAGATAAAGGCTTATAGGGCTATTTTGGCGGCATCGCTCATCCTATTTGGGACATGGGCTTCTGCCCAGAGCACCCGGGCGCTCTCCACCCCCGGCAACGCGGCTCTCGGCCCTACAGCAACGAATAATCCATCGATCCCCAAACAAAATAGGACGCCCTCATCGCCTTCTTCCCCAAAGCGTGTTAACTGGTCGACTCCTGATAAACCCTGCGCGAACTACAACGATTTGAAAAAGTACGCCCTTGGGGATATTGGCGTGAAAATAGATGTGTCAGACCCAGCTTGGGCTGCCGCATTTCGCCGTGCGCTGGTTTTCTGGAACAAGGTACTCGACGTAAACTTTTACGAGGAAAAAAATATCAATGCTTGTGCGCTGCGCATCACCGATGGTCCGCTGGTGATGTTCGGAGGCGGTTTTACCGCTTTCGCACAATTCGCTGACTTGGACGGTTTTGAAGCGAAGATCGTGGTTCTTCCACAGGTACCCTTGTCGCCTGCGGGGAAGTTCGTGAACGCCGTGCATGAGATCGGTCACATAGTCGATCTCAAACATAATCCCGACCCGAAGTCGGTCATGTACCCTTTTATTGAGAATAGTTCTAAGCTGCGCCAGTTCGCGAACGCTGTGCAGTATAAGGTTAGCCATCTCCGACACATTCTCGAACCCAAGCCGGTCCTGTGCCGCTATATCGCGAGCGTGTATAAGGCGCGGCTGGATAAAGACGACCTTGCGACGCTCAGCAGAAACCACCTGATGCGCAATGGCACTGTGCCCCCAGTGAAGAGCGAGCGCGCGCAGACCGAAGTTTTTGACCTGTCAAGACCTCAAGCTGCAAGCAACCGGTAAGTCGCCACCAGGTCTTATCAGGTTTTGTCGGCCGCAGCGGCATTCACAGAAATGACACGCCAGGCCGCCATCGATTGTTTCAGATACACTCCCGGGTCACCTTTTAATCCATAGCACTGGATGCCGAACGGCCCTCGGTAGCCGGCTTTGGTGATGGTGCGGACCAAGTCGGTAACATCGTAGTCGCCGCGGCCGAGAGGCTGAATCAGCGTGTTCCAATCCCGGCCCTGCCGGTCCGCTCCGTTGACCGTGACCCCGTACAGGCGTGGAATAGCGGTATCCAACAGCTGATGGAACTCCGGATCAAACCCGGAGCGCAATTCATGGCAGAGATTGAACGTGGTGCCCACATTGCTTCGCCCAACTCGCTCTGCAACCCGCACAACGTCTTTGAATCGGGCCAGGTAAAAACCATAATGCGGATAGAGCGCGACGCGAAGGTTGGATCGAGAGGCGAGATCGGAGATTCGATCGACCGCTTGGATCGTCCGCTCTTCTGCTCCGGCGCCGCCTCCCGTGTTATCGCCCTGAATCGCGACCCATACGACGGTTCCACGCCCTTTCAGCGCCTCGATCGCGGTTTCCATATCTGGCTCATATTTGGTCTGGCCGTTGCTGATGTCCACAGTCAACCAAAGAAAGAACAACTGGAGATGCGCCTCGTCCAGGGCGCGCAATCGCTCGGGGATTTGCCGCACATGATCGAAGACGGTTCCCTCAAATTCGTACTCGCGCGCAAAACCGGCTTGCTGCTCGGGGCTGATATCGCCAAACTCGTAGGCAAAGATGGGGTTGGGCAGGCCGGCGGCGACCGCGGTGTTGAATCCTCTCGCCCCCATGTTCGCAAACGCTATGCAAGAGGCCGCAGCACCTTTGACAAACCCCCGACGACTCGTGAGCACCATGCTGCGCTCTCCTTTACTGCGTCCGAAGGATAACGCCAAAGTATACTCCGCTCCCACGAATCTCCCGGGTGACAGCGGGATGGATTGACAATCGCACACGCCTCTTTTAGCCTTCGGGGCGAATACAACATCCCTGGTTGCCGGTCGGAAATGAGGCTCGATGCGATTCTCTGGTTCTGGATGGTCGGTTAGTCTTTCTGCGGTTTTTTTTAGTTTCGGGCTCTGCTTTTGCGCAGCCGCCGCACAAGCCGAATCTGCTTACGTGCGCGTAAGTCAAGTGGGCTACGAGAGCGGCGCATCTGCGCGCGCTTATCTGATGTCTACCGCTGCCGAGACAGGCGCTACGTTCAAAGTAGCGAGCGCCGGCGGCAGCACCGCATACACGGGAAAGATCGGCGCGCTTCTGGGCACTTGGGCAAATAGCAAGAAGCTCACTTACCAGGTCTACGCGCTTGACTTTACTGTCCCCGCCGGCCGCAGTTATTCCATCTCGGTCTCTGGACCGGTTAGCGCCAAGTCGCCCGCGTTCGCTGTCGACCTCCCGGAGGTTCTTTACCCCGGATTGCTGGTCAACACGCTTTTCTTCTACCAGACACAACGGGACGGGCCAGACTTCATCCCCAATGCACTGCGCACAGCCCCCGGGCATCTGAAAGATAAGAACGCCGTGCTCACCGTGACTCCACCGCTCGATGACAATGACTTCATCAACAATGTGCCTCCGGCAAAGCCCCTCAGCCCCGCGAATCTTCCCAACATCGCGGCCGACGGCGGTTGGTGGGACGCCGGCGACTATGAGAAGTATGTCGAGACCGTGAGTTATACCACAGCGCTCATGGAGATCGGAGTGCGTGACTTTCCCAACCAGATGGGGGCGAGCGCGCCGCATAATCCGCCTGCGCCTCCCAATTCGATTTCCTACGCCGGCGAAAGCGGTTCCGGAGCACCGCAATCCTCGGACTTCACCGCCGAGGCAAGTTTTGGCCTGCAGTGGCTTTTGAAGATGTGGGATGGTGGGTCGCAGACCCTTGCCTACCAGGTGGACAATACGCAGGACTGGAACTATTACGGCGAAGGCAGCCCCACCTCGGCTGCCGGCAATTGCGGGGGCACGTACAACACGCCCTATTGCCTGATTACCGAATACGACATCTGGACGCTTCCCCAAGCGGCGGACAACTACCAACAAGCTGGGGATCCCAAGCCGTGCGACCCGTTGACGACCTTTTATATCTGCAACCGCCCGGCGTTTGTTGCCCTGCCGCCGGCCGCTTCCATTAGTCCGAATCTCGCCGGCCGGCTGGCCGCTGACTTCGCTGTTTGTTATCAACTCAACCGCACCCAGAATCCCTCGCTCGCCAATCGGTGTCTCAAAGCTGCCGAACAGGTCTTCGCACTTGCGAACACGCACTATGCCGACCCTGCGCCCTCTGTCGACTCGGGATCGTGTCCCACCTGTCTGCTCACCATCGCTCCCTTCGATGGCTACCCTGAAACTGTTTGGGAAGACGATATGGAGTTGGGCGCCACCGAACTATACTTAGCCCTTCGTTCCGCTCAAGGCGCCATGCCCTCCGGATTGGCGAACACCGATCCCAATATTTATTTGAAACAAGCCGCGCAGTATGCCGCCAATTACATCACGAATATCTATGCGCCAGGCTATACCGACACGCTCAATCTCTATGACGTAAGCGGGCTCGCGCATTATGAGCTGTATCGGGCGCTGGAAGTAGCGGGAAACCCGGAGGGGCTGGCGGTTTCGCAGCAGGGGATTGGAAAACAGCTGCTGGCGCAGGTGAATGCGGCGATCACCCAAGCCGCTTCGGATCCATGGGGCTTTGGAGTTGGGTGGGCCAACGGCGATACCACGTCCCACGGTGGGGGCCTATCCGTCATGGCAAGTGAGGCATACTCCGTGAGTGGTGATGCGCGCTACAACACCTATGCACAGCGTTGGCTGGGCAACATCCTGGGCGCCAACTCCTGGGGCTCCTCGTTCATCGTGGGCGATGGAAGCACCTTTCCCAACTGCATTCAACACCAGGTGGCTAACCTCGCCGGGGCGCTGGATGGGACTGCGGGCGGGACGCCCATCTTATGGGGCGCGGCGACCGAAGGGCCCGACAGTTATACGACTTCAGGCGTGGTCGGGGGTATGGTTCTTTGCCCCGCCAATGGAGTCGATACGTTCGCAAAATTCAATGGAAATAGCGGAACCTATAACCCGTCCCAGGCGGCGCTCTTCCAGGACAATGTGCAGTCTTACAGCACCACGGAGCCGGGCATTGACCTTACGTCAACCTCCTTTTTGATGTGGTCCTGGAGAATGGCTCTGCAAACGAACCCATAATTGCTCGACCCGGTGGGCTCAAACGACCGGCTTGTTGGCTTGAGAGCTGTCGGCAGGTTCAACACGATCTGCCGGCATAGCTGAGTCGCGTTTCTCGCCCTTGATCGGTAATGTGAAATAAAATCTTGCGCCGCCCGCAGGGTTGTCAATAGCCCACAAGCGGCCCCCATGCGATTCAACAATGGAGCGGCTGATCCGCAGTCCCATCCCCATGCCCGTACCGTGAGTTTTGGTGGTAAAGAATGCATTAAAGATTTTGTCCGCCTGCTGCGGCGGGAGGCCTACCCCGGTATCGGTTACCGAGATCAGCACCTGATCATCCTCGCCGCTTTGCGACTGGATGGCGAGCTCGCGCCTCCCATCCACTTCCTTCATCGCATCGACGCCGTTCATCATGAGATTCATCAGAACTTGTTGCAGTTGCACGCGATCTCCCATGACGTGAGGGAGGCCTGCAGCGAGTTCCGTCCGAATAAATACGCCGAATTGAGCTGCCTCGCCGTGCAGCAGAAGCCTCATCTCTCGAATAATCTCGTTTAGATCGACCGGCTCGCGTTGCAGAGTATCTTCCTTGAAGAGCAGGCGGACTCGCTTGACGATCTCGCCCGCACGCCTTCCGTCCTGGACAATCCTGGACGCGGCCGCGCGCGCCTCCCCCAACTCAGGTGGATCGTGGGATAGCCAGCGCAAGCAAGTATTGGCGTCGGTGATGGCTGCGGCAATCGGTTGATTGACTTCGTGCGCCAGCGAGGCAGTCAGCTCCCCCATGCTACTCAACCGGTGGGCGCGTGTGAGATCCGCCTGCATCAGCCGCAGTGCCTCCTCCGCCTGTTCCCGCTCTGCGCGCGCTTCCAATCGAAGTTCAATGATCCGTAGCGCTGTGGCCCAGCCAAAGAAGGCAGCGGTGAACAGGGTAACGAATCCTGTGAGGATGGCTGTGAAAACAATGCGATGCTCGACCAGCGCAATATTGACTGCTGCTTGGGTGCGCTGTTCTTCCACGTCGCGGGCTACATCTTTGACTAGCTGAGAGCTGAGGAATTCCAACCGCTGGACTTGTTTGTCGGTTCGATCCCGTACGGCCAACCACTCTCCCGAAGCCGCTAACGCTCTGATAGCGTCCAGGTGAGAGGGTAGAGTGTCCTCTATGGCTTCGATGGTTGGCAACACTGTTTGGTCTACCTTGACTTGGGAAGGCAAATGACTGAAGACTGCCTCAGTACGTTTAGCCTCGTCCAGCACCTCGCTCCTCAGTAATTCCGATACCTTGATTAGCTGATCCTGGTTCTCGGAGCGCGCCGCATTGTCTAGCCCTTCGTAAAATGAGAAAAGTTCTCCATGTACACGCAACACCTCGATCAGTTCTCCGTCGACACCCTTCAGGAGTTCAACTTGAGAACGAACCACGCGCAACTGCCAAAGCAGAACGCCATCGCAGATAACCATCATTAGAATAAGGAAGGCAAAGCAGAGCGCCAGGTGGCGGCCAATCTTGAGTCGATGCCTCAGCCATCCAACCAATCCCGTAGTGTCCAGGGAACCGGTCATAGACTATCTACTTGGAGTCCTGCTGCGGCAACGCACCAGTCGAAGCGGCGGCACGCGGCGACCCGGAAACGGTTCCTCCGCTCTTCTTCGGAACGCGATTCCGGCTCGGTGGTCCCGGTTTGAAACCGGTGATCCGCACCAACTTCTGTTCCAACGATGCCGCAGCCTCTGGCGCCCTGCTTTGGCCCAGCAAAACAGAGTGCACTGCTTCGATGTAGGCTCGCGAAACTTCTTCGTATTTCTCTCCTGCAACCGTAGAGGGTCGAGCCACTATGCCGCTCACCTGCTGCTTTCCACTGTCGGCGGAATTTTGTTTTGTTTTTGAGATGGCGGTCGGGTCATACACCTCCGGCCCATTCTGTGAATCGTGGTTGGAGGGAGCTTCTTCCAGCTTGATCTCCTGATGGACTAGAAATCGGATCAGTTGCAGTGCCTCAGCAGGGTGCCTGGATGATCGTGAAATCCCTAGTCCAAAACCGCCCAAAGTCGCCGCTTGCCCATACTTTCCCGCCGGAACGTTTGTCATTCCGATCTGGTCTTGAATCGATGGATTATCTCGGACGCTGAGAAGATATGATCGCGCCCAGCCACGATAAAAAGCTGACCTTTCCGCGTGGTAAAAGTCGTTTACGGCATCCCATTCCTCGAGAGAGGTCACGCTGCGGGGCGAGATCCAGCCTATCCAATGGGCTGCGCGTTGCCAGCTGCGGATAGCATCGGGATTATTCACGCTCACTGTCCCGTCCGCTTCGATGATTCGCCCCCCACCTTCAGAGAACTGCCACTCCAGCCCATTACAGGTCAAACCTTCGCCGGCCGCACCCGGCCAGGTAAATCCCCAAAAATCCTTTTGCCCTCGTGCGCGCTCGCCCTCCTGGATCCTGGCGGCCATTTGCTCCAGGTCGTCCCACGTTCGGGGTGGCGCGCGGTACCCATACCGTCGAAGCAAATCCTTTCGGTAAAACAGAACTCCGATATCGGAATGATAAGGCACCGCGACTAGTTTTCCCTTGACCGTGTAGCTGGCGACCATGTCGGCGTTGATCGCTGACAGTTCTGTCGTCAAATGCGGCTTCAGGTCCATCAATTCTTCGCTCAAAACTCCAGGCCAGATTACGTCGACACCATCCACATCCGGACTGGTGCTTTCTTGCCGGAGTAGCTTGCGGACCAGATCTAATTGGTCTAACGTCGTTTCCGGGGTCGGCAGATGCTTGACGCCGATTCCCGTCTGCTGCGTGAAATCCTTCAATCGGACGTCTGCAATCAGAGTTTTTTCGGTTAGGTCCTTCGACCACTCTGGGTCTACGAACGTGACCGTCACGGATCCCTTAGAAATTGGATGCTGTCCATGAAGAATGAGAGACAAGAGGAAAGTGCACACGATCACAACAGTCGTCGAACGAAGCCATGAAACTCTGCAACTACCGATCGTGAGGCCCATTGGATAACCCGAAAGGTTTCTGATTCGCATCCCAGGCGCCTCCACGATGTACCGGTGTTCTCAGCTTGCCGATCAGTTAGCTGCAGATTTTAGAATATTGCTGTTCTAACCGGAAGCAATGCCACAGCCAGCCAAATAGTTTGCTCTCCTGGCTACAGAGTTTGCCCTCATCAAGGACTCGGGAACGGTTCCACTTCCGTTGACTCCGTCACCCTCTCTTAGCGCTGCAGCGGTTCGAGCAGCGGCGCAATCGGCGCTGCTGCCTCGATCGAGGGCAGAAATCGCGGCGCAACCTTTGCCTTAGCGGCTTGCTCGTACGCATAACCGTAGCCGAGCAGCCGCGCTTCGCTCCAGGCTGGACCGATGAGCGAAAGGCCGACCGGGAGCCCCATGACCGCGCCCATGGGCACGGTCAGGTGCGGATAGCCTGCGACCGCCGCCAGGCTGCCCGCGCCTGCGCCGTTGATCTGATCGCCATTCGCCGCGTCGATCTTCCACGCCGGCGGCATGGTCGGCGATACAAGGGCGTCGAGGTGGTTGGCCGCGAGCATGGCGTCGATGCCGTCGCGGCCGGCGATGCGCAGCGAGGTGGCGCGCGCTTCCTGGTAGGCAGGATCGTCAAGTCCCTTGGTGGCATCGGCCTTCACGAAGGTTTCCTGCCCGAAGAGCGCGAGCTCGCGATCGGCATGCGCCGCGTCGAACGCGATGACGTCGGCGAGCGTGCGCGTCTTTACCGCCGGGGGCGTGGTGGCGAGATAGGCATTCAGATCTACCTTGAGCTCCGTATTGAGCACCAGTGTCTCCGCATCGCCAATCTTCTCCCGGTCTTTGAGCGTGGTGATGTCGACCAGCGTGGCTCCCTGGGCCTTGAGCACAGTCAGCGCCTGCTCGAACACCTTGTCAGTCGCCGCCGACCAGCCGGTGGCGAAGCGTAACACGCCGATCCGCGCGCCCTTGAGCGCATCGGGCTTCAGCGCCGCCAAATAATCGGCGATGTGCGTGCCGGCGTCCTTGGTCGCCGGGTCAGCGGGATCGGTGCCCGCGATCGCGGCGAGCACCCGCGCCGCCGTCGACACATCGGCTGCAATCGGCCCCGCCGTGTCCTGACTGTGACTAATGGGCACGATGCGCGAGCGGCTGACCAGCCCGACCGTGGGTTTCAGCCCTACCACGCCGTTCACCGCCGCCGGGCAGGTGATGGAGCCGTCAGTCTCGGTGCCAATCGCGGCTGCCACCTCGCCTGCTGCGACCGCGGCGGCGCTACCCGAGGAGGAGCCGCACGGATCGCGGTCCAGCGCGTAAGGATTGCGGGTCTGACCGCCGACCCCACTCCATCCGGAGATGGAGGCGTTGGAGCGAATGTTGGCCCATTCGGACAAATTGGTCTTGCCCAGGATGACACCGTCGGCGGCGCGCAGCCGTGCCACCAGTGGAGCGTCACGATGACTCACGTTGTCCAGCAGCGCCATACTGCCTGCGGTGGTAGGGAGCGGCCCTTCGGCCTCGATGTTGTCCTTGAGCAAAATCGCATAGCCGTAGAGCAGCCCGCGCGCCTTACGTCCGCGGTCGATGGCGCGCGCCTGATCCAGCGCGGTGGGATCGAGGGCGATGACAGCGTGGATCTGAGGATCCACAGCATGCACCCGCGCGAAGGCCGCCTCGGTCGCAGCCTCAGCACTGCTAGCCGGAGTAGAAGCAGCCGCCAGCACGGCAAGCGATAGTGAGATCAACACTCGATAGGTCTCCTTCCCCGTGATGGTATAGGAAGAGGAGGAGCCTCATGGGGCAGGAATTGCGCGGAAGCCGTCCCGATGGCACACAGGGTTAGCGAAAGTTTTTCATGACCATGACGTAGGACTCGGTGAGTTCCGTCTGCCCGAAAAGAATCGATTTGCCATCCGGAGACAGTGCGAGACCACTAAAGCCAGGAAAGGGCTTGTCGGGAGCAAAGATGGGTGTGGACTTGCCATGAGCGAAGTCGAAGAATTCAATTCTGCCGTTTGGTGGAAAATCCAGGTTCAGGAAGTAGATTCCGCCGCGAGCAACGTCCCAGGCAGACCACCAGGCAGCGTTAATCGGCAGGCGTGATTCCTGGCCACTCTCTAATGATCTTCTCCAGATCCCGGGCTCGGCAAATTTGGCGTAATAAAGAAACCGCCGGTCCATCGACTCGATCGCATAGACACCCCCGTTTGTCGTCACTCGGACGGGAGGCCCACCTTGAGACGGCATTTTCCACTAGTTGATAAGACCCAGGGTCGTGGCTGGAATAAAAATAGATCCACTTGCCGTCGCGGGACCAGTTCGGAGCGCCATTATTGACGCCGGGAAAAGTTTTCAAGCATATGGGGAGTGCCATCTGGTACTTCGACGACGCCAACCTGGTAATAGTCCTGGGCTATGGATTCAAAGGAAATGTAGTGGCCGTTGGGAGACCAGCGGGCAGTTCCCGATGTTCCGTGGAGGGCAGTCAGCTGAGAGCAATTGGATCCATCGCTGTCGCACATCCAAATATCGCTATAGCCCATGCGGTCAGATTCGAACGCGACCTTCTTGCCATCGGGAGAATAGCTGGGCCGCCAAACGAATCCCCTGCCGGAGAGGAGCCGCACGGGAGGAGCCAGAGCATGCCGCTCGTCCTTGAGGTCGAGCCGCCAAATGGTGTCCGACTCCTTCGATAACTGGTAAGCGAGTTGGTTCCCTCTGCGGGAGATTGAAGGCTCAATAGGCGTCCCCCGGACCGGCAACGCGCTGCGGCGTCCCGCCTGAGGCGGATATTCGCCATAGACTCCGAAACCCCTTGGCGGGAGAAGCGAAGACGATTTCACTGCCGTCCTGAGTCCAGGCCGGCGGACCTCCGGAATTTCCGGTAGTGAGTCGCAAGGGTTGGCCGCCGGCAACTTGCATTACAAACAAGTCACTCAGAAAACCGCTCATGGGGCTACGTGTGAACGCAACCGTGGCGCCGTCGGGCGAGAAGACGGGGTAACAATCAGACTGCTGATTACTCGGAGAAGTGAGGGGGCGAGCGGTTAGAGTCAGAGAGCGAGAGTAAGCTCAGGCGAGCTTTGGTGCCGTTATCCACGGATTCTGAGAATATCAACGATTTTCCGTCGGGCGACCAGTCCATTCTGTTGCAGTCATCCCACTCGGGAGACGACACACTATAAACACGACGTTCCGAGCCGCCAAGAGCCGGAATCACATACAGACTTTTTTGATGGCCGGCGTCGTGGAAGCGTGCAAAAGCGATTTGCCGGCCATCGGGCGACCAGGTTGGATCGTTGTCGTCATCATTGTCGGTGAGCTGCAAAGGCTTATCGCCGCCAATCAAGGCGACATAGATGCCGGGGTGCGGTGCTCCCCCATATGCAAATGCAACCTGGCTGCCGTCTGGAGAAAGGGCAGGCATTCCCTGCAGGCCAGGCATAGAGACTAAGGGTACGATCTCGCTGGCGGTTGAGGGCTGCTTCTGAGGTGTTGGTAGGATCCGGAACAGCATGACCGCGAACAGAAGGATGAATGCCAAAGCGCCAACGATCAGCCAGAGCTTTTTTCCTGCAGCCCTAGCTGGATGCTCCTTCGGAGGAGTTGAATCCGATTGCTCCTTCTGCGGTGCGGTAACGCCTGCAGGAGAGGTCTCAGCTTGTTCTTTGAGCGGTGCGATGAAGCGGTAGCCACGGCGGGGGAGAGTTTCGATCAGATGCGGCACATCGGCAGAATCGCCCAGGGTAGCCCGCAGCTTAGCCATGGCCAGATTGATGGCATGGTCAAAATCCCCGAAGCTGTTCTCCGGCCAGATCAGCTGACGCAGCTCTTCCCGGGTAACGACCTGTCCGTGCCGTTCCAGCAACGCTGCCAGAACCCTGAACGGCTGGTCCTGCACCTTCAGACGGTCTGCCCGCCTTCCACACTTCACCCGTTTCCAGGTGGACTTCGAAATCTTCAAAGCGAGCGACCGGCCGTTGGTATCGAGTTGCCCATGGGCGACACCGAACAGGTGTGAGATAGGGTCCGAGTCCCGGGGAGATCTGCAGAAGATGTTGATAGCTAAGTCTAGCGCCATCACCGCATTAGGCGAAGACAAATTCAATAGGACGAAGAGATTCATGGCGCATTGAGGCTCCCCTTCCGGGAGCCGGATGCTCCTCCTCACCGCCACCGCGGGCGAGGCGAATCTCCATGAATCGTTGGTTGCTTTCTCTGGCCTGTCTGAGCCTTTTCTTCCCTTCTTCTTCACCAGCAGCCGGCCAACCGAGGCCTTCTGAAAATGCGCGCCGGCAGCGATCTGCCTTTCCGGCTCTCTTCCGGGTACCTGATCCAGGTAGAAGGCCGCATCGGAGACCAAACCAATCTGAAGTTCATCCTGGACACTGGCGCGAGCATCAGCATGGTTGTCAAAGAATTGCCCAAAAGCTGAAGCTGGGTGCGCACACGGCTCAGAGTTTCAACTTTGACCGAAACCTCACGTGGGAAACGGCCACCGTACCTGAAGTTCAGTTTGGTCCCATTCGTGCAGCGAACGTGGCTGTGCTGGTGGGCGACCTGGCCCACTATTCCGAGTTTGCCGGCAAGGCCGACGCCATTATCGGCATGGACCTGCTCCAACTGAACAACATCACCATCGATTTCGCCGCCGGGAAATTGATCTTCGATCCCACTGCGCCCACAGCTTACGCGGCGGGTGGCGATCCTATGACGAAATGCCTGGTGGTTCGAGCTCCAGGTGCAGGATCGTCCGGTTCACCTGATTGTCGATACCGGTTTGCAAGGCATTCTCTTGTACGAAGACCGCCTGCGCCAGAGCGTGCCGGGATTACGCACGGCGGGCAGCATCAAAAACGCGACCATGGGCGGACGGGTGGCAGTAAAACAAGCCACCCTGCCCGATGTCGTATTCGGCGCCAGGAACCGCCAGGTACCCGTCCTATTGATGCCGTCGCCCGGCGCAGACATGCTCCCGGGAATCGACGGAATCGTGGGCGTCGCCGCGCTGCAAGCTCGGCGCGTGCATTTCGATTTTTCCAGCAAGACGTTATCGTGGGAGTAAACGGCGTGTGCTTTACCCTTGAGCGACGATCTCGGGAGGTAATGTGACCAAGCGACGAATTGTCTTTCAGTCGGCCCTCATCTTCGATGGTGCATCGGAAGTGCTGCGATCCAGGGACAGGTTTTTGTGGAAGGCGGGGTGATCAGCGAGATCTCTGCGCGGCCGCCGGGCAGCGAGGATGAGGTCATCGATTGTGGCGGCCGGGTGCTGATGCCGGGGTTGATCGATGCCCACGTGCATGTGTATGGAGCAGGGTTGAACATCGTTCGGGTTGTGCAATCGCCCATGTCTTACCTGGCGCACTTTGCTGCGCGGTTTCTGGCGGCGAGCATCGATCGTGGCTTCACCACACTGCGCGACGTGGGCGGGGCCGACATTGGCCTGGCTCTGGCGATCAAGGAAGGTCTGCTGGGGACGGTGCCGAGGTTGATTTACGGCGACCGCTTCATCTCGCAGACCGGCGGCCATGGTGACTTTCGTCCTGGGGACCACGCCTTCGAGACGGGAAGTGTTTGCGGCTGTTCGTATCACGGCGACCAACTGGCGGTGATTGCCGACGGTGTGGACGCGGTGCGTCAAGCTGTGCGTGAAGAACTGCGGCGGGGCGCTTCGCACATCAAGATCATGGCTTCAGGAGGAGTGGCATCCCCTACGGATCCCATCGACCGCTGCCAGTACTCCGACGAGGAGATTCGCGCCGCGGTGGAGGAGGCGGACCGTGCCGGTCACTATGTGGCTGCCCACTGTCATCCGAAAGAAGCGGTGCGCCGGGCTGCGGATCTGGGCGTGCGATCGATCGAGCATGCCACCATGATCGACGAGGCGACTGCCGGCTTTGTCGCGGAGAAGGGCGCATTCACGGTCCCCACCATGGCGATCATGGTCGGCCTGCTGGAAGAGGGTCAGTCTCTCGGACTGCCTGCGGCCAGCCTGGAGAAGTTGAAACGGTTCGGCGATGGGGCGTTTCTAACTCTCGAGATCATGAAGCGGGCAGGCGTGCGGATGGGGCTGCGTACAGACCTGCTGGGTAGTCTGCACGTACGGCAAAGTACCGAGTTCACTCTGCGCGCGCGGGTGCTACCGGCGATCGATGTGCTGCGTTCCGCTTGTGCCGTCAATGCGGAGCTATTAGGAGAAGCAGGAAAGCTTGGCTGCATTCGCGAAGGAGCCACGGCAGACATCCTGGTGGTCGACGGCAATCCGCTCGAAGATATCTCTGTGTTGGGGAGTGGCGGCGATCGCCTCTCAGTCATTATGAAAGACGGCAAATTTCATAAGCGTGCGATCTGAGTAAGTGGGGGGCCTGGCCCCATTAGCGCTAACTTGTTTAGGGTATTTTTTCGTCAAACTCGCACAGACTCATCCTCCCACAGACGAGTCTGTGGGAGGTTGACGAAAGGAGACGATTCTGTGGGACTTTCGACGAAAAACGCTTTAAACAAGTTAGCGCTTATGGCACCCTGGCCCACGTTCTCATTCTCGAAGACGGCGTGGATGAACAACCGTGAACTCGCATCATGCACTTAATCACAGCGGAGGGCCACCATTGGGTCAACCTTGGTTGCGCGGCGCGCCGGCAGCCATGCGGCCAAAAGCGTCATCGCGCTCACGACGATGAGGGCGACGGTGAAGGTGATGGGATCCAGGGCGCTTAACCCGAAGAGCTGATCTTTGATGTATTGGGTCGCCAACAGGGTGAGGGGCAATCCCAGGCCCACACCAACAGCAAGCAGCAGCAACGATTCGCTTAGAATCATCCACTGCACGGCGCGGGTCCGGGCACCCAGCGCAATGCGAATGCCGATCTCGTTGGTGCGGCGCACCACGTTGTAACTCATCACGCCATAGAGGCCAATCGCCGCCAGAAGCAGCGCAAGCGAGGAGAACAGGCCGGTGAGTGAGGAGATAAGTTCGTCGTGCGTCATGAAGTTCGACATTTGATCGTGGATGGTTGTAATTCGGATGAGCGGTAGGTTGGGATCAACAGCTGCCACGGCTGCACGAAGATCGCTTATGCTGTGAGCCGGGTCGCCGGTGGTGCGAACCAGGATCATGCTGGCGAAGCGATCCTGGTTTTCCTCGGGGACGGCGGGCTTGGCGACCCCACCGGTTGGCGCGGGTGTAGATGCATCAGCGGGAACAAAGGGGTCGATCTGAGCCAGCGAGATATAGGTCATTCGGACCGGCTCGGCATCGCGCGGATTTCCGGATTTGGTGTCGCGGGCGATACCAACAATCTGCCACGGGCCTTTGACCCCGTTGCTGTCGATGATGAGCGACCGGCCCACGGCGTCGCCTTTGGGAAAGAAGTGGCCGGCGAGCGTCTGGTTGACGACGGCGACCTTCTGGCTATGGGCGCTGTCGTTATCGTTGAGGGCACGTCCAGACACCATCGATATTCCAGCGGTCTCAAAGTACTGGCCGGAGACGCGATTCAGTATTGACTGCCTGTTTTCCTTAGGCGCGGGCGTGTAACCGGGAATGGTGATGCTGGAGGACCAGTTACCAGCGCTGATAGGCGGAGTCGCAGAAAGGGCGACGGAGCGAACACCGGGTAGCGCGGAAAGGCGCTCCACAAGACGCTGATGCAAGCCAGGAGTCTGGCTCGGCTTGTATCCTGCAAGTCGTGCGTCGAACTCGGCGAGCAACAGGTGAGAGCGCTCAAAACCGTAGTCCTGGTTCTGAAGGTTGCGCAGGGTGCGAAGAAAAAGTCCTGCGCCGACCAGTAAAAACAGCGAGAGCATCACCTGGACGGTAACTAGCGTGTTAGGCCAGAAGCGGGCCGATTTGCCCCCGCTGCTTTGCGTGTTGCGGCTGCCGGCATTCAGATTGCCTGCTGCTCCGATACGTGCCGCAGCCACGGCAGGGGCCAGTCCGAAGAGGACTCCGGTGAGCAGAGAGAGGCCCAGCGTGAAGAGCATGACGGTCTTATCCGGCGTGGGGTCCATTGCGATGTAGGCGTTGCCCTGGCTGACGAAGGCGATAAGCACCCGCGTGGCAGCGAAGGCAGCGCCGAGTCCCAACACTCCGCCGGTAAGTGAGAGCAGAAGAGTCTCTATCAGGCTCTGGCGGATGAGGCGTGCGCGGCTGGAGCCAAGGGCAATGCGAGTGGCGATTTCGCGCTTTCGGGTGGCGGCGCGGGCCAAAAGAAAATTCGCCAGGTTGGCGCAAGCGATGAGCAGCACCAATACGACTACACCCATGAGGATTTTTAGCGAGTCGCCGTACTGATCGCGAAGCGATGACGCGCCGCGGGCCGCGTAGACCAAGGGAGCGGTGATACGACTGATTTCCTGCAGCCGCGCGGGTGTCACTTTCGCGCCTTCTGCGGCGCGGGTGGCGGTACGAATCTGCTGATCTAGCCAGTTCTGGCTTTGCGCCCGTGCGGACTTATTGCTTGCGGCCTGACTGCTGAGGCGGCCAAAGACATCAAGGAAATAAACCCCGTCGCCTGGAGTGAGCATGGAAGGCTGCTTGAGCATAACGGTCTGCATGGTCATGGGCGCCCACAGGTCGGGTGGCTCCAGCTCCTGCTTGATGCCGTGAAAGCTCTCGGGCATGACGCCGATAACATTGAACGGACTGCCGTTGATGCGAATGGTCTTGCCCAGGACGGCGGCATCGGAGGAAAGCGACTGCTGCCAGAAATGATGACTCACGACAACAACGGCTCCGCTGCCGGGAGTGGCATCGTCGGAAGAGGTGATGGCGCGGCCCATGAAGGGCTGAGCACCGAGCACGCTGAAGTAGTTGCCGGAGACGAGATTGGCCGGGGCCAGAATGGCGGGAGCATTGAAGTCAGCCGTACCATCGGCGCCGGGCAGGCGAATGCTTACTTTGTTTGAGAAGCTGCAGAAAGAGGCTATCCCCTGGAAGGGCCCGGGATCGGTCTGGAGCTGGCGGGCAAAATACCACGGGAACAAACCGACCGTGCCCATGTCGATGCCACCAGCTTCTCCGCCGCCATTCTCATTTCCGAACGTGACCAGCTGCTCAGGATTGCGCACCGGCAGATTGCGCAGCATCACCTGGTTGATGAGGGTGAAGATGGCTGTGTTGCCGCCGATGCCAAGGGCGAGCGATAGGAGGGCGATGGCAGTAAATGCGGGGCTCCTGGCGAGCATGCGCAGGCTGACCCGCGTGTCTTGCAGGAGACCTTCCAGGGTGGACTCCCAGCGCGACGACCACACCTGGTGCTTGACCGCGTTGCGGCTTCCCATTTCGACCATTGCGGCGCGATGCGCGGCCTCGGCAGTCAAACCCGCGATCCGTTTGTGCGCGGCGGAAGCTTCCATGAAGCCCTGCAGTTCTTCGTCGAGTTCCCGTTCGACGCGCTGCTTTTGGAAGAGGGACTTCAGGCCGATCGTCAGGTTGGTTATCCAATGCACGATGTTCCTCCTGAGAGTGAGCTTTGCACTACGCTTCAAGAATGCGGGAGATGGCAAGAGTTTGCCGCTGCCATTGCTCGGTTTCCGTGATGAGCGCCTTTCTGCCGTTGGGGGTGAGCAGATAGTACTTGGCGCGGCGATTGTTTTCTGTAGCCCGCCACTCAGACTTCACGCGGCCTGCCCGCTCCAGCCGGCTGAGCGCGGGAAGCAAAGAACCGGGATTGACGCGAAATATGCCTTTGCTGGTCTGCTCAATGCGAAGAGCTACACCATAGCCGTGCATGGGCTCAAGGGCCAAAGTCTTCAGGATGAGCATCTCCAGGGTTCCTTGCACCAGGTCGCTTGGCTTTGAAAGGGGCTGCATGGCTTGATCTGCCTTGGTGGACAAGGCGCTCTCCTCCTCTTGACAATCTAGAGGTTACAAGCGTTCCTCTAGTCCGTCAAGAGGAGAGGAGGGAACTTGCCCCCTGTTTTAGACTGGCGAAAGAAGCGCTGCCGGCCGGCGGTCGAAGAGCCCTAAGGGAAGCAGCGCGGAGGCCCTTGCGAGATGCCCAATCCTTCGAATCATTTGAAAGATCACATTGAGATCATCGCCAAGCACGAGGAAGAATTTCTGGCTCGCCGAACGAGGTCTGAGCGGGTCGGAGACCTACTCGGCGCGTTTGTAGGAAGCCTGGGTTTTATCGCTTTCCACGTCGCCGTGTTCACCGCCTGGATCTTGATAAATACGCTTCACATCGGCAACATTTCCCATTTTGATCCTGCCCCGTTTCCTTTACTGGACACGGCGGTGGCGATTGAAGCCATCTTTCTAGCCAGCTTTATCGTGATGCGGCAGAGCCGGTTGAGCCGCCGCTCCGATGAACGAGAGCACTTGATGTTGCAGGTCTTGATTCTTACGGAAAAGGAAGTGACGGCCGTCCTTAATCTTCAGAGACGGGTCGCAGAGAAGGCGGGTCTGCCCGCGGTGACAGGCGACGCCGACATCAGCCAGTTAAGCCAAACTACGTCCATTGACGAAGTGGCCCAGACGATCAGGGAGTCGCTCCCCAAAGACTAGAACGGAGCGGCAGGCCGCTATCGTCGCCTTCTCCTGCCTCAAGGAAGGCCTCGAAAAGAACGGCATATAGACCTTGCCGGCTGGTTAGCCGTTTGTTCCGTGTGCGCAGAAATTCAAAGCGAAACGGAGACCAGCGTTCCGCTTCGTCCAGGAAACCTGGAGAGAAATACTCGTGTGAGTTCGCAACCGCCCCGATGATGAGCGATCGCCAGCTCATTCGCAGCAGTTTCTTGAGCATCCCAGTGCCGTTAGGCAAGTGATCCATCCGGTCTCCTACTTGCTCGCTGAAGTTCAGAAGCTGGATCACCAGGCCGTCCAGCGGCCTACCCAGCACAGCTGCGCGAGAAAACAGGGTGACGGAGCCACGCCGCATATCCTCACGCACATCCTGTAAATCGTCTCCCAATTGAAGCAGCACACCCCACTCAAACGAGAATCGACTTTCCTCCCCGCTAAGCCCGCCATGGGCCAGGCAAGCATCCGCTAGAACAGAACTGCCACCCTTCGCGCAGCTCATGCGCAACAGCTCGGCGTCGAGGAAATGGTTGCAGCTCCGCAGTTGCGCAATACTCTCCTCCTGCGCCCGGTGAATGGCCAACAGACACTCGAACACCTGGGGATAACGCCCGCGCGGATATTGGTCTTCGATCAAGCGGACCAAGGCCCACAGCGCGGCCTCCCGGTCGTCCTGTGCGGAAAGTCTCTCGCCGCACAGCCGATTCCGAAAACGCTCACTGAAGTGGAGCTTCGCTTCAGAGGAGATGTCCTCACGATCCAGATAGTTGTCGCTATACGGATACAGAAGGCTGTATCCCAGGATGGATGGTGTAATTCCCACGCGCTCCCCGAGCAGCGGCTGCAGTCCGCACGCAGTCCAGGCATTGCGGCAAGCCTGGATAATATCGGCCATGCCCAGGCTTGGGTCGAACTGCCGCGCCCACCGTGCCAGCCCGGTCCCCACGGGTAGGAAATCATCGGTAAGGAGCTTGATGGTCTCCTCATCCAGGTCCAGTGCGGTAGCAGAAAATCGAGCGAATGACGATACGATCCGATTCTGTCTTTCGAGGCGCGCCGCTCGGGTGCGTGGGGTCCTGCTCACTTCTCGTTCCACGGCCCGCAAGCCCTGGTCGTATGCTTTCTCCCGCTTCTGTTGCTCTTTCAGGCTGTACCGCGGCCCGTCTTGCGCCGGCTGTGCCGCGCCGCGATGCCAAACTTCGATGGTCTGCGCAACCTGCGCCTCGACCCATGACCAGTTGTAGATTTGCTGCATGCCCTGATGGTTACGAAAAGCCGGGTCAAATAGTTCCGCCCGGCCAATCAGCGCCATGAGGCGTCGTCTGAGATGCGGTTCTTACAGTGGACCCTCATTCGGACGTGTCCAACCGTGGCGATACCCGAGCGAGTAATTGCGGGAGTATCCCTCGTTCAGCAGGACAATCCAGGCATGTTCATTCCTGGTGCCACGAAATCTGTCAATCCGCCCGTTCTTCTGACCGTCTAACCATGCCTGATCTTTCATCGCAGCACCATCCCCGTTGGGTCTTGATGCTGATATTCTGCGAAGCCTTAAGTGACTGCAATCACCATAAGGCTCACATGCCTGTGCCTTGGTGGTGAGGACATAATGGCCTGCCTCAGGAGGAACTGTGGGCAACGAACGACAACATGACCAATTAGGGGAGTGCTCCGCTCCCCGATTGGCCATGGACGAGCCCCGCTCGGCGCGAGTCTGGCCCACTTTCGTGTACTCCTATAAGAACGGGAGTCGTAATGAGAACGCAAGACCCCTAAGAGAACCCGTCCAGTTCCTATGGAGTTCAGCATGCAGTTCCTGCTATCCGGGCCAGCATGACTGGACCAGCATTATGACGTTCATTGAGAATTGCGGACGCAGGCCAGCGTGATATTACGACACTCGTGCATGACCCATGGGCAGGAAGCCAGTCCGGCTTTTTGGGCCGGACTGCCATGCTGTCGCAACCAGGTACCATGCGGGACAAAGCAATGCCCAGTTAACAACCCACAAAGCTTCGTTGCTCCACGCGGAGATCATCAGCACGGTGGTGGTGAGCGCCAAAACAGAGGCCGCGCGCAATGAGATGCGAGCCCCTAGCCATCCCCGGCGGACGCCCCAGATTGCAGGGGGAAGGAATAATAAGAAGCTCGGCCCGGAGAAAGGTATGCACAGGAAAAAACAGCAGGGAAGAACGGCCAGAATAGCACTCGCCCAGAGGGTCCGTCGCGATGCCGTTCCAACCATATAGCCAGCTGACCACGACCAGCCGATGAGCAGGAAGATGTGGCACAGCAGTAGTGGGAAACCCTCGTGACCCGTCGGCCAGTAACCAGCGTACACCTTGTGATTGACCAGCCGCTGATACGTGCAACTTACCGAAAGAGATGCGGTCATCAGGAGGTAGCTGCTGGGGAGTGCTAAGGCAAACCCCGCAAGCCACGGACGGAGATCTCGCCAAAGACCAGCCTGGCGGCGTGAGACCAAGCCGAATACATCGAGCAATCCTCGCCAGGCGTTCTCGTTGGTTTCCAGCAGGTCGCCGAGTACCACTTCGCGTTCCTCATGATCGAGCAGCCTCGAAGTAAACTCCACCAACGGCCAGGCGATTGCATTCATAAAGCCCTCTCCATGCGATGTTCTGCCCAGGACGCGCCTCGACTTACGCGCAAAACCGCATCGTAGAACTCTCTCGCAGCGCGCACGCCGTGGGCGGTTACGCGCACCATGCGCTTGCCCCGGCCACCACGCTGGGGCGTGGCTTCACCGACCCGCGTCTTAAGGAGACCCTTCTCTTCCAGGCGATCCATGGTGGTGTACAGCGCGCCCATGGAACATTTTCGTTTTATCGCCGCTTCTATCTGTTCACGAATCGCCACCCCATAGGCGTTCTCTCCGAGTGCGGCGGCGGTGGTGATCAAGACGTATTCAAATTCGCCAAGCATGATTTAAGTTACATTGTAGTACTAAGAGTGAGGCAGTCAAGGGCTTTTTGTTAACGGATCAACTCCGTGTCATCCCCTGGAATGACGTCGACCAGGCTTATGAAATCGAGCGTGTGCTTCCAATGGACGATGAGAAAGGCCGTGGGCTGTCCGTTGAGATATAGATCCTGGCGCAGGAGCCGCCACGCAGCGAGAGGCCTGGTGCTGAAGGACGCTTGCTGCGGATCGTCCGGGTTGTAGCCGAATGCCTGAATGTCACTGACCATCTCTCTTTCTGCGGTCAGAACCCTCTCGAAGGGAGGACGTGGATTCATGCGACTGTCATTATCGATAGTCTGGACGCGCTCGCGCAGATTGAGAGGAGCCGGAGAGTGACGCCGCGAGCGAAAGACATAACGGGCGATGGCCATTGCGCCTACGAAGCGCTGCAGGCAGCCGCCGTTTTCCTCCCCGTCGGCGGAGAGGCAGAAGCTACGGTTGGTCAGGCTATCGCGGAAACGAAAGCCTTCGGTGGAAGCGTTGGCGAGAAACTGAACCCTCATGCGGACTTCGCAATCCGGCGTCAAGAAGTGGTAACTCGACTCGGAGTGCTTTTCGGATTTTAAGAAGTTTGGAGTCAGCCCAAAACTGGTGAGGGACCAAAGGAAGGATCTGCGGTCCGGGTTTTGCAATAACGCCATAGTTTTTTGAGGTGCCGCCATCGCTTCTCCCAAATAACAACTACATAGTAGTAGTAATGGCTCGACAGCGTCAAGACCCTTAGAAGGCTGGTAGAGAGGATCGGTCAGGACTTGGCGCTAGACGCCATTTCGAAATGAAGCGTGCCGCCTTTCATGATGGCAGCGTGGTCGATGAGGTTGCCGGCGACGGTATTTCCATTAAGAGAAGCGCGACGGACAAACACCGCATCGGGCGCATTCCCCTGGGCTTCGATGGTAAATGTAACTCCTCCGGGTACGTGTACGATCGAACGGGTGAACAGGGGACTGCCCAGGGTGTACTCCGGCTTACCGGGGCAGACGGGATAAAACCCCAGCGCGCTCAAGACGAACCATGCAGACATCGATCCTGTGTCCTCATCCCCGGCAAAGGTATCCGGGGTGTAGAGACTCTGCATTACTTTGCGTGCCCATAACTGCGTGAGGTCGGGGCGCCCGGCATGGGCAAAGATGTAGAGAAGATGGTGTACCGGCTGATTGGAGTGCGCATATTGGCCAAAGGGTACCGCCGCCATCTCTGACATCTCGTGTATCTCGACACCATAGACGCCTACGTGGAAGACAGGCGGGGTCGATAACATCTCCTGCAAAGCCTTCGTTGCTTCTGTTTCGCCTCCGATGGATTCGATCAACCCGGGGAGGTTCTGGGGCGCGTCCCAGCGGTGTTGCCAGGCCGCTCCTTCGACATAAGGGCTGCCCCAGGTAAATGGATTGAAGCCCGTGAGCCACGAGCCATCTTCATTCTTGCCGCGAAAGAACTTTACCTGGGTATCGTAGACATGGCGCCAGTTCTCTGAGCGCTTCATAAAGGCGGCATGATCGTCTTGTTTGCCCAGCGCCTGGGCTACCTGCGCGATGCAGAAATCTCCGTAGGCTGCGTCGACGGTCTCCGCAACGGATTGGCTGACTTGATCCGCGGGGACATATTGCAGCTTGAGATATTGCTCCAGTCCAACCCGGCCGTAGCCTTTGGCCGGGTCGCCGGGCATGGTGGAGTGTTTCTTCAATCCTTCGTAGGCGCCTTCCAGGTCAAAGCCGGTGAGGTGCTTGGCTGCAGCGTCGCCAAAGACGGAGTCGATCAGGCTGCCGGTCATGCACGCACGGTATCCTGGACAGGGAAACTGGGGCAGCCAGCCACCCTCTTTATACGCATTCACCCAGGCTTGCAAGATCTCGCCCAGCCGCTCGGGAAATACGATAGACATCAGCGGATACCAGGCGCGATACACATCCCAATAGCCGTGGTCGGCGTACATCACACCCGGCGTCACCTTGCCATTGAAGGCGCTGAAGTGATGCATTTTGCCATCGGCATCCGGCTCATGCCAGATGCGCGGAAAGAGCAGCACCCGGTACATACAGGAATAAAAGGTGCGCCGCTGTTCCTCGGTAGCCCCTTCGATTTCAATCCGGTTCAGATGATCGTTCCACCTGGCTGCAGCCGTGCTGCGCACGTCATCCACGGAGTGCTGCCCAATCTCGTTGCGTAGATTGAGCGCTGCCTGCTCGAACGAGATGAAGGAGGTGGCGATGTGCGCTTCCAGATAAAGGCCCTGGCGAAAGCGAAGGATACCGATCCGGTGCGTGCCCGCCTCCTTCACCTCAAAGCTGTCCCAAGGAGTTTTGAGTTGCAGCACGTAGTAGGTGGCGAAGTTGTCAGGCACACCACCGGCGTTCGCGGTCGATATAAAACGAATGGTTCGGGCCGCGGGATCGGGTTCAATGGCGCCGTGAGGTCCCGGGATATCGAAGAGGAGTCCGGTTACTTCCTCGGCGTCGTCTTTTTCAAAGGTTGCGGTTAATACAGCGCTTCGCTCCGTAGGGACCAACTCGACGTGAGCGCGGTAGCGCAGCAGGAACAGCCGCAGGGAATGAGGTCTGAGATGCGCCTGCTCGACTGCATAGGAGGAGGCGCGCGCAGCGGCATCGGGATGGATCTCTCCGCGAAAAGGAAGAAAGGCCGCGTGGCCATAGTCGCTCAACCATGGGCTCAGTTGATGCGTACAGCGAAACCCCTGGATGCGGCGAACGCCGGGCTGGAACATCCAGGGTGTATCGTCGTGCGATTGCAATGTCCAGTGCGCCATGCCGAAAGGGAGCGCCGCAATGGGTAGGGTATTGCCCCGTGAGAACTCCGGCGTTGAGGCTGTGCCTTGCAGGATGTTGACCCAGTCGACCGGGTCCCGCTGTGCCTGGGAACTCGCGTCGCTTTCTGCACGAACCGCCTGCTGGGCGCGAACGGCGCCTTCTTCCATGAATACGGTGCTAACCGCCGCGAGTCCGGATGTTTTCAGGAATGCGCGCCTGCTTGAACCGTTCGACCTATCCTTCACCATGTTAACCAGGGATGCCTTTTCTTTAGCCATGCTGTAATCAGAATAGGCTTATGCAACCCGCAAAATAAAGTTGCTCACTTACGAGCGATCGCCGGCCGCGCACGTCTTGACTGAAAGAGGAAGGTTTTCTCGCAGGCAGGCTGCGCCTGTGACAACAGGCAATGGTTCTGCTAAAAAGAATCGCTAGTCGAGCACGAAGTACGGGAGCATCGAATGCGCCATGTTCTGTTGCTGCTTCTGATTACGGCCCCCTGCGCCCGGGCACAAACGCCAGAGGAGCTTCTCCAACTGGCGCAGGACACCTACAAGAGTCCAGAGGGATACCATATCGAGGGTAGGGGCTCCGTTCAGCCCTTTGGATCCTCTTGGCAGGTCAAGTTCAACGTGAAAATTGAGGCCGATCCATCTCTCCCAGGTACTCCTCAAGGGCCTGCCGTTCCCCGCGTCGCGCTTGGCGGCCACCTGCAGTTTGTGAATGTGCTGGGCGGTACGGATGAGAAGCCAACATCGCTTCAAATTCCACTGGCGGTGGGAGGATTTTGGACCAGGATTGCGGAGAAGGTTGACTCGGTTACGGAAACTGGATCGGAAACGCTCCGCTTGAACGAAGTGCCAACCGCCTGCCGGGTTTTACAGGTTGAATACAAGACCCGTGCAGATGCTACGAAACCTCCACCTGTAACCTATTCGATCTGCTCCGATAGGCACCTGGTGCTCAAGAAAATTATGCTTCTACCAACGGGACGCGATGCAACAGTGACGCCGGTGCCATGGACGATCCTCTTCGACACTGCCAAATTCGATCTTCCCGCCCCGCAGTGACCACGGAATTCCTGGCCGCCGTCCTTCCGTCATCCTGGCTCCTGGCGAGAGAAATGGCAAGGTTTGGCTCGGGTTACTAATCTCACGTTGCCGTGGAGGAAGTGTTTGAAATTCGGCCCTGGCCGGGGTTAATGTATGAGCGTCCACCTGGAATTTGTCCGGAGATGCCATGAGGTCGATAACGTTTGCCGTCGCACTGATAATCGGGCCTTCCATTGGAGATTCTCAAATCCTCACCACTGCTCAAGCCAGGGCACATGATGGCGAAAGCGCGAAGGTCTGCGGGACCGTAGGCAACCAACATACCGCGATGGCGAGCCAGGGCAAGCCCACGTTCCTCGATCTGGATTCAGCCTTTCCAGAGCAGAGATTCGCGCTCCTGGTGTGGGACGAGGATCGACAGAACGTAGGGGAACTCCCGCGCACGGGGGCACATGTGTGCGCTACGGGAGTGATTAACTACTACCACGGGGTGCCTCAGATTACGGTCAGGAACAGCAGCCAACTGAGCCGGTGATTTGAGTCTGCTAACGGTCTGCCCGGTGGAGGATTGCCGGAGGCTCGCATCGCGATTAGTACCATAAGTAGGCTTCTCGCTACTCATTTCAAGTGGCCGGCGTTAAGCCGTGCCGGTGCATTATCTGGCCGAGGGACGCGAGGTCAGGCGGGCCACCGGCAGAGGCGCGTAGAAGGTCGGCGACTTCGCGGAAGTAGCTGGGGCCAAGGATACCCGGGGTAATGACGGAGAGCAGCGTTGCGGTGGTGGGATGAAAGTTGTCGAAACGATGCACGGCGCCGCGGGGAATCACGAGAACCCAGCCTGGGCCTACTTCCGTGACCTTTCCTTCGACGGTGAAGGTGAGTATGCCTTCGAGGCCATAGGCGGTCTCTTCGTAGCCATCGTGGCTATGAGGACCAGGGACTTTGCCGCCGGGAGCCACGTCGAACTCGAACATGGCGACGGTATTGTTTGCTTCGTGCCCCTCAACGAGGTACCGGACTGCGATGCCGCCAATTCTGATCTCATCCTTGGATGACATGGTCTGGACCTCCATCCACGGGAGATTATCACTTTGAATAACCGGCACGCTCCCGCGAAGGGCGTTTGATTCGTTCGCTGCCTGGGTTAGTTCCACTACCGTTTTTTGTGAACGCCATGGGATTGCTGGCCCATCGGGAAGTGCTCCGCCCCATGGCGGTAGATTACCGTTCACAGGAACGAACATAGTTCCATGTCATAGAGACATAAGAGTATAGTGCGTAACGTACCTCCATCGGGCGTAGGAAACGTCTGGGGGAGGAGGGGCCGATGATTCCCCCATGGTCCCGGCTGGGAGAGACTCCTATGTTTCGACTGGATGCTGACAAGCCAGCGCATTTCTGTGACGGTGTCAGCCGGCGGGATTTTCTACACGCGGGCTCGCTCGGCTTCCTGGGGCTGACGATGCCCCACTTCTTCCGCCTCAAGGCGATGGGTGCGGTGCAGACCAGCAAGGACGTGAACTGTATCCATTTGATGTTGGTGGGTGGGCCCAGTCAGTTGGATACCTGGGATATGAAGCCGGACGCTCCGGCTTCCATCCGCGGGCCGTTCAAGCCGATAAAAACCAACGTTTCCGGAATTGAGATTTCGGAGATCTTTCCTCGCATGGCGACCCATGCGGATAAATTCGCGCTGCTGCGTTCGGCCTACCACACAGCGGCAGCAGTGCACGATACCGGCTGCCAGATGATGCAGACGGGTAGGCTCTTCCAGGGCGGTCTGGAGTCACCCAACTACGGGTCGGTGCTCCGGTTTGAAAAGGGCGCCAAGGGCGACATGCCGCCCAACGTTTTGCTCCCCTATACCATCGGCCAGCTCGGGGGAAACCTGCCTCACGGCGATACGGCCGGCTTCCTGGGCAAGGCTTTTGATCCTTTCGTCTTAAACGCCGACCCCGCCGACCCCAACTTCAAAGTGCCCGATCTACTGCCGCCCGATTACATCTCCGCGGTGCGCGTGGATCGCCGGCGAAGCTGGCGGCAAATGATTGACCAGTCCGTTTCCTACTTCGAGGAAAGCAACCAGGACTCGAAGTTGATGGATGCAACCTTCAATCAGGCCTATACCCTGATGACCTCGACCAAGGCGCGCGAGGCGTTCGATCTTACCCAGGAATCTGAGGACACGCGCAAGCGCTATGGCATGAACCGGTTCGGCCAGGGATGCCTGCTGGCGCGACGCCTGGTGGAAAGAGGCGTGCGCTTTGTCACCCTCAACATGTTCGAGACCGTTTTCAACGAAATTACCTGGGACATCCACGGCTCCGCTCCCTTTAGCCCCATCAGCTGTTACAGCGAGCTGGTCGGGCCGATGTTTGACAACGGTTACAGCTCCCTGCTCGAAGACTTGAGCAAGACCGGCTTGCTCGACTCCACGATGGTGCTGGCAACCGGCGAATTCGGCCGCACGCCGCGCATAAATCCCGCCGGCGGACGTGATCACTGGCCGCAGTGCTGGACCGTGGTGATGGCGGGAGGGGGAATCAAGGGTGGACAGGTGGTCGGCTCCTCGGACGCAATCGGTGCAGCGCCCAAAGATCAACCAGTCATGCCCGCCAATATCGCGGCGACCATCTATAAGTGCCTGGGTGTTCCTATCGACACCATATTGAAAACACCGCAGGGGCGCGAAGTGCGGGTGGTGGACCACGGTTTTGAACCGATCAACGATTTGCTGATATGAAGATGCGTGACACGCTTCCGGTAATTGCTCTAGTGGGCGCCCTTGCTGTCCTCGGCGCCAGCCTGTTTCTAGCTGAGACGCCCTCTCAAGTATCCGCGCAAAGTCAGGCGGTGCCCGCAAGCGGCGCTGCCCATCCTCAACCGGCGGCCCGTAAGGCTTCCATCGCTGCCGCAGCTCACCCCAGGCCATCGTTAGCCGGGCTCACCAGGATTCAAATCCTGCCTTCTTCGATCTCGATCATGGGGCCGCGCTACAACCAGCGGCTGTTGGTCGAAGGAACCTTTGCCGACGGACATCAGGAGGAGCTTACCTCCCAGGCCACCTTAGCCATATCGAATCCCAAGGTCGCGATCGTCGACAAAGACGACTTTGCCTTTCCCCAGGGTGACGGGCAAGCGACCATTACCGCTACCCTTCTGGGTCATCGAGCCGTGGCAACGGTAACCGTCAAAGACTTCGCGGTGGCGACGGCCTGGAGTTTTCGCAACGATGTGCTGCCGGTCATGACGAAGATGGGTTGTAACTCAGGTCCCTGTCATGGTGCCGCGGCGGGGAAGAACGGCTTCAAGCTTACCCTGCGCGGCTACGACCCCGAGGTGGATTACTACACGCTCACCCACCAGGCTCTGGCACGGCGTACGGAAATGATGGAGCCGGCGCGCAGCCTGATCCTTTTAAAGCCCACCCTGACCATCCCCCACGGCGGCGGAAGACGATTTCCCGTAGACTCGCCGGAGTTCAAAGTGCTCGCCGGATGGATTGCCCAGGCGATGCCGGCGCCCACGGACTCCGACGCGCGGGTTACCAAAATCGAAGTGTTGCCTGGGGAGGCCTCCCTGCGTCCTGGCGCCGCACAGCAACTACTGGTCACGGCCTACTTCTCCGACGGCCATACCGCGGATGTGACCCGCTGGGCTAAATATGACAGCGGCGACGAGGGAGTGGCCACAGTCGACAATAACGGCCGCGTCACCATGCACAGCAACGGGGAAGCCCCGGTTACGGTGTGGTACCAAAGCCACGTCACCTTCGCTCGCCTGCGCATTCCTTTCCCCTGGAAGCTGGAGGACGCGGTCTTCCTCAAGGCAGCCCGCCACAACTATATTGATGACGCGGTTCTCAAGCACCTTCAAGTGCTGCACATCCCACCCTCGCCGCCGGCGGACGACTCCGAATTTATGCGCCGGGCCTATCTGGATGCTGCGGGCATCCTGCCCCGTCCCGCGGAGGTCGAGCGGTTCCTCAAAGATCCCTCGCCGGAGAAACGAAGCCGGCTGATCGATGAGCTGATGAAGCGTCCTGAATTCGTGGATTATTGGGCGTACAAGTGGTCCGACTTGTTGCTGGTTTCAAGCAACCACCTTTCCAACGAGGAAATGTGGAGCTACTACAACTGGATTCGTAACAGTGTCGCCAGCGATAAACCGTGGAATCAGTTCGCCACCGAGATCGTAACCGCCACCGGCAACACGCAGGAAAACGGAGCGGCCAACTATTGGTTGATCCACCGCGATCCGCTGGATATCTCCGAAAACATGGCCCAGGCCTTCCTGGGCATCAACATCACCTGCGCCCATTGCCACAATCATCCCCTGGCGAAGTGGACTCAGAAGGACTACTACGGCATGGCCAACCTTTTCGCGCGGGTGCGGCTGAAGACTTTCGCGCCCAGCGGCGCGCGCCCCGCAGTAGGCCCGCTGTTCAACGATGTCACCGTCTACTCCGCGCCGACGGGCGAGTTCAGCGATGATCGCTTCATGATGGTGCTGCCACCAAAGCCGCTCGATGCCCAGCAGCTTGCCAACGAAGCGCCGGGTGATACGCGCCTCTATTTCTCCAGCTGGCTTACCTCGCCCGAAAACCCATTCTTTGCCCGTAACATCGTTAACCGAATATGGCGCAACTTCATGGGCAGGGGACTGGTTGAGCCGGTAGACGACATGCGAGACACCAACCCGGCCACCAACGACGCATTGCTCAATGCGTTAATCAAGGACTTTGTCGCGCACAACTACGATGTGAATTACCTGATCCGCACCATTATGCAATCGGCGACCTATCAGGCTTCTTCCACGCCTCTCAAAGAGAATGCCGACGACGACAAGTATGGCTCGCACTACGTGATCAAGCGTCTCCCCGCTGAGGTGATGCTGGATGCCTACTCCCAAGTGACCCAGGTCCCGGAGAAATTCGATGGCTATGCCGCGGGGATGCGCGCGATGCAGTTGCCCGACACCGCGGTTACTTCTTACTTTCTGACTGCTTTTGGCCGGCCCCTGCGGCAGCAAACGCGAGAGAGCGAACGTACCTCGGTGCCCACCATCACCCAGGCGCTCCATATCATCAATGGAGACACATTGAACAATAAGCTGCGAGATCCCGACAGCTCGGTCGACATGATGGTCCGGCTGGGGTTCTCGGATGAGCAAATTCTCAACTACCTGTATCTAGCTTCCTTGAGCCGCTATCCGAAGGCCTCGGAGCGGTCCGCCTTGACCGAAGCCCTGGCAACGGCGGAGCAACAGAAGATCCCCGGCGTGGATGATCCGCGTCAGGCTGCGTTGCGCGACATGACCTGGTCTCTGCTCACCAGTCAGGAGTTCATGTTTAACCACTAATATGCGAAATGCCCCGTGGAATTTCCGGCCCCTGATGAGATCAACGATGAACGCAATCTGCCGCTTGGTCGTTTTCGGAATCGCGTGCGGCACGATGTGCGGCGCGGGGGCCGCGGAAACACCGGGCTTCGATGCGCAGATCGCTCCCATCCTGCAGAAGAATTGCCTGGCATGCCACTCCAGCAGCGGGCGGATGGGTGGGCTGGTCATGGAGAGCTATGACAGCCTGATCAAGGGCGGAGCGCATGGGCCGCCAATCGTTCGCGGCAATGCCGACGGAAGCCGCATCATCCAGATGCTGGAAGGGAAGACTGCGCCGCGGATGCCCTTCGGCGCCGACCCGCTTCCCGCTGCTGACATCGCGGCCATCAAGGCATGGATCAATGCCGGCGCCACGGGTCCGGCCGCGGGCGCGAGCAACAAAGTTCTTGCGCCTGCCGCGCTGCCCGATATCCACCCCGTGGTTCCGGTAGTGTCTCCCGTGGCCTCGCTGAAGTTCTCTCCCGATGGAAAACTATTGGCCGTGGGGGGCTATCGCGAGGTGCGCCTCATTGATCCCTCCACCGGCAGACAGGTCGCCACACTTTCCGGTCACGCCGACTACGTGCGTTCCATTGCCTTCAGTCCTGATGGGAAGATGCTGGCCGCGGGCGGAGGGCCTCCACAGCGCTCGGGCGAGATCAAGGTGTGGGATCTCCAATCGCATCAGCTGCTCCAGACCATGCAGGGCCACAAGGACTGTATCTACTCCGTTGCCTGGAGCCCGGACGGGAAGATCATCGCCTCCGGCAGCTACGACAAGATGGTGAAGCTGTGGGATGTTGCGTCGGGTAAAGAGCTCAAGAATCTTCAGGACCATATTGATGCCGTCTTCGCTGTGGCCTTCAGTCCCGATGGCAAGCACCTGGCCTCAGCTTCGCAGGATCGCACCGTGAAGATATGGGACGTGGCTACCGGCAATCGTTTGTACACCCTGGGCGACGCGCTGGATGGTCTCAATGGCATTGCCTATTCTCCTTCCGGCAGCCAGGTCTCCGCCGCTGGTTACGACAAGACCATCTACATCTGGACGGTTGGGGAGACGGAGGGAGCGCTCAAGCAGTCGTTGATCGCAGACGAGGAGAGCATCCTGGCCTTGGTCTGGTCGCCCGACGGCCAAACCATCATTACCGCGTCGTCTGATGGTTCCATCCGATTTCGCGACGCCAAGACGCTCGACCCGCTAAGGGTCATCGATCACCAGCCGGAATGGGTGCAGGCGCTCGCCATCAGCCCCGATGGCAGATGGCTGGCGGCGGGCCGTTTTAACGGCACACTGAGCCTGTACGACGTGAAGAATGACAAAGTACCGGCAGGGCAGTGGACGGTCTTTACGCCGCGCCAACCCGCTGCGGGAGAGGAAAAAAAGCAGGTTGCGAGCCAGTAGAGATTCGCATCAACCTGCGCGAGGTGCCAAGTGAAAATAAAGATCCTGCTTTGCGTCTCATTGTTCGCTTACCGCCTTTTGCCGCTGTGCGCCGAGGAGCCAATCATCCCTCCGAGCCTTGCGAAGATATGGCCAGTTGGCATGGAGCGCGGAACCACGGCCACCTTCACCCTCGACGGCCGCAATCTCTCCGGCGCCAAAGCAGTGATCTTCGATGCGCCGGGGATCACGGCGAAGATCTCCCAGATTACTGATCTTCCCGTGGAGGAGATGAGCCGAAAGTTTTCCACTGCAGCCGCCGTGCCGCTGGCCAAAAAGCAGTCGGCTTTGCTGGAGATCACGGTAGCCAAAGACGTTCCGCCGGATGTGTACCGTTTCCGCGTGCAGACGCCACTGGGCACAACCAACATGGTTCCCCTGGCCATTGGATCGCTCCCCGAAGTGAAGAAAAGCGAAAAGTCAGGAAACACGGCACAACCGGTAGTGTTGCCAGCAACCATGGTGGGCACGATAACAGCGCCAGGAGACAAGGATCGTTACGAATTCGACGGAAAAACCGGAGAAGATGTGGTATTTGAGGTCGTCGCCTCGAAGGTTGGGTCCAGGCTAGAGTCGCTACTCGTCCTCAGCGACAGCTCGGGCCGGGTTCTGGCCGAAGCAGGCAGACATGACAACAGCCCTGACGCCACGCTGACACTACCGGCTGCCCCAGGACGGGAAATACACCCTCACCATCTCAGACCGCGAAGGGAGTGGCGGAAAGGACGATTACTATCGCCTGGACGCAGGCGCCTTGCCCTACATCACGAGTTATTTCCCCCTTGGCGTGCACGCGGGCGAAACCACGGCGGTGGCCGTAGAGGGCGTTAATCTGGGGGGGATCCGCGAACTGAAGATCGATGCGCCGAAGCAGGCGCAGAAGACCGTGCCCATCACGCTCAAGGAGAACGCAGCGCTCCCGCTGAACAAGGCCAGGCTCGTGGTCGGCGACTTGCCCGAAATTGTGGAACAGGAACCGAATAACTCGCTTGCTCAAGCAGAGGACGTATCCTTCCCCGTCACCATTAACGGGCATATCAGTGGCGGAGCCAAGCCGGGGGAAGCGAGCGATGAAGATTATTTCCGCTTCCACGCCGCCAAGGGGCAGCGGCTGACGATTGATGTGGAGGCCGCAAGAGTGGGCTCTCCGCTGGATTCGGTCATCGAGGTTCTGGATGCACAAGGGAATGCGATTCCGCGCGCTACCATTCGCTGTTTGAACCAGACCACAACCACGCTGAGCGACCGGGATTCGCGCACCACCGGTGTCCGGCTGACCTCCACCACCGGACTTCACGTCAACGATTACCTGATGATCGGAGATGAGCTCAATCAGCTGGACTACATCTCCGATCAGCCCGATGCCGACGTTGACTTGAAGGGAATCAATGGTCTGCGGCTGGCCTTTCTGGGCACGTCCCCGGTTGTGCATGCCGTGAACACGCCGGTCTACCGCGCGCAGATTCTACCTCCCGACGCCGAATTTCCGCCCAACGGCCTGCCCGTCTTCCATCTGACCTGGCGGAACGATGACGGCGGCCCTGGGTACGACGCAGACTCGCGCATCGACTTCGTAGCCCCTTCCGACGGGCAATATATCCTGCACCTTAAGGACGTTCGCGGTATGGGTGGACCAGACTTTGCCTATCGCCTTTCCATTCGCGAAACCGTTCCCGATTATCAACTCACGGCCACTCCCCAGAATCCCAATATCCCCAAGGGAGGAAGGATACCCTTGACGGTTTCGGTCGATCGGCTGCAAGGCTATGAAGGCCCGGTCGAGATTGAGGTGAAAGGTCTGCCTGCCGGTGTCACCGCCGGTCCCGCGAAGATTTCTGCGGGAGAGGATTCGACGGTGGTCGTGCTCTCGGCCTCTGCGGATGCTTCCGTGGACGCACCTCCGGGTACGATGGAAATTGTGGGCCACGCGACCATCAACGGCCGTGACGTTGCGCGGTCGGCGAACTTGAATGCCATGCTTGAGGAGCAGTCCCTGCAGCTCGCCACGATTATTCCGCCACCGGATGTGGTGGTGACCACGGACACCCGGCAGGTCTCTCTTGAACCGGGGCAGCAGGTGACTGTGACCCTGCACATCGAGCGTCAAAATGGATACAAGGGCCGTGTGCCGTGCTTTGTCAAGAATCTTCCCCGCGGAGTCCAGGTGGTCAATATTGGACTGAACGGCGTGCTGGTGACTGAAACCCAAACCAGCCGCACCTTCACTTTGCGGGCAGAGGACTGGGCCAAGCCGATCGAGCAGCCAATCTATGTCGTAGCCGAAGTCGAGTCAGATTCCTCGACCAACCACGCCTCGCCTCCGCTGGAGCTGAAGGTTACGGAGCACAAGCAGGCAGCAAGCGCCGGCGGCTCTCAATGATGGCGGAGATTCAAATTCCATCGCTCATGAAAATTGGGGCGGGGGCTTTTTCCGAGGTGGCACTCATTCTTACCCGCCTGAAATGCAGCCGGCCATTGATTGTGACGGATGCTTTTCTCGTGAGTTGCGGCCTTGCAGAAAAATTACAGGACCAAATCGTCCAAGCCGGGATCCCGTGCGAAGTTTTCTCCGGCACTGTCCCTGATCCAACTACGGATGCGGTCGATCAGGGACTGAGTGCTTTTCTTGAAGGTAGGCACGATAGTCTGGTGAGTCTTGGGGGCGGGAGCCCGATTGATACGGCCAAGGCAATTGGCATGCTTGCAGCAAATGGAGGTCGCCCCAGGGACTACAAAGTTCCTAACCCAATTCCCAAGGCTGGACCTCCGCACATCGCCATTCCCACCACCGCAGGAACAGGTTCAGAGGTAACCCGCTTTGCGGTCATCTCCGATTCGATAACCCAGGAAAAGATGTTGATCGCCGGCAGCTCGCTGATGCCCTCAGCTGCTGTTGTCGACTACGAACTAACCATGTCCATGCCGCGACGGCTGACCGCAGATACGGGTACGGACTCCCTCACTCATGCGATTGAGGCCTATGTGAGCCGCAAAGCCAACCCCTTTACCGATACCCTTGCGCTCTCGGCGATGAAAACCATCTGGGCGGAACTGCCGACCGCATTTCGCCGGCCTGAGGATCGCGCTGCGCGTGAAGGCATGATGCTGGCGGCCACTCTTGCGGGGATTGCTTTTTCCAATGCGAGTGTGGCCCTGGTTCACGGCATGAGCCGGCCCATTGGGCTCTTCTTCCATGTCCCCCATGGCCTCTCCAATGCGATGTTGTTACCTGCAGTCACGCGGTTCTCGGCCGGTTCCGCGCCGGAGCGTTATGCCGATTGCGCTCGCACCATGGGGATCGCCGCCCAGGATGACTCCGACCCTGTCGCGGTGAACAAACTGGTCGAAGGCTTGTTTCGCCGCAATGAGGAGCTGGAGGTTCCCTCGCCTAAGAGCTTCGGAATTCCCGAGGGACGATACATGGAGGTCATCCCGACGATGACCACCCAGGCACTAGCTTCCGGCTCACCACAAAACAATCCGCGGATTCCATCTGCTGCTGAAATTGAGCAGCTCTATCGCGAAATTTGGAAGTAGCGTTGGCGAAGGGCTGCGCGACATCAGAGCTGTCCAAATGAGCCGAACGTCCGGTAGTCACGGCTGTGATGCAAAGCATCCCGCACGCAACCCTTGTCCGGAGATAATTCTCAGCAGCGCAGGGTGTTTTTCCGCCAGAAGACAAAGAAAAAGCCCAGGGGCTAAAGCCCTCATAGCTGGGTTTTTTACGGCCCGACTAAAGTCGTGC
This sequence comes from uncultured Acidobacteriaceae bacterium, assembly GCA_963844785.1. GTDB lineage: Bacteria > Acidobacteriota > Terriglobia > Terriglobales > Acidobacteriaceae > PALSA-350. Next base: position 268,479 of record CAWJPV010000021.1, on the reverse strand, counting down.
CCTGATACAAAGCATCACAGCCGTGACTACCGGGACTCCGCCTCGCTACCCCGAACCTGGCTTCGCGACGCCGGTCCCAACACTCGCTTGTCCAATAAAACAAGTGCCACCGTTCCGCTAATTTGGACAGCTCTAGCGCGAAATGAAACCTCGAGGGCCCCAAACCAACTAACGAAATGGATCTGGGGCCCCTCGAGGTCGAGTTATGCTGCGATGATGCCGTGGGGATCGAGCACGAATTTCTTTGCCGCCCCTTTATCGAAGTCCTTGTAACCCTGGACAGCCTGGTCCAAGGTCACAACGGTGACGTTGACAGCCTTGGCGATTTTGATTTTGTCATGCAGGATCGCCATCATCAGTTGCCGGTTGTACTTCATTACCGGACATTGACCAGTGGTGAAGACGTGGGATTTTGCCCATCCCAGGCCGATGCGGATGCTGAGGTTTCCCGTCTGGGCGCTCTTGTCGGATGCGCCAGGGTCCTCGGTCACGTAGAGTCCCGGGATACCGAGGGCTCCTCCAGCGCGGGTAACCGTCATGAGAGAATTGAGCACCGTCGCAGGGATTTCCGTCTTAGCGTCATTACCGTGACCACGGGCTTCGAAGCCCACGCAATCGACTGCGCAGTCCACTTCCGGAACCTTGAGGATCTGAGCAATCTGATCGCCGACAGAGGCATCCTTGGAGACGTCCACAGTCTCGCAGCCGAAACTCCTGGCTTGTGCCAGCCGCTCCGGAACCAGGTCGCCCACAATCACGACCGCTGCGCCCAACAGTTGACAGGCGGCTGCGCATGCGAGACCGACCGGTCCCGCGCCCGCAACATAAACCGTGGCCCCTGGACCGACGCCCGCAGTGACAGCGCCATGATAGCCAGTCGGCAGAATGTCAGATAGGCAGGTCAGGTCGCGGATCTTTGCCATCGCCTGCGCTTTGTCGGGAAATTTCAGCAAGTTGAAGTCCGCGTAAGGAACCATGACGTAGTCAGCCTGACCACCCACCCAGCCCCCCATGTCTACGTAGCCGTACGCTGCGCCCGGCCGTGCTGGATTCACATTCAAGCATATCCCGGTGGCGCGTTCCTTACAGTTTCGGCAGCGGCCGCAGGCAATGTTAAACGGCACCGAAACCAGATCTCCGACTTTGATGAACTCGACGTCCCGGCCGGCCTCGATCACTTCGCCGGTGATCTCGTGGCCCAGGATGAGTCCTTTCGGCGCGGTGGTGCGGCCCCGGACCATGTGCTGGTCGCTGCCGCAAATGTTGGTGGAAACGATCTTGAGAATGACGCCGTGTTCGCATTTGCGATTCCCGAGCGCCAATTTCGGGAAATCAATGCTGTGAATCTCCACCACTCCGGGGCCCATATACGCTACTCCACGATTGCTTGCCATCTATGTAATCTCCTTGGATTTCTCGCCTGAGTTCAGGTGACGAGAGGGTTTGGTTTTGTCCGGCACGCGCAAATCGCTTCTTGATGCACGTTGCGCGGCGCTGGCCGGTCTGAGAACGCCGACAGGAATTGCGTGTTCCCACTGCGGCTGCGAATATACGCGGACTGCGCGGCGAGTTCAAGTCAAGTCAGAATGGCTTGGATCGCCGGCTGGGTCCGAATAGCCTTGTTCAGAGGAGATGATGTATACCAAAAAGGGGTTGGGTGGATATGAAAATCGGCTTAGGTCTTTATCGCCACATGCTATCGCGCGACAACTACGATTTCGCCCGACAGGCTGGATGTACTCATATCGTGATTCATTTGGTGGATTACTTCCGCCAGAACTCGACCAATCCGCGCGACAATCAGCCGACGGGCGGCAAATATGGGGCGTGGGGTTTGGCCGGGGATCCTAATACGTTGTGGACCGCGGGCGAGCTGATCAAGATTCGTCGAGAGATCGAAGATGCCGGCCTGGTTCTGGCCGCGATCGAGAATCTTGATCCAGCCTTTTGGTACGACATTCTGCTGGACGGTCCCAAGCGCGCTGACCACATTGAAAATATCAAAACCATCGTTCGTCGCATGGGAGAAGCAGGCATTCCCGTTCTTGGCTATAACTTCAGTATCGCGGGGGTCTGCGGCCGTGTTTCCGGGCCATGGGGACGCGGAGGCTCCGTCACCGTCGGAATGGATGGACCGGTTGACGAGCCCATTCCGAACGGAATGGTGTGGAACATGATCTATGACCAACAGGCTGCTTCTGGGGCGCTGCCTCCCATCACACGCGAAGAACTTTGGCGCCGGCTGGAAGCCTTTCTGGAAGAGTTGATCCCGGTGGCCGAGCAAGCGGGGGTGCGGCTCGCTGCACATCCCGATGACCCTCCTATGCCCACGATGCGTCAGCAGCCCCGGCTCGTCTACCAGCCTGGCATGTATCAAAGGTTGCTGGACGCCGTGCCCAGCAAATCGAATCAACTGGAGCTCTGCGTGGGCACGTTGGCTGAGATGACGGAAGGTGACGTCTATGACGCAGTAGACCGATACAGTAAGCAGGGAAAGATCGCCTACATTCATCTGCGAAATGTAGCCGGTAAGGTTCCGCATTATCGCGAAACCTTTATCGATGAGGGAGACGTCGACATGATTCGCATTTTGTCGATCTTGCAGCGCAACCACTTCGATGGGGTGATCCTTCCGGATCACACACCCCAGATGACCTGTGCCGCTCCCTGGCACGCTGGCATGGCGCACACGATCGGCTTCATAGAGGCCGCTCTGGCTATGCTTGGCAAGCAAACCCTCACGGCAGCCGGCAATCGATCCTGACGTAGTTGCTTTATACTGAGGTGCTCAATTAGCGGATGGCGGATTCCGTGGGGCTAGGCCGCCAAACGTCAGCCCAGGCCGGGCATCGATGGAGGGAAGGCCGCCGAGGGATCGCCTTAGGTGCGGCACCATTCATTCTTTCGTGTGGAAGAGAGCGCTGTTGATATCGGGCCAGAACTCCCGGAGCACGAATGTCGCTCCGTCCAGGCTCACGTTTGTCAGCCAGCGCTGACCGGTCTTCGTCCAGATGCGCTCCTGTTCGGGATAGTAGAAATCGGAAATGCCTGAAGCTGCACCTGCCCCGATGATCTCCGAAGCGTTGAATGTTTCGCGGCCGGAGTCAGTGCGCGTGATCAAGATCCGGGAAAGAGAATACGCGGTACGCTTCAGAACCCCGCCGCGACCGAGAGTGTAGTAACGTGCATCCTGGTGTAAGGCAACAGGAAATGCGAATTCCACCAGGTAGTTCTCGTCTGTCTGGTCGGCAAAAGTATGCCAGTAGTATCGCGCGTAGCCGGCTGCACCCTGATGAAACTCGGGAATCGAGTTGGAGGCTTGGCCAACGCCGGCTAAACCTCCAACGAAGATGAACGAGGAATAATCAAAGCTGTCATCCGTTGCGTCCTTGAACTTCCCTTTTACCGACTGTGGAGGCAACTTTGCGTTAACTGAAACCGCCTCAAAATTCGGCACGATGCCTAGAATGCGCTTGGTCTGCAGGCCCCCGTCGCTTGCACTCGGCGCATCGGGCAGAGTGGGCGACGAATCACTGGCAGCTTGCACATCGGTTGTACCGGTACAAACGACGCAATACAGGCCCAGCACCCCGGACAAGAGCCAGGTGAAGATCCCTGGCGAAAAAAACAGCGAATTCTTCCTCATTCTTTTCCCACTTCTAGCGGCATCCCACGTCAACTCCTCGCCAGGCGGAAGACGCTTCATTAGTTATGGACGGTGTATCGACTGAATAGACGCGCTGCTTTGTCACGAGTTGCACGGAAAGAGATCTTGTTGGACCTGGCGCCGGGGCAGACCTCGCCCCCGGCGCCGTTTCAACGCGCATACGGACAACTAACTGGTCGTGGATTGCGGATGTGTCAGCGCATAAGGTTGGTCTTGGCGAGGTCGATGACTTCGTCGCCGCGCCCACTCAATATGGCGCGAATCGCGTAGAGACCGAATCCCAGGGCTTGATCAAGACTGATGGTCGGCGGCATAGACAGCTCTTGCCGGTTCACCACGACCTCAACCAGAGCGGGGCCATCGTGCGCCAGCGCTTCGGTCAGGGCCGGACGCAGCTCTTCCGGTTTCTCCACGCGAACGCCAAAAACATTAGCCGACTCGGCCAGCTTGGCAAAGTTCGGATTGACCAGATCTGTGCCGTAGTCGACCAGTCCGGCAGCTTTCATCTCCAGTTCTACAAAGCCGAGAGAACTGTTGTTGAAAACCACCAGCTTCACCGGCAGTTTGAGCTGGTGAAGCGTCAGCAGGTCGCCGAGCAGCATCGCCAATCCGCCATCGCCAGAAAGAGTGATGACCTGCCTCCCTGGGTGGCTCGCCTGGACGCCAATGGCTTGGGGTAGAGCATTCGCCATCGAGCCATGACTAAAAGAGCCAAGCAATCTGCGCTTGCCGTTCATGTGAAGATAGCGCGCAGACCATACTGTAGGCGTGCCGACATCGCAGGTGAACACCGCATCTTCCGCCGCCAGTTCATCTAGAACCTTTGCCACGTATTGTGGATGGATTGGAGTTCGGCCCGGTTCGCCCACGGCGAGTTCGTCAAGGCTTTTTCGGGCATTTTTGTAGTGGCTGAGACATTGGTCGAGATAAGAGCGGTCAGGCTTGCTCTCGATAAGCGGTGTCAGGACGTCAAGTGTGTCCTTCACATTTCCAATCAGGCCCAGATCGACCGGAGTGCGGCGTCCAATCTGATCGCCTCGCCGATCTACCTGGATGATCTTTGCGCTCTTGGGAAAGAACTGCTGATAGGGGAAATCCGTTCCGAGCATGAGCAGCGCATCGCAGTTCATCATGGCGTGGTAGCCGGAAGAAAAGCCAAGCAGGCCGGTCATCCCCACGTCATAAGGATTGTCGTATTCGATAAATTCCTTGCCCCGCAGCGCGTGGACGATCGGCGCCTTCAACCGCTCAGCCATCGCAATAAGTTCCGAATGAGCGCCCTCGCAGCCCGCGCCCCCGAGAATAGCGACCTTGCGCGCCTTGTTAAGAATGTCAGCGGCGCTGCGAAGTTCGTTGTTGGATGGAAAGAGGAACGAGGCAGAGTTCGCGATGCCGAGTGAAAGCGCCGGCGCGGAACATTCACGCAGCGCCACATCCCCAGGAATGACAATGACTGCAACGCCTCGCTCAGCAATAGCGGTGCGCATGGCGATGCCCAACACTCTCGGCATCTGCTCCGGTTGAGAAATCAGTTCGCAGTAATGGCTGCAATCCTTGAACAGATGCTCCGGATGGGTCTCCTGAAAGTAGCCGCTTCCGATCTCGTGACTCGGGATCTGCGCCGCAATTGCAAGGACCGGCACGCGATTTCGATGGCAATCAAAGAGACCGTTGATGAGGTGAAGATTGCCCGGGCCGCAACTGCCGGCGCACACCGCGATCTCTCCTGTAAGGTGAGCCTCCGCACCGGCGGCAAACGCCGCCACCTCCTCATGCCTTACGTGCAACCATTCGATCTGTTTGCTTTTCCGGATGACGTCCGTTAGTCCGTTCAGGGAGTCGCCGACTACTCCGTAGACGCGTTTTATGCCGGCGTTTACTAAGGTTTCGATGAATATTTCAGCCACTTTCTGCCATGTTTCTCACCACGCCTTCGAAGGTAGGATCACTGAAGCACAAACCATGGCTCGATCGCCATATTTGCTTCGCTCCTTGGATGCTCTTCGGCTCAAAACAGGCTCAAGTCGGCCGCGAGGGACGGCTCCGGGGTCGCGGAGGATGAGCCTGAGCAGGCCACCCCGCAAGGGCCGGGAACTCTTACTGCCAATGCTGTGCAGCCGGCGGTGCAACGGCTGCGATGTTGTGCTAACGCCACATCGCCAGCAACGACAGTTCATCGGTGAAGGGGTTCGAGGCCGCGAACATGTAGAACTGGAATTCGCCGTCCTTGGTGATTTCGATCGGTTCGATGATGGCACCCGGGTCGAAGTTGTACTGGCTTAGAAAGAAGTCGACCTCACTTGCGCTGGGCCGGGGGTCAGATGCCCGGGTCTCAGTCACCGCACTCGCTTCGGTTGTCACTTGTTTCAATTGAGCCAATAGATTGTTCAGATCGTTCGGTATGTCCATTGCAAACCTCTCCCCCATCAGATGTCGACGGTAAGCTCCTGAGGCGTGAAGGTTGATCTGGCTGCTCCATAGCCTCGATGATCTTAATTAGAGCATTTGCAATGCCAAATGGATTCATCCTGCGATATAGCTGAATTAAGGGCACTTCTTCGTGGGACGTGTCAGGATGTTTAGAAAACCATCTCTGAAGTGTCAGTCGAAATCTCGACAGAGTCAACCGGCCTACGACACGTCTCACGGCATCCGGTATTTGACCGGGTCGACCCCGTTGCTCCCTGACCTGCGTTCGCCTCAGAGGCCGAAGCAGAGAATATTCGGACCTGCCGCCACCGCAACATATTGCTTGCCGTCGATCATAAAGGTCATGGGCGAGGCTTTCATGAAGATGTTGGTGGGGAATCGCCAGAGGGTTTTTCCGTTGCGTTGATCCACTGCCGCGAAGCCTCCGTTTGGCTGACCGTAGAAAATCAGGTCTCCCGCAGTGGCGAGGACGCCTGACCAGGTCTTAGCACGCGCCGCCCCCGGCTGCGGAATCTCCCAAACGATCTCTCCCGTGTCAATATTGAGCGCACGCAGAAAGCGCTGGCCTTGTTGATCGGGGTAGCCGCTATTGCGGTCGCTGACGCATTGTTCCAACGCCAGGAAATAGTAGAGGCGCGTCTTAGGAGAGAATGCGGTGGAGTCCCAGTTGGCAGCATCGTTGGGGCAGCCATGCGGATCTTTCACCACCGGCCGGCCATCGGGTCCGATGCTCGAAGCCCAGTCAATACGGTGCAGGAAGGGCTTGGCCAGAAGCACCTTACCATTGGTGCGATCAAGCACATAAAAGAAGCCGTTGCGATCGGCGTGAAGTAACAGCTTGGAGGGCTTGTCTCGATAGGCGGTATCGATCAACACATCGGGCTCGGCGGCGTCTCGATCTTCCACGTCGTGAGGGGTGAACTGGTAATACCATTTCAGCGAACCGCTCTTAGGGTTGAGCGCTAGAACGCTGTCGGTATAAAGATTGTCGCCGGGCCGGTTGCGGTCGTCGCCATCTGGAAAGGGATTGCCCACGGACCAGTAAAGGGTGTCAGACGACGGGTCATAAGAGCCGGTGGCCCAGGTGGAACCGCCGCCGGCGCTTGGTTCTTTGCCTCCCCAGCTTTCTATGCCGGGTTCTCCGTTGCCAGGCACCGTCCAATGCCGCCATATAAGAGAGCCGTCGTCGGGTTTAAAGGCCGCTACGAAACCGCGAATGCCCTCATCCGCACCGGAGACGCCGGCAATGATCCTATCGTCGACGATGGGCGGAGCCATCGTGCCGCCATAGTGTTGACCTTCTCCATCGGCTGCGATCGGCGCCTCCCAGAGTAATTTGCCAGTGGCTCGGTCAAGCGCCAACAGGTGACCATTGTCGGTAACAAAGAAGACCTTATCGCGCAAAATGGCGACGCCGCGGTTGGTGCCAAGTTTTGCATCCCCAACCATCCCTGCGCTTGCAGGACGCGAGTACTGCCAAATCGTGCTGCCGGTGAGCGCGTCGATGGCGAATACCTGGTTCGGTCCGGTCACATACATGACTCCGTCGGCTTCGAGCGGCGTGGTTTCGAGGCCAAAGTCCTGGATGGGAAAAATCCACTTCAACTGCAACGATGCCACATTCGCGGTGTTGATCTCTTCGAGGGGACTGTAACGATTCGCTGAGTCATTTCCGTTATAAGTCAGCCAGTCACCCGGCTTAGGTGGGCCCCAGGTGATTTTCCGTGTGGGTTGGGTGGGGATGGCCGGTCTGACAATAATTCCCGCATTGAGACGGCGCAGGTACTTGGCGAGTGCCGCCCGGTCGGTGGCCGAAAGATCGGCGAAGGAAGGCATGCCGCCGGCGATATTGCCCTGCTCAAGGAACGCGCTCAGTTGCTCGGGGGTTTGCCCGGCTACCCGTTGATTCATGGCCAGGCCAGGCGCTTTCGCCGAGCCGCGCGCATCCTCGCCGTGGCAGCCTGCACAGTTCTTCTGAAATAGTGACGATTGCTGAGCGAGCAAAGGATGAGGTAAGAAGCAAAGGAAGAAAGCCCCACAGCACCCGATCAGACTCCAGGGGGGAAATGCGTGATACCTCAGTGTGCGCGGAGCCATGTTCGAAGCCTCGGGTTGAAATCTAACGCAGGTCCGCCGGGGTCACACCTTTGACGTAACCATCAAAATCGAAGGGATGCGGATGGTACTCACCTACTAACCCCACCTTTGCATTGGGCTTGATTTGCTCCTCCAGCCCGAGCGCCCAGTAACAGGCATTCACCAACAGCCGGCGGTTGGCTTCGGTGAGCAGATCCTCCGAAGTTCCAAGCGTAGTGGCGAATACGCGGGCCGTCTTACCGGCGCTTCCGGTGTAGGTTTTAGTCCATGCGATGGGCATCATGGGATCATTCAGCGCGCCCGGGACGGGCGGGTCTTTCGGATCCATGCCGGAGAGTACCTCCCCGAACACCAAGGTCTTGCTATCTCCGGGAAGGGGCAACTTGGCTTCATAAACGTCCGTCTTGCTCCACAACTCGCCCGCGTGAATTCCCCTCAGGATAGGGTTTTGTATCTCTTGAGGATTGAGCACACCCATGGTGCTTTGTTTCCCGTGGTGTCCGTGGTGCCTGATCCAGGTTTCGCCCAGTACCATGCGCCCGAAGCCGCCATCGGGACTGTTCCAGTTGTACTTGGCATAGGTGGGACTGGATTTTAGTTCAAACGCGTGCGTGGCTGTCCGGATGCCTACAATCGGCTTGCCTGATTCCACATAGTCCACGATGTGCTTCATCTGATCGTCTGGCAGGTCGCGGAAACGAGTCAGGATGACCATCAGATCAGCAGAATCGAGCGCCTCCAATCCAGGGATGTTGTTTAGGCGGTTGGGGTCGATCGTGCCATCCTTGGGATTGATGGCGAAGAGCACCGTGCAGCGGAACCCATGATACGTCGAAAGGATCTTAGCTAGTTGAGGCAGCGACTCCTCGGAACGGTACTCTTCGTCGCCGCTGATCAGAACGATGTTCTTTCCCTTGGCGTGCCCGTGGGGCTGAAAAACCAAAAACGGTTCAGCCGCATGGAGGACCAGCGTTGGCCCGGAGAGGAATGCAAACAACGAGAACAACCAGACGATACGGCGCATAAGCGATTGGCCCCTCGACTCGGACGCTATTTTACCGCTCATAAGTTTCATGGAAGCTTCTTCACTTCGGGTGCCGCGGCGGCTCGCGGTTCATCGACCTGGATGAACTGGTCAGCCTTGACGTTATCGAGGTGTTGCAGGATGCCGCTGGGCCATCGAATATCGATGGCACTGGCGACGGTGTCGGAACCGAGGCCGAAGTGTGCCCGTTTGTCGTTCGCGGAGAGGTAGCCGCCCGATGTGGAAACAGTCATGAATTGCGAGCCGTGCGCAGTGGTGAGCTTTATCTCCGCGCCGATGCCGTCACGGTTGCTTCGATGGCCGGTCAGGCTAAGCGTGAGCCAATGGTTAGCGGTAGCGGTCTGGTTGCGCAGGATGTGCGCCGGTCCGTCGTTCGTAGTGACGACAGCATCTATGCGGCCGTCGTTGTTAATATCCCCGATGGCCATTCCGCGGGCAACCCACGCCTGGTGAAAGACGGCGCCCGATTCGGCTGAGACGTCGACAAACCCTGTACCCGTGTTTCGCGCCAGGAGCATCGGCTCTCGGTAGTGGATCTGCGCGGAGGTAAGCTCAATGGTGTCCAGATCGTGGCCTTGGGCAATGAGCAGGTCCTTGCGGCCATCATTGTCGTAGTCAAGAAAGCCCACACCCCAGCCAGAGCGAAGCAGCGTCATAACCCCGATGCCGCTAAGGTAAGTATCGTAAGTAAAGCTTCCGTCGCCGTTGTTGCGATATAAGGCATACTTCTGGTTTGCGAGATCGGTAATCACGAGATCGGGAAGGCCGTCATTGTTGTAATCCTGAAAGTCGATGCCCATGCCGGCGAAGGTGTGACCATCGCTGTCCACCGCGATTCCTGCGATCAGGCCTTGCTCTTCGAAGGTACCGTTACCCTTGTTGCGGTAGAGGAATTCAGGCATGGAATCGTTGGCGATGGCAATATCGGTATGGCCATCGCGGTCGAAGTCGCCGATGGCGATCCCGAGGCCCTTGCCGGGAACGTTCAAGCCGATCTTTGCTGAGATCTCGGTGAAGTGTCCATTGCCGTCGTTGTGGTAGACAAGGGGTGGGATGGCTTTAAAGATGTCGGGATGGCAATAGGATCGATAGCCCTCGCGGCGTTCACCGCACCAGATATCGTCGAAGTCCCACTGGAGATATCGCAGCACAACCAAGTCGAGGAGGCCGTCGTTATCGAGATCTACCCATGCCGCGGAGGTGGACCAGCCGCTGCCTGCCGTGCCGGATTTCTCGGTGACATCGGTAAACGTACCGTTGCCGTTGTTGTGGTAGAGCCGGTTTCCGCCATAGGCGGTAACGTAGAGGTCTTCGAAGCCGTCGTTGTCGTAGTCGCCAACCGCTACCCCCATGCCATAGCCGGCGCCCTGCAGGCCGGCCTTGACGGTAACGTCTTCGAACGTACCGTCCTTCTTCTGGTGGTAGAGGCGATTCCAATCTTTCTCGCTAGCCTTTTGGGGAATAGTGCCTTTCGCGGTTGGATCAGACAGAGGTGCGCCATTGACGAAGAAGATGTCAAGGAGTCCGTCGTTGTCATAATCCAGGAGCGCCACACCGGAGCCCATGGTCTCCATAAGGTATTTTTTGGAGGTATGGGAAGCGACCGCAGTGAAAGGAACGTTGCTGGCGGCCGTGACATCAACGAACAGGCCAGGAACGTTAGCGGGTGTTGCCACGCCAGCTGATTGTGCGCGAAGGCTTGGCGATGGGGAACCAATAAGGATGCCAACAAGGAGGACTACGGCGCGGCTGGCATCCATTGCGGGCTTAACCATTGTAAAGAAGTTTACCGGGCGGACGGGGTTTAGGCGATGGATCGGTTCTTGGCTGTGTTGTAGGCTCGTAATGGCCAATATCTCTTAGGAGGCGGTAAGGAAGATGCCGGATACGGATAACGAGCGGATGGTCATTATCGATGGACATCTGGACCTATCGTGGAATGCGCTAGGGTGGAACCGAGACCTGGACCAAACCGTGGCGGAGATTCGTCTCTCAGAAGCCGGCATGCAGGAGAAGGGCCGAGGTACGAACACGGTTGCATTTCCCGACATGCGCCGGGGCAGAATCGGAATCGCGCTGGCGACGGTTCTGGCTCGTTGCAATCCGCGGGGCAAATCCTCGATAGACTTTCGTACCCAGGAGATTGCGTCTGCTACGGCCCAGGGCCAGCTCGCATACTACCGTCTGCTTGAGCGGCGCGGCGCCTGTCGAATATTGACCGACTGGCCGTCTCTTGAAACTAGTTTTTCGGAGTGGAGCACCGGTCGCACGGACGCTCCGTTTGGTTTCATCTTGAGCATGGAGGGTGCGGATCCGATTGTTTCCCCGGCTCATGCGATCGATTGGTATCAGGCCGGCCTGCGCGTCGTGGGATTGGCTCATTACGGACCCAGCGCCTACGCCCATGGAACCGGGAGCCCAGGTGGTTTGACTCAAGCCGGAAGAGAGCTGTTGCGGGTTATGGAGGATATCAATCTGATCCTCGACATGACCCACCTGGCAGATGAGAGCTTCTGGCAAGCAGCCGATCATTTTAAAGGCCCGCTGTTGGCGAGCCACAACAATTGCCGCGCAATCGTTCCTGGGGACCGGCAGTTCGACGATGCCCAGATCCGCCTGATCATCGAACGCGACGGAATCATCGGTGCGCCCTTTGATGCCTGGATGATCGTCCCTGGCTGGAAACACGGAGTGGAGGGGCAATTGCGTCCATCGCTGGAGTTCTCTGTTCGACACATCGACCACATCTGCCAACTCGCGGGCAATGCAAAGCACGTGGCTATTGGAAGCGACCTTGACGGGGGATACGGGGCGGAACAATCTCCTCAGGAGATCGATACCATCGCCGATCTACACAACCTGAAACCGTTGTTGGAACAGCACGGATACACGGAAAATGACATCGAAGGGATATTCCACGGTAATTGGCTCCGGTTTTTCGAGAGAGCGTGGAAGGGTCACCGGACATCCCCGCCATCCTGAGCGGGTGGGTGAAGGCGTTCCTGTAATTGCTTGAACTCCCAGGCATGTTCATGGAAGAGTTTTTGCCAGCGCGCGGCGTCTCCAGGCTCGTAGGTGTAGAAGCCTCGGCCATCGAGGGCTCCCCGTGCCCCTGCGAGAGCGGTGAATAGGGCAGGTACCTCAGAACTGCCCGCAAGATCGGGAAGAACTCCAGCCATGGCCTTGCCATAAAGGCCTGGACCACCCGTTATATCGATCCACCGGAAAGGGCCACAGAACGAAGCCCAAAGCCCAACCGCGTTGCGGAAGGCTTGATCTATCGTCTCGACGTCGCCCACACCCAATTCAACCAGGTGTGCAGCCTCGCGATACATCGCATAGCTCAAGCGATTGATGATAAAACCGGGAATGTCCCGGTTGACCATAGAGGGCTCCTTGCCAACTCTGCGGCCTAGCTCCACTGCGAACTGGAGGGCCGCGTCCGAAGTGAGTTCCCCGCGAATGATCTCCAGGAAGCGTGTGGCGTAACACGGTTGAGACCAATGCATACCGAGAAAACGTGAGGGATGCGTTTGGCCTTGCTGCAGGAGTGTAATCGGAAGGGCAGAGGTGTTACTAGCAATGGGAATATTCTGCCCTACGATGGCTTCGAGTTCATCGAACACCTGTCGCTTGACAGAGAGATCCTCGTTAACGCTCTCAATGACAAAAGCACTGGGTTTGAGAAGGGAAATCGAGTCGCAGATGGTTAAGAGCCCGGGCCAAGTCGCTGCCGCTCGCGGAGCAAGGACGCCGTGGCTGACCATCTCCTGAATGGCGTTCTCGATAAAGGAGAATGCATCCTGGCGGGCCGGCAGACTTATGTCGAAGGCGATGACATGCACTCCAGCCCCCAGCAGCGATGCTGCGATTCCCCTGCCCAAAAGGCCCAATCCAACCACTCCAACGGGATCGATGTTCATGACTCTAATGTACCGTCGTAATGGAAAATCTCAGCAAGATCAGTCCAACGCTGCCCGTGTATTTCAGGCGGCAACTTTTCGAGCATAGGAAACATAAGCGCCCACCAATGCTTCGTCTCCGGGCATGCTGCCATTTTCGACATATCCGCCGCAAAATCGGTTCCGTAATACTCAAAATAGGCGAACAGCAACTCCCCATGTTCAAAGATGGAGTAGTTGCGAATATTGCAGTCGGCAATTGTGCGCAGGACGCCGGGCCAAACGGCCCTATGGTGCTTAAGGTATTCGTCTCTGCTCTTTGGTTTCAGGCGGACCACTTGACCATAGCGCTTCATATAGGCGAACTCTCGGCTTCAAGACGCGAACCGTTCTGCAATGGGCAGCGTGAGACCCTACCTCTGGTTGGTTCGTGTGGCAGCTTCAATCGGGCGCAGCTCCAGATGGGGGTACTCATTTTGTGCCATTGGCGTGCCTGGCGGATTAACGCCAATGCTCGACTGCGGAGGATGAACGATTATCTTGGGATCGATCTCTGCGCCGACCAGGGACCTGTCGGTCTCTGGATTGGGCAGCTTGAGCATCCTCGGTTGGAGAAGTGTCCGCGGCGGTATAGCGCCCGAGAAGTGCCATCCCGGTGGAAGCTTGCTGAAATCTCTGGTAGGCGGAGCGGCCACCAGTGGAGTCTGCCCCGGAGTGTCAGGGGTTGCGGGAGACGGCGCAGTCGATTGGCAGAGTGCCGTCGTTCCAGCGCAGAACAGCAGACCGAGGATCGCAAATCGCATCGCACCCTCCAATCCAGGAAAGCACCTGTGGGTAGCATAGTAGCAAATTCCGCCACGGGAGATGAACTTTCTTCCCCAGCCGTCACTCTGTAATTGTTTTCTGATCCACCTTTTCCAGACGGGTGTCTTTCATGTTTCGCGATAGGGTCACGCTAAAGTCCTGAACGTTCTTGAGCTCGAATAGAGGGCAGTTGGCTGCTTTTGGCGTTTTGATACGGAAGAAGTCGGCCCCTTTCACATTGTCCAGGTAAAAGACCGGCCGCGCGTCCGGCTGGCTCCAGGAAAGCTCAACGTTCGTCCACTCGATATTGTTTACATTGCGGACAAAAAATCCGCTCGCCGGGATGTCACCGAACCTATACGGTTCAGGATATCCCTGCTCCATTTGTGGCACCACCCGGGCTGCCATTTCGCGTGTTCCGCCTCCGCGATGCTCCATATACAGATCGTTAATCTTAATGTCCTCGATCGGGTTGGATGGAATGCCCATGATCAGGCCCGCGCCGCTGAACTGCGATGCCGAGTTGTAGCTGACAACATTACTGATAATGATCCGCTTCAGTGTGCCTACAGGCACTCCCGCCGGACCACGCATGCGGCTTCCCAGGCGGAGGAACAAAGGGGTGTTGGTGCAGTCACGCATGGTGACACCAGTAAAAGTAATATCTTCCAACAACGCGCCATCCACACTCTCGAGCGCAAACCCGCGACAACCATCAAAGACACAATTCGAGATGGTGATGTTCTTAAACCCTCCGTTTGACTCCGTACCGCACTTGATGCGGCCCGTGGGAGGCGTTTTGAAATCGGCAGGCCAGCGTTTATAGGTGCCGTCCAACATGGTCCCCAGCACATAGGCGCCTGTGACATAACAATTGGTAATGGTTACATTCTCGGTTGCACGCGCGTAGCCAAGCGCAAATGAGCTCTTAGGACAAATGCCATCGTCCCAGGGGGAATTGACGCTGCAATTGGAGACGCGAACGTTGTGGCAGCAATCGATATCGATTCCATCCCGGTCGGTATCGATCTTCAAGTTGTCGATGGTCATGTTGTCGACTCCCGTGGCCAGAATGCCGAAGTGCCCGCCCTTCAAAATGGAGAAATCGCGCAGCAGAACGTTGTGGCAATTCTTGAGGGCGATGGCCTTATTTCCCATGCCTGGCGTCTCCGCCCGTGGCTCCTCAGAACCACCGCGGCTTAAGCCTTTGCCCCATATCAATCCCGGCCCAAGAATGGCAACGTCGTGGATGTCTTCACCCCAAATGAGGCTATTGTGCCAATGATTGTGGCCATAATCCTGGTAGTCCTCCCAGGGCGTATTCGGCTCGGCGGGGTCGTAGGAGGCGCCGCTGCTGCTGCCGCCTGGCGCAACACTGGCCGCCAGAATCGTTGCTCCCGTTTCCAGGTAGAGCACAACATTGCTCTTGAGGTGAATGGAGTAGGAAGCATAGGTGCCCGCGGAAAATCGAACCGTCCCCCCTCCCTGAGCGCTGGCCGCGTCGATGGCTTTGTTGATCGCCGCAGTATCGATCGAGGCGCCGTCACCGCGCGCGCCATATGCTTTTACGTCGAGTACGGCAGGTGTGCCCGTGCCCGGCATGGTTGCGGTTTGCGCCTGAAGGCCGAGGGAAGCGCCTGGCATAGCGGTCGCTCCAGCGATGCCGGTACTTGCCAGCTTTAAGAAGTCTCTACGAAAAACGGTCATTTATCTTCCTTCCTGGTGCTAACTTCCTTCCGGGCCTGGTTGGGAAGCGACTTGGCCAGGTAGGCAGTAATCTGGTTGAGTTCATTGTCGGTGGCGACGGCGCCCTGGGCGGCCATGAGCCGCACCAGGTCGTGCATTCCTGCGGGCTTAGGTGTTCCTTCGCGGGTAACCCGGGCGAGTGGCAACCAGAACAGACTCTTACCGTTAGGTCACGTCCCGGCCCGGGCGGCAAAACGCTGATAGGTGCGCGATCTGCGCCGGTGGCAAGGTCCAAGGCATGCAAGCGCTGAAGAACGCCGCTGCTTATCCGCGTTGCGGCTACTACGTAGAGCGTCCCATCCTGGGGTTCGATGACCGGTGTTCCGATAATGCCCATGTTCCCATTCATGTCTGTACAGCCGTATTTGCCATCGTAGACATTAGGGGGCGTTCCAAAGTTGACGTGCCAGAGCGGTTCCGTAGCATCAGGAGCGTTGGCATCGAAGGCATACACGCTATTATTCACCGTGGTCACGTATACCAGATCATGTGTGCTGCCGCGCAGTTTCACATTGGCCACGACCAGTGGGTGGCCGTAAATCTGATCGTCAACCACTCTGCGAAACAACATCCCAAAGTGCCTGGTGTTTACGTTGGATGGAGTGAGGATGACCTCATTCAGGTTGGCCCCGGTGCGCTCGCCGTTGTTATGTTGCGTGAGCACACTTACCTGGCTGCGGACGGGCGAGCCGGAACCGCCCGATATAAGCGGGGCGGCCAATAGAAACAAAGCCAGAGTGCGCATCCATTGGCCAACGCGACCCATTCCTCCTCCCCTGTTCCAATTCACGAAATTCGCCAATCTATCCTACCGACACGACTCGAGTTTCACCTGGCTTGACACGAAGAGCATGCAAGCTTGCCACGGCTCCGCCGGCACGGGTTGCGCTTTCGCCAGGAACTCTGCTGCCATCAACCAGGAGCGTCTTCGCTTTTCCGGGAAAGCACGCGCGCCAAACGATCTCTGGTCCCGATTCGTTGGAAAACGTCGTTGCCCCTACGCGGGTGAGCTTAATGGAAATGAGATTGTGACCGACAGGCACGTGGTGCAGGGCGGCCCATTCGGTTTCGGCTGTCAGTTGAGGATAAGTCTCGATCTCCGCGGGACTGAAAGTTGGATGAATGCCCATCAGCCCGGCGCCAAGGTTTCCTATGACCGAGTAGGACACCTCGGGATACTCGCGGCGTTTCAATGCTGGGTTCATCAGTGCCACCAACACCGCGTAGCCAGAGCGGGAGCGGCCATATTGGTAGAAGATGTCGGGAAGGTAAGTTCTGCCTTCGACTCCGCCAACCATTCCACCCAGCGTCGCGCTATCCAGGTGCAGGCGCTGCTCCAGTTGGTCGAGCGCGGCCTGAGTTTTCGCTCCGCTATCGGTCAGTCCAAAATAGAGTGGAAACTGTATATCCGTTCCACCGGTGCTGGCTTTCAGATCCGGATGAAACTGTCCGTCTTCTCCAAGTGCAGCGAAATAGCGATTGCGGGATGCATCCCACCATTTGTTGTTGTAGAGCGATTTCAGGTCACGAGCTTTGGCCGCGAATTCGTTGGCCGCTGCTGGCTCGTTCCTGGCTTTCTGGAAGGCAGCATAACGTAAATAAGCGGCGTACTGGGCCGCGATCAGGTCTGCTCCAACCAGCACGTCATCAGCCAGGTCTTCGTCGTAGGTGGCGACGCCCATGTGGCCATCGGCAGGCAGATGTTCCATCAGGCCGTCGTGGTTGTGATCCCATTCCTTCACATAATCCGTGACGGTGCGGCGGTAATAATTCATGAAGATGTCGTCGAGGTAAGCGCTGTCTCGCGACCACAACCATTGCCGGTAGCAGGCATCGAGAACGTCGAAGTTCGCCGGCAAGTCATACCAGAAGTTCTGATCGCTCTTGTAGTCGACCGGCGCAGGCTTGCCTTCCCCCGTGATCTCCCACCAGGTGCACCATTTTTTCGAGGCTGAAATGTGTTGGGCAAACTGCCGCAGCATGTTCCTGGTGTTTGGCGCCAGCCCCAAAAACTGCGCACCCGTGCTCATGTGAGAGACGTCTCGCATACAGAAGGCGTTCCTGCCCGGCAATGACGCTTCGTACCAGGGTCCAATAGCCGGGCTATCGCGAACGTAGGCGAACGCTTGAGCCTTTGCCCAGTGAAAGCCATCCACCAGTTTGGCATCGGATGAGGTAAACTCCAGCGTTGCTTCCGGCTGCTTCTGCGGAGAGCCATCAACGAAGCTCAAGCGAGCGAGCTGGCCGAGCGCGTCTTTAGACAAGGCCGCCGCGGTCATCAGCGAACTGAGAAACTCTCGCCTGGTGGCGAAGGATGTGGTGCCGTACTCCTTGGTTTCGTCGGTGTGTGCCTGGAGAGCCCTGGTGGCTAGAAACCGGAAGAGTTGTTGGAGGGTCGGTGCGCTTTGAAAGGTTTTGGAATTTACTATCCGCTGCATCTGATCGTGGCAGAGTGTGAGGGAGACAAAACCCGGATCTGGCAGCGCTGAACCACCCGCAATGCTGTTCATTTTCCACGCATCCAAGAGCGCCAACGATTCTAGCAGCGCACTTGTGAGAGTTGCCAGTTTCCCGCATAGCGAAACGGCTGCGAGTTGCGGGCAAACGCCTGGCAAGGGGAGGCCACGGCGGACCCACAGAACTTGAAGCAGGGGTCAAATCTGGACGCCGGTGGTCCAGGCTTGCCGTGTTGCCGATAATGTCTGCACTGAGATGTTCTTCGATTTCCTGTCATTACAAAACTATGACGAAGGGACCGGCACAAATAAATCATCCGATCAGAATGGTCATCCCATCCCTTGCTCCGATTCAAGATGTGAGTGCCGCTACGGATGTTAGCTTGCCGCCTGCCGCAAGGACGCCTGGGAGGGCGCCGATGCTCGCGCTCTCGCGCGATGCACAAAGGCTGTCGCTGAATTGGCTGATACTCGGCTTCATGGTTCTCTTCCACGTTGGAGCTGTGGCGGCGTTCTTCTTCTTTAGCTGGTCCGCGCTTATGGTTGCCGTCATGCTTCACATAATCGCGATCAATGTCGGAATCGGCATGGGTTATCATCGTTTGCTCACCCACCGCGGCTACCAGGTGCCGAGGTGGATGGAGCATCTGCTAGCGGTTTGCGCCACACTGAGCCTGGAAGGCGGACCCCTGGTGTGGGTAGCCACCCATCGTGTGCATCATCATCACTCTGACCGGGCCGGAGACCCGCATTCTCCTCGCGAAGGCGGGTGGTGGTCCCATGCGGGCTGGGTCATCCACGGATCAGGCGCAAATGCTGAAGCTGCACTGCTGGCCAAGTATGCTCCCGATTTGATGACGGACAAGTTCTACCATTGGCTCAATCGCTATCACTGGGTTCCACTCACTCTGCTCGGCTTTGTCCTGCTCGCGGTTGGCGGCTGGCCGTTGGTGCTGTGGGGCATCTTCCTGCGTGTGACGCTAGGGCTTCACGCTACCTGGCTGGTCAACTCGGCGACCCATATGTGGGGATCCAGACGCTTTAATACCCGCGATGACTCAAGGAACAATTGGTGGGTTGCTCTACTTACTGGCGGTGAGGGCTGGCACAACAATCACCATGCCCACCCCGTTTCGGCGCGCCATGGTCTGGCTTGGTACGAGTTCGATCTTAATTACTACGGCATCTGGGTAATGGGCCGGCTCGGTCTGGCCAAGAGAATCAATGCGCTAACCATTGCTCCGACGGCGATCAAGTAGCAGCCGGCTCCCATTGCGCTCTGTATTGCTGAGGACAGCGGCTGCCATAGCTCAAAGGTGCTACATCAGCAATCGAAAAACGGTCGATGTATTGAATGACGGCAAGCCCCAGGCTGAGTTGAAAGCATGACAGGCCAGATGTTCATGGACTGCGCGGGCTTAGGAGCATTCGATATGCAACCAATGTACAAGTATGAGACAAAGTCGTACCCGGGAGTGCAAGAACGCTTTGGTCCGATGGACGATGTAAACACACTGTGAAGATCCTTTCCTCAGGTCGCCAATGTTCGTTCTGTTGATCGGGACCTGCTTTGCAACGAAGACAAATTGGGGTGTGCGCGCGGTATTATCTGGGCCGTCGTGCTGCAGGTAGCGCTGATCGTCGCCATCGCAGTCTTTTGGAAGCTCCGCTTCTTCTGGCGCTAGTGTCTGGATCATCAGCGCGAGAATTATCGCAAACCTCGTGTCGGAATCTCGGAGGCGGAACCCAATGGGTCGACAAATCCTTAACGGCTGGAAAGAGATCTCCAGTTACATCAAGCGCAGTGTCCGTACCGTCCAACGTTGGGAAGCGCGGCTGGAGATGCCGGTTTATCGTCCGGCGTTAAAGGATAGAAGCGCGGTGATGGCATTCTCCGATGAACTCGACCGTTGGATCTCCCGTGCCTCACCCGATATGGGCGAAGCAGACGTAGTGCCGAATGGCAATGAGGCAAACGACGCCTTCCTCTTGCAGGTGCTCGACAACGTGAGTGCCATGGTTTTTGACACCGCGGAACTCTCCTCCCAGGTGCGGCTCTTGCAGGATCAACTCCGGCAGTCACTTAAGCTTTACCGCCATGCGATCGCATCGAGAACGCTTGCCCCTGGTGCTTCGGCGCCAGGCCGAGGCATCGGCCCCGTGCTGACGTTTCGCTCCCCGCAACGCGGTTTCGGAGCAGATCTTCCAGCCATGGCCGACCCAAGCGGTATGGCTCCTGGCCCCTCCCCTGTAGAGAAGGCCAGGTAAAAGGGAATGACTGACACCATGACACCGCGGCTGGATGCGCGATGAAGACCAATCTCGCGGCATTTTCGCGGGTTGCAGAAAGCGAAGTTAGTCGACCCCGTCATCGAGCACCCCGCAGAGACCCCCGCAACTTCTATTGAACGGAGGTCGCCTGCTCGACAAGAATCTCGTGGCGACAAAGGCAGGTTGTCGCCGGCAGTCATCGTGCGCATTGTGCAAGCGTCCGACTTGCTGTTGTTGTTGTTCAGTGGCTTGCTGGCCAAGAGCCTGCTGACGCCGCTGCACTTTCTACGCTCCGATGGCGCACTTTTTCTCGCAACCTGCATAGGCAGTGTAGTGGCTACTGTCTTTCTCTCCCGTGCCGGCGCCTATCAGTTGCGCTCCCTTTTCCCGCTCGGCAAATCGCTCCCGATTCTGCCCCTGCCGATGCTGGTTGGTGGGGGCAGCCTGATCGTTTGCCTATTCCTGATGGGTGATGGCAGCCTGGTTTTTAGGGAATCGCCTTTCCTCTGGCTATTCTTCAGCGCAGTCCTGCTTATCGCATCGCGAGGTTACCTTGCACGGCTGCTGCGCCGGTGGACGGAGTCGGGTAAGCTGGCTCGCAGGGTAGCGGTGATCGGTGCTGGTGAGTTTAGCCGTGAGTTTATTGAACGCCTGCGCGCCGAGCCGCACGCCTACACCGTGGTAGGCCTTTATGATGATCGGCGTTCACGCATTCCTGGGGTACAGGAAGGGGTTAGAGTGCGCGGTACTGTGCGCGACCTTCTCGAGCGCAGCCGCGAAGAGCAGATCGACTTGATCGTCATCGCGCTCCCCTTGCAAGCGGTGGATCGCATATCGAGGATTCTTGATCAAATAGGGAGCGCGGTCGCCGACATCTGCCTGACCACTGATTTCGCGGGCTTCCGCTATAAGAGCAGCCAGATTTCCTCCGTCGGCTCGAATCCCGTGGTGTTGATCGACGAGCGGCCGTTCAAGGATTGGCGAGCGGCAAAGAAGTTTGCCTTTGATATCGTCATCGGCTCTTTTCTGCTCGTCGTCCTCGCCCCATTTCTCGCGCTCATTGCCTTGGCGATTCGCTTCGATAGCCCGGGCCCTGTCCTGTTCCGGCAGCCGCGCCTCGGCTTTAACAATCGCCTATTTACCTGTTACAAATTTCGCTCCATGCACCATGGGATGACAGATCTGACGGGCGATAAACAAGCGACGCGTGGTGACCCGCGAGTGACCAGGCTTGGCAAATGGCTGCGCGCCCTAAGCATCGATGAGTTGCCGCAAATATTCAATGTCATGAAGGGCAACATGTCCCTCGTAGGGCCTCGCCCACATCCGCCCAACACCAAGGCGGCGGACAAGCTGTTCACCGACGTGGTGGCAAAATATGCCTTCCGTCACCGGGTTAAGCCGGGGATCACGGGATGGGCCCAGGTGAACGGCTGGCGTGGGGAAACCAAAACCGTCGAGCAGATAGAAAGCCGGGTCGCTTGCGACCTGGCCTACATCGAGAACTGGTCGGTCTGGTTTGACCTCCGAATCATGATGTTGACCATCACCCGCGAAATCTTGAGCCGCCACGCGTTCTAGTCGTGATGGATAGCAGGGAATTCAAGGCTTATCATGAGTGATGGTTCGAAAGATCCTCCATGTAGACATGGATGCGTTCTACGCCTCAGTCGAGCAGCGCGATGATCCCCAATTGCGGGGTAAGCCCGTCGTGGTGGCTTGGCGCGGTAATCGTTCCGTCGTCTGCGCGGCCTCGTACGAGGCAAGACGCTTCGGAGTCCGTTCTGCGATGCCGGCACTCCGCGCGGAACGATTGTGCCCGGAAGCGATCTTCGTTCCCCCTGATTTTGTGCGCTACCGGGCGGTCTCACGTGGAGTGCGGGAGATCTTTCATCGCTACACGGAACTCATCGAGCCGCTTTCTTTGGACGAAGCATATCTGGATGTAACGGAAAACAAGATTGGATTGCCCACAGCGACCCGGGTCGCAAAAGCCATTCGCCAACAGATTCGAGACGAACTTCACCTCACTGCCTCTGCGGGCGTGGCGCCGAATAAGTTTCTGGCCAAGATTGCATCCGATTGGCGGAAGCCCGATGGTCTATTCGTCATTCAGCCTGATGATGTACCCACGTTCCTTCCGCCCCTGCCGGTAGGACGCATTCCCGGTGTCGGGAAGGTCACCGAAGACAGGCTTAAACAGATAGGCGTGCAGACCGTGGGCGACCTCCAGGCGTTAGACGCCGCAGTGCTCGAAGCACGCTTCGGAAAGTATGGGCATCGCCTATACGAGCTTGCCCGGGGAATTGATCACAACCTGGTAATTCCGGACAGACCAACCAAGTCGATTTCTGCCGAAGACACGTTCGAGCGAGATATCCCTCTATCGGAGACCGGGGAGTTGATCGAACGTCTGGCGCAGAAGGTGTGGTCCGCTTCGCGCCACGAATCGCGCATAGCACGAACTGTTGTGTTGAAGCTGAAGACCAGCGAATTCAACATCCTCACACGCAGCCATACGCCGACTACGCCCCCGTCGTCTTGCGAAGAATTAACCGCCATCGCTCTGTCACTGCGTGAACGCATCTCTCTCGGATCGGGGCAACGCTTTCGCCTGGTTGGCGTCGGTCTGAGCAATTTTCGCGATCCGGAAAACCTGCAGTCGCCCCTCTTCCAAGACGAATGAAATAGGACGAGTGAACCTGGTTCCGTAACAAAGGGACGGGTGCCCCATACCCCCGGATTTCCTGTGAAGCTTGTTGGCGTAGATGAACTCCATGCGGCTTTCCTCGATGAAAGCCGCACACGTGGACGTTGCTTGGTGCCGCGTACAGGAAATCCGGGTATCTCGCTCGTTTTTCGCGAGATGTGGGATTCCACTGATTTTGGCCGCTAAGTGTGTCGGATGAATCGAGGGCCAGAGGGAAAGAGCAGTGGCCCACCCGTCCCTCTGTTAGGGAACCAGGGCGGAAGTCCGCTATGAGATCTGCCCATCCAGCGGAAGAAATAAGACAAAAACGGTTCCGCAACCGGGATGCCGCTGGCTGCTGCGAACCCGTAACTCGCCATGATGCCTTTCGACTATATCCTTGCTAATCCAAAGCCCCAAGCCTGTCCCACTTATATCTTTAGTAGTGAAGAAGGCTTCGAAAATGTGCTGCAGTGTCTGTCGGTCCATGCCGCTGCCCGTGTCCGCAACCGTAAAAGCAACCCCGCGCCGTCCGGTCTTCCAATGGGTCGCTTCCCGGGAGCGGACGAGCAATCGTCCTC
Organism: uncultured Acidobacteriaceae bacterium; assembly: GCA_963844785.1. Taxonomy (GTDB): domain Bacteria; phylum Acidobacteriota; class Terriglobia; order Terriglobales; family Acidobacteriaceae; genus PALSA-350. Next base: position 244,791 of record CAWJPV010000021.1, on the reverse strand, counting down.
CGTTTGGTTGCATGGCATCAATGGCATTAGCCACTAAGTTCGAGAGCACCTGCCGTATCTCTCCCTCAAAACATCTCACCGACTCCGAGGCCCGGTTCCGGCTTTCGACCCTTATGTTCGCATTGAGAAAACGACCATGGAAGATGGCTAGAACGCTGGCCATCAATTCGTTGCAACTAATAGACTGGGGGCGTGTCGATTGGCGATGGAAGCGCAAGGTCTGGTTTACGATCGCAGAGACACGACGAAGTTCCAGTTCAGCGCCTTCCAGATATCCCTGTACCTCGGGAACCTCTGCCTTCTGGCGCGCCAGGTAGATCAGGTTGGTGACTGCCTCCAGAGGATTGTTGATCTCATGCGCGATCGAACTCGCCAGACGCCCTACGGCGGCCAATTTCTCGCTTTGCGTAAGGGCCTGTTCCGCGCGCTTACGTTCCTCTATATCTTCCGTGGTGCCATACCATTTCACGATCGTTCCCGCCTTGTCGTGACGTGGCAAGGCACTTGAACGCATCCACCTATATTGTCCCGAGGCTGTCCTGATTCGGTGCTCGATGTGGTACGGCTCACCGGTGCGCAGCGCATGTTGCCATGCTTGCACCATTTGTGGCCTCTCATCCGGATGAGGCGCTTGCATCCAGCCTTCGCCCAGAGCTTGTTCGCGGGTAAGGCCCGTCAGTTCCAGCCAGCTGTCGCTAAAGTCCAGTATGCGGCCCTCAACATCGGCAGTCCAGGGAATCTGCGGGCTCAACTTGACCGTCCAGCGAAGTTCTTCTTCCGTCGCCTGCAAAGCTTCGGCCGTTGCTCGCAAAGCATTGGCTGCAACCTTCTCCTCGGTGACGTCGCGGAAGAAAATGACAATGCCATCTCGTGAAGGGCGTACGTTCACCTGAACCCATATGTTCAGTGGCTCCGTGTAATGCGCTTCGAACTGTCCTGCGGTCGCCTCATACATCGCCCGGTTGTAGTGCTCGACGTAAGGCGATCCTTCATACACCGCGGCGGGAAAACTCTCCCAAAAACCTTTTCCGGCAAGAATATCGATTGGCGCTACGATCGACCTGGCCGGCGCATTGGTATAAGTGATGCGCCATTTCCGGTCAACGCTGATGATAGCGTCCGTCGTAGACTCCAGCACCTGGTCCAACTGCTCCGTGACCGCATCACGCTCACGTTCTGCCACACGGCGCTCATTGATATCGCGGAAGACCAGCACGATGCCCATCAGCTGTCCTTCATCGTTGCGAATCGGAGCCCCACTATCGTCAATATGTGTCTCCGTACCGTCTTTGGCCTGGAGAATCGTGTGATTAGCCAGGCCAACCACGTTGCCCAGGCGCTTGACCTTTTCGACCGGGCTTTCCACCACCTGTCGTGTGTCTTCACTGATGATGCGAAATACACCCGTCAGGGGATGGCCCAGGGCTTCTTCAAGCGTCCATCCCGTCAGGGCCTCCGCGACCGGGTTCATGTGTGTGATGCCGCCTTCCGCGTCGGTCACAATGACGGCGTCCCCGATGCTCTGCAGGATGCGCCTCGCGCGCGCCTCGCTCTCCTCCAACTTTCGGTTGGCAATCACCTCTCCGGTCACATCTTGCAGCGGGCCAAAAAGACCGGCAATCCTGCTTCCTTCATAGATCGGATTAAAGGAGTAATTCAGGTAGAAATTCCGCATCCCACTTTCGGTCGGGAGGGGCACAAGAAGCTTTTCGTAGAAGAATGTCTCGCCGGTGGCGAAGGCTTTCTCCAGCAGAGGCCCGACCACGTGCCAGGATTCTCCGTAGACGTCCCTGGCCGACTTTCCCAGGGCTGCAGGGTGGCGCGGTCCTGGAATTGGTCGATAGGCGTCGTTGTAGATCAGAATGAATTCCGGGCCCCACATGGTTCGCGCCGGAGAGGGAGAACACAGGGTAAGATTTACGATCGTCAGCAGTTCTATCGACCAGCTATCGATGGCGCCAAGCGGGGTGGAGCTCCAGTCGTAAGCGCGAACAAGATCCGCCATCTCGCCGGTACCGATGATCCGGCGGGCTGAGGTGTTCGAGCCATCTTCCAACTGAGTAGTTTTGGGTTGGCTCGGGCCCATGGGCTACAGAATCTCCTCTGCGCCATGACCTTGGCAAGATTCCGGGTGCTGGTCACCTTTGAACGGCTTTAAAGAGGACCCAGAAAGATAATTATTTCGCGAAATAGCGCATCTCCTTCTTAAAGAAGGCTGCGTTGCATGAAGACCGTATCGAGCCAGCGCCCGAACTTGAAGCCAACATCCTTCAGCAACCCCGCATCCTGAAAGCCGAAGCGGCGGTGCAAATTGATCGAGGCCTGGTTGCCGCTGTCGCCGATGACCGCAATCATCTGATGCATGCCACACGCCCGGGTTGCTTCGATGAGAGCGGGCATCAGCAATCTGCCCACGCCGGTGCCCAGACGGTCGACTTGGACATAGATGGAGTCTTCGACCGTATGCTGATACGCCAGGCGCGGACGATAAGGCCCGGCATAGGCATACCCAACCACTTCACCACCGTCATCAGCAACCATCCACGGCAGGCCCTTGGCGGTCACCTCAGTCCAGCGCCGCCCGATTTCGCTGCTGTCTGGAGCTTCGGTTTCAAAGGTCGCGGTGCCGTGGTTTACATGATGCGCATAGATATGTGCGATTGCATCCATGTCGAATGCAACAGCGGCTCGGATGATGACAGACATACCGATCAGTGGACGCCTGGATAGACCCCCGGAATCTTCAGAGTGATCCGGTAGATGCTCGAACTTGCCGCAACATAAAGCGTCTTGTGATCCGCCCCTCCCCAAGCGACATTACCGACGCGCTCCGGAATGTCAAGGGTGCCGAGGTGCTTGCCCTCGGGGGAGAAGATCCAAACCCCGCCCGGACCTGCGCTATACAGATTCCCTTGCTGATCTACCTTCTGGCCGTCGGGCGCTCCATCACGGGTATCCGAGGTCGCATCAAAGAAGACTTTTCCGTCCGTGAGTGTTCCATCGGCCTTCACGGTGTAGCGCATCCACTTCTTCGGATCGGAATTGTTCACGTAGAGATACTTCTCATCCGGAGAGAAGCATATTCCGTTGGGACGAGGCAGATCTTTCACCAGCAGTTGCAACTGCGCCCGGTCCGGCGCGGCGCCGGGTTTCTGAGACGTGGCTCCCGGTATGCGGTAGACGCCGTTGATCTGCAATTGCTTGGTTGGATCCTTGTCCAGGGTGGGGAGTCCGTAAGGCGGATCGGTAAAGTAGAGGTCCCCGTTGGATTTGTAGGCGAGGTCATTCGGGCTGTTGAGCCGCTTGCCCTGGTAGCTATCGGCGAGAATCGTAACCTGCGCCTTGGGGTCCAGCTGCTCCAGCCTCCATACATCCCGTTGCGCGTGACCTGCCACAGTGAGCCGGCCGCGACTATCGAGCGTCATGCCATTCGAGCCGGGCTCGGGGCCGGTAAAGGGAGCGGAGCCTTTGTACCCGCTGGGTTGCATAAAGACGCTCACCCCAACGCCTGGGGTCCACTTACGGATGCTGTTGCTGGGGATCTCAGCAAATAGCAGGTAGCCGGCCGGTATCCAGACCGGTCCTTCGGTCCATTTGAAGCCCGGCCCGGTGGCGGCCTTCTCCAGAACAGGCGTAGCGGGCACTATCGAGTTCAACGCAGGGTCGAGGCGTTCTACATTCATAGAGACTGGGGTCGGGGTAGTAGCAGCTCCTAGTAATCCATGGTGGATCGGCGAAGATGCAATCAGCAATGAGCCGCTGGTGATTGCGATTGCGCTAACAGCTAATAGTTGAGAAATCTTTCCTTGCATCACTGAGTTCTTCTCCGTGTTTCCAGGGACAGCCTTAGACCGCACCCGTAAACATAACACTCAGTGGACAGAACTGACTTCAAGAATTTCGACCGATTGAGACCCGGAAAAACCGACCGGAACTCCGCGGGCCCACTCGTCTTTCGTGAATATACCCAGATCTTTGTTGGTGACCACGGAGTGCACCTTGAAACTACCCGCCGGCATGAGCGGCAGTTGAATGTTAGCCGTCGAAGTATTCGACTGGTTACGAAAGACAGCGATTACGCCGCTGCCGGTGTGCGACAGGCGGGCGAATCCATCCCACTCCGCCGCGGAAGGCTGACGCCAGTTGCCCAGCGCCCAGAAGCTTTCGCTGATGTTGGTGCTTCGCCTGAGCTGCTTGAACCATTTGATGTGGTCCTGGTACCACTGCTGATCCGCGGCACTCAACGTACGCAAGTCGCCCAGCAGAAGAGGGGCGGAGCCGATGGCAGTGGCGAATGCCTCCTGCGCGCTTGGCATCCCCGCGTGCAGGTTGCCGATGAGCATGGTGTCGACGGGCATGGAAGGCGCGCGCTGATATAGGAGAGTCCGGGCTTGCACGGTCCCGGCGGAATCGGGCTGAGCATCGTGGACATTGCTCATCCAATCAAGATCGCCGGCCGCCAGCAGGCCGGCATCGATCACGTGCTTTTGACCCCAGAGCTCGAAGGTCAAGTCCAGAAGGACGTCGGGATGCTTCTCGTAAACCTTACTGGTTACGTGGCTGATGCCTTCATAGATCATGTTCAGCGACTCGGCCCAATCACCGTGATAGTGGCCCTTGGCCCAGCAGCCGGGGGCTTCGCCGTAGGCGTTGAAAATCGTCGTCAGATCGAGCTTCACATAGGCCAGATGAAAGCGCTCGATGGCATCGTTCACCCGGTCCGCCGCCGCGTCCTGAAAGGGGCTCGCCAAGCACATCACCACCTTGGAGCCACCCATGGTCGAAGTAAATTTCGGCTTCCCGGATTGATCGAGCGCCGCCCAGTCCGGATGGTTGACGTAATCTGCTGTCTTCTGGCCGATGGCGGCTAGAGGGATCCATAATCCCAGGCGCATGCCTTTCGCTTCCACCGCTTTTTGTATGGCGTCAAGGCCACCGGGAAACGCGGTGGGGTCTACCGTGTTCTCCCCGTATTCCTGTTGCCAACCGTCGTCGATGGTAAAGATATCCATCCCCATGAATCCGGCTACGTCGATGAGCTGGAGCGTGGTCGCGCGGTTGATGCTCCTCTCGAACGGTTCCCATGTGTTGTAAATCCACGGTGCGCCGCGGGCATCGAGCTTTCGTTCAAGAACGGCCGCAGTGTACGACGGTAGGACCCAATGCGGATCGTTAAAACCATCGTGGTTGCGAAAAGTCAGCAGCGAGACAGCGGCGGTCTTGAACTCCGCACCAGGGGCAAGCGAACGTTCGAAGGGCATCAGGTCGGTGTCGTACATAACCCCAACCCGTCCGGGGTTCGACCAGGCATTGATCTCTGTCCGCTTCATATAACCCGGAACTTCGCTGACAATGGCAAAGCCGTCGCCGGTCCGCGCATTGTCTACCAGCAGACCCGCATCTTCTGACCGGCCGGTGTAGAAAGTCTCTCTTGGAATGGTGCCGTACTGCGCGTTCAACACTGTTTCATCGGAAGGGCCGACCGAGGGTGCGATGGCCTCGATATTCATATGCGACAGGTGCAACGTAGCAGACCCGGTATTTTTCAGTACCAGCCATTTGCGTATTGCCGGATGCCCGTTATAAACCCGGTATACGACGGAGACCTCAAGGGGAACTGTCTTGCTTTGAAGATGAATGGTGAGCGATTTTCCATCTGCCAGGGTGCTCTCGTCCGCTCGCAACAGTTGAAAAGCCGAGCTGGCGCCGGTCAAAGTTTCGCCGTTGCAGGCAAAAGAAAATTCCGCGGCGGGCCGCTTTTGAGCCACGATGAGATCGTAGTGCGTCGAGAGATCAGCGAGCCGCGCCGTAAACAGCCCGGATGCGGGATCGAAGGTAATCCTTCTTTCAATCTGTGCATTGCCGATAGTCCAGCTTTGCCCAAGAGCATTCGAAACAAAACACCATAACCCAACCATTACGTAAGACTTGAGTTTCATTAGAGGATGCTCCGCTTTAAGGCATTGCTATGAAGAGTACAGACATACAACCATGGTGCCAACCTGCCGCTGGAATCAAATCCTCCACTTTGGAGCCGGTCTCCTAATGGGTTCGGCTAGCAGACTGATTCCTGTCGGGTGGAGGTACGGCTGTTATTTCATGCACTTTGTCGACCCCGCGCGCATCCATGAACCGTGGCCGGACCCGTCGCAGCCGTTCCCAAGTCTCACCTCGTCCCGCCATGTGTTCAGGCTGGGGTCGCTGCTACCGGTGCGCACTGCGCTCCGCCGGACCGCAAGTGGATTCTCATTGCCGTCATCCTGGGCTCGTCCCTGGCGTTCATGGACGGGTCGGTGGTCAACGTCGCCCTGCCTACTCTGCAGTCAACCTTCCACGCCACCTCGGCGGCCATTCAGTGGGTGGTGCAAGGCTATGCGCTCTTTGGGGCCGCGCTGCTATTGTTCGGGGGCGCCATTGGAGACCGTTATGGGCGGCGGCGCACATTTCTATGGGGAGTGGCCCTTTTTGCCCTGGCCTCGGCAGCCTGCGCCGTCTCCCTTTCCCTGGGCCAGATGATCGCCGCCCGCGGCATCCAGGGTGTGGGCGCTGCACTGCTCATTCCCCAGGGGCTCGCCATCCTGTCGGCCTCATTCCCAGAACAGGAACGGGGACGCGCCATCGGCGCCTGGTCGGCCTGGACCACTGTGTTCGCCGCAATTGGGCCGGTGATTGGGGGCTGGCTGATCCAGGCCTACTCCTGGAGATTGATTTTCCTGCTCAATCTTCCCGTCGTCCTGGTGATCATGCTGCTCGCGCCGCGCATACCGGAGAGCCGCGCCGCAGGGGACGGGGTGGCGCAGCCGTTGGACCGGCTCGGCGCCGCACTGGCCACGCTTAGCTTCGCGGGCATCGTCTACGCGCTGTCCTTCGCCTCCCAACTCGGCTGGAGGAACAGGCGCGTCATTTGGCCCCTGGCCGGCGGGCTCGCCCTTTTGGCGTTATTCCTGCGTTCCCAGTCGAACCGCCCCAACGCCATGATGCCGCTGGCGCTCTTCCGCATACCCCGCTTCCTGGCGGCGAACCTGCTCACTTTTCTTTTGTACGGGGCTTTGGGCGGCTCGCTGTATGTAATTCCTTTCTATTTGATCCAGGTGCGGCATTACCCTCCAGCAGCGGCGGGCGCTGTCTTTGTGCCGCTCATCGTGCTCATGTTCCTGTTCTCGGCTCGGGTGGGAGCGCTGGTGCCCAGACTGGGCGAGCGTCCCTTGCTTTGCCTTGGGGCGGCGCTGGCCGGGACTGGATTTGCCGCCTTCGCCTGGCTTGACACCCTGCACGGATACCTCCTGTCAGTGTTGCCCCCGGTCCTTATTCTGGGCTGCGGAATGACGCTTTGTGTCGCTCCCCTAACCTATGCGGTGATGTCTTCGGTGGCGGAAAATCAGACCGGGATCGCTTCGGCGGTGAACAATGCACTTTCCCGGCTAGCCGGGCTGGTGGCTGTATCCCTGCTCGCTCTGCTGCTGGCTCACGGATTTGTAACCAGTCTGACCGCCCAGCTTGCCCATTCCGGCTTGCCGATCGAGGTGCGGGCCCAGTTCCTTAATGACCGGGCTCGCCTCCACGACATACCCATCCCAGCCGGCCTTCCCCCTGGGCAGCGTGCCCAGGCTGGTGCGCTGCTCGATGGCGCGTTTCTCGCCGGCTTTCGCTTGGTCATGCTGGCTTGCGCTATCAGCTCCTGGAGCGGAGGGCTGGCGGTCCTGCTGCTGTTGCCGACTTCAGGCCCCGCTCGAAAACCGCGGTAAACCGACGGGCTGTGGCTTCCGTCTATTGGGGCGAGTTGCGTTGGAATCAGGAATGCCGCGTCGCGGTTGCCTGCCTCCAGCCAACTCAACCGTCAAGGAGGAAGTATGAAGTTGTCGCTTGCGCTTTTCGCAGTCCTGGGGCTGTTACCGATGGCCCAGGCGCAGACCCCACCCCAGCACACCCCCCCGACCCCTGCCGCGATCGCCCAGCGCCAGGTTCAGCGCTATACTACGCTGCTCACCCTGAACTCTAACCAGGTTGAGCAGGCCACCACTATCTTTACTACCGAGGCCACCACGGAGCAGAACTCGCGAACCAGCGAGCGCGCCGCCCACCAGGCCCTGGAGGCTGCCATCAAGGCCAACGATACGGCCACGATTCAGTCCACAGCGACCACGCTGGGTCAAATGAGCGGCGAAATGATGGCTGCCCACGCGCTTGCCCGAGCCCAGTTTTATAACCTGCTTACCGGCGACCAAAAGACCAAGTATTCTCAGCTGGAACAAGAACATATGATGGGCGGACCAGGACACGGGCCATTCATGCGATGAACGGATGTTGTTGGCAAACCAGGCTGGCCCTTGACGGTGCCCAAACAGGTCTTTCGGCGTAAACTGCTGACAAGAAAGGCGCGTCTATGGAGGCAGTGGAGCAGCTTATCTACGCCGGAGAGCTTTCACCCCTGCGAGGCCGGATGATCGCAGAGCTTGCTGATGTAAACACGCTCTGTGCCACCTACCGGTCTCGCATTTATCGTTACGCCTTGCTATCGCTCAGGGATCCCGACCTGGCCGAAACTGTGACCCAGGATTGCTTCCTTAAGGCATACAAGGCACGCGAAGAGTTTCGCGGGGAATGCAGCGTGGCCACTTGGCTTACGCGCATCGCGACCAACCTCATTCGCGATTCCACGCGCTCGCGGAAGTTTCAATTTTGGAAAGCGGCGAACTCCACCGCAGCCGAGGTAGGTGCCGTCGCCGACCGGCTGCGCTCCCCGGCGCTCTCCCCCGAGACCTCTTTGATGATTAGAGAAGAGCTGCGGGAAGTGTGGCAAGCCGTGGAAAATCTCCCCGGTAAACAGCGCAGCGTCTTTCTGCTGCGCTTTGTGGAAGAGATGGAACTGCCCGAGATCGCAACCGCTATGGAGCTGCATGTTGGAACCGTGAAGAGCCACTTGCACCGCGCCCTGGCTGCGGTGCGCAAGGCGATGGAGAGGACCAAATGAACACTAATCACCTGTCACCCTGGGAGCAGGAGGAGTACGTTCTGGATCAGCGAACTCCGGAAATGCTTCGCCACCTATCCGAATGTGCCGGATGCCGGGCCGCGGTGGCTCGGCTGGAGCACGGCGTGGCAGTTTTCCGCAACGCAGCCGTGGATTGGAGTTCAGAGTGTCTGGCAACCCGCCCGCAGCAGTTGAATACTTCTGCCGCAAGAGGGCTTTCCGTGCTCGCCCTGCGATGGGCTGTTGCCGCCGTGCTCCCGGTTTTGCTGCTGGTGTTCGCGTTGCTTTCTTTTCACCCCACCAGCACACGGCCAGTCCGCCCAGCTGCGGATATCAGTGACGATGCGCTGTTGGAGCAGGTGGATCAACAGCTTTCCGATGCTGTTCCCTCGTCCATGGAGTCGCTGACCAACCTGGTTACCACGGAGAGCCGCAACGGGTCAGGCGTCGCTACCTCTGCGCGAGAGAGCAAGCACATTGTCCAAGACAACTAGGATCGGCCAAGGTCGCACGGCACCGGGGCTTGCCCTGGCCAGCCTGCTGTGGATTGCTTGCGCACCCGGTGCGGCGATCGCGCAGTCCGTCGGCCCACGGCCCCAAAGCGGGCCGCCCGACGGCCCGCCCCCCATGGATGGCCGCCGGCCTCCCATGGACCGTGGCTTTCATGTGGGACCTCATGGCCGCTGGTGGAACAATCCAGAGTGGGCGCAAAAGCTCGGCCTTACTCCGGACCAGCAAAAGAGAATGGAAGCTGTCTTTGAGCAAAGCCGGCCCAGCTTGATGGATCTCAGTTCCACCGTTCACAAAGAGGAGACTGCGGTGGAACCGCTGCTGGCGGCCGACCAGCCGGATGAGGGGAAGATTCTCGCCCAGATCGATCGCGTGGCCCAGGCCCGGGCTGAACTCGAAAAAGCCTACGGCCGCATGCTGCTCGGTCTGCGCCGGGTGCTCACTCCGGATCAATGGAAGACGCTTCAGGCCGATGCGCCTAAAGGCGGCCACTATCCCCGCTTCGGGCAGAAGCCAGAGCCGGGAGGCGACCCGGGACAGCCCCCGCATTAATTCAGGCTAGCGCCCCTACTGGATCGCACGCCCCTCTTGTTCTGAGGCGCCGGTCACATAGCGTGCCAGTTCGACACGATTCGAAATGCCGAGCTTTTCGAAGACGTGGAACAGAGAATTTTTTACCGTGCTTTCGCTGATTTTGAGGGCGCGCGCGACCTCCCGATTGCTCATACCCTCAGCCACCAGGCGCGAAATCTCTTCCTCTCGCGGGCTGAGCAGCGTTCGTCCGGTAACATCCGTTACCCGTACGCTGGGCTTAAGTAATCCATCGAGGATTAATCCCAGGTCAACACCTCGCACCCACACGTCCCCTTTATAGACATGGATGATGCAGTCGGCCAACTGAGACAGGCTCTCGTTGCTGTAAACGATTCCCCTGGCCCCTGTTCTGAATGCCTCGATCACCCGGTCACCGCGTCCTTCCTGCAATAGGAAAACGAAGGGTAACCCGTGAAAACGAGCGCGCAGATGCTTGGCCAGAGAAATGGCGCTGCCGTTCATGCTGGTATCTGAGATGACCACCACCCAGCTCGAATCCATCGTGAGCAGGTCAATCAGAAATTCCAGGTTGTTAGCGCACTTTATTTCAAATCCAAGCTCCAGGCTTTCCAAGCCTGTCGCTAGTAATTCACTTTGCAAACTACTGCTGTCGTAAACAATGACTCGGGTAGTGGCAGAAAGCATAAGGCAAGCTCCGGGTGATCAGAATCCAAAAGGTTGGATTGTTTACAGAGGGAGGATGCCGCACTTTTGTCTAGTAGACCTTGATGAATCTATCTGGAAGTTTCCAATTAAGTTCGGGGAAACTGAATCGCTTATCTTCCAATATACGAAACCGGATACTTACCATCCCATCCGGCTTTTCTCGCTTGCAGTTGTGACTGTACAACATCAAGGGCAGAAAACACTAAGTTTTCGTGGTTTTTCTATGGATAACGTTAGTACCCAGCGAGTTCATTACCTGTGCCCCGCGTCTCGCGTCGGGTTCCGTTAAGCCCTTATCCATAATGAGCCGGTCTGTCGGGCTAAGTCGAATAACGCTGACGGAAAACAGTTTGTCTCCTACCTGGAACCTGCGTCTTACCCGCCTTATGTCAAGAGTTACTTTGCAATCTCTAGCGCGCGGTTTACAGCCGGGCCCATCCACTCAGGAAAAAAGTTAAGCCCGCAGCGGGAGATTAGTTCTATTGCCGGGGAAGGGTACTCCCGCTACTTTTGCAATACCCGGCAACTCTCCCAGCAAGGATTTCCGCGATTCTTGCTACCGTTCAGGTCGCCAGGTTTCCCAGGGAAATTCATATTGTTCCAGATCAGAAAGCCACTCGTGTGGCTCACAGGGCGAAGCTATGCTACAGCGTCAATCAGAAATTAACGACACCATTCGTCATAGAAGGACGACTACCCCGGGCCCTGAATGGTATCCGCTGCAGACGCGCTATCAGTGCGAAAAAAAGGTGGATGTGGGATTGCGCAAGGAAGGCTTCGAGTCCTTTGCGCCCACGCGCATCGAAGCCCGGCGGTGGAGCGACCGCACAAAGCTTGTGGAAGCGCCGCTGTTTCCGGGCTACACCTTTGTGCGCATGGAAGCCGCTCCGGAATTACTTATCAAGGTATTGCGTCTCCCCGGGCTGGTCCGATTCGTGACCCGTGGAAGCGACCTGGTCGCGGTGCCCAGCGCGGAGATGGAAATAGTGCGCGCCATTGCCGCAAGCAATGTTGGGTGTGAGCCAGGACCATTTCCTGCGGTGGGAGAGAAAGTCAGAATCCGCGGCGGTTGCCTGGAAGGGGTCGAAGGAGTGCTCACCAGCCATAGCGACGAGCGCGAGGTCGTAATCTCTGTCGGGGCCATCCAGCGATCGTTGAAGGTCCAGCTCGGCAACTATCAGATCGAGCGGCTGTCCTAGCAAATTATCGGTTCTTGCAATATTTCAATCCCTAATTCACAAAGACGCCAGGAGTGAGATGGCGGGGCTACGTTTCGAAAAATAATCCATCGAACGGCTGCTGTGGTTTCGCTGCCGGATAGATAAAAAACTTATTAGAACGGGATTCTGCCATGACAAACATTCGCCGACAAATCCTGGTTAACGTTTTGATGCTATTTGATTTAGGGATCCTAGCCCTCTCCTATCTGGTCGCAGCGGTGCGCGTATGGCATCTTACGGCCTTTGGTTCCTTCACCTCATTCATTTCCATGAGAGTCAAGGTGCTCAACATTCTCTTGTTCCTTGGCGTGGCTTATTTTTGGCACTCAATTCTCGCCAGCTTCGGTCTTTATAGCTCCAGGAGGCTCGGGGATCGCAACCGGGAGTTTACCGATGTCTTAAAAGCCACTTTCCTGGCCGCGATTGTGCTTGTCGCAGTCGCATCTGTCTTCCAGGTGCACATGATCACGTTTCCCTTCATTGTGCAGTTCTTTGCTCTTTCCAGTGCTCTACTGATTCTCTGCCGTGTGCTGATTCGCGAGTTTCTCGCGTTTGTCCGCATACATGGCCGTAACCTTCGCCACGTATTAATCGTTGGCACCAACCCTCGCGCAGAAGAGTTCGCCCGTACGATTGCTAACCGGCCAGATCTGGGTTATCAGCTAATCGGATTTGCCGACGATCAATGGCTGGGAAACGAAGAATTCAGTAAGAACGGCAATATGGTCGTCACCGGTTTGGATCGCTTCTCCGAGTTTTTGCGGGAGCGCATTGTCGATGAGGTGGTGATCGCTCTCCCCATGAAGTCGTGCTATTCGCAGGCTGCCCGTATCGTGGGCGAGTGCCAGGAGCAGGGTGTCATGGTGCACACCCTCAATAGTCTTTTCGATTGTCAGCAGGGACGTCTGGATGCGAAACAACTCGATGCGTTACACCTGTCGACTTACAGTACGACTGTTTGCGAAGGTTGGCCGTCCGTCTTCAAAAGGCTGTTGGATATCCTCGCTTCCTCAGCACTTCTCTTGCTTCTCGCCCCCCTGATTCTCATCGTTGCTCTGTTGGCAAAGTTGGATTCGGCTGGGCCCGTGTTCTTCGTTCAAGAGCGCGTCGGCATGAACAAAAGAAAATTCCGCATGTACAAATTTCGCACCATGGTCATCAATGCTGAAAAGCTACAGTTAGACCTTGAAAAACTTAATGAGGCGGATGGTCCAGTATTCAAAATCAAAGCAGATCCTCGCATCACCCGCCTGGGCAAGTACCTTCGGAAGGCCAGCATCGACGAGCTTCCGCAATTGTTGAATGTTCTTAAGGGTGACATGAGCCTGGTGGGGCCCCGTCCTCTTCCGCTTCGTGATTATCAGGGTTTTGACGAGGATCGGTTACGTCGCCGGTTCAGTGTTCGGCCCGGTATTACCTGTCTCTGGCAGGTCAATGGAAGAAGTTCCACTACCTTTCGTAAATGGATGGAATTGGATATGCAATACATCGATAACTGGTCTCTGTGGCTCGATCTGAAAATTCTTGCCAAGACCGTTCCCGCTGTTCTGGGGGGGTCTGGTGCGGCTTGAAAGGGAAATACATTCGTCTTTCGCAGTCTTGTAACGAATGTAAGAAGTGTTCGATGGAAGCCAAGCGCTGGTAGGGATTATTAGTCTGGAAAGGGGAGATCGATGTCCATTGTTGAAGACACAGGTCGGCATTTATCGGATTTGCCGATCATGGTGAGTCGTCATGACCTCTGGATGATCCGGCAAATGAACGACACCAAGGTGGATTTCCCTGGTACGAGCTGCATCCACCAACTTTTTGAAGAGCAGGTCGCCCGTACGCCTGCTGCTACTGCCGTTGTCTTTCATGAGGATACGCTGAGTTATGAGGAGCTGAATCGGCGAGCTAACAGGTTGGCTCACTACCTCAGAGAGTTGGGCGTGAAGCCCGATATGCGGGTGGCCATCTGTGCCGAGCGCAGTTTCGAAATGGTCGTCGCGTTGCTGGCTGTGATTAAGGCCGGCGGAGCCTACGTTCCCCTAGACCCCGCCTACCCGGCGGACAGGCTTCGCTTCATGCTTGAGGACTGCGGTCCCGTTGCGCTTCTCACCCAAGGCCATCTGAAGGGCATCTTCACCGGAATCAGCGACGGCCGGCCTGTACTTGATTTGGCGGCGGCAACTCCGCCATGGCTCAGCATGCCTGAGACCAATCCGGATCGAAACGCCATTGGACTCACTTCCCAGCATCTTGCCTACATGATCTACACCTCCGGCTCCACGGGCATGCCCAAGGGGGTTATGGTCGAACACAAAGGTCTGGTCAATCGGATCATCTGGATGCAGCGGGCCTATAACTTGACTTGTGACGACGCGGTCTTACAAAAGACTCCCTTCAGTTTCGATGTCTCGGTGTGGGAATTCTTCTGGCCTCTCATTACTGGCGCCCGGCTCGTCATAGCGAAACCGGAAGGCCACAAAGATGCTGATTACCTGTGCGAGGCCATACACCGGAATAGAATTACCACGATGCACTTTGTTCCCTCGATGCTCCAGGCATTCATGGAGCAAGCTGATCAAGCGGGGTGCTCCAGTTTGAAACGCGTGGTGTGCAGCGGGGAAGCCTTACCGGGAGCCCTGGTGCGACGTTTTCGGGAGCGGCTGCCGAAGGTTGCGTTACACAATTTATACGGGCCAACCGAGGCAACTGTAGATGTGACCGCATGGACCTGCCCAGCTGGAATACCTCTGCTGTCCAATCCGCCCATTGGACGGCCTATCGCGAATACACAAATTTACATTCTGGACGAGTCCCGCGAGCCGGTGGCGATCGGTGCGGTAGGAGAGCTCTATATTGGGGGCGTTCAGGTAGCACGGGGATATTTGAACCGCGCGGAGTTGACGGCGGAAAGATTTCTCCCAGATCCATTCACCAGCGGCCAGGGAGGGCGGATGTACCGCACCGGGGATTTGGCGCGGTGGCTGGAGGATGGGAACATCGAGTACCTGGGACGCAATGATTTTCAAGTGAAAATTCGCGGCTTCCGCATCGAACTTGGGGAGATTGAGGCCCGGCTGGCGGAGCATCCTGGTGTGCGCGAGGCGGTCGTGATCGCGCGAGAAGATACGCCAGGCGACCAGCGGCTGGTGGCGTACTACACCGAAGAGTTCCGGGAAGCAACCAACTCGGCCGGGATGCGCTACGTATTCATGTGGCCGCGAAGCTCCCGGACTATATGGTACCCACGGCCTTTGTGAGACTGGAGTCGCTTCCTGTAACGGTCAATGGCAAGCTGGACCGGAAGGCGCTCCCCGCTCCTGGTAGCGACGCTTATATTTCGCAGCTTCATGAACCCCCAGTGGGCGAGACGGAGACCGTTCTGGCGCAGATCTGGGCGGAGCTGCTCAAGCTCGATCGAATCGGCCGGCGTGATAATTTCTTCGAACTCGGCGGTCACTCGTTACTTGCGGTACGGATGGTTTCGCGGGTCACAGGCTTGTTTGGAAAACGAGTGGCGTTGTTTTCATTCATTCAAACGCCAACCATTGAACACATGGCCCACTTGCTATCCGGTGACGAGGTCCCCTATGTGGCTGTAGTGAACAAGGGCTCAGTCGGGAAGGTTCCTTTGGTCTGGGTTGCCCCCGAGCCTTGGCAGCCTCGACTATCAACATATCTGTCTGAGGGCCAGCCTGTTCTTTCGTTCGTGCTAAGCCAGGAAGAGCTAGCTTCTACCGGGCCGGACTACCGGATGGAAAATCTGGCGGCTTGCATGGTCAAAAAAATACGGCAATTCCATGGCGGCTCCGCGTTTGCTCTCGCAGGCTTTTGCCGGGCCTCGCTGTTGGCCTACGAATGCGCCCAGCAATTTCTCCGGCTCGGCTATGAAATACCGCTGCTAGTCATGGGCGATGTGCTTCCCCCTGGATATCTTGAACGTTTGTCTCTGGCGGAGCGCTCCAAGCGGCGTTTAGAGCGAGAAGCCTTCTATCTCTCACAGATGAGCCGTACTTATCCGTCCGATTGGAAGAACGTGTTCCAGCGGCGTATGGGAGGTTTCAGAGTCATCCGGGAGCAACAAAAGTGGGAGAAGTTCTATCGATCGAGAATGAAAGACACGCAATCTGTCCAGGAGTTGTACCAGGCCCTTATCGTCGGGGAAATGAGTTATGTCCCATCCCCCTACTCCGGCCGGGTCTTTTTTCTGCAATCCGCCAATAGGCCCCAGAGCAATCGTTGGGACGCAGCTGCAAGCTGGGAGGGTTTGATCGATGACCAGGAAGTATTCGAGGCTCCGGGAGACCATACGAGTATTTTTCAAGAACCACATATCGGAGTGGTCGCCAAGCAACTTCAACTGGCTCTCAATAGTGCGGATGACTTAATGTGTTCCGGCAGGATGACCGGTTAACCGCGGCCTTTCCGGATGAAAGCGATTTCGCATAAACCCCAACCCTGTCTTGCCTATCTCTCAAAAGGCAAGCAGGTGTGTCATGGTTCCACTTATGGAGAGGTTCAAAGATGCCACCCTTAGCGGAGAGCGTTAGCAGTAAGCTGACACCAACGGTTCGCAATCGTATCTTCATAGCCATACATACGCTTCAATCTAACGGAGTGAAGGCGGCAGTCTCCCATTACTCGGAAAGAATCGTTGATAAAGTCATTGGGAAGCAGGGGAGACCGGTAGACAAACCAAATATCTGTGAAGAGCGGTTCAGTGCGCGACCCAGCGATCATTCAGTGGATCAACTTGCTATCCAGAGTGACAATGCCAAGTGGGGTCTCTTATACGAGCCATCTCGCGCGGAAGTGCTTCACACGGCTCTGAGAAAGATCTCTGAACGCCTGGACAACTACATCTTCATCGACCTCGGGGCCGGCAAAGGCTTGCCGCTCTTATTAGCTTCCGAGTATCCGTTCAAAAGCATCATCGGTGTGGAATATTCCAAGATCCTGGCCGATGCCGCCGATCTGAATATTCAAACGCATAAAAGCATGAACCCATCGGCCACTCCTATCCAATGTGTACGAGGAGATGCTACGGAATTTGTATTTCCGCAAGAACCGACGGTCCTGTATCTCTTCAATCCCTTCCAGGGAAAGGTTATGGATCGGGTGATTGCGAATCTCGAGACTTCGCTGCGAGAGCATCCGCGCGACCTGTGGGTCATATACGTGAATCCATGGGAAATGCGAAAATTCCGCAGGAAATTCGAAACCATTGAGTGGAATCTGGACTACTCTATTCATCGATTCACTCATCGATAGGCCGGGTCGCTCCTACCTCCGCTGAACGATAGCCTCTCACCAATCAATCCACATGCAATCTGTCCCCGGCAACCGGGCACAGCGCAATCGTCCCTGAGCGTGATCCCAACCGTGAATATTGTCCTGGTTAACGATTTTGCCCACATCAACGGCGGCGCGAGCAAGGTAGCGCTGGGTAGCGCACGGGCACTGGCAGTGCGAGGTCATCGTGTTGTTGTGATGGCTGGAGTAGGGCCGATAGATGCCTCGCTCATGAATGTCGAAAACCTGAGCGTGGAGTGCCTGGGACAGCACGATTTACTGGGTAATCCGAATCGCTTATCCGCCGCCGTGCAGGGAATTTGGAACTGGGAAGCGGCCGCACGCATCCAGGCGATTCTGAGCCAGATGCCATTGGAAGACACCGTGGTGCACGTGCATATGTGGGCCAAAGCGCTCACCTCCAGCGTAGTGCGCACCGCCGCTGAGATGGGCTTCCCAATCATTCTCACGCTGCATGACTTTCAGGCCGCATGTCCGACCGGCACGCTGTTTCATCATGGAAAGCAGTCCATCTGCACTCTTGATCCCATGTCGCTGCGCTGCGTTGCAAGTGTTTGTGATGCTCGTAACTATGGGCATAAACTCTGGCGCGTAGGTCGGCAGTTAGCGCAACTAGGTCCGGGGAAACTCCCTTCCGGCATCGGAGATTTCATAGCTATCTCCTCCAAGTGCAAATCAGTCATGGAGCAGCATGTGCCCCCGGGGGCGCGTCTGCACCTGGTAGAGAACCCTGTCGATGTGCAGCGGGCGCCAAGAGTCGATGTGGCTGCCAATAAGCACTTTGCATTTGTGGGTCGACTGGCGGCTGAGAAGGGCGTGGTGCTCTTTGCCCGGGCAGCAAAGACTGCGCAGGTGAGCGCGCTGTTTATCGGTGAAGGTGAAAAGCGCGATGCGATTCTGCAGGCAAACGCCGATGCGGTGGTTACCGGATGGAAGTCAGGGGATGGGGCTTTAGAGCTTCTGCGTACCGCGCGTGCGTTGGTCTTTCCCTCGCTCTGGCACGAGACCCAGGGGCTGGTTGTCGCCGAGGCTCTGGCCATGGGAATACCGGCAATTGTTGCTGACAGCTCCGCTGCCACTGACTGGGTTACGGACGGCCACAACGGCCTCTGGTTTCGCAGCGGCGACGCACAGGATCTTGCCGCGAAAATATGTTGCTTGCGCGATCAGCCCGAAGAGGCGGCGCGTATGGGTCATCGAGCCTATGACACCTATTGGGCCGAACCCGCCACTGTCAAACGTCACATTTCTGCTTTGGAATCGCTGTATCCAGCAGTCTGCAGTCCGACAGGTGCAATCGCATGAATGTAAGAGCCTCCCTCATGAAGAGTGCTGTTAGCAGCATTCCTTCCCCCGCGACGCTGCCGATCCCTATCGTTCGCCGGCGTGCGCATGTGCTTCACGTGATCGAAGCTACCCTCGGCGGGACCATGCGCTACGTGGATACTGTCATTAGCACCACCGCCGGGCTGCCTTTCCAGTTCAGCCTTGCATATGCTACGTTGCGCGCCACCCCCGCGCTCGAAGTGGCATTGCAAAAGGCCCGCGATTGCGGTTGGCAAACCTTCCAGATCGAGATGACGCGAAACATTATGCTGCGCCAGGACCTGCGGAGTGCAATTGACCTGGTCAAGCTTTATCACCAACTCCGCCCGGATATCGTACATTGTCATAGTTCCAAGGCAGGTGCGCTTGGACGTGTGGCTAGTCTCTGCAGTCCCTTCCACCGTCCCCGGCTTATCTACACCCCACACGCCGTCGCTGCGCGTCTCGGAAGGCAGTATCTGATTGCCGAGCGGGCCCTGGTGCCTCTCACCACGCGGATGGTCGCCGTGAGCGATAGCGAGGCGGATGAGCTTATAGCGCTCAAATTGACATCGCCCGGTAAGTTCAATGTGGTTCATCCGGTGGTGGATTGTGATTACTTCAATGTTTGGGAAAGAAGAGAGGCGCGTGTTGCTTTGGGGCTGCCGCTGGACACACCCGTCATTGTCGCTGTGGGACGGATGACGGCTCAAAAAGCGCCGTTAGCTTTCCTCCCGATCCTTAAGAAAGTCATCGCTGAATTTCCGCAAACCCGAGGGATATGGGTCGGTGACGGCGAACTCAAGGAGAAATTCTTCGAGGCCGCCCGCCAGCAGGGCCTCGAGGACAAGGTCACCGTGACCGGCTGGCGTAATGATGTCCGGCCCTGGATGGCCGCAGCTGATCTTTTGCTTTCTACGTCGGAGTACGAATCCTTCGGCTACATGGTTGCTGAAGCTCTTGCTATGGAACGCCCGGTAGTCGCAACCGACGTTACCGGAACCTGCGACATCATGAGCGCGGAACTGGCCCCGTTCCTCTTTCCGCCCGGAGACACTACCCGCGCCGCAGAGTTGATAGGCGGGCTTTTGCGAAGTCCCGGTTTGTCGGAACGGTGTGGACGTATCGGCCGGGAGAAGGTTGCCGAGCGTTTTGGCTCGTCGGCGATGCGTAACTCGCTGGATGCCCTCTATTCACAGCTGGCGCCCGCTTAGGCCGGGTGTCCAGCGCCAGCCTCATTTGTCAAGTATTAGTTGTGAAGGTGAAGAACGTCTGTTTATCGCCCGTTTGTGTAGGCCGGAACTAATAAACTATCGTCTAAGCAGTCACTGGCATCACAATGAGCGGTAAGTTACAGGCGGGCCGGTAATAAAAGTAAAATAGATAACTAGAGAGTAGTTTCTCTGTTACTAGCGTGGCGACGCGGCTTTCCCAGCAAGTAAGTCTTGCAATCAAGTGGTCGCCGACCTGATACTAAAACCGGCCGTAAGTGGATATGGCACAAATCCAACTGAGGTGATCGCCCTGATAAGTGACCAGATAGAACGGCCAGGACGTGTCGCGGCGGTACCTGCCGCGGCCGAGATGTCGCTTTTTCTCCTGGTGGAGCCGCTCTTCCGCCACCTGAAGTTGTTTTTGGTGGTCGCGGGAGCGGTCTTCGCCTTGGCGCTGTGCTGGATCTTTCTCACGCCGCGGAAGTATGAGTCGGAGGCCAGCATCCTGGTGCAGAATGCGCGCAGCAATGTGCTGATTACGGCTGGTAACAACGACGCGCCTACTGAGATGAGAGATGTCACGGAGGAGCAACTCAACTCCGAGGTGGAGGTGCTGACCAGCAAGGATCTTAAGGATGAAGTGGTGCAGGCGGGTTGGAACAGCAAGCCGCGTTCCGACTATTCCAAGGCCGAGTGGGAGGCACACGAAAACGCAGTGGATAGCTTTTCGCGGCGCCTGGAGGCAATCGTACCGCGGAGATCCAACGTAATCGTGGCGACGGTCACGTCGTCGACGGCGGAAGGGGCACAGGAGGAGTTGCGTCGCCTGCTCGCCGCGTTTATCGCGCGCCAGCGGCAGATAAGCAGGCCTCCGGGCGCAGCCAAGTTCTTTGCCGAACAGGCGGAGCGTTACAAGAACCAGTTGGCGCAGGCACAGCAGGCTCTGGCGGAATTCCAGAACCGGCAGAAACTGGTCAACGTCAACGATCGGGAGGCGACGCTGTCGGGCAATCTGACCAACGCGGATAGCCAGCGCCGTGATAGCGATGTGCAGATTCGCGAGTTGGAGAAGCGCATTGAGGCGCACGCCGCGTTACTGGAAACATTACCCAGCCGGCAGACCACTCAGGAGCATACAACAGCGCTTACCGGTGCGCTGGACCAGTTGACCACTCAGCTTGTGACGCTCAAGAATCAGCGAACCGAACTGCTCAACAAGTACCCGCCGACGGACCGCGCCGTAAGACAGATAGAGCTGCAGATAGTGGAAACGGAAGCCGGCATACATGCCGCGAGTTCGCCCAAGTCAAAGGACGCTGCGACGGACATCAACCCCACCTGGCAACAGCTGCAGACCGACATGGCCATGATGCGGTCGCAGTTGAGCGGCCTGCGCGCACGCCGTGACGTGCTCTCCGGCCAGATCGCGCAAGCGCAGTCGGCGCTGGGTGTAACTGAGCAGCTTTCGCCGGAGTTCACCGCTCTGCAACACAGGGTAAACGAGCTTGATACCAACTATCAGGCATATCTGCACAAGCGCGACGAAGCCGAGGTAGCCGATTCAATGGACCGCCAGGACCTGTTGAATTTTGCCGTGGTCGAGGCGCCAACCTACTCCTCATCCCCAGTGCACCCCAAGCCGGTACGCGATATCTTCCTCGGACTCATCACGGCTTTCCTCCTGGGCGGGGTCGCGGTCTTCCTGATGGAGTCGGTACGTGACACCGCCGGCGCCGCGGCGGAGCTAGAGCGGTGGACGCACTTTCCAGTGCTGGCTACCGTTCCCTGGACTTATCAGCCCGAATTCGGCGACGGCCCAATGCTGAATCTGCCTAGCCGAACCGGCCGCGACGAGGCAAGCGTGGACCTCTCTACCCAGACGCCACGCCTTGCCTACTTCTCGGGACCAACGAAAACTGAGTCATTGAGGTGAGACAGACGTGAACAGCGCATTAACGGCCGAAAGAGAACCACATCTTGCCTTCCAGGGTATATTGCACTCCTGCTTCCACCGCCTGGAAAGCGGAGAGGGCGTCGCCATTGCATTCACTGCGGCCAATGCCGGGGAGGGTGTGAGCTACGTCAGCAGTAAGATCGCTTCGCAGCTCTCCGCCAGCAGTCCGGGGTCTTCACTCTACCTGTCTTCCGCCCAGCTCTGCGAAGAAAGTTGGGGAGGTAGGGCCAGCCGGCTTGATGGCTTGGCAAGCGGCGAGACATTTGTCTCCAGAACCCCGTGGGAGGACTGGCGCACTAAAGTGAACGTGATCCGCTCGCGATACCGCTATTCGATCATTGACTGTCCGGCACTCTCGACCAATAGTGACGTGCTGAGCCTGGCTCCGCATCTCGATGGAATCGTGGTTGTAGTGGCGGCGAACGAAACCCACAAAACACAGATCGCCAATGTGGAGCGTCAAATTCAGATGGTTAACGGGAAAATACTCGGGTACCTGTTGAACAAGCGCAAGTACATGGTGCCTGATTGGCTCTACAAGCGCATTTGAAGTGCAAGCGGCGGATACGGCAAGAAACCCGGATTTTCATCACACCGCGAAGGTCCTTAAATCGTACGGAGGCGACGTTGGCTCGAAGACTAATACTACTATTGTTATTCCTGCTTTCTCCCATGCTCTGTGCGTATTCGCCGGCCCAGACTTTGCAACAGCGTCCTCATTATACGTTGCACCCGGGAGATACCCTCGATCTTAGCCTGCGCTTCACGCCTGAGTACAACCAGAGCCTGACTGTTCAGCCGGATGGTTTTATCAACGTGAATCTCGTTGGCGAAGTGAAGGTGGGTGGGCTGACCATCGATGAGGCCCATGATGCGCTCGTTCAAAAGCTGTCGGTTCCGCTCAATAAGCCGGAGTTGAACCTGGTGCTTAAAGACTTCCAGCATCCCTACGTAGTCGTGGGCGGGGACGTGGCGCTGCCAGGCAAAATAGAGTTACGGCAGGATATGACGGCGATGCAGGCGGTGCTGTTGGCTGGTGGTTTCAAACCAAGTGCTCGAGATTCGCGCATCGTTGTCTACCGCCGCATTGATTCTGGAAACGGGGAAGTCAAGATCCTGAATTTGCATAAGATCGAGAACAGCAAGGACCTGGAGCACGATATGGCCCTGCAGGCCGGAGATATGATCCTGGTGCCGCAGAACAGGCTTGCGACTTTTTCCCGCTATATGGATGCTATTCACTTCCAGACTTACATGAGTCCAGGCGTGAACCCGTAGTGGGTGGCTAATCCATGACCGGGGTCTCTGGTGAAGGCGGCGTAAGTTACAGTCGCCATTGCGGCGAGCAGAATGGCCCTACTTGTCAGGCAGTAAGAGTGCGCTGAGGGGATCGGCCGAGGAGACGCATTGAATACTGCTTCGATGATTGAGACGGAGGACGGAAGCGCGGTGGAGGCACTCGTGGATCCGCCTGGACCGCCTGCGGACGAGGGTCAGCGGGCTTCGGTGGCTGTGGCTCAGGGGGTTGTCGGCTACGCGGCCATCATCATTCTCAATGCCTCCACCGGCATTCTGACTGCACGTGCGCTATTGCCCGCGGGCCGCGGCAACCTGGCCGCGATGATCCTCTGGCCCCTCTTTCTGGCCTGTACCACTTCGCTTGGGATGCCGAGCGCTCTCATATATTTCCTCAGGAAATACAAAGAAGAGAGTACTCGCCTCATTCCTACCGGTCTGCTTGCCAGCCTGCTTCTAGGTTGCTTTGCCGCCCTGGGCGGAGCGTTCTTTCTGTCCTTCTGGCTGCACAACTACTCGCACGAGGTCGTACGAGCCGCTCAATTCTTTCTGCTCACTACCCCGGTCTTCGCCATGATCGAGACGGGCCGGGCCGTTCTGGAGGCGTCTGGGTCTTTTGTGGCCTCCTATATCGTACGCGTGAGCCAGCCGGCGGCAACGCTGATCATGCTGCTTGGCTTGCTTGCAGTTCACCGCCTCAATCCGATCAGCGCGGGCTTTGTGTACACGGTCGCATCCGTGCCCACACTGCTCATTGTCCTATCGCAGGTGCGGCGCCTGACAATCGGCCGCTGGCGTATGGATATTGCGTCCTGCAGGTTACTACTGAGCTATGGTATCCGTTCCTACGGGGTAGATATCCTGGGCGCTCTTTCTCTGCAGATCGACCAGGTGCTGGTTATCAGCCTACTGGCCCCAGCGGCTATGGGCATATACGGGGTTACGCTAAGCCTGTCGCGCATGTTCAATCTGTTTCAAAATTCCGTGGTCACGGTTTTATTTCCCAGCGCCTCGGGCCGCAGCGCGGATGAGATTCGCAGAATGACCGAGTATTCCACGCGTGTCAGCACGCTCATGACCGGCAGTTGCGCGGCGGTGGCGTCATTAGTCGGCCCTTTCATGCTCAAGGTCCTGTACGGGCGGGAATACTCGGGAGCATCGCTCACCCTCGACATCCTGCTGGTGGAGGTCACCATCTCCGGCGCTGTATTCGTGCTGGCTCAAGCCTATATGGCGCTGGGCCGTCCCGGGATGGTCACTATCATTCAGTCCATAGGCTTATCCCTGAGCATTCCGATGATGCTCATTCTTATTCCCCGGTGGGGCATCAACGGCGCGGCCGCAGCGCTGCTCACCGCCACGATAGCGCGCTTCCTGTTCGTCTATTTTGGCTTCGGCTTCATTCTCAAGATTCGTCGCCCGGATCTCATTCCGCGGCTTTCCGACATCCAGCTCATGCTACGCAAGCTAACCATGCCGGTATCCGCGAAGAGAGTCACCAGTTGAACAAGGCGAGTTCCGCGAATCCCCGTGCTCCCCGCGCGCCCCATCGCGGTGCTACCAAACTGCTTGGAGACATAGCGCCCAAAGGGCGCGTGGTCGCTGCCGCCATGGCTGTAGTGACCGCGCTGCTAATCCTGTCGCCCTTGAGCAAGTTGCTGCTGTACGTCTTCCCGCTGATGGCTGTCTTTGGAGCGGCTTACTTCTACCGCCGCAATCTTCCTGGCTATGTCAGCCTGGTTTGCTGGCTTTGGTTCCTCTCCCCGGGAGTGCGCCGGTTAGTTGATTACCGCGCCGCCTGGATCCCAGCAACGGCAGTGCTGCTCGCCCCGCCATTGGCGCTCTGCGTGCCGGCGATTTGGCTGATCGCCGACTGGCGCAAGTTACTTCGGCCGGCGATCGCTCCGCTGTTCTGTATCTTGGCCACATGCTTTTATGCCACCGGTCTCGGACTTGTAAATTACGCTCCGCGCCTCGTCTTTCAAGACCTGTTGACCTGGCTCGCTCCTTTGCTCTTTGCCCTTACCCTCTATCGCCATCGCGAGCAAGCGGTGGAGATGTTTGCAGCCTTCGAGAAGGCATTCCTTTATGGAGCCGTCGTGGTTAGCATCTACGGCCTGGTGCAATTCTTCCTGATGCCGGCCTGGGACGTCCTATGGATAGAGCAACTGAATAGCACCCTGAATACTGTCGGTAACCCGGTGGCCACTGAGGTTCGTGTCTTTAGTACCATGAATGCGCCCCAGGTTCTGGCGTCATTTCTCGCCGTAAGCTTGCTGATTGCTTTCAACTCACGCCGCAAAATCCGTTTTATCTCCATTCCTCTGGCCCTGCTATGCCTGATGCTTTCTTTGGCCCGCTCCGGTTGGGTGGCGATGGCAGTGGGCACCGTCTATTTACTATTCACGCTGCCTCGGAGGCAGCAGCTTCAGATGTTGATGGCTGGTCTGCTGGCTGTCCTGCTACTTATCGGCGCTATGCAGAATTCGGATCTGCATCAGGTCATCTCCGATCGCTTCCAATCCCTGACGGATGTCCGCGACGATGTGAGCTTCAACGACCGGATCACCGGATATAAGAATGTTTTCGGGGGCTTTCTGACTCATCCATTTGGCTGGGGAATGGGCGTGACCCCTACTATCAGCGAGGATGCAACGGGAGAATCAAGCTTCGTGCACGGCGACCAGTCGTTTTCTCTCCAAGACAGCACGATAGCGATGGTTTTGGTTACGCTCGGTCTCGCCGGTGGGCTGGTATTGTTCGGCGCGCTTTTTCCACTCGGACGCAGATTGTTCCGCACACCAAGCATTCACCCCACCTACACTCGGACCATCCGGGCCATTCTGGTAGCTTTGTTGGCCGAGTCCGTGCTGAATAACGTATTTTCCGGTCCTCCAGGGTTTCTTACCTGGTCGAGCGTGGGTTTCTGCATCATCCTGGGCGCCGTAGACGACCAGTCACAGCCCGCCATCGCAGCGTTGAGCCTCCCGTCCGAATACGCTACCGTTGCGCTCTAGTTTGGGCTCACGCGCACCACGACCACATGGTCCGGGACCTGAATCTCAACGGTGCTTACTGCGCTCCACTGCTGGATGGGTTGTATACCGGTGGCGATGTCGAACAACCGTACCCAGGGCGCCGCGCGGTACAGATGGACGCGTACTGTTCGGCTCGGCACATCCACGTCGCGCTGCTCTGGGATGCTGAAGCTTGAGACCTCCTGCCACAGTAGGAGCACCAGGGAGCCGTCTGCGGCGCGGAGGGCTGTATGGTGGACGAGCGACAGCGATGATGAGGCCTCCAACTGGTAACCGAAGTTCGCGGCTGCGGCAGACGTTTGCGTTGACGCCGCCACCTGAACCCCGGGCCCGCTGACCAGAGAGATCAGGTTCTTGAGAGCGCGGAAGGCAGGTTTCTCTGTGCCGTCATATTCCAGCAAGCCCCAGTGGTATTCGTGATTGGTTCCCCCTGGATCGGCGCGCCAGGCCATAAGCTCGTAAAGGTAAGTGCGACGGATACCGTGGTTGAAATTTTCCAGAAAGAGCCGGGGAACATAGCGGGCGGCGGCTTCCAGGGAAGTGGCCGGAATCTCCTTTTGATCTCCAAAGCAGTTGTGCCAGCCGCTCTCCGTAACATAGATCGGCAGTGAGCCGTACATTACGGAGGCCTGCGCGAGGCTCCTGCTGAGAAAGTCCTGCTGTCTTCCCGGCCGAGGAAAGATCACTGAGGGCGCCAGCCCGGCGGGATAGGGATGCAGGTTGCCGAAGTCGGCGTAGGCGCTAAGGTCGCCAAGCTTTTCCCCGTTGGCGACAAACGCCATGGCAGGCCCGACCAAAGAAACATCCTTCTCCGAGAGTCCCAGCGATTGGCGCGCCTCCCACAGTGAGCGTTGATACTCGCGATCGACCCCAGGCCAGTCGGCCAGACCGCTCACGTCGAGTTCATTGGGGCCTTCGATCGACTCGGCCGCCCCTCCTCCAGCCAAGACAAGGGCTTGGAGCGATCTGGCTGTCACCGTCTTGACCGCGTACCGGGGATCGAGCATGGCGTTCACGCGTATCCCCTGGGAGCGGAGACGCAGCCATGCGGCCGCCTGCAACGGATCTAGGCCTTCGGGGGTAAGGTTGGCGCCGTCACGGACGTGACGCACGCCCAGCGCGGCCAGTTCTTGCGTTATGAAGGGAAGATTGGCGTATGGGCTATCGTGAAATGATAGATGGACATTGATGCCGATCGAATCGATAAATTCGGCGGTAGTTGAATCTGCAGAGAGAAAGACCGGTTCAGCTGCGTGCGGACGGAAATAAACCAGGCACACAGCAAGCAAAAGTAAAAAGCAAAGCCAGCGCCAGAGCTTGCCGGTTGCGGAAGACTGCTGACGAACAAGCGCC
Organism: uncultured Acidobacteriaceae bacterium; assembly: GCA_963844785.1. GTDB lineage: Bacteria > Acidobacteriota > Terriglobia > Terriglobales > Acidobacteriaceae > PALSA-350. The sequence goes on along the minus strand of CAWJPV010000021.1, from coordinate 217,369 downwards.
GCCGCGCCGAAGTTTCTTGGAAATCTCATTGGGCTTTCGAGAAGTGCTGCGCTGCAGCTAAATCATTCTCGCCTTGATAGCCTTCGCCGAAAAAAAATCTTTTTGTTGAGTAGCATTGCTGGCAATAGTTCAAACTTTGCATCGGTCGCCTTCCCAGCCCTCCCCCCTGCCGCGTCAAGCGGAGCATCTCGATTCGACCTGCATCCGGCTTCATCGTCACGCCACATGGAGGAAAACAATTGAAACGGATTGATGCGCTTACTGGAATCCGAGGACTCGCGGCGCTGTGGGTCGCGCTCTTTCACCTTCACATCGGCGACTTCGGAACCTGGTTCCACCTCGGCCCGGTCGCTGCCCACGGCGCATGGGGTGTTGATATCTTCTTCATCCTTAGCGGGATGATTCTATCCCTTGTTTACTGTCCGAAGATGCCCTCTACCATCTCGCGCCGGTGGTTTGGCCGGTTTCTGCTCCGTCGCATCGCGAAGATTTATCCGCTCCACTTGCTGACGCTGCTGGCCACCATTGGGCTCGTCGTGCTCGCCGCATCCCGTCACTATCAATTCCATGCGGTAAACACGGAATATACCGCGTGGTCTGCCATCGCCAATCTCTTCCTGCTCCATGCCCTCGGCGTCACCCGCCACCTGAGTTGGAATACGGCGTCCTGGTCAGTGAGCGCGGAATGGTTCGCCTATCTAGTGCTCTTTGTGCCGATGGTGAGACTCCTACGACGGGTCCGGCTTGCCTGGGTGATTGGTCTGGCGCTTTCCATGTGGCTCGGCCTGGTCCTATTGGCAGCGTTTGCTTTACATACTCCCATTGCCGAACTCAGTTACCGCGGGGTCCTACGCATCGTGCCCGAGTTCCTCTGTGGGTACGCGCTCTATCGCATCCTTGAGATCGCCAAGCCCCGGCGCGGCGATATCTTTTGGATGAGTGGGATAGCCGGCATCCTCTGTCTCTGCTTCTTCTCCGGCCTTACCTTCTTGCTCGCTCCATGCATTGGGCTGGTGCTGCTGGGTCTATATTGGGGCGGCCCGCTGGCCGACGCCGTTTGGGGAAACCGCCTCGCTGTTCGCATCGGCGAGGCGTCGTTCTCCATCTACATGCAACAGGAATTTTTCCAGATCGCCTTCAATCAAGCGGCCCGCAGGGTGGTCATCCCGCATACGGTGATCGCTGCGATTGCACTCGTGGCCTTATATATCGTCCTGGTGTGTGTTGCTGGAGTGCTCTGCTTCCTTTACATCGAGGAGCCGCTCCGCCAGGCCATCATTCGACGCTTCGATCCTCACAGCCGTCCAGCTGCATATACGCAAGTGGCAGCTACCGTAGCTTAAGACTCACTCCGCGGCTTGAGACGAAACACCAGTAAGGAGACACTGTGCGACAAAATCTAACCGCATTGAATGGCCTTAGAATCTTTGCCGCGGCCGTAGTGATCGGCTTTCATTACGGAATACTCACGGAAAGCTTTCCCCGGTTGCCGCATTTCCTGCAAAATGTCGTGGGCAACGGCACCATCGCGCTTCCGTTTTTCTACTTGCTTTCGGGATTTGTTCTAACCCACGCCTACGCAGGCCGCATAGCAACCCCCCGGCAGAAGCGGGATTTCTATCTGGCGCGATTTGCCCGTTTGTATCCCGCCTATCTGCTGAGCTTTGTGCTCTTCCTGCCCATAGCTGTAGAAAAGTACCTTCGCCATCCGGCCATCAGTCAACACCACGGTCCACGGACATTTGTCCTCGGCGGTGCTGTGACTGTTTTTGCCTTGCAAGCATGGACGTCTCTATCCCAGGCGTGGAATGGTCCGGGTTGGTCCCTCTCGGTTGAGGCATTCTTTTACTTTGCGTTTCCATTAGTTCTGCCGCGGATAGTGCGTATGCGTTCCGCTCCACTGGTAACGTCACTGGGCATCCTATGGTTGGCCATGCTCTCGTTCACCGTGGCGCATGAGCATAGCCTGATCGGCGCTCAGACCTGGTATGGATATGTAATGTACCAACCTCTGTTTTGGACACCGATGTTCCTGCTGGGAATGGCGACTTATCGATTAGCGGCAAAATGGAGCCAGGTCCCGGATGCAGTCGCGACCTGGGTCTCTCTGCTTTCCCTCGCGGCGCTGGTGGCGCTATGCGGCTTGCCCCCGGTGGAAGGCGGCAATTTGTTCGTAAATGGTGGTGCGGCTCCACTGATAGCGCTGGTCGTGCTAGCTTACTCGCATCCCAGGAGCCTCAGCAGCCGGGTCATGGGTGCGCCTGTATTGTCTTTCCTTGGGGGGATGAGTTATCTGGTTTACATCCTGCAGGCTCCCTTGTGGCATATGTTTCGGGCCGTCACCGACAAGCTTCGCCACGTGCAAGGGCAGAGCACAGTGAAAGATTGGCAGTTTCTGCTCTATCTTCCCCTGCTTCTGGGATTTGCTTTCGCGGTTCAGCGGCTGGTGGAGAAGCCCGCGCAGCAGTGGCTGCTGAGCCGGAGACGGCAAGTGGCGGCAAAAACCGAGGACGGGTCCTCGCGCGTGCTCGCTGCTTAACCTGAATTTCGCACAGACCCGCCTCTCTCTACCGCTGTCGTCATCCTGTCCTCGAGTTTAAATAAAATTGTCATCGCGCCAAACCAATAAAGGGCAGGCTATCCACTACGCTCAGGATGACGATTCTGTGGGAGAACCGGAAGAGAAACATAAACAGGGAGCCCGGCGCAATCACTCCTTGGGGGTGGCCGGCGGTATGATCTGCACGATCATAACGTTGGGAGAAACACTCAGTGGGAAGCTGGACCCCGCTGGGAGGCTGCTGGTGGTGATGTTACCGCCCGAGTCAAACTGGTAGACAGTGGGCGCGGACGTGAACGCCGGGACAGACAGAGTGATTGGTTGGTTGGGCACGCTCAGGTAAAGCTGGTTGACCTGGTCGTAGTCCTGAGATTCGATCCACAGCGCCAGCCAGAAGGAACCGTCACGTTTCTGCATGAGTAAATGGTTGACGTTTGTAGTGGCGCCCTCCAGGGTAAAGCCCAGACTCGAAAGCGCGAAAACTGGGCCGGGATCGCTGAGCAGGTTCAACAGGTTGGCCATCGCGGTATAGGCAGGCCGGGGTGTTAAATCTGCCGTCAGCAGGCCGTACTGCGTGTGGTCACTCTGAATGTCGACAAGCTCGTAATCGTACGTTCGTAGGATGCCATTGAGGTACTGCTCCAGGAGTACGCGTGGCATATAAGTACCGCCGATGTCGTCGGCGATAGACATGTACTTCTGGTACATATAGCCGGTCTCCGTCGTGATGATGGGTACACTGCCCCATCCGGCCTGAAGGTTCTGTATGGCGGTAGGTATGCCGTAGCTAGTCGTGGTACCTGGGTTGTAGCCGGCGTAGTAGTTATGCAGGTTGCCAAAATCCATATAGGCGGCAAGGCTCGAGACCTGGGGCCATGAGGTGCTGTTGACCAGTGAAGGACCCAGCACAGGATACATAGCGGTCGTCGGGTTATATCTCACCGTCTGATAAAGAAGCGTCTGGTAGACGGTGAGGTTGCTGGCCCAATCCGGGTCACCACTCAGGTCATACTCGTTGGGTCCTTCATAGCCTTCAAAGTCGGTTACCAGGTCAGGGTAGGCGACTACAAGCGATGTGGGTGTATTGATTGGAACGGAGTAGATCGTGGAAATACCTACTCCAGCCAGACTGTCATGCTGCTGGTAATAGTAAGCGCTGGCATCGGCGCCGTAGTTATATAGTCCATCGCGGACATGACGGACTCCGAGCCCCTGTAGCGCCGATAGGACGCCGGGAAAGTTTGTGCGATAAGGAGTATCCCAGAAACTAAGGTGAACATTCACGCCGGCGGTGTCGACGAAACTATCCGCCGAGATGGCTTGGTCGCCCCGGGCCTGCGGGTGCGACAAGATGAAGACAAAAAGAACGGCGCAGCAGGCTAACGATCGGATCGATAGGAATGACGCGTTGCGGGCCGAGGTAAACCGCAGGCAGGGCATATTCTCACGCCTCCATGTAGGGCCTGGTCAGGGCTAAGCTAACTAGCCGTGTCGGAGTAGTCGAGCGCAAGTTATATTTATCAGGACGAAGTTAAAGGGGGATAACTATCGCCGAAGCTGATTATAAATCAGGTTCGCAGCGGCGTCGAGCCATAATTCTCAAGTAGCTAACTATAAGTAAGGAGATATCAAGCATTAGGGGTAGTAATCGTCAGGCGCAGCACCAGCGTATTTCTCTCCGTGATTCTCTGAGCTTTTCCGCAAGCTGTGGGAGCCCTCGCATTTATGCGGGGGAGATTCTCTTCGGGCTTTAGCCGCGGCGACGTTATCACACACCCGCTAAAGCCCGATTGATCGAGGTGCGACTCTTCCCGCGACGCTGAAGCGTCGCTCCCCCTGCTGAAGCAGGGGGCTCCCACCGTTGGAAACCTTCCCCTTGCGCTTCGACAGCACGTGCGATACTCTCGTGGTGTCGAAGCGCAAGGGGTAAATCGTTTCATGGCTGAAGAACGGATCGAACTTCCTCAGGGAACGTTGGACTTGCTCATTCTGAAAGCGCTGGCGTTGGAGTCGATGCACGGCTGGGCAATCTCAGAGCGGCTGCAACAGGTCTCCCGCGAGGCGCTGCAGGTGCACCAGGGATCTCTCTATCCCGCCCTTCACCGACTCGAGCGCCGCGGCTGGGTCAAGGCGCACTGGGCTACGAGCGAAAATAATCGCCGTGCCAAGTACTACACGCTGACCCTCCGGGGGCAGAAACAACTGGAAGTGGAAACAGCCACCTGGCGTAAGCTGACGTCCGCAGTAGGCCATGTTCTGGACATGGCATAAGGAGAATCCTATGCTGAATGACCTGCTCTACCGCCTGCGTGCCCTCATCCACCGTCGGGAGATGGATGCCGAAGTGGACGACGAACTACGCGATCATATCGAGCGCGAAACGGAGAAGTATCGCCGCGCAGGTCTCACTCCAAATGAAGCGGCACGCCGAGCGCATCTGGCGTTGGGCGGAAGTGAGCAAGTCAAGCAGCAGTCTCGCGATTCGCGGGGCACGAAATTTGTCGAAGATCTGTTGCAGGATCTTCGCTATGCGATGCGATCGTTCGGAAAGACACCGGGCCTCACTGCACTGATCGTGCTTTCGCTGGCAATTGGCATCGGTGCCAATACAGCAATCTTCAGTGTCACCAGCACGTTGCTGCTCAAGCCGTTGCCCTATCCAGCCCCCGATCGGATCGCCATCCTATGGCTCCGCTCGCCGGGCATCGGTATTCCGCAAGACTGGCCTTCGCCCGGTCAATATCACGACATCGTTACCCAGAACCATGTCTTCCAGGACACAGCGCTCGTTTTCGGAGACACCTTCACGTTCATTGATCGCTCGAAAGCAATGAAGGTGGACGGCATCCACGCAACGTCGAGCTTGTTACCGATGCTGGGTGCAAAGCCAATGCTGGGTCGCATCTTTTTGCCGGAGGAAGATCAGCGAGGAAAACCGCAAACCGTGGTGCTCACGTATGCCTTCTGGCAGCGTGAGTTCGCAGGTGACCCCAACATTGTGGGGCGTGCGATCACACTCGATGGTACCCCGCATACCGTTGTCGGTGTTCTCTCGCCAGGCTTTCGTCTGAATCACGAAGTCATTCCTACCATCGCTGGCATCGATAAACCTGATTTTTTTATGCCGCCGCTTGAAGAGGCGAAGGACCCCAACAACTACGGCTCGGAGAACTACAACATTCTGGCCCGCCTGAAGCCCGGCGTCACCATGAAACAGGCGCAGTCCGATATCGACGTGATTGCCGCCCGGCTTCGCCGGGAAAAACATCGCGATCGCTCTTTTACGATCAGCGTGGTTCCTCTCATGGAGCAGGTTGTCGGCAACGTACGCACCGCGACGTTGATCCTTTTTGGCGCAGTCTCACTGGTGCTGCTGATCGCATGCACCAATGTGGCAAATCTGCTGCTGTCGCGGGCTGCTGTACGGCAGCGCGAGATCGCCATCCGCGCGGCGCTCGGAGCAGGCCGTGTGCGGGTCGTGCGCCAGCTTTTGACTGAGAGCATTTCGCTGAGCCTGATGGGCGGTGTAGCCGGACTGGCCATTTCTGCACTGAGCATCTTCATCGCACGCAAGATGCATCCGGGCAACATTCCACGGCTCGAAGAACTCGGCATGGATTTCCGGGTGCTCGGCTTCACGCTTGCCATCTCGATTCTCACCGGAGTCGTCTTTGGTCTTGCGCCGGCTCTGCGTGCCTCGCGCGTCGATCTGACGGCAAATCTGAAAGCCGGTGGGAAGGGGTCGTTAAATGGCGGATTGAGTATCCGGCATGACAAATTGCGCGGAGCACTGGTCATTGCTGAACTCGCGATCTCGCTGCCGCTTCTGGTCGGGGCAGGCTTGCTGGTGCGCAGTTTCTTGCGTCTTGCAAACGTGCCGCCTGGATTTAACCCGCAACACGTGGTCTCGATAAACGTTGGTGCTTACGGACCACAATTCAAAGACCCCACTAAGCGCGTTCAGTTCTACCAGGAATTGGCTGAGCGCATTCGCCACCTCCCTGGGGTCACAGCTACCGGTGCAATCTCAGCACTCCCGCTTACATCGGCCATTGGTTGGGGAGGTATGCACATCGAAGGTTATGTGCCGCCACCGAGTGAGCCCGAATTACAGGTCGATGCGCGAGGGGCCACACCGCCCTATTTCAGCGCGATGCAGATACCACTGCTTCGCGGGCGCATGTTTGCTGAAACCGATACCAGCAAGATGCCACCAGTCGCGATCATCGATCAAAAGATGGCTGATCGCTTTTGGCCGGGCGGCGATGCAATCGGCAAGCGCATCCGTCCAAACGAAGACTCTCCCTGGGTCACAATTGTAGGCGTAGTGGGGGTGGTAAAAGAGTATGGGCTCGACACCGATACGCGAATGGTCGTTTATTGGCCTCACGCCCAAAGGCCAAACGGAAGCATGTATGTCGTCGCGCGCACCGCGTCTGATCCCGCTTCCACCTCCGCTGCGATCATTCATCAAGTGAACGCCATCAATCCGGATGTACCGGTGTACAACGTCGCAACCATGGAACAGCGTGTCCAGGACTCCATGGCGCGGCAGCGCTTTGCCATGACCATGCTGGGCGGTTTTGCTTGTTTTGCAATGATTCTCGCCACCATTGGCATTTACGGTGTGATGTCATTTCTGGTCACGCAAGGCACCGCCGACATTGCCATCCGCATGGCGCTCGGCGCGCGCCGCGCAAGCATCCTCTCGCTGGTCTTCCAACAGGGAATGAGATTGGCTCTGGTGGGCATCGTCGTTGGACTCGTCGGTGCACTCGGGCTGACACGTATGATGAGCAGTCTGCTTTTCGGCGTGACGCCCACCGATCCCTTTACGTTTTTCTCGGTGTCGGCTCTGCTGCTCTTTGTCGCGCTGTCCGCGTGTTTTTTCCCAGCGGGTCGAGCTATGCGCGTCGATCCCATGGTTGCGCTTCGAACAGAGTAGCAACCTCAACCCAACAGTGTGGGCCAATCAGCTGTTTTGGACTGCTCCCATGCCGCGCCTTGCCCAAATTCTCCCTCCTGCCGCGTCAACAGCGCATCCTTGCGCCGTCCGAGACCGTACCTGGCGCAGACTGCCTTCACCAACTCCTCGATTCGCTTCCGGTATGCCTGGGAGACGAATGCGTCGCTGTCGAAGCGCCGCCGGTACATGGGCTCGAGCGAGGGAAAATGCTCCCGGATAAACCCCAGGTAAATCTCCTTGGAGCAGGGTTTAAGAAAGAGTGGCTGGGCGCAGAAAAAGCTCGCGCCGGCCTCCTTGGCTCTTTTCGCCATCCCATCCAGCGCCTTGCCTGTATCGGTGAGGCCCGGTAACAGCGGAGAGCACAATATACCTGTGCTCAGGCCGGCCTCGCGCAGGCGGGCAACGGTCCGCAGCCGCAGGTCAGGGCGCGGCGCCCGCGGTTCAAGCAGCCGAGCCAGTGCGGCATTCGGGGTGGTAATCGTAAGGTGCAGCACCAACGTATTTCTCTCCGCGATTCTCTGCAGCAAAGGAATATCGCGTTCGATCAGCGTCGATTTCGTGACCACGCCAATGCGCAGGCCCTGCTGCCTGGCCAGCACTTCCAGCAGCGACTGGGTGACTTTGGCCCCGCGTTCGACCGGCTGGTAGGGGTCGGTAGCCGTGCCCAGCGCGATCTCCTCGTGTGCGCGTACTTGCCTTAGTTCCTGCTCCAGCAGCCAAGCTGCATTCTCTTTGACAAAGATCCGTCGCTCGAAGTCCTCCGGGGATAGCTGCATAAATTCGTGAGTATAGCGGGCATAGCAATAGCGGCAAGCAAACTCGCATCCGCGGTAGGGATTGATAGTCCAGGCAAAGCTCAGCCCTCGCAGCGAAACACTCCGGTTAAGGATGGACCGAGCCCCGAGCGAACGTACCTCCAGGTTATGTCCCCCGCCGGCCGGTGAAGACTCCGCGGCCAGCCGGGCGATCCCCGTCAAAGCAGATTCGCTGTCCCGGGCAGGGAAGCTGGGCAGTATGGGAAAGAGATCCAGATTCGCGCTTGCCATCTTCGCCATTTGTTCGCCTCACGAAGCCAGCGTACTCCCCTCTGAGCGTGAGGTCAAACGGCTATGCCGGACGGCGATCTATGCGCAAGTGCACGCCCCCTTTGGGGCGCAACGAAATTGCTGGCCGCAAGGGCAGTTCGCGGGGTGCGCCGTGGGGCAACGAGAGCCTCCAATGGCGCGCCACATAGGCCAGAATCAGCACCCCTTCCATCCAGGCCAGACCTTCGCCGATACACTGCCGCGCGCCGGCGCCAAAAGGGAAGTAGCAGAAGCGCAGACGCCGCGCTTTGTTCTCCTCGGTAAACCGCTGGGGATCGAAGCGGAGTGGATCGTCCCAGAACCGCGGGTCACGGTGGGCCACCATTTGCGGCGCCAACAAGATAGCTCCTTTGGGAATCTTGATCCCGCGGTAAGCGTATTCTTCTGCCGCAGTGCGTGCCGTCACCCACACCGGGGGGTAGATGCGAATCGTCTCCGCAAATACCTGTGCGGCGTAACCGAGCTGGCCGTAATCCTCCGCGGCCGGCAAGCGTTCCCCCAGCACCGTGCGGCATTCCTGGTAAAGCCGCTCCTGCACCTCAGGATTTCTGGCTAGCTCCCACAAGGCAAAGCTCAGTGCGTTCGCGCTGGTTTCGTGTCCGGCCAGCATCACGGTCAGGCATTCGTCCCGAACCTGCTTGTCGGTCATGCCTCCGGAGTTCTCTTCGGTATCGACGGCGGCCAGCAACATCGAGAGCAGATCGCCGCGATCTCGTGGGTCCTTGCGCCGTTCGGCGATCATGCCGTAGATCAGGCCATCGAGGTAAGCCTGTCCACGGCGAATGCGTGTCATGAGGGGGAAGGGAAGTTGAAGCACTACTTCAGGAAAGGGCAGGAAGGCTAACGGAAGAAAGCCCATAAATGAATCCACTGCTTGCGCAATCTGCTCCACTTCGCCCTCGACGTTGGTGTCGAAGAGTGTCTTGCCCACGATGCGCAAGGCCAGTAGAAGCATCTCCGGATGGAGGTCCATCACCTTCCCGCCCTCCCAGCGGGAAGTCATCTCCGCCGTATAGCCGGCGATGATTTGCCCGTAGGCGGCGATTCGTTGCCGGTGGAAAGCTGGCTGCGCCAATCTCCGCTGACGCAGGTGCAGAGGGGATTCGCTGGTGAGCAGTCCTTCGCCTAGAACCAACCTTGCCCGCTGCATGACCAGGCCGCGGTGATGGTGGGGCGCATCGCGCAGCAGTAGTTCCTGGATCAGTTGGGGATGGTTGAACTGGAAGATCTGCCGGCCAAAACCAGTGTAGTGATTCAGGTCGCCAAACCGGCTCGCGGTGGCGAGCATGAAGTCGGCCGCGTTCTGACGGAAGAAATCTCCCGAAGTAAGACGCTGCAACAACCGCGGGCCCTCCGGGTAGCGGGTGCCAGGACGGCTAACGATGTGCGGTGCAACCATCTCGGCTGCGAGGGGAGGGCTCACAGCTAAAGCTTAGTCCCTCTTCGCGGGTGCAGGAACTGCGTCCTACGTTGGTAGTGCGACAAATCTCTCGCTTCCTCACCAGCCTACCCCCCTGGACGGGTGCCCCATGTTCGCGTTTTTGCGTACATGGGTTGAACACGACCTTTTTCCAATGCTTTCGTCATCGGTGTCCACCTACTTACAGGAAAAGAAAACGGAGGGGCTGCGCCCATCTTGTTCAACCCATGTACGCAAAAACGCGAACATGGGGCACCCGTCCAGGGGGTTAAGGCTTAGTGGGAAGCCGGGAAAGCGGAGGACGAAATGACGCCCGAAGTCTTCGCGGCGTTTCAGCGCATGAAAATAACTATCTGATACAGAGAAAGTGGCAGATCAGGATTCTTCGTCGTCCGGCCGCGGTGCGCGCACAGCGTAATCCACTCCAGCCCGGGGTCCCTGGGCGCGTACTTCTCCCAGGCGGGCCTGGCTGCCGTCCTGCACCCGGCGGCGCAGCCCGATCAGAGTCTCTTGCTTGTCGCGCGCGTACTCGGCCGCCAGCCGGGTCAGCGCGTGGGTCACAATGTCGCTATGGTGCAGATCCTGCATCTCCGGATCGCGGCGGAAGTTCAGCCACAGCCGGTGCACCAGCTCCACATCATCGGCTTGTAGTGAGGGCGCATGCGGGCCGATGTGGAACGACTCCGCCTCCCCATTCGGGGAAACCACGTAGAAAGTTATCTGCTTCTTGGGCTCGGGCAGTGCTTCCCACGCTTGGCCTACGCGGTAGGCCTGCTCGTGAGCGCTCATCTTGCTCGAAAGCCCTGAGACCACCGCCGCTGCTTCCAGCGAATTAGCCGTCTGCACCAGCGCGGCAAAGATATCACCCGCCGGCACCACCAGTAGCGAGATGTGCTTGCCAAAGCTCTCCGCCACAGAAACCGCTTTGGTAAACAGCATCTGCTCGTATTCGCTGAACAGCTGATCCGAGGTGGAGAGCAACGCCGGTCCCCCGGCGCCCACCATGCGCGCCGTCAGTACCACTACATCCTGATCGCCGGTATTCGTGCGCGCCAGAGTCCACTTCAGCGCAAAGGGGTTATTGGCATCGCGCATGGTGACCACCACGCATCCAGGATTGATCTGCAGCACCTCACGCCCCACCGTGTCCTCGTGCTCCAGCTGGAAATGCTCTTTCATTTGCAACTCGGTCGTGGTTCTGCGCCGCCGGTTGTCCCGTTCCGAGAAGGTGAAGATGATAAAGAAGGTGGCTGCAAACAGAATGCCGCTTACCGTGGCCACCGACTTGGTGAACAGGTTCACAATCGCCGTGGTCAGCAGAACCATAAACACCGAGATCAACCCGATCGGGATCTCCCGCTTGCCGATACGCAGATTCGGCGGCACCTTCCAGCCCCGCTCCCCCTTGTACTTCCAGCGCAGCACCAGCATGGCCAGGCTGTTGAAGGTAAAACTCCAGATCACGCCAAAGGCATACGCCTCACCCAGCGCGATAACGTTTCCCCGGCTGGCCACGATGGTGAAAAGCTGCATCCCCGCCACCAGGTTCACGATGCGGTAGCTGGTGCCGAATTTGCGATGCGGCCGGCGGAACCAGTCCGTTAGCACTCCATCTTCGGCAATGCGCATCAGTACACCCGTGGAACCGATGATGGAGGTATTAATGGCGCCGGAAAGAATAAGAAAGCCGACCAGGACCACGAAGACGCGGAAGATAATCCGCAGCACTTGCGGCCCGACCATGTACATCGCCAGTCCCGCGATCAGATTGTCGCGGTAAACCGGCACCCGTACAGAGTCCGGAATCAACATCACTGCCAGCAGCGAACCGAAACCGGTAAACAGAAAGCTGTAAATCGCAATCACGATCGCGGCGCGTTTCAGGTTCTTGAGCTTGGGGTGCTCGATCTCGCGATTGACCTGGGCCAGCGTCTCTTCGCCGCTCATGGCCAGAACGGAATGGCCGAAGGCCATGATGATGCCGAACAATCCCAGCATCGACGGCAACCGGGTGTAGTTTAGAAAGCCAAGAGCATCCTTGCTGAAGTGCAGGGTAGACGGCGTAGGCCACGGCGGCAGATGGGCCCCCACATGGACGGCCGAATAAATGCCCCAGACCAGCAGAATCACCACCATGACGGTGGTAATCTTCATGACTTCCAGAGCCTTGTCGCTCGACTCTTCGATGCCTTTCAGATTTTGCCACCAGTAATACACGGTGACGATTGCGGCGAAGACCGCCGAGGTAAGGTCCACGTTGAGCTGCGGCGCCACATGGTGCCCGCTTAGCATGGCTCCCGGCAGCCAGCTGTGAGCGGCGGCCACCGTCATCAACTCGTTTAACAGGCCGGTAATGTATTGCCCCGCGGAAACGCCCGAAATGGGTCCCGTCAGGATGTAGTCGAACATCAGCGCGGAAACGCTGAGCTTCGCGAAGGTTCCGCCCAGAGCCTCCTTCACCACGCGATAGACGCCGCCGCGGGTGAACATAGAGCAGCTCTCCACATATACGGCGCGCACCGCAAAGGAAAAGAGCATTACGCCCAGGATGAACCATGGAGCAGACTTGCCCACCGCTTCTTCCGCAATGCCGCCGGCGTAAAAGGCGGAAGAGCCCAGATCGTTCAGCACCACCGCTGCGGCGCGCCAGAACGATATGAAGGTGAGCATCACCGAAGAGGCGACGACCAGTTTTACCCGGTTGGAGGCGATGGATGGTGCACTGGTTGTTCTTTCGGAAGCCATCAATATAGGCTAGGTTGTCAATCCCGCGACCGGGGACAGTCGCGGTCTGGATCGAAGCTCAGACCTGAGTCTATGTTGCTTGCCGCTCAGCGTCAACGGAAGATAGCGCAGGTTCACTCACCTACCAGCAACTGCAAATCTTCGATAAAACTAATCACCACGACCACCGCGGACCCAGCGATCCCGAGGAAGAACATGATCTCAAACAGCCGCATAAAAAAGATGGCAACTATCATCGGCAATGATTGTATCGCTTTCTGCGTCACGCGGGATGCAAGAAGTTCATCTCACACGGGAATGGTAGACTCCCGCCATGGCAAAGCTGGTACGGCAACCCTGGCTGCTCGGCATCTTTTCTGCCGCGCTGCTGTTATTGCCGTTTTCGATCATGGGTCCGGTGCCTTACCGGCGCACTTTCTATGCCTGGCTGGCCTTTGTGCCGCTGTTCTATGGGCTGCTCGCAGACGAAAACCTGCGCCATCCCAAGGCCCTGCTGCGCGGAACCTTCGCGGCGTATGTCATGGGAGTGCTCTGGTTTGCCGGCAACTGCTACTGGATCTACCAGACCATGCTGTACTACGGTGGCCTGCCTCCGTTCATTTCGGCCGGCATCCTGATCGCTTACAGTCTGATACTGGGACTCTACTTCGCCGCCTTCGGCCTCATGCTCACGTTTACGGCCAGGGCCTTCCGCACCTCCCGCGCGCTTCTGGCTGCGCCGTTCTTCTGGGCTGCCCTCGAAGTGTTATCGGCTCGATTGACCAAGGTCCCCTGGGATTCGCTGGGCTATTCCCAAATCGATAATTATCTGTTGACCACGCTGGCTCCGTTCACCGGCGTCTACGGCCTCAGCTTCGTGCTGGTCGCGGGCAACGCGCTCATTGCCTGGGGCCTGGTCGCCCCCAAACGCCGTATCCTCATCGTCAGCTGTGGCCTGTTGCTGGCGCTGGTGTTGCAGAACGGCGATCATTTTGCGCCGCCCGCAGCGCCGGTGCAGGCCACTGCGGTGCTGTTGCAGCAAAACCTGAACGTCAACCAGGACAACAGTTGGCCCGGCTCCGAGTATGACGACCACATGAGCCAATTCATCAAGCTCAGCACCCGCACCTGCGGGCCCTACCTTGCCGGCACGCCCGAACTCAACTCCTATCCAGTAACGCCCGATTGTCCCGTGGTGCCGGTTACTCCCGACGTCATTCTGTGGCCGGAATCGCCTGCGCCTTTTCTTGACAAGGACGCGCGCCTGCTTGCCGCCCTGCGCACCCTGGCGCTCGCCGCGCACGCCCCGGTGATTGTGGGCACCACTTCGCTCGATCCCCATGGTCTCGGCGCCGATATGTACAACTCCGCGCTCTTCGTGGGGGCCGATGGCGCAGTGGCTGGCCGATACGACAAGATCCACCTGGTTCCGTGGGGTGAGTACATACCCTATAAGCGGTTTTTCTCCTTTGCCAAGAACCTTACCCAGCAGGCCGGCGACATGACCCATGGATGGCGCCGCATCGTCTTTAAAACCGACGACCATAGCTTCGGCGTCTTCATCTGCTACGAGGAAATATTTGGCGACGAGATACGGCTATTCGTGAAACGTGGCGCCCAGGTGCTGGTGAACATTTCGAACGATGGCTGGTACGGCGACACCTGCGCGCCCTGGCAAACACTCGATATGTCGCGCATGCGTGCGGTGGAAAATCGCCGCTGGTTGTTGCGTGACACCAACACCGGCCTCACCACCATCATCGATCCCTACGGTAGGCTCACCGCCAGCATCCCGCGCCACGCGCTTACCTCGCTGGCCGCCAGGTATGGCTATCGCAGTGACCTCACCTTCTACACCGTGCATGGTGACCTCTTCGCCTATCTCTGTGGGATAATCAGCATTGGTGTTCTTGCCGCCGCCGGACGGGCCACCCTGCGCCCGCAACGGCAGCACTTCTAAGAAAACGGTTAACCCTCATGTCGAATGAACTCGAATTTGCCTACGCTCCGGTGCGCGAAAAGGTTCGCGACCTTCGGGAGTATCTTTGACCACGCACGCATCGACAGGGAACTGGCTGCCCTAGAGTCGAAACTTTCCGATCCTGCCATCTGGTCCAACCCCTCTGAGTCGCAAGTGCTCATGCGCGAGCGGAAGCGTCTCGAAGGCCAGCTCGCCATGGAGAATGAGCTGGTGCGCCGCACCGGCGATATCGATGCCTACTTCGAACTTGCCAACGAGGGCGAGGCGGTCCAGCCTGAGCTGGAACGCGAGATCAAATCCCTAAGCGAATTCGTGGAGCAACTCGAAACCCGCACCATGCTCTCCGAGGAGACCGACCCGCTGAATGCCATCGTGACTGTTCACCCTGGCGCCGGGGGCACGGAATCTCAGGACTGGGCCGAAATGCTGATGCGCATGTATCTCCGCTGGGCTGAACGCAACGGCTTCAAGACGGAGATGAACGATTATCAAGACGGCGAAGAGGCGGGCATCAAGTCGGCAACGTTTACCGTTACTGGCGAGTTCGCCTATGGACAGCTCTCGGGAGAAACAGGGGTCCACCGGCTGGTGCGCATCTCCCCCTTTGACCAGGCCAAGCGGCGCCACACCTCCTTCGCCAGCGTCTTTGTCTCGCCCGAAATCGACGATTCGATCACCATCGAAATAAGGCCCGAGGAACTGCGCATCGACACCTATCGCTCAGGCGGCAAGGGCGGCCAGCATGTGAACACCACCGACTCCGCGGTGCGCATCACCCACTTGCCGACCAACATCGTGGTGCAATGCCAGAATGAGCGCTCCCAGCACAAGAACAAGGAAAAGGCGATGAAGATGCTGCGCTCCAGGCTCTACGAGTACGAACTGGAGAAGAAGAAGCAGATTTCCAAGAAGCTGGAAGACTCCAAGCTGGAGATCAACTTCGGTTCACAGATTCGGTCGTATGTGCTGCAGCCTTATCGCATCGCCAAGGACCTGCGCACCCGCGTCGAGGTAGGCGACGTCGATCGCGTGCTCGATGGCGATCTGGACCCGTTCATCCGCGGCTATCTCATCATGCGCCGGCAGGGTGGTGTGCCGGCTGCAATCGAAGAATCTGCCGACGTTGACTGATGCATCCAATAGCAACTGAGGAAACGCATTGAACCAGCCTGAAACCATTCGCACCATCCTGGAAAAGAGCAAAACCATCGCCGTGGTGGGGCTCACCGATAAGCCCGACCGCCCTAGCTTCTACGTATCCAAATACATGCAGCAGGAAGGCTATCGCATCATTCCAGTTCACCCCACGGTGACCAAAGTACTAGGGGAAAAGGCGTACCCCACGCTCGATGCCGCTTATGCCGTCGAGGGAAAAATTGACCTGGTGAACGTATTCCGCGCTTCCGAGTATGTCCCTGAAGTCGTCAAAGACGTGATGCGGCTCAAAATCCCCTATCTATGGTTGCAGGAGGGCGTCTGCCACGAAGAAGCGGTCAAATGGGCCGAGGCTGACGGCATCCTGGTGGTGATGGACCGCTGTATCTACAAGGAACACGCCCGCTTCGCGCGGGCCTAGCGGCTCAATTTTTCACGGCCTGGTCCGCAACAAAGGCTGGGTGCCCCATTCAAGCCGTACTTTGGCTTGAGTGGGATTCCACGGACCTCGACCGCTGACTGTACAGGGCGTAGATGATCATGGACCTGGGGATCCGTTGCAGTAGAGAAAGCTGCCGGTCCAGCGCGGTGGAATCCCACTCAAGCCAAAGTACGGCTTGAATGGGGCACCCAGCCTTCGTTGCCGGTAGAGAGAGGCGGGTCTGTGAGAAGTCCAGGCCTAGCGGCTACAATATAAAGAAGGAACCGCTGTGCCTTCCTATGCCTAGGTTTCGCCAACGCGCTTTGCTCCGGAACTTCCTCCTGCTGATCCTCTGTGCCGGTTTGGCGATGGTCCCGGCTGCGAATGCAGCCGATCCGGTTGCCGGACCCGTCAAGGCGCAGCACCTCACGGTGGAGTTGCTTCCGCTTCACGATTCCATCCAGCCCGGAGGCAATGCCCTTGTCGGCCTGCACTTCACCTTAGATAAAGGCTGGCACGTCTACTGGATCAACGCCGGCGACTCCGGAGAGCCTCCAACCATCAAGTGGAACCTCCCAGCGGGCATTACCGCCGGAGCCATGCAGTTTCCCGCACCCCGCCGCCTGCCGCTTGGCCCTTTGATGGATTTTGGCTACGAGAACGAGGTGCTTTTCCCCATCACCCTGAGCGCGGACTCAACCCTCAAAGCACCCTCCAATGCGCCGCTTTCGGCCCATGTCAATTGGCTGGTTTGCCGCGAGGTGTGCATTCCAGGGAAGGCCGACCTGGCCCTGCCGCTGCAGGTGGCCGCCCAGCAAGGCCCCACCGACTCTAGCCGCCGGGCGCTCTTTGATCGCTTCCAGAGCCTTTTGCCGCAGCCGCTCCCGTCGTCGGCCAAGGCGGTTTTCGGAACCACTCCCGGCGGTTTTGCGCTTGCCCTTACCGGTCATCCAGCCACCAACGCCGAGTTCTTTCCTCTAGACGACAGCCAGATTGTGAATGCCGCGCCTCAGCCCGTTCAGGGTGTGGACGGTGGGATAGAGATCTCGCTTAAGCGAGATGTGAACTTCCATGACCAGTTGGCGAAACTGAATGGGGTTCTTCTGTTGGGCGATGGAACGGCCTACGAGATTCATGCTTCGCCCGGCCCCTTGCCCGCGGCCGCCGCCGGAGCCTCCTCCGCCGGGTTCGTCAAGCTGGTACGGTTCCTCTCCCTGGCCTTCCTGGGCGGCGTGATTTTGAATCTCATGCCCTGCGTCTTTCCCGTCCTCTTTATCAAGGGTCTATCTCTGGTGGAGGCTTCCCGGCAACCCCACAGCCAAGTCCGTGCCCACGGTCTGGTCTATACGCTGGGCATTCTGGTCTCCTTCTGGGCTGTGGTGGCTCTGCTTCTGGGCCTCCGGGCGGGCGGACGCCAACTGGGCTGGGGCTTCCAGTTCCAGTCGCCCGGGTTTATCGCCGTCATCGCGCTGCTGCTCTTTTTTCTTGGGCTTTCGCTGGCGGGCATGTTTGAGATTGGGCTCACCGTCACCAATGCAGGTTCCGGCCTGGCCTCGCGCCATGGCTATGCCGGCAGCTTTTTCACCGGGGTGCTGGCCATGGTTGTGGCCACTCCCTGTACTGCTCCCTTCATGGGCGCGGCCATCGGTTTCGCCCTGGCGCAAAACGCAGCCGTGGCCTTCGCCGTCTTCACCGCGCTGGCGCTTGGCTTGGCGGCGCCCTATCTGCTGCTCACCTTCCATCCCGTGTGGATGCGCTATTTGCCCCGCCCCGGCGCCTGGATGGAAGTGCTCAAGCAGGCCACCTCGGTCTTTATCTTCGGCACCGTGATCTGGCTGGTGTGGCTTTTCGCGTCCTCCGCCGGGGTGGATGCCCTGACCGCCTTGCTGGTATCGTTCCTGTTGCTGGGCATCGCGGGGTGGATTCTTGGCCGCTGGCCGGCGCGGAGGGTGCCCTCGGTCTTTGCCACCGCAGTCATCATCCTGGCCGTGGCCACGCCGCTCTACGCGCTGTGGCAGTTTCCCGCGACGGATTCTGGTAGCGCCCGCGCCGGCTCTGGTTCCAGCCAGGCTGGTTGGGAGTCTTACAGCCGGGCGTCGGTCGAGCAATATCGTGCCCAGGGGCGTCCCGTGTTTGTAGACTTCACCGCCCGCTGGTGCCTGAGCTGCCAGGTCAATGAGCGTGCTGTGCTCAATCGGCCGGATGTGCGAAGGCGCCTGCATGACTCCGGGATCGTGCTGGTCCGGGCCGACTGGACCAAGCATGATGAAGCCATTGCTTCCGCGCTCAGCGAACTCGGCCGCAGTGGCGTGCCGACCTATGTTTTTTACCTTCCAGGGCAGCCGGCCATCACGCTGCCCGAGGTGCTCACACCGGGCATCGTCTTTGGGGCGCTTGACCAGCTCCAGAATCGCCCTAAGGAGAAACAGGAGGCTGGGCTGAAGCAAGATCACCAAGCCTCGACGGAGCCATAACTTAAGAGGATTAGCCGATGACCCGGAAAAAGACCGTCCATGTCCGCATGGCCGCAATTTTGGCCGCAGCCCTGTCCATCGCTTTCGCCTCCCCCGCCCGCGCCGCCCAGGTCGGCAGCCCGGCGCCTGACTTCCACGGAACCGACTCCGGCGGCAAGACCCAGAGCCTGGATGAATATCGCGGCAAGTTCGTTGTGTTGGAGTGGCACAACCACGATTGTCCCTACACCATCAAGCACTACGAGAGCGGGAATATGCAGTCCCTGCAGAAGCAGTGGACGGCGAAGGGCGTGGTGTGGCTCACCATCATCTCCTCCGCTCCTGGCACGCAGGGCTATGTCGATGCCTCCGCCGAAAATGCCTACATGAAGAAAATGGGCGCTAGGCCGACCGCGGCTATCCTCGACCCCAGCGGCGCCATTGGGCATCTTTACGATGCCAAGACCACTCCCAACATGTTCATCATCGATCCTAGTGGGAAGCTGATCTACGCCGGCGCCATCGACGATCATGCCACTACAGATACCTCAGACATTCCATCGTCGAAGAATTACGTATCTACGGCGCTCACCGAAGCCATGGCCGGCCAACCGGTGCAGACCGCCTATACCCGCCCTTATGGATGCTCAGTTAAATACGCCCGGTAGGGCAGCTCTTTTCTTTTGCACGCGCGGCATGGTCATCGTCGCGGTGCTAGGCAGTTTGATACCTGGACGTGTCTTGGCCGCGCAGGCGCCCCCGCCAGCCGGCATGCAACAAGCAGAACCGGCTGCCGACCCACACAGTGGGGAGGAGCAGGCGGCCGAGCGCCAGGCGCTGGGGTTTCTGGGCTACCTTGACCATGGGCGCTTCGCCGATAGCTACGCTTATACCGGCATGCTGATCCGTGCCCAACTCGACCGGGATTCGTTTGCCAAGCAATTGGAGAAGGCGCGCGCCGGCACGGGCGCGCTGCTGTCGCGCGAACTCATCGACGCCAGCTACGCCACCACGGTGCCGGGAGCTCCCGAGGGCCAGTATGTTGTACTTCACTACAGCGCCAGCTTTGCCAACCGTCAAGAGGCAGTGGAGACCATGACCCTGGCTTTCGCCAAGGGCTATTGGCGAGTCAGTGGGTACTACATCAAATAGTCCGGCGGCGAGTAATTGCTACTTTTGCTGTAGCGTATACGATTGCGCCCCCGTTCCATTGCAATTGTACTGTTGCAATCCGAGCAGAAGGGACGTCGAGGCGCCGGGAACATCCAGGCACTTAGAGCTGTTGCGGGCGATAAACTCGTAGGCGCCGTTTCCCAGGGACACGGGCAACCACTCCTGGTTGGTCGCTCCGCCGTAGCTCCACAGTTCGATGGCTAATTGGTTTGCTGTGGCATTTGTGCCCCCAGCCACCTCCCAAACGAGATTTTGACCCGTCTGGAGCAGGGCATTGTGGTTGACTATCCGGTAGTAACCGCTGTCCGTAGGTTGGAATTGCCACTCCTGGTTTGTCTGCGCACCACCACAGGTGAATTGGTCCACAACCGTCCCATTGAGATAGGACCAGTTAAGGGCATCGACGCACAGGCCACTATTTGTGTTCACAATGTAGTACCAGCCGCCGGTTGGCATAATTGCTCCTACTGTCGATCCGGCGATTGAACTTGCGCTTGCTGGGGCCACGGGGCCGACAACCATCCCATTCGAGCCGATCTTCGCCAGCCAGGTCGAGTATTCGCTGTTTTCCGCCTGCAGGGTGATCGGGTTTGCGGAGATGGACTGGTTGGTGTCGTAGTCGCTGTTATCGTTCGGAAAGTATTCATCGTTTCGGTATCCATCCCAGGCACATCGCGCTGCCCAGCACATCCACCCCACGGTATTGCTGTACATGTCGTTGTTGTACATACTGCCGTTCTTAATGTTTCCGTAGACATCGTCAATAACAATTCCCACGTTCTGTGAGGGAATCTTTGTTCCATTGGGAAGCAAGCCACTGGAGATGACGGTATTGTTCCAGGCTACGTTGTCGTGTCCAGTACTGAATTCAATTCCCATGTTTACCGTACCCACGACCTGATTGTTGTAGACGTTGTGATAAGACGACGCGGTGGCCACGGTGTCAAGCCCACTGCCATCGGTGACGAAGCCGCCGCCATTGTAGCTATCGATGGCGGGATTGTAGGCGTAGGCTCCCTGAATATAGTTATCGTGAAATTCGGCGGGGCTGCTCGACGTACCCCCGGCGTCGAACATGTTGACATTTTCATTCACCAGGCTCTGGTAGGGATAGTTGATGATTTCGTTCCAGGCTATCCTGATGCCGGGTACGGAAGCCATCGCGCTGAGCTGGATTGCATGCGCCCACTGCCAATTGGTTTCGCCCGGTAAGTAGCCGTTGTTCCCATCACTCTCCACGCCGAGAATGTTACGGCCGCGGTTATTCAGGATCGTGACCGTCTGGGTCCCGTCGCGATTTCCTCCATAACCACGGACATAAACTCCAAACCGCACATTTTCGAAGTAGCAGTTTTCCACATCGAGCAGGATAGGATTCTGGGCGTCGACAAACAGACCATTCGCTTGACCGTTTACATTCGGATTGACGCCCAGGCCAATGACGTTCTTAACCGTAAGACTATTTCCATATAAGGGATCGTCAATGAGGTCATTGGGACCGGTTACATACGAATTCTGGATCACCACCGGCGCCGTAGTGGCAACGGTCACCGCTGCTGTATTCGGATCTGTACTCTTCCAGTTACCTGAGTAGGTGCCTCCCTGGGTGATGGTCAGAGGGCCGCTCCATTGGATGTTGCCCATGGAGCTGGATATCGCGGTGGAGGCAGTTTGTCCCTGATAGCTGGCCGTGATGGCAACGTTTCCCGTAGCCGATCCCGATGCGACCCCACTCCCGGAGACACTGGCCACTCGCGGATCGGCGGAGCTCCAGGCGACACCACTGCTGACATCGTTGGAGGAGCCATCGGAGTAAGTTGCCGTGGCCGTAAGCTGGGTCGTTCCCCCTATCACCACCGAGGGCTGGTTGGGCGAGATAGAAAGCGAGGTCAATGATTGCGCCTGGCTGAGCGCGGGCTGGAAGGAGACGGCGAGTAGGAGAAGGGGTAAATAGCAGAGGGCGCGCGGGCGCAATGACCAGGTCAAGGCAATGGGGGAGAGATTTGTCACGAATACCGACCTCACATAAGAACAGTTAGAGCCATAGGTACACTGCTCCGCTAGCGGCGCTGAGATTCGCACCAGGCCTCTGCATAGACCTGCTCGCGCATGTTCGGATCGCCCTTGAGGGAGACAGCCGGATTGTTTAGAAACAGGTAAGGGAAATAGAGAGCGCGGGTTGACGATGCGTAGAGGTACGTGCCTGAGCGCTGAATCGTCTTGAATGTGCTCGCTTCGCCCTGACACAATGCACGGAGATCCGGGCGGAGCGATTCGGGTAAGGTGAATTTGTAAGAACTGGCTTGAGAGTGGCGTGCTAAGCGGAATCTCTAACTGGAGGATAGCTGAGTTTCTGCGGTGAGTCTGAGTAATGCACTGCAGAAACTCAAAATGACAATGTTCAAGTCCTATTTTGGAATAGTGACCGCGTCTACAGCGGGCGCGATCGGACCACCGTGTAGCGTTTCTTGAAGCGCAAAAGTGGGCTTTCCAGGTAACGGTAGGAGAGCATGCCGGTCACGATGGCGCCGGGAAGCGCGATCGCCATCGTGCATAGCTGCGAGGCGAGTGGGCTGAGATTGCAGCCAAAAAGCTCGAGTATGTGCCTTGCAGCGCCGAGCCACGGCACGTGGTAGACATATAGCCCGTAGGATATCTTCCCCAGGTAGATGAAGGGCTTTTGCACTCTGCCGGCGGTCAATGGCAGCAGGCTGAAGAAGAGACAGAGACAGCCCACGAGCGCGACCAGGAAGCGCGGCGCAATGTGCGCGAAATCATGAGCAAGGCTGGGATCGTGGCAAAGACGGCAGCTTGCGCGGCGCGCATAGCGAGCAGGCCGGCAAAGAACAGTCCCCAGCGCAGAGGTTTGGCAAGATGAGGAACTCGCCCGCGAAGCCCAATTGCGGCCATTGTGCCCAGCGCGAAAAACTGAAACTGCACCAGGCTATTGGCCCAGATTGCTGGATCCGGAGATTGCTTTTGACCCAGCAGCAGGGCCAGCGTCAGGTAGGCAGCGGCCAGCAGCAGGGAAGCGATGCCCAGCAAACCACGGGGGCCGAGGTACTTTACCACCCACGGCCAAACCAGGTAGAACTGTTCTTC
Organism: uncultured Acidobacteriaceae bacterium; assembly: GCA_963844785.1. Lineage (GTDB taxonomy): Bacteria > Acidobacteriota > Terriglobia > Terriglobales > Acidobacteriaceae > PALSA-350. The sequence continues at coordinate 194,329 of CAWJPV010000021.1, read as the reverse complement.
CAGGGATATGCTCCACAGGGGAAAAAGGAATCCGGGCGGATAGCCGTGACCTACGGTGTACCAGTTCGTGAACAACAACAACAGCGACATGCCCCAAGCGAGGGAAATGGTGTTCGCCGGAGAAAAGAGCCCGTAAACGTAGCCAAAGCCGATCATGGCGAAGTAGAGGGGCCAGATGCGAAGGATTCGCCGCATATAGAAGGCTGGAATAAGGATGGTGTGGGTATCGCGCTTTTCGCGCAGCAACAGTTCTGTAATCAGGTAGGAGCTAAGGAAGAAAAAGATGCAGACGCCAAATTCCCCGGCGCGGGCAATGGCTCCAATTTGGCTTGGCTTGTCGATATGCCACGCCAGGCCATGGGCAACAAACACCAGAAAAAAAGCCAATGCACGGAGAATATCAAGCCCAGGACGGTAGAAACTGTCTCCCCGAGCCGATGTAGACTCCCGCTCAATGACTGCACTTGCGAGCTCGGACATCGAATTACCCTGCGTGGCAAACCCGTCGCACTTGACCGACGCATGGGCCGCGAACATCCACGTACCCACTGTACGCGAGACTTGTGAAAAGCCTTAACTGTGCAAGAACACTAAGGTACCTCCTTTGTCGTACGGCAAACCCGTGATCAAATGATCGGGTCCGACGCGGAAGCCGCGGGCAGCGAAAGAGGGTGAAGGAATCATGATGCGACGTTTGAAAATTTGTGCAGTGCTGGTTTCGCTGCTTGCTTTTGCGACGGCGATTCCGTCGTCGCCGGCGCAGAAAGCAGCTGCGCCTATCCCTGCGCGTATATCTGTTCGACTGCGGCTTGATCAAAGGGGAAGACCCGCTGACCTACGGATTGAATCCAGGGCGACGTGAAGAACCCCGAGATGGTGGTGCCTTGCTATCTGATCGTTCATCCCAAGGGAACCCTGATGTGGGATGCCGGCGTGATTCCGGACAGTGCGTTCAACGGCGACAAGCCGGTGACCCAATCCGAGGAAGGCGATACGGTAAGTTCTCCCCGGCCTTTGCTGCCGCAACTTTCAGCGCTGGGCTATCCACCGGAAAAGATCACCTACGTGGCGTTTTCGCATTATCATTTCGATCACGTCGCGAATGCCAATGCGTTCGCCGGGTCGACGTGGCTGGTTCATGCGGCGGAGCGGGATGCGATGTTTGCCGCCAGTCCTAAACAGCAATCGGCTTATAACCGGCTGCGCAACAGCAAAACGATTATCCTCACCAACGCCGACTACGATGTTTTCGGCGATGCGACCGTGGTCATCAAATCCGCTCCGGGGCACACGCCAGGGCACCAGGTTCTGGCGTTGAAGCTACCCAAGACCGGACCAGTCCTGATCGCGGGTGACTTGTGGCACTACACGGCAGAGCGAACGGCTTCCAGGGCTCCCCAGGACGAGGCGAATAAGGAGCAGACGCTGGCCAGCCGCGCGGTGATGGAAGCATACCTGAAGCAGAGCGGCGCGCAGCTCTGGATCGAGCACGATCCGGCAACCTTCCATCGCCTCAAGAAAGCTCCGGATTATATTGAATAGCCGGGTCCACTGTGGAGTCAGGTCATGGACAAGCTTGCTCGCATTCTTGAAGGCTGGGAGAGGAGCCTCCTAGAACCTAGCGGCGCCCCTGGTTCCCTCGCCAAGGACGGGTGCCCCATATCTCGCTCGTTTTTCGCGAGATGTGGGATTCCACTGTTCTTTCCCTCTGACTTTCGATTCATCTGACATACTTAGCGGTCAACATCGGCGGAATCCCACATCTCGCGAAAAACGAGCGAGATATGGGGCACCCGTCCTTGGCGAGGGAACCAGAGCCTATGGGGCGCGTTGTGACCGAGACTCCGCAGCGCCCAGCACTCTGGTTTGAAACGGCGTTTCGAATGAACTAGACTTCCCACTCAATGACTCAGCTGCTCTGGGCCCGTAATACGCTTCTGTTTTCCTGGTGCCTTGCCGGAATTCTGCCGGGCGCATTGCCCACGCCTCCGCTGCGAGCGCAGACAACAATCGCGCGGCTGAAGACGCAGTTCGAGCATCCACCGGACGACTCCAGGCCCATGATGCGGTGGTGGTGGTTCGGCGTGGCGGTTGAAAAGCCCGAGATCCGCCGCGAACTGGAACAGATGAAGGCAGATGGCATCGGCGGAGCGGAGCTGGCCTTCGTCTATCCCCAGGTCGTCGACGACCCGGCGAAACACCTGGTCAATGAGCCGTTCCTGAGTTCGGCGATGTTGGATAACGTGAGCTACGCCGCAAGCGAAGCCCGCAGACTCGGTCTTCGCCTGGACGTGACGCTGGGCAGCGGCTGGCCTTACGGCGGGCCGGCAACCACACTCAAGGAAGCCGCCGGGCGCCTTCGCGTAGCCGAGCTGGCTGTGGCGCCGGGGGCGACGAGCCTGCCAGGGTTCGCGTTGGCGGAGGGTGAATCTGTGATTTCCATTTCGCTCGTCAACGGGGAGTCAAAGCATTGGCAGGCGGCGCCTGCGCTGCTGCTGGCGCCAGGGCAAACCAAGGATCTGCCGCCGAGCGCAACCGCTCGAACCGCTCTTGTCTTTATCGCCGGCCACACCAGCCAGCAGGTGAAACGCGCCGCCGTGGGCGCCGAAGGCTGGGTTCTGGATCCTTTCAGCCCGCAGGCCGTCGCAACCCATCTCAACGCAGTCGGTGAGCCGCTGGTCAAGGCCTTTGGTTTGACGCCGCCCTATGCGGTCTTCTCCGATTCACTCGAAGCCTACGGCGCAGATTGGACGCCGGACCTGCCGGCCGAATTCAGACGCCATCGCGGTTACGATCTGCTGCCCCATCTGCCTGAGCTGTTGGCCGGCGGTACGGTGGAAGCAGAAAGAGTTCGCCACGACTGGGGAAAAACGCTGACCGAGCTGGTCGATGAGAATTACCTTACCCAGATCAATGCGTGGGCCATCGCTCATCACACCCAGTTTCGTTCCCAAACCTACGGAGAGCCGGCGGTAAGTCTCTCCAGCCAGCGATTGGTGGCGCTGGCGGAGGGCGAGGGTCCCCACTGGCGAGCATTCTCCACCCTGCGCTGGGCTACCTCGGCAAACCATCTGTTCGGAAATAACGTGACTTCGGCTGAGACGTTTACCTGGCTTCACTCCCCGGCTTTTCGCGCCACACCGCTGGATATGAAGTCGGAGGTGGATCTTCATTTTCTGGTTGGCGTCAACCAGATCATTGGTCACGGCTGGCCGTATTCCGCCCCCCAGGTCGGCGAGCCGGGCTGGTCGCTTTATGCCGCGGCCGTTTTCAATGACCATAATCCCTGGCATCCGGTGATGCCGGATGTCGCACGCTACATCGAGCGCACCAGCTTTCTTCTTCGCCAGGGTCAACCCGCCAACCAGGTGGCGCTGCTGTTGCCCACGGACGATGCCTGGGCAGCTTTTTCACCGGGCAAGGTCAGCGTGACTGCGGAGATGAATCGGCTGGTCACGCCTGCGATCATGTCGTCGATCCTTTCGGCAGGCTATAACGTGGATTACATCGATGCCGATGCGATCGACAGGGTTGGTATCCACTACCCGGTGCTCGTCATTCCTCCGACCGACCGCATCCCAGCCGAGACGCTGAGCAAGATTCAGCAGTACGTTGCTGCTGGAGGCAAAGCCATCGCGGTGGGGCGGGCCCCGACGCTCGACGCAAACGGACAAAACATAGCCGCGTCGCTTTCCCGCCAACTGTTCAACAGTTCCACATCGACCTTAGTTGCGGACGAATCGGCTCTCGAAGAAGCCCTCCACAAAGCAGTTCGCCCTGACTTTCAGCTCCAAAGCGACAACGACGATATTGGCTTCATTCGCCGCAAGCTGCCCGCCGCAGACATCTACTTCGTCGCCAATACGTCGAATCATCCACTCAGTGTGCGGGCAACCTTCGCGACCACGCACACCTTCGGCCAGCGTTGGAATGCGGATAGCGGGACTACTGTAGCCAGCTATCCCGGCACGGCAGCAATCCCGGTGAACCTGGCGGCTTACGAATCTGCCATTTTTGTCTTCAGCAATACACCTTCCCGCGTACCCTCTGTCGATCGCCCTGGTGCTCAAATCGCGGATCTGAGCGCTGACTGGAAGGTCACCTTCACGGCGACAAACAGATCCATATCCGAACCCGTTCGAGCCGATTGGATAAGCGATCCCGCTACCAGGTTCTACTCCGGAGAGGCGGTGTATGAGCGGGACTTCACCCTCAGTAAGATGCCGGCGGGCGCGATTTTTCTTGATGTTGACGGCGGCACGGCTTTGACCATCCCGCCCAAGCTCAAGGGACCCGGCATGAGAGCCTGGTACGATCCGCCGATACGGGAAGCGGCTATCGTTTATATGAATGGACGCCGCGTGGGGTCGCTATGGCATCCGCCGTACAGGCTCGCCGTATCCAGCTTTGTGAAGCGGGGACAGAACCGTCTGGTGATCAAGGTCTACAACACCGCCGTCAATGCGTGGGCTGCTTTACCGCCCCACGATTACCAGCCGCTGATCGCAATGTATGGAGACCGGTTTCAGATGCAGGACCTGGACCAGGTCAAGCCTGTCCCTTCGGGTTTGTTGGGGACCCTCCACCTGGTCTCCGGAGAGGCGCAGTCTGCCGCGGCATTATTTGAGCGTTAGTTTTTGCGTCCGGTAGTTGCCGATCTCCGCCACATAAAGTTGGTTGGGCGTTCGGCAGTCGATCTCGTTGAGCGTACCGAATTCCTTGGGCAATTTTCCCGCCCGGCCAAACTTGCCGACGACGGTTCCGTCCAGTTCCAGCTTGTAGATTTCTCCGCCGCTGTCGATGTCGTTCACCGGATTGGAATTCGAACTGTAGAGATAGGGATGCGCACCGGTGGTCAGGCACAGCGCAGCCGGGGCACCCACGTTGGTGATCTGGGTCTTGAAGGTCCCGTTATTGTCGAACACCTGGATGCGATGGTTGCCCGAATCGGCGGCATAGACATTGCCTTGGGCATCGACCGCCAGCGAATCGACGTCGGCGAACTGGCCTGGTTCAGTGCCTTTCGAACCCCACGATTTTGCGAACACTCCATCCTTGGTGAATTTGGCGATGCGCGTGTTGTCGCCGATGCCATCGGCCACGAAGATGTTGCCGTCCGCGTCCCAGGCCACGTCGGCCGGATGATCGAAGACATCCTGCGCCGCGCCCGCGCCGGGAAGCGCGCCATTGCGCGGCGCCGCTGGCGGCGGCTGGGGAACGTCGATGGATTCCGGCTTGCGGCCCAGCAGCATCAGGACGCGGCTGCCGGTGGGATCGAACTTGATCACCATGCCGCTATAGGCATCGACGGCCCAGATATTGTCCTCGCGATCGATGCGGACTTGCTGGGCGACGAGGAAACCGTAAAGGCTCTTGCCGATCTCTCGGATGAAATTGCCGGCGGGATCGAACTCGAACAGCTTGGTCGAGCCGCTGATCGCGAAGGTGCGCGAACCGCCCAGCGAGGCGCTCGGACTGCCGGTCCGCGTGAAGACGAACACATCGCCCTTGGAGTTGGTCGCGACTCCGGCGACCTCGCCGAGATAGGTGTCCCGGGGTAGTTTCAACGTATCGGCGGAGGTGAAAGGAATTTCCGGCGCGGCGTTCTGGGCGACGGCCGGCAGCCCAACCAGTAAAGTTGCGGCTAGCAGGGCCTGCAAGATGCGTTTCACGGACGGTCTCCCCTCAAGGCTATTTGCCGTAGTGCGTGCCCGGTTATTTAGGCTGTAGGACAAATTTCTGTACCCGCCAGGATTCGATCTCCCCCACGATAAGCTGGTCGGGATTGCGGCAATCGATCGCGTGCACGACCTGGAACCCGGGCGCCAGCTTGCCGGCATGGCCGAATTTGCCCAGCACAGTGCCGTCCAGCTCCATCTTGTAAATCTGGCCCGTCCTTTGCCAGGTTCCCGGCCCGTTGCCATTGGGATTGGAATTTGAGCCGAACAGATATTGGTGCTGGCCCTGCGAGATGCAGTCAGTCCAAGCCGTACCCACATTCGTGTAGGCGGTTTTCGGCTTCAGGTCATTGTCTAGCACGACATAACGATTGTTGCCACGGTCCGCGACATATACATTGCCCTCATGATCAACCTGGAGCGCGTGCGGCAGGTTGAATTCGCCAAGCGCCTTGCCGGCCGCCGCTCCGCCGACCTTAGCGAGGAAACGGCCATCCCGGTCGTATTTCATGACCCGGTTGTTGCAGTAGCCGTCGGCGACGAAAATGTCGCCCTGCTGATCCCAGGCGACGTCGGTCGGCCTGCAAAACGTGTATTTCTCGTCCGGCGGATTGGGACCGTGGCGTGTCGCCACAACGCCATCCATGACGGACGGGCGGTGGCCCAGCACCATAAGAATCTTGCTGCCGTCCGGGCTGAATTTGGTGATTACGTTGGTGCCCTCATCCACGGTCCAGATATTGTCCTGAGAATCGACGCGTACCATATGCGCGAACAAGAAGCCGTAATAGCCCTTGCCGATCTCGCGGACGAACTTGCCCGTCTTGTCGAATTCCCATAGCCGCGACCCCGGAGTGCCGCGAAAGAAGACGAAGATGTCGCCTTTGGAATTGGTCGCAACACCCTGGCTCTCGCCCAGATAATCGCCCGGCGGCGTCGCAAAGAAGTTCGGTACCGCCTTATAGGGGAGGCCGGGCACATTCTGTGCCGTGGCCGCGGCTTGTGCGAAGGCTGGGGCGGGGCACAGCAATGCCAGCAACACAAATCCGCCGCAGCCCACGATTGCGAAGAACCGTTTTCGGAAGATGCGTTCGGGCTGATCCATGACGTGCCATTCTAACGCATCGCCAATCTCGCCTCTGATACGGGTCCCTATCTCAGTCTTGTTCCGGTAAAGGATTCTAGCGGGTTGAGGGAACGGTGCGGAGATCCCGGATTCCTGGCGTCTGGCAGACTTCTGGGACCTAATCCTTCGATTAAAGACTGCGGAGGGCTGTCATGAAATTTTCGATCTTGCGAGTTGAGGAGGATTTACCAGATTTGAGATTGCGCTCAATGCATAATCCGGAAAAGAAGGACATAACCATCTCCGCAATTGCGGAGGGAGCCATTCTTGGCTTTTCGGCTGCGACATTCATGGCGAGAAGGCGCTCCAGGAGTGCTCGATTCTCGGTCACGGCACCATAAACCTCGCTCGGAAGGATAGCGAACTCCCGCATAGAGTTGACAGAAAAGCATCCCTGCTGATCCCCCTTGCTCAGGGGACCATGCTTGAGAAAATTCTCGACGTTGTTCCAGCCAAGAGGCTCCTTGGTAAGGAGGCCCCTCTTCTCCTGGGTCTCAAGGTAGTGCCGAAGGCACTCTACAAACAGATCTTCCTTGTCTCGGAACTCCGCATACAGCCCTGACTTGTTCACGCCTGTGGCTCGTTCAAGGTCCTGAAGACTCGTGTCCGCGAACCCGTGCTTCCAGAAGACAGGCATCGCCTTCTCCAACACTTCCTCTCGGCTAAAGTTCCTCGGGCGCCCCATGCACCTATTATCCAATACAAAACCAAATAGTTCAAAATCTCTGCATCCTGGCAGTGCCTCCATCATCGTATAGAACTAAGCGGTTCACAATAGGTCCGGCGCTGTGACGCTGGCAAAGAACAGCCAACAAGTAACAGCTGCAGATGATCACCAAAGGAGAATGACATGGGTAAGCTTGATGGGAAAATTGCACTCGTAACCGGTGGCTCCCGGGGCATTGGCGCAGCGATTGCGAAACGTCTGGCGGCGGATGGAGCGAGCGTAGCCATCACGTACGCGAAGGACGCTAGCGCGGCCTCCGCCGTGGTCAAAGCGATTGAACTCGGTGGCGGAAAGGCGATTGCGATCCAGGCGGACGCTGCCAACGTGGATGCAGTGAAAGATGCGGTCGCAAAGGCCGTCGCAACCTTCGGCCGACTGGATGTGCTGGTGAACAATGCCGGCACTGCCATACCGAAACCGTTCGAGGAGACAACGCTGGAAGAGATGGATCGCGTGATCGACATCAATATCCGTGGCGTATTCGTCACGACGCAGGCGGCGCTGAAGCACATGAAGGATGGTGGTCGCGTCATCATGATCGGTTCGGCGGTGGGCGAGCGTGCCATTGCACCCGGGCTTGTGCCCTACGCGGGCACGAAGGGAGCCGTCAAGATGTTCACTCAAGCGTTATCCAGAGAGGTCGGAAGCCGGGGTATCACGGTCAACAACGTTCAGCCGGGTCCCATCGACACGGACTTAAATCCCGCCTCGGGTGATTGGGCGGTACCGCAGAAGGCCGCTACAGCACTCAGCCGCTATGGCCTCGCGGAGGAGATCGCCGCCATGGTGTCATTCGTTGCCGGTCCTGAATCCTCGTACATCACCGGGGCGAATCTGACCGTGGACGGGGGAATGAATGCCTGAATCGACGGATGCATTCAGTACAGAAGCCTGAGGAAAAGACACGGATATGTCGAATCTTACGAAGCGGAAGCAGGCCGCGAGACCACATTGGGAATGCAGGCTTTGAAGCGAATTGGAAAACCTGAGGATGTTGCCGACGTAGTCGCGTTTATGGCGTCCGCTGACGCGCGCTGGATCACAGGCGCCAGCATTCCCGTCGATGGCGGTTCGAGGCTGTAACTCGCAACGTGTTTCAGTCGATCTATGTAGGAGTTCATGTGATGCCGGATCAACCACTATTCACACCATATCGGATGGGAGACCTCGACCTTCCAAACCGCATTGTCATGGCGCCTCTCACCCGGATGCGTGCGCACCCCCACGATCATGCGCCTACGACTCTGCAAGCGGAGTATTACGCGCAGCGTGCGTCAGCCGGACTCATCATCGCCGAGGCCACCGCGATTAGCCCGGAAGGATTTGGCTGGGCCGATACGCCAGGACTTTGGATGGAGGAGCAGGTGCGCGGATGGCGACGCGTCACGGACGCCGTACATGCAGCCGGCGGCCGCATCATTGCACAACTTTGGCACACAGGAGCAATCTCGCATCCTGAACTCCAGGGCGGCGCGCAGCCCGTGTCCGCGTCGAACGTGGATCCAGGCCAAATATCCGTCACGCGAGCGGGACGGAAGCCCACGGTAACACCACGGCCTCTGACCAAGCAGGAGATTCAAGTCACGGTTGCAGATTTCGCGCGAGCTGCGCGAAACGCGATGGAAGCCGGCTTCGATGGTGTCGAAATCCTCGCCAACTATCTCTATCTGATCTCGCAGTTTCTAAACGCCGCCACCAACCTGCGCAAAGACGAGTACGGCGGAAGCTTGGAAAATCGGTCGCGTTTTCTCTTCGAGGTCGTCGAGTCAATCCTGGGTGAGGTCGAAGCACAACGGGTTGGAGTCAAGATCAGCCCCATGAACGAAGGCGGCGCCTTTCAAGCCAACGATGAAACCCTGCCCGTCACCGAATATGTAATTCAGAAGCTGAGCGCGTACCATCTTTCGCACTTGTTGCTCATGGGCAATACCACCGACTTTTCTGGTACTCCACTTGAGAAATTGGCCGACGATGGCATGTTTCGGCATTTCCGCACTCTCTACAAAGGCACACTGATCGCGAACGTGAAGATGGATCGTGATCGCGCCAATAGTCTTATCGCGGAGGGGCTGGCAGATCTGGTGGCGTTCGGCCGTCCTTACATCGCAAATCCTGACCTGGTCCAGAGGTTTGCCGAGAATGCTCCTCTTGCGGAAGTGGATTGGGAAACCGTCTACTCGTCGGGCCCGCGTGGCTATTCCGATTACCCGGCATACCGATCATCGAAAGACAACCCCACCGGCTGACCGTTTTTCATAACAAGAACTTCCAACGTTGATTTGGAAAGAGGAAAGCAATGAGCAATGCAGATGCCGAGAAGAATAAGGCGATCGTATTGAAAGCATTCGATACCCTGTTCAATAAACGCGACTACTCAGCGGCGGAGTCGTTCTGGTCTCCAAACTACATACAACACAGCGCCCATATTGAGCCGGGACGAGACGGACTCTTCAATCTCATCAAGGCTGCGCCGCCGTCACTCAGGTATGAGCCTGGGGTGATTCTTGCAGAAGGTGACTACGTCATCGTTCATGGCCGGTTTTCCAACATCGGACTGCCGGTGAATTGGATCGCAGCGGACGTGGTTCGCTTGAAAGATCGGGTGCTCGTCGAACATTGGGATGTCATTCAGGACGAGGCTACCGAACAACAGTCCAAGAGCGGGAATCCGATGTTCGGCGATTCGTTCCCGAAGTAAACACGGCGCGGAGGCTGAAGCTCTCGATAGTGGCGGGACTAGAGTTCGGACGCACCTGGAGGGTGCCGAGGACCTCGGTCGTCGAGGGGGTCTGGTCGTGGAGTCGGAAGACCAGGACGCCGGGCTGGACCTCTTTGGCAGAGAGCAGGGTGAAGCCGCCGGTCTGCCGCCGGAGTTCCATCTGCGCGGCGGTCGCGGAATCGAGAGCAACATTGGGCAGAGCAGCCGCAAGCGCGGGATAGGATGCCTGGTTAAAGGCGGCGAGCCAGTTGTAGAGGAGATGGCCGGCAGGGGTGTTGGGGATGAAGCCCACCTGCTCGCCGGAGCGAGGAAGGTGAACGAGGATGGTGGGGTGAACGGTGCTGACGTGGGCTCCGCTGCGGGCGGGCACAGGAGCATCGCCGGGATCGCCGAGGACAACGGTGTCTACCTGGTTGGGATCATCATCGTCTTTCTGGTCGGCAGCTGGGATGCCCCCGACTGTGGCGCTGGCGGAAGGATCAGCGCCGGAGCCGCCGGAGGTGAAATGTACATGTCCGGCGTGACTCAAGGCATAGAGGACCGAGGAGAGCGCACCAACGGCGACGACGATAGCGAGCAGGATGGCTGCGGGGCTGATCGGCTGGCGGCCAGTGATATAGAAGCTGGGAGCGGTGAGTATGGGGAGAACGCTGGGCAGCCGCTGCTGCATGAGTGGGGGGCGCTCGGGCTTTGCCGGCGCGGGCCGGGTTGGAGGAGGTCCGGCGAGGTTGGTCACACTGATAGTGTAAACGCGCTGTTAAATAGTGGCGCGAGCGGGTGACCAGATTGGCAACGGCAGCCGCACCACGTCTCGCATACGAATCATCGTGTCAATCGCCCGATGGCCAAACATCGACGACCACGATGAAGGTGGCGATGATTGATCCTGACACATGTTAGCGTCTGGAGAAAGCTGTAGAGGGTCCGAGTTCGTTTAGCGTTCCTTGAGGTCCATCCGTTCAATCAGTTTCGATGGTATAAACCTGCCACTGTAACAAAGCTGTAATGCAGCGACTGCCGTACACCAGTGACATTAGCACAATCACGTGTGAGTCTACACGCTCCTGGGTTTGGACGAGACCCGGATTTCCTCTACGGGGCGACACAGGTTCGCGAGGGAGGCTTTTAAGTAAGGAAAGCTGCATGAAATTCGCCAACGACACCAAGCTCGACGCGGGAATCCGCGGACGCCAACTTTGTAAGGCGGCCATACCATACAGCGACTGTGTCGTTTTTGCATCTTCCGTGACACGAATTGGTTCCTTTTTTCTCTTAAATCGAACTTGTGGTTCCGAGGATGATTTTTTTTCTGAAGGAAACTAAAGTTTCAACCCCTGGGGGTTGCGCTGCACCAACGACCTCGCTATAGTCCTCCAAGACAGCAAATGATTCTCCCCCGCATCGCTTACATGAACTCGGCAATATAGACCAGAGCCCATGCGAATCCGTTGCCGACGATTGAGCGTTTAGTCGCGCACTTGTGCGCCTCGTCCGTTCTCAGGACCGAGTTTTTCCTTACCTGCCTCTCAAACAATCCGGCTGTCTTCCCCACGGGGCTCGTTCCATGAACGCAGGTACATTTGCGGGCTGGACTCGCCACCTGCAGGTGCAGTGTGTCTACATTTTAATTTTTAGATGAGGTCAGATTTCCATGGAACGTCTCTCCAGCAAGAGTAGGGTTTTTCTACGCCCCGTATCACGCCTTCGCCGTGTTGCCAGCGGTCGAACCTTCGCATGTTTATTGCGCTTGTCCGTTCTAGTGCTGCTCACTTTATTAGTCGCAGCACCGGGCCAGGCCCAAACGGTGAGCTCAATTTCGATAACGCCCAGTCAGCCCACGGTAGTGATCGGCGGCACGACACAGCTTACGGCGACGGCAACCTGGTCCAACGGCTCCACCACAAATGTGAGCGGCAGTGTTACCTGGAGTTCCTCGGATCCCCGGATGGTCAACGTCTCGAGTGGTGGAGTGGCCTCAGGGTTCGCTACCGGCAACGTTGCCGTCACCGCCACCTACCAGGGGCATTCAGCGACCGCGACCGTGGACAGCTCGATTGGCAACATTCAATGGAGCGGCCCGATCACCATTACCCAGGGAGGCACCTACTCCGGGAACTGGAAGAGCACGAATCCAAAAACCCCGGCCGTTACAATTTCCACCACCGCCCCCGTCATCATCGAAAATTCCTACGTGACCGGCCCAGCCGATCTGATCAACGATCCCGATTATGGCAACAATCTGACGGTGAAAAATGTGATTGGCATTGGCGTCAACCCGAATGTGAGCGGCCAGGGATACGGTGTCTTTGTCGACGCTCAGAATTCCGTCCTGCTCGACGTGGAGAACTGCTATTTCGAGAATGTACAGTTCGGCGTGTATCTGCGCGGCTATACCGGCAATCGCAATGGGACGCAGACGATCACGATCCTGAATAATCGGGGACGCAATATTCTCGGGGTTGAGAGCAATGGGAACAACGGCTCGCTGCCGGGTGAGACCAATTGGCAGTGGGCGCATGCAATCCAACTCAGTGGCGCGTATGGTGTACCCGGCATCAAGATTGCGTGGAATGAAATTGTGAACTATCCATCGCAAAGCCTGGTGAATGAGAACTTCAACATCTTCGACTCCGGCGGCACCTCGAGTAGCCCGGCGCAGATTCACGACAACTACGTGCAGGGAGCGTACGCCTACAATCCCGCAGTGGACGCCTATAACGGGGGCGGCATTACTACCGATGGCAGCGCGAGTGATACGGTGCAGACGGCTTCTTCCTTCAACAACATCTACAACAACCAGATTGTCGACACGGTCAATGTGGGCATCGAGATTGGAACCGGCCACGACAACGCTGCTTATAACAATCGGGTAATCTCCGCCGGCTTGCTGCCCAATGGCACCAAGATTCCTTCGCAGAATGTCGGGCTTTCTCTTTACGACGTTTATGGGAACATCGCCAACGGTTCCATGTACAACAACAACATGTACAGCAACACGGTGGGTTGGATGTGCTGGGCCGCGCGCTGCGCCTGGGACGGATACCGGAACGACGAGTGGTTTCCGCTCAATAACGGTTACTACGCCACCAACCAGACGATCTCGGCAAACCCGATTACGCTGGCCATGGAGAGCACGGAGTACCAGACGTGGCTGGAGAAAATCAGCTCCAGTGGCATGGTCGTTGGCCCGCAGGATTCGTCAAGCGGCTCCAGCGGAAGCGGTTCGGGGAGTGGCTCGGGAGGTGGCTCCGGATCAGGTTCCACATCGACTCCCGCTATCTCGACTACGGCGTGGTACACCATCGTGAATACCAACAGCACCTTATGCCTGGGATCCGCCTCTGCCACCGCTCAGGCTGCACTGCAGCAAAATACTTGTGGCACATCGCAGTTGCAGCAATGGCAGTTCCAACCGGCTGCCGACAGCGGCTACTACCAGGTGGTGAACCGCAGCGCCGCGAGTCCCAGCAATTTGCTCGTCTGGGATGTAACCGGAGGTCCGTGGCAGACGGCGGATGGAGACCTTATCCAACTGTATACCTCGAAAGTTGAGACCAACGAGGAGTGGATGCCGGTGTCAGTGGGAAACGGCGCCTATAAATTTGTAGTTAAAAGCAGCGGCAAGTGCCTGGATGTTCCCGGTGCTTCTTCAGCGGTTCTGCTCCACCTGCAACAGTACACTTGCAACGGAACAGGAGCGCAGTCCTACACCCTGAAACAGCAGTAGATGTGTTAACCGTGGTTGCGAGCTACACCGCTTCGTGAACGGAGCGGTGTAGCTCGCATACTTATGCACGGGCGCTGCACAACGGTATAATCCTCGGCGTCCAGCAGTTTGCGGACTGAAATGATAGGGGAGTTGCCGTGAAACGGAGACAGTTTCTCAAGAACTCGGCGGTCGCAGGCACGGTTCTGGCCTTTTCCCGTGCGCATGTTTGGGCGAAGGAAGCCGACGCTCGCATTGAGGTCCTTCTGGACGAGCCGCTGGGGGAGATTTCGCCTAATATCTATGGTCAATTCACAGAACATATCGGCGGCGTGATTTACGACGGCGTATGGGTTGGAGAGAAATCGAAAATCGCCAACCAATACGGCATCCGTTCTCAACTGGTGGATATGATGAAGCAGATTCATGTTCCTATCATTCGTTGGCCAGGAGGCTGCTTCGCGGATAGCTACGACTGGAAAGATGGGATCGGTGAAGCTGCGAAGCGGCCGCGCCGCACCAATTTCTGGGAGGTTGATCACGATGCGATCAGACTGCACGACAAAGGGCCGCAGCTCTTCGAAACGAACCAATTCGGCACCAATGAGTTCATGCGGTTCTGCAAGCTGACCGGAGCGCAACCGTATCTCGCAGCCAACCTGCGGAGTCTTCCCGCGCTTGATTTTGACCATTGGGTGGAGTACTGCAACTCTCCTGCCGGGAGCACAACCCTGGCCGAGGTGCGCGCGGCCGCCGGTTTTCCAGAACCGTTTAATGTGCGCTACTGGGGTATAGGCAACGAGAGTTGGGGCTGCGGTGGGGAATTTACCCCGGAAGATTATGCCTCCGAGTTCCGCCGCTATTCGGACTGGATACCGCGATACGGCATAGACCTGCAACTGATCGGATCCGGTCCAAACGATAACGATATCGATTGGACTCATCGCTTTTTTCAACGGATCTACGCCGACCGACCCTACAACAACCCTGGCTTTACCGGCTGGTCAGTGCATCACTACGCGTGGAACTTGAGCCGCGGCAAAACGACGGACTGGGTGGCCGGCAAAGGCGACGCGCTCCAGTTTGATTCCGTCGACTGGTATGAGCTGTTGCGCGAGTGCGATCGCATGGAGCAGATCATTCACGATCAGTGGGCGGTGATGGGGCAGTACGATACGCAGCACCGCGTCAAGCTGGTGGTGGATGAGTATGGTCCGTGGTATCGCGAGGGAACCGAACTCGACCCGACCCACATCTTCGGCCAGCAGATCACGTTGCGCGATGCACTGGCCACGGCGCTGACTCTGGACATCTTTAACCGCAATCCGGAGAAAGTGAGCATGGCCGCCTGCGCGCAGCTCATCAACAACATCAATGCGCTATTTATGGCGCATGAGGACCGCTTCTTCGCCACACCTAACTTTCACGTCTTCGCAATGTACGCCGCGCACCAGGGCGGGCAGGCTCTGCGCACCGAGTTCTCGGCGCCGGATGTGCAGTACATGCGCGAAGACCGGCCAGCACGTTTCTGGGGCCTCAACGGCTCAGCATCGCGAAAAGATCAGGTGGTGACGCTCACCATCGTCAATCCTGATTTGTCGAAGACGATCGATACCGAGATCGCCCTTCGAGGTGCCGCGGTAGCCAGCGCATCTGGTACCGTTCTGGCGGCCAGTGACATACACGCGCACAACACCTTCGACCAGCCGAATGCCGTGATGTCCAAAGCTCTCGCGGTGGCGGCGGGCGGTGGCTTGCTGAACGTTAGCCTTCCGGCCGCGTCCGTCACTAAGCTGGATTTTGTTCTCCGATGAGCGAATGGGCTGTCATTTGGTTCTCCGCTTTTCCGTCCTGCCGCCAAGCCTAGCCCCCTGGACGGGTGCCCCATGTTCGCGGACTTTCGCGTACATGGGTTGAACAAGAGCTTTTTTCAATGCTTTCACTACCGGTCTACACCGACTTACGGGAAAAGAAAAAAAGAGGGGCTTCCCCAAGCTGGGTATGCATGCCGGCGAAAACGGGTGTTATCGCGGCGCACCAACGACAGAGGCTCCGATCTGGTTCAATAGCACCAGCGAATCTGAGCAGGTCCAACGCTCAAAGCATCGGCCGTTTCTGAAATGCAAGATGCTGATTCCTGGAAGTGCGATTCGTTGTCCGGTCGCAGGAACACCCATGAAGGGCTCGTGCATGGTTCCTGTGATCGTGTATCGGGCCACTAATGGGTCGTCCTCTCCAATCAGATCCTGGATGAGCACTTGTGCATCTGGGAAAAGCTTCCAAAAGGCGTAATAGAACTGTTTCACGCTCTCCAACCCTGGTTCAATACCCTGATATCCGTGCAAGATTATGTCGTCCGAATACAGTTGAAAGTACTCGTTCCGCCTTTGCGGATCTGAAAAACACTTGATCGCATGCGAGAAGCTCTCTCGGTTAGACATCTCGCCATTTTAATGAGTGTGGTAGTGAACCGTCACTGCGGTGACCCCGAGCCTGCAACCTGATCGTCCGGCTGCGACGAACTATACTAGATGCATCTTTTCCGCTAAGGCCTGACCACTATGCCCCTTCGTATCTTGCTTCCTGGCATTCTCTCTTTTCTGCTGCTCGTGCATGCCGCGCAGGCGCAGGTCAACTCCGCGCCTGCTCAGGGAGTTCCAACTCCCATCTCCGGTGGCGGATTTATCCATGACTCCCGCCAGCATCCTGCCGAGCCCTCCCGTGACAATGCGTTTTCCATGACCATTAACCGCTACGGCATTGCGGCTACTCTTCAGACTCTCGCCTCACAGGCCAGCGCTACGATCCTCTCTAAAGGAGGCAATGCCGTGGATGCGGCAATCGCGGCGAATGCGGCTGTCGGCGTCATCGAGCCTATGATGAACGGCATCGGGGGAGACCTGTTCGCCATCGTTTGGGACCCGGCAGAGAAGAAGATGTACGCCCTCAACGCAAGCGGCTGGTCCGCCAAGGCGGAGACCATCGAGGCCATGAGGGCCAAAGGCCTTACAAAAATGGACGACAGTAGCATTTATTCTGTCACCGTTCCCGGAGCCGTTGCCGGCTGGGAGGCCCTGCACGCAAAGTTCGGGAAACTGCCACTCGCTGTCGACCTTGCCCCTGCCATCGCTCTGGCTGAAAACGGCTTTCCTGTCACTGAGACTGACTCAGACAACTGGGCCCAGTACGGCGTGCATTTCAAGGACCGGGCCGCCTTCGCTTCCGTTTTTCTTCCTGACGGAACCTATCCGCGGGTTGGGCAGATCTTCCGCAACCCCGACATTGCCAACAGCCTTCGCCTGATTGCGAAGAACGGCGCCGACGCGTTTTACCGCGGTCCTATCGCCGATGCCATTGTCCGGCTCTCTGACCAGAACAATGGCTTTCTCACCAAAGCCGACTTGGCCGATTACAAGCCCGAATGGGTAGAGCCCGTTTCCACTACGTATCACGGCTGGCGCATATACGAAACTCCTCCGAATACCCAGGGCATCGCCGCTCTTTCCATGCTCAACGTCATGGAACTCTATCCGCTTCGCGAGTGGGGACATGACTCACCGAAAACACTCCACATCGAAATGGAGGCCAAGGCACTGGCCTATTCCGACATGCTTCACTATGTCGGCGATCCGCGCACTGACGACATTCCCACCAAAAAGCTCATCTCTAAGGAGCTGGCAAAAGAGCGCGCCAAAGGCATTACCGAAAAAGCCAACTGTAATGTGCTCCCCTCGGATCGCAAGGAGCAGCTCGACAAGTTGCAATCCGACACCACCTATCTCGCCACCGTCGACCGCGACGGTATGGTCGTCTCGTTCATTCAATCGAACGCGGGCAACTTCGGCGCTGGTCTGGTCCCTGAGCACACCGGCTTCGTCCTGCAAAACCGCGGCGGCGGCTTCTACATGGAGCCTGGCCAGCCCAACTCGCTCGCAGGTCACAAGCGTCCGCTGCACACGATTATCCCCGCCATGATGCAGAAAGATGGCAAGACCATCGGCTTCGGTATTATGTCCGGCTTCAACCAGGCCCAGGCGCACGCGCAGTTCGTGGCCAACGTTGTTGATTTCGACATGAATATCCAGGCCGCTATGGACGCTGCCCGCTTCAACAAAGGGAACTCCGGCTGCGCCGTCAATCTTGAGGACGGCTACCCACGCGAGGTCCTTGAGCAACTCGCCTCGCAAGGTCACCGGATTAACCTCGTACCGCGCTACTCGCAAGTGATGGGACGCGGCAATGCCGTCATGCACGACGACACTTTAGGCGTAAATTTCGGCGCCTCCGATCCCCGAGCCGATGGACAGGCCATTCCCGAACAACCGCCCTACTAACGAGACTTCTCAGGACTGATGATCGACGCCGCTCACCGTTCCCTCGCCAGGCCGGTGCCGCCAGTATCGAGGAAGGGCCTCGTTTGTAACGAAAAGTGAACCGCAGGTCCCTCCACTGCGCTACCCCGGATTTCCCGTCGAGGTAGGTGGCGTTGGCGAAATTCTTGCGGCTCCTTTACGGGAAGCCGCATACGTGGCTGCTGGCGAGAAATCAAGGCTAAGTTTTTTTCAACATCGTTTTTTGCGAAAAATCAATAAAGTCACAGCCTCTCAGGATGACGATTCTGTGGGGAACTAACGGAACGGAGACCTTTGTGCGGGAGCCGGGGCGCACCGCAGATCCCTCGGCTCGGGTCGGGATGACAATTCCGTTTGGGTACCAGCATCCCAGCGCTTAAACCAGCTCCCGAAAACGTGATAGATTGCGTTCTGCAGAGAAAACGGCCTTCGAGCGTGTTGCGTAAGGCGACCGGTACCTTGCGGCATGCCCATTTCTCTCCTGCGGTCGCACGCTCCCCCAAGGGAAGGGAGAAAGAAATGGAAGGCCCGCAAACATCATGGAGGGCGCGCGCCAGATGCACGTGTCCGCGCAAGGCGAAGCGGCCGTGCAGGTGACGCGAAGGATTATCATGAGCAAGCTCCGGCTGTTTCTTCCCGCTGTCATACTCGCGCTCGTCAGCGGCCTAACATCATCCGCGCAGCAAACCTCCTGGAAGGATTATCTCGGGGGTCCGGAAAGCTCGCATTATTCCGCTTTGAAGCAGATTAATACCGGCAACGTGAACAAACTGGATGTCGCCTGGAGTTATCCGACCGGGGATGACGTGATCTACACATTCAGTCCGCTGGTGGTCGACAACATCGCTTATTTCGCGGCCAAGCAGGGTTCGCTGGTGGCGGTGGATGCGACCACAGGCAAGGAATTGTGGGTCCATGCCTTTACGACTGCGGCCGGGGTACCATCCCGCTTTGGCGGGATCGCGGGCCTGCGTGGCGCGAACTACTGGGAGAGTAAGGATCGAACCGACCGTCGCCTGCTCGTGTCTTCGGGAGGCTTCTTGCAAGCCATCGACGCGCAAACAGGGAAGCTCGTGGACTCCTTCGCGGATCACGGGAAACTTGACCTGAAGATCGGCCTGGATCGGGCCAGCAGACCGCTGTCATCCAGGACTCCAGGCCGTGTCTTTGAGAACATTCTGATTCTGGGCAGTGCGACGGGAGAGGGATACCTGGCTCCTCCGGGCGATATTCGCGCCGTCGATGTGGTCACCGGCAAGCTTCTGTGGGTGTTCCATACCATCCCGCGTCCGGGCGAGTTTGGATCGGACACGTGGCCCAAAGATGCATACAAATACATGGGCGGCGTGGATGTGTGGGGCGAAATCACGGTCGATGAGAAGCGGGGAATCGCCTACTTCCCGGTAGCGTCCGCGAAGTACGAACTCTATGGCGGAGACCGAAAAGGCGACAATCTTTACGCCGATTGTCTCCTGGCGCTGGATGCCCGAACGGGTAAGCGTCTCTGGCATTTTCAAACCATTCACCACGATGTCTGGGATTACGACCCGGATGCCGCCCCCCAACTGGTGACGGTGAAACACGACGGCAAGACCGTGGATGCGGTGGCGCTGGCCTCGAAGAACGACTTCCTCTATGTGTTCAACAGGGTCACTGGAAAGCCGCTATGGCCGATCGAGGAGCGGCCCGTTCTGCAGAGCGACGTACCGGGTGAAGTCACCTCGAAGACGCAGCCTTTTCCGACGGTAGTGCCTCCCTTTGGCCGCCAGGGGATGACCGTGAAGGATATGTACGACGGGTTCATGAAGCCGGAAGAAAAGGCCTGGTGGACAGACCGTCTGACGAAAGCGAGAACCGGTTTCTATACACCGCCGGCAGTCGGAGTAGATACGATTAACCTTCCGAGCGTGAACGGCGGCGCATTGTTCTTCTCTACGGGCGCGGATCCGACGAACGGCACGGTTTACGTTCTTTCAAAAGATATGCCGTCGATCGTCAAGCTCGTGCCGGCCGGAGAATCCACCACTGCGAATGCAGGTGGATTGATTCCGTCTCGCCCGTACAATCCTGCAGCGAGAGGGAACAGAGCCGGTTTTCCGACAACGGAGGAAATGGGGCGCGCCGTGTATGAGCAAAACTGCCAGGTTTGCCACGGCCCAGAGCTGAAGGGAGATCGCGGACCTGAAATTGACACGGCCATGAGCCGGCTTGGCGCGGTGACGACCCGCAATACGATTACGAACGGCAGAGCGACCATGCCCTCGTTTGCTTCGCTACCGGCACAATCGATGAACGATCTGATGGCGTTTCTGAAGCAGCCCGACCTGGCGCTCCTGGGTTCGGCGCCTTCGGCTGCAACGCTAGCCATGGTGAGGTCGTTTTCTGAGCCTCCTTACCCTGACGATGTCGAGGGGCCTCCATCCCGTTATAAGACTGGTTATGGAAACGAAAGATATGTGATTAAACCGCCGTGGAGCACCATCACCGCTTACGACCTGAATACCGGCAAGATCAAGTGGCAGACGCCTTATGGCGACCTTCCGGAAGCGGGCCCAAGCGACAAGATGCGGGGAAATGCGTATCCGAAGAGCGGTTTTGTCATCACCGCCGGAGGAGTGGTGCTGTTTGCCGGCAACGACGCAAAACTTTACGCGTTGGACAGCGCCACCGGCAAGCTGATCTTCAGCAAAGAGCTGCCCAACGGATCGCAGGGCGTACCCGCTGTGTATGAAGTGAACGGACGGGAATACATTCTGCTCGCCGTGAGCGGCGGGGCTTCGCCGTACCCGGAGGGAGCCTACATGCCGCCTGGCGGCGTGTCGACTCCGGCGATCTCGAAGGGGTATATAGCGTTTGCGCTTCCGGCCAGCGAAAATAAGCGTTAACCCGCGAATTTCGCACAGACCTTATGCTGATCGCCAACGAGCCGTGACTGCCGTAACCCTCGGCGGTGAAAGCAGGAGCCCATGCATCAAATCTCACGACGTAAGTTCGTCGCACTTACCGCGGCCGGCGTTGCGACCGCACCGCTGGCGCTGAGAGCGCGCTCGATCGGCAGCGCGGTCACCGCGCAGGAAATCGTCGATCGCATCAAGAAGAACATTGGCGTCGAATGGAAGCCGGAAACGGTCGACACGTTCAAGGCCGGTGACCCTTCGACCGCCGTGACCGGCATCGTCACCACGGCGCTTGCGTCGTTGGACGTGCTCGGGCGTGCGGTAAAGGCGGGCGCGAATCTGATCATCAGCTGCGAGCCAACGTTCTTCGCAAGGGCCGACACGCCGACGCCTCCAGCCAGACGCGGCGCCGGGCCGGGATCCACCGGCCGCGACGGTCCGCCCGACACGTCACCTCCGCCGCCCCCTGCGGATCCGGTGTTCTCAGCCAAGGACGCCTTCATCAAGAAGCATAATCTCGTCGTCTTCCGGTTTAGCGAGCACTGGCGCCTGCGCACGCCCGATCCATTCGCGCAGGCGCTTGCCGACGCGCTTGGCTGGTCGAAGTTCGCCGACACCGGTGATCCAAGGCGCCTCTCCATCCCGGAGACATCGCTCGACGCGCTCGTCCTGCACGTGAAGAAGTCGCTGAAGATCCGCGGCGGCATGCGCATCGTGGGCGATCCGCAATTGAAGGTACGGAAGGTTGCCCTCCTTCCGGGGTCGACGCCGATTCGGCTTCGATCGAGGCGCTTCCCGGCGTGGACGCGATCGTCGCCGGCGAAGTGCGCGAGTGGGAGTCCGTCGAGTACGTGCGCGACACGGTGGCCCTCGGCGGAAAGAAGTCGCTGACCCTGGTTGGCCGGATCATCTCGGAAGACCCCGGGATGCAGGTTTGCGCGCAGTGGTTGAAGACCATCGTTCCCGAGGTCGCATCGACGTGGATTCCTGTCGGCGATCCTTACTGGAGGCCAATCGAATGAGTGCGTTGACCGCAGGCGAAGTGGTTGCCCGCATCAAGGCCAATCTCGGCATCCCGTGGCGGGATACGACGTACCGCGACACCTTCAAGTTCGGCGGTCCTGACACCGTCGTTAAAGGAATCGCGACGACCATGTTCTGCTCGTACGACGTTATCAGGCGCGCCGTCGAAGCAGGCTGCAACATGATCGTTCCGCACGAGGACACGTATTGGAACGACCGCGACGACGTAACGATCGTGAGCGGCGATCCGAGCTACAAGCTCAAGGTCGATTTCATGCGTGAGCACGACATCGTCGTGTTCCGCATGCACGATCACATGCACGCGCAGAAGCCCGACTTCATCTACGTCGGCTGTGCGCGGGCGCTCGGCCTCGAGAGCAAGTACGAGACGGCGCCGCAATCGCACCACTTCACGCTGCCCGAGACGACGCTCGGCGAGCTGGCAGCCACATTTCAGAAGCGACTCGGCGACAAAGGCGATGAGGGTCGTAGGCGACCCCGGAGCGAAGGTGAGCCGCGTACAGCTCGGCGTGGGATACGCGACGCCGAGCATCAATAACCCTGACGTGGACGTGGTCGTAAGCGGAGAGCAGCAGGAAAGCGACGGCTTTCTCGACAGCCCGGCGTACGTCCTCGACGCCATGACGCTGGGGATTCCGAAGGGCTGGATCATGCTCGGCCACTCAGTGTCCGAAGAGCAGGGGATGCTGGAAATGGCCCAGTGGATCAAGTCGTTCACGCCGGAGGTCCCCGTTCAGCTCGTCAGGACCGGCGAGCCCTTCTGGGTGCCGAAGTAAGGCAGACGCCATGCTTTAACAACACCGGAACGCATGCTCAGGCCTTGCATGCTGTGGCACAGAGCAACTATGCATCCGTGGCGGGCACACTAACGACTGGTATGGCGGTCATTGCCGGGCGCTGCTGTAGAATGCTAGACTTTGCGCGTCGGATGTAGAGTCCATGCTCAGCCTCAGGATTGGCCTAGCCCGATGCCTTGCGATCGCGGCAACGCTGTTGGCAGCCTTTGTATTTCCCGTTAAGCCGGCAAGAGCCCAAGCCCAGACAAACACCACCGCAAGCAACCTCCCAGCAACCCGGTTAAAGGTAACCACTAACCTGGTGGTGGTACGGGTCGTCGTGCGTGACGCGCAGGGTAAGCCCGTTAAGGGCCTTCGGAAGGAGGACTTCAAGCTCTTCGATTCCGGCAAGGAGCAGCCGATCGTGCAATTTGAGGCGGAGTTCGCGGTTGAGCCACCTTCGCCTCTGGTGGCAGCTCGTAAGCCAGAACAAGCAGTCGCAGCGCTTTCCTCCGCATTGCCCGGCCGGTTTCTGGCTCTCTACTTTGACGACCAGTACACCTCCGAAATTGACATGATCCAGGTACGTCGGGCTGCTGATGACTACCTTGCTGCTCATCTCCAGCCCGCGGATCGTGTGGCCATCTTTACCTCCGGAGCTATGCTTTCCGACTTTACCTCTGACCCGAAGCAGATCCATGAAGCCGTGTCCAGGCTCCGGGCCAGTGGACGCGCTCCCGCCCCTGGGCATGATTGCCCTGACCTCAGCGACTACCAGGCGCTGGAAATGATGAAAACCGCGGGCAGACTCGATCTCAAAAATCCCTGGAACACGGGAGATGCCTGGGGATTGGCGTTCGAAGAGGCCGCGCAACGCGATTGCTTGCCATCGACGGTCCCTATTGCCAATAAGAACTACCTTCTGGATAAAGCGTCTACGGTTGCCGGTCAAGCTGAAATACTCACGCGCTCCAACCTGCGGGAACTTGAGGAAGTGGTGAAGTACACGGCGCAGATGCCCGGTCAGCGAATCGTCATTTTGGGTTCCCCCGGCTTCCTGTTGCAGGACGACAACCAGTTTCAATTGGAGCGGATCATCGACCATGCGTTGCGTTTACAGGTGGTCATCAGTTCGCTCGACCCAAGAGGGCTGCCGGTCATCGCGCGCCAGGTGGACGCATCCCGGACATACATGCCGGGGTCGATGGGAACGTCCAGTGGCGCTATGCATCGTGTTGACCAAAACAGGGAAGTGCTCGCAGGGGATGTTTTGGCACAGGTTGCGGAAGGGACTGGCGGCGAATATTTTCACAACAACAACGATCTGAGGGCCGGATTCGGCCGGTTGGCGGGGTCTCCCGGGGCCTATATATTGGCCTTCGCACCCAAGGACCTTAAACCGGACGGTAAACTTCACGAGCTGAAGGTGACGCTGGCCGAGAAAAAGACGGGGTATAGCATCCAGGCTCGCCGCAGCTATTTCGCGCCCAGGAATGAAGCGGAGGCGGAGGCGGAGGCCAAAGAAGTAGAAGCTTCCAGTGCCGCCGATCAAGGGCAGGAGCAGATTCGGGAAGCGCTCCTTTCGAAAACTGAAAGCGCACAGTTTCCGGTTGTTCTGGATGCTAACGTCTCAGAAGGGCAGGGAGAAACACACGCGCTGTCCTTGTTGTCCCACGTGGACCCCAAATCACTCCATTTGCAGAAGGAAGGGGACCATAACCTCGATACGTTGACTTTTGTTTTTGGCGTCTTCGATCAAAAAGAAAACCTGGTGACTGCCCAGCAGCGGCACGCAAACGTAGATATTGCGGATGGACAGTTGCCGGAGTTTCTCAAGTCTGGGATAAGCGTCGACATGGCCTTTCAACTGAAGCCCGGCAGCTACCGGATACGCGAGGTGGTGACCGATTCTGAGCAGCGCCAGACGGCTTTGTCCCGCGATGTAGATATCCCAAAGATCATTCCTGCCACGCCGGCAGCCTCTGCGACGCTGCCTCCTCCAGCGCAAGCTCCGGCCGCGCAACCAAGCGGCCAGCCAAATTCCCAACTGGCTCAGCCATCGCAAACTCCGATCGGGCAGCCGGCGGCGCAGGCTAGTTCGCTTCCGCCGTCCTTGCCATCGCAGACTCCGCCATTACAAACCCCGATGCAGCAACCGGTCATGCGGCCGGCTTCTGATCCGGCCACCGGCGCGCTTCTCCTGCATGTATGGGAAAACTATGCCGCATACTTATCCTCCATCCCTAACGTCTTCGCCGATGAGCATGTGGTCTCCAGCCTAACCACCACGTCGTACAACTCTCCCTTGAAGCAGGGTGTCCACGACAGTGAGGTGAGTTCCAATTTCGATTCCACCACCGACTCCATCTTTCGACTCAAACGTTTTAGCGCCGATGGCAAAACCGCCGACCTGATCGAGTCCCGCGAGGTCAAATATGTCAACGGTCATGCCGCCGCCAAAGATCAGTCCTTGACTGGGCCCGCCATTTTAATCGGCGCGTTTAGCCGCGCTCCCAATATTCTCTCGCCAGAGTTGAAAGACTGCTATGACTACCGCCTGCTCCCCAACATGCGCCACAAACCCGGCGAGGCCCTCTTATTTCTGCACGACGTGCAGGTTCTCGAATACGCCCTCAAGTCACCTCTCCCCGCCGGCGCCCAATGTCCCGTCAGTGAACAAACCGTCGGCCGTGTCTTCATCGATCCATCTTCCATGCAGATCGTCCGTCTAGAGCAGCAACGACCTCGCCACGATGAGGGTTCAGGGCACCCGGTCGCCTGGTCCTGGTCCATCGACTATGCGCGAGTCACCATGGACGGCAAGCATTTCTGGCTGCCCAAGACCATCTCCTCGAAGTCGTCGTCACTCGATGGGGGACGTTACAAGTGGAGCTTCCTCGCGACTTACGGCAACTACCACCTGATGGCGGTCACCTCAACCATCCTCCCCGCCTCGAACAGCCCGCAGCACTAACCGATCCATACCTATAAGTCTAAGTCTCACCTGGCCAAAGAGGTCCGGTTCGCCGCGTCAGGACATATATTGCAACCAGGGCAGCGGCAAACCCCGAGGATGCGCCCACGCCAAGTGCCCACCGGGGACCGAAACGGTTGGCCACCCAACCCACGATTGGAGCTCCTATCGGCGTACCCCCAAGCGCGACAGCGAGGCGAAGGGCCATGACTCGGCCTCGCATGGCAGGCTCCGTCGAGAGCTGCATCATGCTGTTGGTTGTGTTGGTAAGTGTCAAGGCCGCAACACCAATGACTACGAGAGCAGCGGCGAACCACCAGTAACCGGGGGCCAGCGCAGCGAAAGTGCATCCCATCCCGAAGACCGCTGAGCCGACCAATAACGAGCCGAACTTCGGCTGGTCGCGACCTGCGGAGATCAGCGCTCCGGAGATGGTGCCAATCGCCATAGTGGAAGACAGCAGTCCGAAGCCGCGCGCATCGCTATGGAAGACGTTGACCGCCATGGTCGAAATAAAGATCGGGAAGTTAAGTCCAAAGGTCCCAATGAGAAACAGCATGAGTAGAATTGCTCGGAGATCCTGGCGACCCCAGACGTAGCGGAATCCTTCCAGAAATCCTCCCGGGGCACGTTGAGCTCTGGTGTTTGGATATAGTTCGGACACGCGGAACAGGGACATCGAAATCAAAACCGCGGCGAATGATAGGCCGTTGATCGCAAACGCCCAACCAGTTCCCACCTTCGCAATGACGAGACCGGCAACTGCGGGACCGACCATACGGCCGGCATTGAACGATGTCGAATTGAGCGCGACTGCATTATGCAAATGCTCATCACCCACCAGCTCGGCCACGAAGGTCTGGCGCACGGGAGCATCCAGTGCGGCCGCCGAGCCAAATAAAAACGCAAATACATACACTTGCCAAAGACGGACGTTGCCCGTGATGGTAAGGATTCCCAAAGCCAGCGCCAACACCCCCATCGTCGCTTGGGTGACCATCAGGAGCTTGCGTTGGTTGAGATGATCTGCGGCAAATCCGGTCCAGGGCAACAAAAGAAGCTGCGGTCCAAACTGCAGCGACATGACGATTCCCACAGCGGAAGCATCATGATGTGTGAGTTGCGTAAGGACGAGCCAGTCCTGAGCAACACGCTGCATCCAGGTACCAATGTTGGAAACCAGGGCGCCCGCTGACCACACACGAAAATTGAAGATGCTCAGAGCGCGGAAAGCACCCGCCGCTGGATTCTTCATGAACGTTCCGGGGAATTGCCTCCATGAAACTGGCCGAAATGCCGCGCCATGAGAAGACTTATCAGCAGTGCGCCAACCGCAAGAGCAAGAACATCACTTATCGATCTCAGATCAAAGTTGCCAACGCGCACCACCAGAAGATACCCGGCGACGACGTTAAAGAATCCCCAGAGAACGTTCACGGTAGACGAGGAAAGCCCCTTGCCGGGAGGCTTTGCGAAGGGCGATTGAAAGGGCCGTCCCATGATGCCGCTGACAAAATGCGGAATGGCGTTGGCCAGGAAAGTTCCTCCAAAGAAGTACGACACAAGATGAAGCCAGGTCATGGTTATGTGCTCCTCGTCGCCAGCAGGTTGAGAATTTCGTGGGTTGAGCCCGTTTCTCCGAGCCGGGGAAAGACACTTGCAAGGCTGTACGCGTGCGCTTCGCGGCGAACATCGGTCATGGCGTCGAGAGCCAGCGTCACGTGGAATCCCTGCTCATACGCCTGCCGGGCAGTGGCTTCGACGCCGGTTCCGGTTGCCACGCCCGTGACCACAACCTGCGTTACCCCGTTGGCCCTCAGTTGCGCCTCCAGATCCGTGCTCGCGAACGCGCCCCATGTCTGCTTGGTTACCACGATATCGCTGGCCTGGCGATCCAGTTCCGGGAGCAGGTCGCTGAATCCTTCGGGGAAGGCCGAGAAACGGCGCGGCTGCTCCGTTCGGCCCGGTGCGCCTCCAGCGACATTGACCAGAACGACCGGGAGATCGTGCTGACGAAAGGCCTTAAGTAAAGCGCAGGTTCGCTCAATCACGCCGGCGACCGGATGGATAAAGGGTGAGTTGATAGTGCCTTTTTGAAGATCAACGACAATAAGGGCGGTCTTTGGATCAATCGTTGTGACGGGCATCGGGTTCTTCTCCTCGAATGAGAGTTGAGTCGTTGTACGCGAAGCCATCAGTCTTCAATGAGGCGCGCGAGCAGGTTGACGGCAGAAGCCAGTCTTTCCTGTTCCTGGGAGGAGAGTTTCTTCTGGATTGTTGTTGTGAGCCAATCCTGCCTTGCGGCGCGGCCGTCCCTGAGCAACTTCTGGCATTTCCGGGAGAGTGACATCAAGGTCTGCCGTCTATCGTTCGGGTCTGGAGAGCCGCTCACCAATCCGGCTTCCAGCAACGACGTGATGATGGCGCTCATCGACTGAGGACGCATTCCCTCAGCTCGAGCCAGGCTCGATACCGCCGCAGGACCGTCTTTCTCGATACGAAGCAGAACGGAGACCTGCGAAGGCCTCAAATCGCTCCCCCCACCCTGTTCGCGCAGCTTCCGCTTGAGTTTGCCAGAGATTGCCCGAAGCTCTGCTGCAAGTGCGGAGGCGCGCTCGGCTTGAGCAGAACTCACCTGATTGTTCATGGAATTCAGTATGGCATGTATACAGTTTATCTGTACAGTTAGACTGCATATAATAAGACACGCGAAGCGAAGCGAGGTGGAGAGCCCTGTTTCTTTTCTGTCCATCCCATCTAACGGCCCCTGATAAAGGTCACCGCCCTCCCTTTTGTCATCCTGAGCGCAGCCGAGGGATCTGCAGTGCGCCGGCTCCCGCACAAAGGTCTCCGTTCCGTTAGTTCTCCCACAGACTCGTCATCCTGAAGCGGAGCGCCTCACAGATTTATTGCCTCACACAGCGCTTGTGGCGCGGAGTCGAAGGACCTCGGCGGTGCTTAATTTACCTGCGCTGCTCGGAGCTTTTCGCCCCGAAAGCCCGACCACAGGATCCGCTGCGATGCGCATTCGATGGTCAAGGGTTCTCGGCTCCAGGAAGGACCGTGGCGGCCCGGCCCGGTGCGGGCTCGGCGGTTGAAAAAGCTCCAGGCAGCACAGGTAAATTAAGCACCGCCGAGGTCCTTCGACTCCGCGCCGCAAGCGCTGTGTGAGGCAATAAATCTGTAAGGCGCTCCGCTCAGGATGACGATTCTCGGGAGAACGCACGGAGCGGAGCCTTTGTGCGGGAGCCGGGGCGCACCGCAGATCCTCGGCTGCGCTCGGGATGACAAAGTGGAGGGTGGTGATTTATTAGGAACCGTTAGATGGGATGGACAGAAAGAAACAGCAGGTCCCTCCACTTCGCTTCGCTCCAATGACACAGTTGGGAGCGGCACAGGCTCATGCCGCGCCTACGGCGCTCAGATCATTTCGGGATTTGTCCCCAGCCCTTCCCGGATTTCCTGTGGAACTTGGTGGCTTTGGCAAACTTCATGCGGCTTTCCTTAAAGAAAGCCGCATACGTGGCCTCATCCAGCGCTGCGTGGCAGGAAATCCGGGTTCCGGACTGGGCTGAAGTTTGGCGGCCGGCCCTCCGGGCCTCGCACCATCGGCGATTTTGGAGTGTCATTTCTCTCTCAACTTGCTTTAGGCAAGTCGTCTGCTCGGGATGACAAAGTGGAGGGCAGTGACTTTTATTAGGGCCGTCAGATGGGATGGACAGAAAAAGAAACAGCAGGTCCCTCGACTTCGCTTCGCTTCGGTCCCACGGCACGCCGGGGCAGGCGGGATGACAATTTTGTTTCAAACTTGATTACTTTACGTGAAAAGCAATAAGAGCAAATTGCTATTGCTATTCGGTCCTCAAAGCTTGCGATGGATTGGTTGAGGCTGCGCGTTGAGCTGGGATGAGTCCAGCAGCTGCGGCTGCTGCGGTCAGGGTCAGGGTGGCGATGGTGAGGACGGCGAGGCTCATGCCCTTGGATTCGTAGAGCTGAGATTCGATGTAGCGGACGCAGAACCAGGCTACGGGTATTCCGATGGCTGCGAGGCCGATCGCGGTCTGGAGCATGGCTCCGCGCATGATCATACCGACAACGGAGCTGCGGTTTGCGCCGAGGGCCATGCGGATACCGATCTCGGAGGTGCGGCGGGCTACGGTGTAGGCGGTGACACCGTAGAGGCCGAGGGTTGCGAGCAGAAGAGCCAGGATGCTGAAGAGAGTCATGAGGCGCGTGATCATGCGGTCCTGAGTGAAGCGGTCGGCGATCTGCTCGTCGAAGGTCTGGAATTTCACGACGGAGAGGTTCGGATTGATGGCAGCGAGTGTCTGGCGGGCGATGGATTCCATGTTGTCCATGGGGCGATCGGTCTGGATGACGATGGCGCCGGCGTAGAGGCCGGTATCCTGCTCGATGGGGCGCCGGCGCGCGGACTCTGGTATGCGTTGGGTCATGGGGATGAAGTACATGTGGTGGTTCTTCCAGGTCGCGGAGTTGTATGCGGTGTCCTCGACAACGCCGACGATCTCAAAGTCTCCTGAGGATTGCGTCCCGGGTGAGCCGAAACGGCGACCGATCGGGTTCTCGCCGGGCTTGAAGAATCTTTTGACGAAGGACTGATTGACGACGGCGACGGCTGGTGAGGTTGAGGTGTCCTGGGTGGTGAAGCCTCGTCCCATGAGGACGTGGGTTCCTACGGAGTCGAAGTATTCGGCGTTGCCCCTGACCCAGGACGCCCCGTCGTTTAGGTAGGGCTGGCCCTGGATCTGGACGCCATCGCCCGTGTTGTTGGCCTCCATTGGGGTGTTGGAGGAGATGCCAACCTTTTGGACGCCGGGGATGGCGTGGAACCGGTCTTCGATGATTCGATAGAGGGCTTCCACCTGGGCGGGGGAGTAGCCCGCTGCCTGCGGGTTGAAATGGACGATGTATCGGTTCGTCGAGTCGAGCTTGAGATCGATGTTCCTGAGCTTATTCAGGCTCTGGATAAACATGCCTGCTCCGACCAGCAGCACCAGGGCGAGAGCCGACTGCAGCACGATGAGGCTGCGCTGCAGCAGTGAGGCTCCGGAGGTGGTGGTGCGGGTCCCGCTGCGGAGGGCGTCGGCTGGGTTTGCGTTCGATGTGATCCATGCAGGAGCTACGCCAAAGAGGATGCCGGTGAGGAGCGAGATTCCGAAGGCAAAGGCGAGCACCACGCCGGAGGGGCGGGCGTCGATGGGGACGTTCTGCGCGCCGGGGAAGGCCATGGCGAGAAGCATGCGAGTGCCGGCGTAGGCGACGATGAGGCCGGCCATTCCGCTGATGATCGAGAGGACGATACTTTCGGTGAGGAGCTGGCGGACGATTCTTGTTCGCATCGCGCCAAGTGCTGTTCGGACGGACATCTCTTCGCGGCGGTTCATTCCGCGGACGAGTAGAAGGTTGGCGATGTTGGCGCAGGCGATGAGGAGTACGAGGCCGGAGATCCACATCAGAAGCTTAAGTTTGGAGGCGTAGCTGTCCTGCATGTCCTGGATGCCGGCGCCGCCGGGCGACAGGACTACGTGGGCTTTGGCCAGTGCGCGCTTCCCTTGTTCGCCTGAGAAGGCTGTCGTGGGTGCGAGTGATTGCCGGACCAACTCGGTGATTTTGGCCTGTAGCGGAGCCATGGCTACGCCGGGTTTTAGGCGACCGATGATGTAAAGCCAACGCATGCCGGGCTCGTGCACGAAAGTACGAGTTGGTCAAGACGGGCATGGATTCGATGGGGAGATAAAAGTCGGGCGGGGTGCTGGAGAGGCGATCGCCGTAGAAGCCTTTGGGAGCGATGCCGGCGATGGTGACGGCCTTGGTGTTGATCCAGAATGTGCTGCCGACGACGGATGGATCGCCGGCGTAGTTGTTCTGCCAGGTGTCGTAGCTCATGACGGCGACGAGTGGTGCGCCGATAACGTTGTCCGCGTCTGTGAAGAGACGTCCCATGCTCGGCTGCAGGCCGAAGGTGCGGAAGTAGTTGCCGGAGACGAATTCGCCGGTGACGGAGCGGGCGGCCTCCTGGGTTTTGTCGGGTCGCGCAATGATGGTGCCGAAGCCAGACTGCATGGCGGCTAATTCTTCAAACTCTGGTGCGTTCTTCTGCAGTTGCTGCCAGGTGTCGGTGGCGAACAAGGCGTAGCTGCCGTCGTCCGCCGTTCCGGAGTCTTCCGCCGTTCCCTCGTTGACGCAGCACTCGTTGGTGTTGCCTATGCGGATGAGGGTGGAGGGGTCAACGACGGGGAGATTTTTGAGCAGGATGGCGTTGACCAGGGTGAAAATAGCAGCGTTGGCTCCTATGCCGAGGGCGAGGGTCAGAACGGCAGTCACGGTGAAGCCGCGGCTCTTTCGGAGCTGCCGGAGGGCATAGCTGACGTCTTGAAGAAGAGTTCCGAGGAAGAAGCTCGGACGTTGTTCGTGGGATTGTGCTCGCACGCTCTCAATTCCCCCGAACGCCACGACCGCTTTTCGGCGTGCCTCCTGTGGCGTCATTCCGGTCGCGATGTATTCCTGGGCCTGCCGTTCGATGTGGAACTGCAACTCGTCGTCTATTTCACGATTGGGTTTTGGAGACATCAAAAAACGAAGGCGCGTCCACCATTCTTTGAGCATCGATCCTCCTACTTCAGCACTAAGGCGATTGCTGTTGAGATGCGACCCCAGTCTTCGAGCTCAGCTTGCAGTTGCTTCTGCCCAGTCTTGGTCAGCGAATAGTATTTCGCCTTGCGATTGTTTTCCGAGGCTCCCCACTCGGCCTTATCCACCCCTTGTACTCCAGCCGGTGAAGAGCGGGGTACAGCGACCCCTGTCCAATCTGAAGCGCATCTTTCGACACCTGCTGAATTCGTTGCGCGATGCCCCAGCCGTGCATAGGCTCCAGCGCAAGCGTCCTCAAGATCAGTAAATCCAGCGTTCCTTGCAGACAGATCTGTAGCTGGCATTGCTCCCCTCGACATTCAACAAGAGAATGCATGACTGACCTGTCGAGTGTCAAGGGGAAAGAGTTGTCTGACGGAGAGCGCCTTTACATATACGATGGAGCGGATCGCGATCAATATGGAATGCTGCCATACGAAGCGCTGCGCGGGAGCGGCTATCCAACGCCGAAGCCTCACGCTTGAGAAGGCGCACGTTCAGGAGAAAAAGATGGCCTTACCCTATACGATCGACATATCCGAGGAACGGCTCGCCACGATTAGGGCGAAGGTAAAGGCGTACGATTGGAGCCAGCTTCCCGACGCAGGGGGCTGGACGTCGGGGGTCGGGGTCGATGACCTGAAGCGCCTCGTCGCGTACTGGCTAGACGCCTTCGATTGGCGCAAGGTCGAGCACCGCCTCAACCAGCTTCCCAACTTCACGACCGACGTTGAAGGTGAGCGGTTGCACTTCGTTCATCTACGGGGCGATGGCTCCAAAGCACCGATTCTTCTTCTCCACGGCTGGCCGGGCTCATATCTTGAATTTGAACGTCTGCTTGGTCCGCTTGCGGCAGATGGACACGACGTCGTTGTCCCCTCGCTTCCAGGCTTTGCCTTCTCCAGGCCGATCACCGGGATCATAGGCCCGCGTCGGGCCGCCGAACTCATGCACGCGCTAATGGTCCAGTTGTTCGGGCAATCGCGCCACTTCGTCCAAGGCGGGGACTGGGGAGCCACGATCGCGAGCTGGATGGCGTACCAGCAACCCGACGCGTTGCTTGGCTTCCACATCAACATGGTCAGCGTCCTCGCTGCGGATGTGACTCCGACGACCCCTGAGGAGAAGGATTTGCTCTCCAGGCGGGCGGCTATCCTCGACTGGGAGACCGGGTACAGCCATGAGCAGGAGACCCGTCCGCAGACGCTCGGGGTAGCGATGGCCGACAGTCCGGTCGGGGCGGCCGGCTGGATCCTCGAAAAGTTCGGCAAGTGGGCGGATCTACCGACGACTGCCGACGGCAGCCCGGACGTTTGGAGCAAGTTTTCAGAGGAGCAACTGCTCACCAATATCATGCTGTATGTTGCGCCATCGTCGGTTGTAACCGCGACCTGGATTTATCACGGCAAGCGTTTGGAGCGCTCGCAAACATTTCCCGGCGGCACCCATATCCGTGTCCCAACCGGGGTCGCGGTCTTCCCCGATCCAGTGTTTCTGCCGCCGCCGCGCTCGTTTGCCGAGAAGACCTACAACATTGTTCATTGGAGCAAGCTGTCGTCGGGTGGGCACTTCGCTGCCTTGGAACAGCCCGATCTGATGCTTGCCGACCTGCGCGCGTTCATCTCCACCATAACGGCAGGTGGCTTCCATGAATGAGCACGCGGTGAGAAGCGTCGAGACGGACGTCCTGCGCATCGCCTATGTCGAGCACGGGCCAAGCGATGGATGGCCGGTCATTTTGTCGCACGGCTTCCCCTACGACGTGCATGCTTATGATGAAGTTGCTTCGATCCTTGCGCGATCAGGAGCGAGGGTCATTACCCCATATACACGCGGGTTCGGCCCCACCCGCTTCGTTTCCAACGATGTCATGCGGAGCGGGCAGCAGGCTGCCCGCGGCCGCGACATCGTCCAGCTGACCGACGCTCTGGGGCTGGAACGCCCAATCCTCGGTGGTTTCGATTGGGGCGGCAATGCGTCCTGCGTGGCGGCAGCGCTGTGGCCAGAACGCATTGGCGGCCTCGTGTCGTATGCGGGCTACGACGTGATCGATGTGAGTCGACAACGGCATCCGGTCGCGCCATCGCTTGAGCGCATGTTCTGGTATCAGCATCTGTTTCAGACCGAACGTGGACGTGAATGCTTGACAGAACACCGGCGCGAACTATGCCGGATGCTGTGGAGCGAATGGTCTCCCGGTTGGCAATTTGATGAGGCGACGTTCGCGCAGTCCGCGGTTGCCTTCGAAAATCCTGATTTCGTGGAAGTCGTGATCCATTGTTATCGCAGCGTCTTTGGCCTGGAGGCGGGCGACCCTGCGTTGCAACCGCTCGAAGACCACCTGGCGCTGAGGCCCACGGTGAGGGTGCCGACGGTGACGATCGACGGCGCGACCGACCCGCTCAAGCCTGGGGGAACCGCAGACCACGCCCGCATGTTTGTCGGGCTGCATGAACACCGCGTCGTTGATGCGGGACATAATCTTCCGCAGGAGGCGCCCCAGCCCTTTGCCGACGCGGTATGGAAGGTTCGTGATTGGCAAGGCCGTTAGCGCAATGGATTGAGCCTCGGCTCCGGCGCTACTCCCGTTTGAAAACAAGGATGACTGGCTTGCCCTGATCGGCAGGGTGCTGTGTGTCTCAGCCACAATTTCCTCATGAAAGCGAAAGAACTAAAGTCCTAATGTCAGCTAGCCACTCGGCGAACCAAAGGAAGAGATACCTCTGACTCGCCGAGCAACTTGCGTTTACGACTTTATGAATTCGAGAAGATCGGCATTGATCCGGTCAGCATGCGTGGTAGGCATACCGTGCGGCAGGCCCTGGTAAACCTTCAACACGCCATTCTTCAAGAGCTTGGCGGCCAGCGGGCCGGCGTCGGCGAAGGGCACAATCTGGTCGTCCTCGCTATGCATCACCAACACCGGAACGGTAATCTTCTTGAGGTCTTCGGTGAGGTCGGTTTCCGACAAGGCCTTGATGCAGTCATATTGTCCTTTGGTCCCACCCATCATTCCTTGCCGCCACCAGTTATCGATCACTCCTTGCGAAACCTTCGCGCCGGGACGGTTGAAGCCGTAGAAGGGACCTTCGGGGACATCGCGGTAGAACTGGGCGCGGTTGGCCATGCCGGCGCGAAAGGCGTCGAAGAACTCGATCGGCAGCCCGCCCGGATTCGACGCAGACTTGATCATGACCGGAGTGATGGCGCTGATCAACACCGCCTTCGCGACGCGCCCGCCGCCTCCGTACCGGGCGACATAGCGGGCCACTTCGCCGCCGCCGGTTGAGTGGCCGACGTGGATGGCGTCTTTCAGGTCAAGATGCTCCACCAGGGCGGCGCTGTCGGCCGCGTAGGTGTCCATGTCGTTGCCGAGATCGGTCTGGGTCGACCGGCCA
The DNA here is from genome assembly GCA_963844785.1 of uncultured Acidobacteriaceae bacterium. GTDB lineage: Bacteria > Acidobacteriota > Terriglobia > Terriglobales > Acidobacteriaceae > PALSA-350. The sequence goes on along the minus strand of CAWJPV010000021.1, from coordinate 158,281 downwards.
TGGCTGCGGCGATCATGCGCGATGACTCGGTATCCGTGCAGCCGGAAGAACAGCATCTGGCTGTCCCAATCGTCCGCGCTGAGCGGCCAGCCGTGGTGGAACACGATCGGCTGACCTGTTCCCCAGTCCTTGTAGTAGATCTCTGTGCCGTCCTTTACTGTGATGCTGCTCATGAGTCATTCTCCTGTCGGGTTAGGTGCTCTGGTTAGTTTTAGTTAATAGCCGGATACATGACTCTTTACGTCGCTATGCTGAACGCCGGGTGAGTTAACCATAACAGGACTGATGGAACCCTGAATTGAGATCCGATCCTCGGTTTAGTCCTCGGAACGCGCTTATCGCCTGCTGAGATGCCGTCATATAATGAAGAAAGATGAATCTGCACCAAACAGCCTCGCCCACATCTAAAACAGATTTTTCCGCGCATTTGCGTACAGCAGCCTCTGAAGACATAGATCTACTGGTGCCCTTCATTAATCGCTCCTTCGCACCCGACAACGATTTCAAAACCACGGAACGTACCAACCACGCGCAGGTTGCCGAGTATCTCCACAAAGGCACCTTTCTTATCATGGAAGAGCCGGCCCAAGGTACAAGGGAACTACTCGGCCTTGTCTACACCGAACTGCGAGCGAATAGTCGTGGTTATATTGGTATGGTCGCCGTCAACCCAGACCGTCAGAGCGCCGGCCTCGGCACCCGACTCCTCGAAGCTGGGGAACGGCTCTGCCTTGAACATCAATGCAAAGTTATCGAGATCTCTGTCATCAATCGAAGACCTGAGCTAATCGCCTGGTACAAGAGACGCGGCTACAAGATCACCGGCGAGGCGCCCTACCACCGCCCCGAAATTCTTATTCTTCCCTGCCACTTCATCTTGATGGAAAAGGACTGGCAAGAATCGATGAGCGCAGTGACGCAAAATGTGCTCATCTAGAGTCAAAGACGGCAATGCGCCCCGTATGGGACAATGCGCTCGCCTTCAGCCATGTCTCCTGCGAAAGTCTGCGGGTGCACGGACCGAGTGAGCAAATCTTTATGGGCCTGCGCATACTCTGTCTTCGCAGCGCGCTCAGCACGTCGGCCAAAATCGAGCCTTTGAAAGGCGAATACAGATAGAACGTGGTGCCGCGCGACAGGTCCGCATCGCGCGCATCCTGCGCGATGAATTGGAGGCGGCTGAGGCCAAGGCTTTGAGCGCACTTTTGCGCACTAGCGACATAGCCCGCCTGTACCTCGACACCAAGGCTCTGGGCGCCAGTCACCATGGACACAAGAAGCGGCACATGCCCCAGTCCCGAGCCCAGATCGACAAAGACGTCATCTTCCGCAACCGAGGCGGCTGCGATCAGGTGGAGGACGTGGCGCACAGGCGTTGGCTGGTAGGGCACCATCTCTGGTGACGGTTGCAGATTTGGTGCGCTCGGTTCAGGTAATTGAAGAACTCCGCTCACCAACTCGTCCCGGTAGTCGAAGCCCAAGCCGGGCAAGGGGCATCTTGGTTCGTTGTCGGTCGCTGAATCCTCGAGCCACTGAAGAATCGCGCGTGGTTGACCGCCGCGAACAATATCAGAGCGCACAGACTGGTAGAGTTCTGAGTTTGCGGCTTCGAGTCGTATCCGGAGTGCCTTCGCACGCTGATGCAAGCGTGAATAGGCACATCTCGTGGAATCCTCGGAATTCCAGCCTCCAAATCCGGCATCAAGATCGTCCAGCGCGATCAGGCGCTCCCGCAATTGACCGGGCAGAAAGAGAGAAGAATCGGCCTCCAGAACGCACAGCAAGGCCTGCAGACCAGTCTGGCATTCGATTTCATCCTCAAGGGAAACGGCGCTGGTTATAGTTGACACGTCAACTATCCTAAGCGCCGTAAGTTGTCATGTCAACCTGAGATTGATAGGCTTGGCACAGACATGACGATTAAACCGTTATCGCCTCAGGAGCTTCGTGTCTGGCACGCCTTCAGGCTCATGCATGAGGATGTACTGAGTCGCGTTGGGCGGGACATCGCCCAGGCGACCGGGCTGTCAGGTCCTGAATTTGGTGTATTGTCTCGCCTCGCTGGCCCTGGCAAAGGTGAGATGCGGCAACAAGTGCTGGCCAGCATGATGGACTGGGATAAGAGTCGCCTCTCTCATCAGCTGACGCGCATGCAGGAACGCTCGCTTATTGAGCGCCGCCGGGTTGACGGGAAAACTGTCCTCATCATCCTTACCAAACTTGGCAGGGAAAGGCTGGATGCCGCTCGCCCGGTACACGCGGCCTCAGTGCGGCGGAATCTGTTGTCGCGACTCACCCAGGAACAGATAGAGACCATCGTCCGGGTAAGCAATCTTCTTGGTGAAGAGGAGTAGTTTGGGCATTCGATACAATTCCGAGTTGTAAGGATTTCGTGCTGGTTGCTCTCGCATCAGGAAAGTACATGCCTCATGGGTAGATTCACGCGCCGCCGCTTTCTTCTCACTGCCACTGCCGCTGCCGCGACTCGATCGCTGGCAACACGCTTGGGACTGGCCCAAGCGCCGGAGAACGAGGCCGGCGATCTCAAGCTGTGGTACACCAAACCGGCATCCCAGTGGGTTGACGCTCTGCCCATTGGCAATGGACGTTTGGGAGCGATGGTCTTTGGCGGAGGCGCCATCGACCCAATTGATCCCAAGAACCCCAAGACCAAGCAAGCGCCAGGTCCCGTTCCCACCGATCCCGCGAGAGAAACGCTGCAACTGAATGAAGACACACTCTGGTCGGGCCGTCCGGTCGACGGCAACAATCCTGACGCGAAGAATTATCTGCCCGCGGTACGTCGTGCGGTCCTGGAACAGAAGGACTATCACCTGGGCGACCAGCTCTGTCGCAAGATGCAGGGCCTGTTTGCCGAGGCCTACCAACCGATCGGCAGCCTGCATGTGGATTGCACTCACCCTGGCCCGGTGACGGATTATCACCGCGAACTGGATCTCGCATCCGCTGTGGCGACGACGCACTACCGGGTGGGGGATGTCGAATTTGAACGCGCCGCATTTTCTTCCGCCCCCGATCAGGCGATTGTGCTGCGCGTCTCTGCCGGCAAACCCGGCCAATTGAATGCAACCCTATGGATGGATGGTCCCCTGGTGAAGGCGGTGCAGACCATGGGCAGCAATCGTCTCCTGCTCACCGGCAAGGCGGCAAAGCATATTGCCGGGGCCGGGCATCCAGGCAGTGAGAATCCGGTCGTACTTTCCGATGTGCCGGGTGAGGGCATGTACTATGCCGCCCTGTTGCAGGTGAATGCTGAAGGCGGCCAGGTATCTGCGAATGGAGACAGACTTGTGGTCACCGGTGCGACCGCACTTACGGTGGTGCTGACCGCGGCTACCGGTTACCGCCGATTCGAACAGAAACCCGATACGCCGCAGCCTGTGGTGACGGAACGCGCTACCCGGCAACTCGATATTGCACTGCAACAGAGTTACTCAGCCTTGCGGCAGCGACACACCGCGGATTACCGGCAACTCTTTGACCGCGTATCCCTCACGTTGGGGGCAAAACCCGCAGCATCGCAACCCACCGACCAGCGGCTGGCGAACTTTGCCACGGCTCCCGATCCATCGCTGCTGGCGCTGTATTTTCAGTACGGGCGCTACCTGCTCATCAGCAGTTCGCGGCCGGACACGCAGCCGGCGAATCTGCAGGGCATTTGGAGCTACCAGGTGCAGCCGCCGTGGAGTAGCAACTGGACGTCAAACATCAATGTGCAAATGAACTACTGGGCGGCGGAGACGTGCAATCTGAGCGATTGCACCCAGCCGCTGTTGGCGCTCATTGAAGATCTCAGCCACACCGGCGCGCGTGCGGCACAGGAGACGTACGGCCTGCCTGGCTGGGTAACTCATCACAATATCGATATCTGGCGCGCTGCCAATCCTGTAGGGATGGGGGTTGGGCAGCCGACGTGGGCCAATTGGTGCATGAGCGGCCCCTGGCTCTGCGCCCACCTGTACGAGCATTATCGCTTCACGCGCAACCGCGAATTTCTGCGTGCGCGTGCGTATCCCTTGATGAAGGGGTCGGCGGAGTTCTGCCTGGCGTGGCTGATCGAAGATGGAAACGGGCATCTCACTACCTGTCCTTCGGAGTCGACCGAGAACGACTTCATGGCCCCGGACGGCAAGCCTGCTATGACCAGTGCCGGCTGCACCATGGATATGGCCCTCATCCGTGAGCTGTTCACCAACTGCATGGACGCAGCGAAAGAACTGGGGATCGATGAAGAGTTCGCAGCCAAGCTCAACGCCCCGCGCGCACGGCTCATCCCCTACCAGATTGGCAAATATGGCCAGCTGCAGGAATGGTCCGTCGATTTTGACGAGAGCACACCCGGTCAGCGGCACATGTCGCATCTGTATCCGCTGTATCCGGGCAGTGAGATCACGCCGCGCGGTACGCCGGAGCTGGCAAAGGCGGCACGCATTTCGTTGGAACGGCGCTTGGCCCACGGCGGCGCATACACCGGTTGGAGCCGCGCCTGGGCTATCGGGTTCTGGTCGCGCCTAGGCGATGGTGATAAGGCGTGGGAGTCTTTGGGGATGCTGATGCAGCACAGCACGAATATGAACCTCTTTGACACCCATCCGGCGGGGAAGACATCGATCTTTCAGATTGACGGAAACTTCGGCACAACCGCGGCCATGGCTGAAATGTTGATGCAAAGCCACGCCGGCACCATCGATCTGTTGCCGGCTTTGCCCTCGGCGTGGCCAGCGGGCGAAGTCAAGGGTCTGCGGGCACGTGGTTCTGTCGAAATCGATCTCCGTTGGGAAAATGGAAGGGCTGTAGCTGCCGCCATTCGACCGGATTTCTCGGGCGAATATCAGGTGCGCGTACCACCTGGACAGAAGATTCGCAGTATTGCGAGTGGAGGCAACGTTCCGTTGCAGACTCACTCCGACGGCAGCATTGGCGTCACGTTGGAGGCGAAGCGGAAGTATCGAGTAGAGTTCGCGTAGGTCCAAATTGGGCGGTAAAGCCGCTTGCTGGACCACGGAGATCCCAGAGCCTTAAGACGCGTCAAGTCACGCATTCATGACTACGCGCGAGGCAACGATGCTAAGTTTCTGCATGCGAAACAACAGCGTGGACCGGCTCATGCCGAGCAGAGCAGCGGCGCCGTTAGGGCCGCCAACCTTCCCAATTGTTTTCTCTAGCGCGGCGATGATTTCCCTCCGCTCCGCGTCTTCGAGGGTCTTCTTTAAACTCCCATTGCTACGATTACTCAGAGGCCGCGGATCCGTACGAGGGTGCAGTTCTTCCACCGACAGCTTGAGAACCAATCCGATGGAGCGGATGACCGCTCGTTCGATGATGTTTTGCAATTCGCGTACATTGCCAGGCCAGGGATACTGCACCAACGCCGTCATGACCTCTGAGGGGATAACGTCGATGCATTTGTTCATGCGTCGATTAAATTGCTGCACGAAGTGCCGGACCAGCATCGGAATGTCCTCGGGCCGCTCGCGTAGTGGCGAAACACAGATCGGGAAAACATTCAGGCGATAGTAAAGATCCGAGCGGAACTTTTGCTCCTTGACCATCGCCTCCAGGCCCCGGTTCGTGGCGGCGATCAGACGTGCGTCGGTCTTCAGGGTCCGCGAGTCGCCGAGCCGCTCGAACTCGCGCTCTTGCAGCACGCGCAATAACTTAGACTGCAACTCCAGCGGTATTTCACCCACCTCATCCAGGAATATGGTGCCGCGGTTCGCCAGTTCGAAACGTCCGACGCGTCGCGCGACGGCGCCGGTGAAAGCGCCCCGCTCGTGTCCGAAGAGTTCGCTTTCTAGCAAGCCTGTGGGAATTGCGGCGCAGTTCACCTTGACAAGCGGGCCTTTCGACCGCTCGCTGCACCTGTGAATGGCTTCTGCGATCAATTCCTTGCCGGTTCCGGTTTCCCCGTTGATCAACACCGTGGCATTGGTCGGATCCACCACCCGCACCATTTGGAGTACCCGCCCCAGAGCAGCGCTGTTACCTACAATGCTAGGTAACCGGAGGCGCCGGATTTCGTCTTCAGGTCCGGCTTCCGCCAAGGCTGCATTCTCGAACTCGAACGATCCGCTTTGGTTGGTTTCCGCCGCCTCGTTAACCCAGCTTGTTTGTGCCGCCATCTCATGTTCCTCATCGTCCGCTCGCTGTGCTCTCAAACCAGGATGGTCCTAAGAGCTAACTTTGGTTTCGTTGCCGCGCGATCCACTCGCGCACATAGGTTGCAGAGTTCTTCAGCACCACGCCGTCCCTTTCGCAACGCACCAGGAAGCTGATGGCCTCGCGAGCCACCAAGGTCACTTCTTTGAGATCAAGGACTATAAGGCGTCCCTTATCTTCCGAGTGAATGATGGCTTCCAGCCCGGCGATTTGTTCTTCCTCCATTTCGCCGCTCAGAATAAAGATCACTTGCCCGTTTGATGACCTCTGAATCTTAAGCATCCACCCTCTCTTGGAACGTGGACTAGCATCAGAGTTCAGAGACCGGTACGCGGCTCTCGAACTCCGCCATGGGACCGCGATAACGGCCCGGTTCAGTGCATCTCCCCTGGTTGATCAGCCATAGAAGAGTTAATGCCGTCACTCAAATTCTCTTGCTGCTTCAGCTTTCATGGTCTATCGAGTGCAAATCCGGGGCCAATCTAAATTACTGAAAGTAAAAGGCTAAGGGGGCGCAATAATTACGAAGTTTCGTAATTTCACGAAAGCTCATAATGACACTTGGGGATGTGTCACCAGGCGAGGGTGAATAGGGAATTGTTTTGGCTAGGAGGTTTTGAAGCGATTCTTGTCGATTTTGAGCGACTTGATCTTGGAGTCCAAGGTAGTGCCGGGCATTCCAGTTTGACCGCCGCTCCTGACGGTCCGAACACGCGGCCTTTGGTTTCGCGCAGGACGGATTCGATCATCTCTTTCTCCTGGGCAACAAGTTTTTTGGAATATTCAAACTGCTGCTTCCGCCCACTTTCGGAAGGTCGTTGAGAAAGCCAACTCTCATCGATGGAGAAATGGTCCGAGTCACACACAATGACAGAGCGCTCAATTACGTTCTGCAATTCGCGAATATTCCCTGGCCAAGGGTATGACCGAAGCAGATCGAGACTTTTCTTACTGACAGCCTCGAATCTCTTTCCTGCCTTCCGAGCAAAACGATTGATAAAGTACTCGACAAGGAGCTGAATGTCTTCTCCTCGTTCGCGCAAAGCAGGCATCTCAATCGGGAAAACGTTGAGGCGATAGTATAAGTCGCTCCTGAAGGTCCCCGCTGCCATGGAAGCGTCCAGGTCGCGGTTGGTCGCAGCGATCAAGCGAACATTAGTTCGCATAGTTACCGTTCCACCGACACGCTCAAACTCATGCTCCTGGAGCACACGCAACAGAGCAATCTGGGTCTCCAGAGGAAGTTCCCCAACCTCGTCCAGGAAGATCGTACCTCCCTCGGCTAACTCAAAGCGCCCGATACGCCGCTGGGTCGCACCCGTAAATGCGCCCTTCTCATGGCCGAATAGTTCCGACGCGATCAAGTCACGGGGTATGGCTGCGCAGTTCACACTCACGAAGGCCTGGGAAGCACGCTGGGAATGCTTGTGAATGGCACGGGCGACGAGCTCCTTACCCGTCCCTGTTTCTCCAGTGATGAGAACACTTGAGTCGCCTGGAGCGACCTTGGAGATGAGGGAAAGCACCGCTTGCAGAGCCGGCGACGTGCCCACGATCTCTTCGAACATTGAGGCCTTGGCAACCTCTTCGCGCAGCGCCACGTTCTCATTCTGGAGTCGATCTTTCAGGGCCTTGATTTCCTCGAAGGCTTTCTCCAACTCTAATCTCGCTTGCTTTGCTGCCGTCACGTCCGTTACCGCACCCACGAATTCGAGGTTGCCCGAGGAATCCAACGCGCGAGCCCGGACGTGGAGATATTTGACCGAACCGTCCTGCCTCAGTATGCGATATTCAAAATCAACATCTGTCTTTTCCTTGCTTGCGTGGTTGATAATTTGCCGCACACGGTCTCTATCGTCGGGGTGAATTCGCTGAAATACGAACTCCATCGTTGGCTTAACCGCTGGATCGAGCTCAAAGATTTTGTAAGTCTCCTCCGACCAGTAGATTTCTCCGCTTAGAACGTCCCTGGCGTAGCTACCTGTGTGGCTTATGCTCTGCCCTTGAGCCAGGTAAGTTTCGCTGTATTGCAGCTCCGAGTAGAGGCGGGCATTCTCGAGCGAAATCGCGGCTTGCGAAGCCAGCATTTCCAGTACCGCGACCCGGTCCTGGCTGAAGGCGCACGGAGTCATTTTGTTCTCCAGGTAGAGTGCGCCGACAAGCTTCGTTTGCTTGACGATGGGCAGGCATAACATGGATCTGGTGCGCTTCTGCCGCACATACTCGTCCTCCGAGTACAAGTTCCATCCCGAAGCATCGTCAACCACCACCAGCTCCCGTGTCCGGATGACGTACTGCAGCACGGATTTGGGGAGATCAAGTGGGGTAATGCCCGACTGTCGAACGGTGACTTCCACTCTCCCGTGGCCAGTGGCGGCCTCCGCCTCGATCCGCGGCTCATCCCCGCGGAGAAGGATGAGCAGACCACGCTCGGCCCCCGCATGCTCCGCTGCGATGCGCATGAGCTTCTCGATCAGCTTGCTAAGGACAATCTCGCTGGAGAGTGCCTGTGAGGCCTTGAGTACAGTCTCGACATCCAACTGCCGCAGCGGCGTGCCGATGGTAGCGGTGGTAGAAACAGCAAGCCGCTCCTCATGCAAACGAGGGTAGAGTTGGTCGAGTTGCTTCACCTTGCCGGCCGCGCCCCAACGGTCGTAGCAGTTCCGCGCGTGCCGTAGATACATGTGCGAGATTGCTTCGAAACCGAGTGCGGCGTAGAACCGTGCTGATACCTCATGAGCGACGCCCTCGTTCTGAACGAAGCCGTTTTCGCGCGCGGACTGAATGGCCTGCTCGTACAGCCGCATGGCCTCGGCGTCACGGCCTTCAAGGCGCGCGACCTCTGCCGACACCAAGGCGTGCTTGTCGGCGAAAGTTGGTGGATAGTTTTCAGCCCACTCGCGCAGTTGTTCCCGGTGTGCCGCCAGCAGTTCGCGCCAGCCAGCCTGCTCGTCGGCAGGAAGTGTTCTCATAGCGTGCCGCCACCGTCTAACGCGGCGTAATAAAAGTAGTCGAGCAATTGGATCTGGGCGGCTACGGCCGAAAGTAGCGGCTTTACCTTGCCGGCTGCCGCAAGAGCCTCGGCGTAATCGCCTGACAGAATACCGCGCCTTCAGTTTCAGGATCCAGTACCAGCAGATCGTCATAGGCCATCTGGTCCCTAGGTCAGCTGCGCCTCGAACATGCTCTCGTCAAATTGCGCGTCGCTGAAGGTGGAGAAGGTCGCGGTCCGGCCCTGCATAGTCGCGATGAAACGTTGCTGGTTCCGGACGATGTCCGCGGCGTCGCCGTACCTGGCTTGCCGCGCGAAGTCCAGCGCCATCTCCGACTCGCGACCACACCACGTCGAGGGGATCGTTCCGCACAGAAGGCCGGTAACGAATTTGAATCATGCTGAAGCAAGCGAGGGTCAGATCTCCCGTCTCAATCGCGGCGCGAAAGGTCGCCCGCATGAAATCGATGGCGGTCGCGAGCGGTTGCGTCCAGAAGGCAACTCCTTCCCATCGCGTAGTAAACGTTTCGCCTGCTGGGCGATAAAGCCGTGTTTCTCGACCAGGTCGCCAGGCGATTTTGGCGAAACGATAGGCTTCTCCGTAACGGTGAAAGACCGGCCCGAGTATTGTCTCCCAGATAGCTATAGGCATGCGCGGAGGAGCGTGCTGGTCCCGTGCTGCATGCTAAGTTTCGCCGTGCGGCAAATCTGCAGGCAAGACAGATTGAAGTCGGTCAGGTATGCGGCGGGAGTAAGGTAAACGAGACACCTGCATGGCGGCCTGCAGTTCCGGATCCTTCATCGAGCGGCAGATCGATCAGGCTCTCGATCGGTCGCCCATCGAGAGTTTGCCAGACCGTCTCGTATTCGGCCTGGACCTGCTCCCAGGTCGGGTGTGCCGGCAAGTCAATGTCGAAACAATCGCAGGCACGTGAGCGCGCTGTCTACGGCTTGCGGGTATTCGCCCTCTCACTGACATGCAACTGAACCTTCAGATTGTAGACGCGCCGGCCTGGTCGACCTTCGACGCTCCGCGCCGCAGCAGCTCCACCATCAGTTGCTCAGCTTTTTCGAAGTTACCGCTCAGAAGCTCGCACTCGCGCGCGTTCTAGCCACAGGCTGAACGTCAACTCGTAGCTGGCTGCCCCAGTCCGTTTCATCCAGGAGCGCCATGCCGGCCGAAAAATACTCGCGCGCCGAACGCATAGGCCGTCGATGCCTTGGCCTTTCGTCCTGCGCGCAGGTGAATCGTCGCGACCTGCCGCCTTCTCGTTCCCGTCGGTCAGCCGTCCGACGCCCCGATTGAGCTGATTCGCCACATCGAACAGATGCTCGGCGAGGCTGCTCCGCCGGCATGATCGCCAGCAGCGCACGGCCTATCCGCAAGGTGTGCCCCCGCGCGCTCGCTCTTCGGGGATAAGGGCGTACGCCGCCTCCTGAATACGGTCGTGAAGGAAGGCGTAGGAGCCCTCCAGACGGAGGATCAGCCCGGTGCGGGCGGCCTCCAGGAGCGAAGTGTGGATCTCCTCTTCTGATTCCCCATAAACCAGACTCAGGGTGGCAAATCTCGACCACGTTCCCGAGACAAGCGAGTTGCTGCAGGGCGGTCTGCGCCGTTCCGGACAATCGCTTTAGCTTCCCGACCATCAGATCCGCGACGTTGTCGCTGTAGCCTTTGCGCGCTAATCCGAGCCAAGTCCCAGACCCAGGCTCCCGCATCCGGGTCGACGCCTGAGCAGCCCTTCCTCAGCCAGCGCGGTAAGAAACTGGATCGCGAAGAACGGATTTCCGCCTGTCTTTTCGTGCACCATCTTGCGCCAGAGGGTGGGCGGCGTCCCGCTCGCAGTGCAGAGCATCGGCGATGAGCTGGTCTACATCGTCGAGTCTGAGAGGCACAAGCAGTGATCTCCTGAATCCTCGCGCCCGCCTTGCGGATCGCCCCTAGCGTCCGCATGAGCGCGTGAGACGAACTGACCTCGTTGTCGCGGTAGGCGCCGACCAGCAGTCAGATGCCCCAAGTCCGGATCGGTAATCAGGCGCTCCAGCAGTTCAAGGGTTGCCGGCGTCCAGCCACTGCAGATCGTCGAGGAACAACGCTAGCGGGTGCTCTGGCCGGGCGAACGCGCCGAGGAACCGCCGGAACACCAACAGAAAGCGGTTCTGCGCGTCTCGCGGCGGCAGATCTGGAACGGCCGGTTGCTTCCCGATGAGGAACTCCACCTCCGGGATGAGATTGATGATGAGCTGGCCATTTGCACCCAGTGCTTCCTGAAGAGCGTGCCGCCACCGTTGCTCACCTCCGCTTCACTCTTGACGAGAATCTGACGCACCAGGGTCTGGAAGGCCTGTGCCAGGGTTGCGTATGGAATGTCGCGTTTGTACTGATCGAATTTGCCGGACGCGAAGAGGCCGCGCGGCGGAACGAGCACCTTGTGCAGCTCATTCACTACCGAGGATTTGCCGATACCGGAATAACCAGAGACGAGCACAAGTTCCGGCGTGCCGTAGCTCACGACCCGGTCAAAGGCCGCAAGTAGCACGTCGATCTCGCGCTCCCGCCCGTACAGCTTCTCCGGGATCAGCAACCGGTCCGACGCATCGTGCGCGCCCAGCAGGAACGCCATCGATGCGGCCATTCGACTGCCATTGCGCCAGGCACTGCTCGAAGATCCGCTTCGAGCCCGGAAGCGGTCTGGTAGCGCTCCTCGGCATTCTTGGCGAGCAGCTTCATGGTGATAGAGGACAATGGCTCCGAGACTGGGGTGCGTCCAGTAGGCGATACCGGCTCGCGCGCGATTTGGCAGTGGACCCACTCCAGCGGGTCGGCGGCAGTCGAAGGGCAGGGCACCAGTAAGCATCTGGTACAAGGTGACGCCCAGAGAGTAGAGATCGCTGCGGGCATCCATGGAGCGGTTCATGCGGCCCGTCTGCTCGGGCGCCATATAGGCGAGCGTGCCGGCAATAATCTCGGGAGGGACGGGCGACTGGTGCTCGCGCGGCAGTTGAGACGCAATCCCGAAGCCGATGAGCCATACGTTGCCGGCTTCGTCGACCAGCACATTCCCAGGCTTGATGTCCTTATGTATGAGGCCGTGCCGATGGACCTGGCCGAGTGCTGACGCCAGGCCAATGGCGATGGGCAGGAAGCGAGTCAGATCGAGCGGTTGTCCCTTCGTCCCGCTCAAGAATCTGATCCAGGGGCTCGCCTCCCGGATCCTTGAGTATGAGAACCGTCCGCCCCTGATGACGAGTGAGCGCCAGAGGTGTAGCTGCCCACGCGGGATCGAGGTCAGCTGCTAACGAGAATTCGTGCTCCAGGCGCCGAAGACCCTGAGGTGATTCCTGCGCAGTGGCGAGGGCCACTGCCAGGACCGCCGAAGAGTGACCATTCTTTCGCCCACGGTAAAGGATGAATTCAGCACTCTCTCGGAGGGGCACCAGCAGGTACCCGGGCGGCCCCGAGATAGAAGATATTTTCGTCGCCAACGACGTGCGACCTCGCTCAAGTCGATTCTGAAGAGAAGCGAGCAGGACGTCAACTTCCAACACGTAACCCTGGTCATCCCGCATGACACTGCACTAGAGAAATCCGCTTCGGTGCCTCGTAGTAGCTGCCTTGAGAAAGTGTCAGGATTTTCTACACTTTTCGAGTGAAGTGTACAAAGTCTTGACAATTTCTCAAGGAACCGCAATCGAACAAAAGCAAAGCCTTCCACTTTCAAGCAGTTGTCGTGGTCTGGTGAGTGTGCCTCTTTGGTAGGCGCCGTGCACTCTTCTGGGGTGTGGAAAGCGACCGGAATTTCGCTACGCTATCCGGGCATGGTGATGCCGGCCAGGACTTGCCAGGTGGGGATGCGCCTGATTCTTCCATGAAAAAACGAATCCTGTGCACTACGCTGCTGATGCTACTCGGCTGCATCTCTGCGCGGGCCCAGAGTCATGTCGCCGAGCCGAGCATCAATCTTGGCGACACCAGTTTTCTTGATGCAATTGGCGGACCAGGATTTTTGTTTGAGCAGATTAACGACATCGCACATGACGGCAGGATCGTGAACTCATCAGGACAAACGGTGCCCGGCTCCGGTTCTGTAAACAGCATCAGCGGTTTGACCCACCTTGCCTGGCTCGCCCATCGGCAGATTCTCGGAGGTTGGTACGGCATTGAAGTTATCGCCTCAGCAGCGTACGTGGATGCCGGAGCCCAGGGACAAAGGGGAGGATTCGGTGACTTAACGGTAGGGCCGCTCATTCTCCAATGGCCCGAACATCGACTCTTCCGTATGCCCATCGACCAGCGGGTCACTCTTGATTTCGGCATTCCCGTAGGGAAGTATTCGTCCACCTCTCATGTCAACCTCGGCAGCAACGCCTTCAATGTTCATCCCTACTATTCGATTACCGCGTATCCCAGGAAGCGGATTGAGACGAGCTGGCGGGTCCACTATCTATGGAACGCGCCAAACGACGATCCTCCGATCAGCACCGCGGCGCAATCGACACAAGCTGGGCAAGCCGTTCATTTCAATGCAACCGCCGCCTACAACGTGTACAAGGGGCTTTGGGTCGGCGCCAACGGATACTACTTGAAGCAATTCACCGACGGGCGTACCAATGGTGTGCCGCTCCAGAACTCACCCGAGCAGGTGGGTGCAATAGGGCCGGGAATGGTCTGCAATACCGGAAAGTGGTACTTCTATGCCAACTTCTATCAGGAGGTAGGAGCAGAAAATCGAGCGACAGGTCAGAAGGTTGTTCTACGAGTCATGAAGGTCTTCTGACCCAACCTGCTCGTATCCGGATATTCCGGCATTGGAAAATCCTCAGTCGTGAACGAGCTGCACAAGGTACTTGTTCCGCCGCGCGGTCTCTTCGCGTCCGGAATAAAAGGCCCCGATATGAATCGTCATTGAGGTACCCGGGCGTTCGTGGATAGCGTGAAATAAAAGTTGGCGCCGCGCGGAGAGTTAGCCGCAGCCCACAAATGCCCACCATGCGATTCAACGATAGAGCGGCTGATGCGAAGTCCCATGCCGGTGCCTTGAGTCTTGGTGGTAAAGAACGCATCAAAGATCTTGTCTGCCTGCTCCGCTGGAAGCCCCACGCCGGTATCGCTGACAGACACCTGAAGTTGCTCGTTTTCTGCTCGCTGCGACTTGATGGCTAGTTCACGCGCCCCATCCACCTCCTTCATCGCATCGATGGCATTGATCATGAGGTTCATCAGCACCTGCTGCAGTTGCACGCGATCTGCCGAAACTTTGGGAAGGTCGGCGCCCAAGTCGGTGCGCAAGGAAATTGAGTAGCGTTCCGCCTCGGTGCGCAGCAGGGGGAGCATTTCACGGATTAATTCGTTCACATCGACCAATCCACGTTCCGGCGGAGCTTCCTTCTTATAAAAAGATTGCAAATGGTCGATTATCTCGGCTGCACGGGTACTGTCTTTCATGGTTCTCAAGGTTGCTTCGCGCGCCTCTTCCACATTGGGCTGGTCGCGCGTAAGCCACCGCAAGCACGTCTTGGCGTCCGTGATTGCCGCAGAGATGGGCTGCTTTAGCTCGTGAGACAGAGAGGCGGCCAGCTGTCCCATCATGCTGACCCGGTTCTCATGCGCGAGATCAGCCTGTAGCTGGCGAAATCTCTCGCGTTCCTGTTCTGAGCTCTTGCGATCTTCAATGTCTGTCAAGGTTCCATACCACTTAAGAACGCTTCCATGCGCATCGCGCAAGGGCACAGCACGAACGAGAAACCAGCGATATTCGCCATTGGCATTGCGATGGCGTGCCTCATTCTCGAAGGGCGCGCCGGTGGCCAGCGATGCTCGCCACTTGCTCAGGTGCTCATCAAAGTCGTCGGGGTGAACTGTGGTCTGCCAGCTAGAGCCCTCCAGGTTGGCTATCTCCGACAACCCCGAGTAGTCCAGCCAGGGTCGATTGACAAATTCCGTGGACCCATCGGCCCGGGCAGCAAACGCCATCGCCGGAATTGTTTCCACAACGTCTCTCAGATCCTTGTCCTGGCGCCGGAGTTGCCGAATGCGCCGTTGATAAAGTCCCGCCAGCAGGGCTACGGAAACAGCCACGCAAAGCGCACGAAACCACCAGGTGCTCCACCACGGAGGAAGGATCCTGATGAGCACGGCCGCGCCGGGGTTGCTCCAGGCGCCGCGGCTGGTCGCGCCTTGTACACGAAATGTGTATCCGCCCGCCGGCAGGGTGGTGTAGGTAGCCAGACGCTCATTGCTTCCCACCTGGTGCCATGTATTGTCTAATCCTTCAAGCTGGTAGCGATATCGGTTGGTACCCGGACTGAAGTAGCTGAGAGCGGAGAAGACTAACGAGAAATTGCGTTGCTCATGAGTGAGCGTCAACCCGGTGGTATAGGTAATGGATTTGCTCAGTGGCGAACCGCCTCCGATGTCGACCGGACTGCCCGACAGCCGAAATTCCGTGAGCACCATCGGGGGGATGTACGAACTGTCCACAAGGCTGTCCGGGTGGAAGAAGGTGGCTCCGTTAAAGCCCCCGAAGAACATCTCTCCGCTTCGATTCTTGAAACACGCGCCCTGGCCGGTCAAGTCAGGGCCCGGCAATCCCTCCGCCGTCGAGTAACTCTGGACCGCCGTACTCCGCGGATCGAATTTTGCTATCCCATTATTGGTACTCATCCAAAGGCTGCCGTGGTCATCTTCGAGGATGCAGCCCACTGCATTGCCAGGGAGGCCATCCCGCCGCGTGTAGGCGATGAACCTGCCCGTCGTCGAGTCAAACTTATCCAGGCCGTCCTGGGTACCTACCCACATAGTGCCGGAATGATCAAAGTGCACCGAGTTCACCCGGTTGTCGCTCAAGCTCCCGGGACGAGCTATGTCGTGTTCGTATTGGGTGAACCGCCCCGTCGCTGGATCGAAACGGTATAGACCTGAGGCGTGGGTGCCAAGCCACAGTATCCCCTTCTGGTCCTCGACCAGTTCCTGATAGGACACGACTTTGCTCTGCGGATCGGGCTTATAAACTGTGAAACGTCCGGTTGCCGCATGGAAACGATTGAGACCATCGCCGGTGGCCACCCAGAGCGTTCCATCGTGATCGACGAGAAGACGGCTCACGATGTCGTTGCTCAGACTGTATGGATTAGCCGGATCGTGAAGCAACGTCTGGAATTTTCCCGTGCGTTGGTCAAGACGGAGCAACCCGTGGTTATAAGTTCCAACCCAGAGATTGCCGGAACGGTCTTCGCGAATCGCGAGCCCATCGGTACTGACTGCTGGTCCGTCCCCACGGCGATAGAAAGTGTAGTGCCCGTCCTTGCGGTCGATACGGTTGAGTGCAGCGGGCGTAGCGATCCACAGGACTCCTTGACTATCCTCGTAGATTGCGCCGACAAAGGGTTCAGGCGTTCCATCCGCACTGGCGAGACCAAGAATTCTTTTAAACGGCAGCGGGTTGGTCGCGAAATGGGTGACCCCCATCCTACCCAGGCCAGCCCAGATGCTCCCTTCACGATCCGCGAATATGTTCTCGACATTGTTCTGAGGGAGGCCGTAAGGATCACCCGGGTTATAGCGGTAACGAATGAATCTTTGCTGCTCGCGGTCAAACTTGAGGAAGCCGGCGCCGTGTGTGGCAAGCCACAGAGTGCCGTCCCGGTCTTCGGTCATTGCCATGACGACCGTCAAGGGCGCGGTGGAGGGCTCCGGCTCGTGAAAGGAATAGTTGGTTAGCGTGTCCGTCTTGGGGTCAAACACGGATAACGGGTTAGGGGAGTCGTGGAAGATCCAGAATGCGCCGAAGCGATCCTTGTAGAATCCAAACCCCGCCGGAGTTCCAGGTATTGGATGGTGGCGCGTGACCTTGCCTGTCCTGCGGTCAAATTCGTCCAGGTACCCAATCGTCGCGACCCAAAATCTCCCTTCCTTATCTTCAGCGCTCGATTTGATTGAGTTATTACTTAAACTCGAAGGATCATCCGGATTGTGAGCATAATGCTGGATCGTGCCGGCCGCCGGATCTAAACTGTACAGACCATTGAGAGTTGCCAGCCACAATATTCCGGCGCTGTCCTGACTGATGTCAGTAACCAAGGGAACCGGGTACTGTGTAAACGTCTCGGTCTCCCGGTTAAATTTATTGAGAAACTGATCGCACCCGACCCAGAGGGCGCCATCGCGATCCGTGAACAGGGCGCTTGCAATCACTCCGCTGAGGCTCTTGGGGTCTGTTGGATCGTGAAGGAAAACCTTGAAGTTGTAGCCGTCGAACCGGTTCAGCCCATATTGTGTGCCAAACCAGATGAAGCCCTGATCGTCCTGCGCGATCTGCATTATCTTGGTTTGCGATAACCCTTCATCCGTGGAGAGTCGCCGGAAACGGATACCCTCCCCGTCGACCACAGGCAAAGTGACGGTGCGGGCCTCCGCATCCGCGGGGCGCACCACTCCAGGGGCAACGGCTCGATGATCGCGGCCAAACGTGGTCGTACACCAGAGCGCGAGAAGGGCGCAGACGAAGGTCAAGCGCGGAAGAACTGCCTGCTTGATCGTTGCTTGATGGACAACAAACTTCACAGTCTTGCTCGCGCATGTCCGGGAGTCCAGACCTGCTTATTGGCTGTCATAATACCCTGAAAGGGGTTTCAGCGGCCCTTTGAGGGAAATCGTAAGTCCCGTTGGGGCGTTCATTACAGCAAATGAGCAGCTTTGGGCTCCCGGACGGAAGTCACCAATGCCATGATTTTGGTTTGCCATCCAGGGGCCATCAAACCGGCGGTTCTACTGCGCTCGGCCGTGCGCTGCTTCGCCGTCGCGCTGCTGTGCGCGGCCGCATGGGCAACGGCCCAAAACGGAGGGGCGCGCACCGGCCATCCAACTGTCGATCCGGCGGTGGTGCCGCAGGCGCATGTAGACCCTCAAACCATCACATTGCCTGTGGCCGACGCCGCCCATGGGATCCGGTTCACGCGGCTCTCCACGGACGACGGGTTATCGCAAACCAGGGTACTCCAGATCGTGCAGGACGATCAGGGCTTTATGTGGTTTGGTTCGCAGTATGGGCTCAACCGGTACGATGGCTACACGTTCAAAGTGTTCAAGCACGAGCCCGGACGCACCAACAGTCTGATCGGGGTGTTCATTTCGTCCCTTTTCAAGGACCGTTCCGGCTCGCTGTGGATTGGGTGCGATGAGTTCCTGGATAAGTTCGATCCAGTCACCGAGACATTTACCCACTACCGCATCGACACCAGGGACGCGCAAGGCGAAACCGTTCCCGTCACCCAAATCAGCCAGGACCACACCGGCGTGTTGTGGCTGTCAACCCTCAGGGGCCTCTTCCGATTCGATCCCTCTACCGGAAAATCCATCCGCTATCGCCACGATCCGAACAATCCCTTTAGCCTGAGCAGCGACGAGGTCAAACAAACCGGCGAGGACAGGGCTGGAAGGTTTTGGGTGGGCACCAGCCAAGGACTGGATGCCTTCGATCGGGATACAGGCAAAGTTACCCTGCACGTTCCATTAGTGGAACACATGGAGATGTCGTTCTATGAGGACCGCTCCGGTGTGTTCTGGATCGCCCATGTCTCCGGAGCCGGCTTGGCGGTCTTCGATCGCAAGACGAATACGCTCACTCAATATTCCTTTCATGACGGTCACCCCTCTGACGCCCTCCCCACCGGGGTGATGTCGATGCTCGAAGACCACGACGGGACTATGTGGTTTGCCACCCTGGGCAATGGCATTCTCAAATTTGACCGCGAGGGAAGGAAGTTCGTCCGCTACCGGCATGATCCAACCAACCCGGATAGTCTCGCTGAAGATGATGTGGCTGCCTTGTTTCAGGATCACGAAGGAAATATCTGGGCCGGCCTGCACATGATGACGCCCACCCGCTTTTCGACTCGACCTCCGCTCTTTGAGTCATTCAAGCACGAGCCGGGAAACCCCAACAGTTTGCGGGGCTCAATGGTGAATAGCATTTACCAGGATCACCAGGGAACCCTGTGGATCGGCTCCATTGACGCGCTCTATCGCGTCGATCGCAACACCGGAAAATACACCGTCTTATCGCTCGCGGGACCAGGACTCAGTCCGCGCCCGACGACCATCGTCGAAGATCGATCGGGTTTTCTTTGGGTTGGCACCGGCGGCCTGGGATTGACCCGTTACGATCCTAAGACCGGACAGTTGAAGACCTTCCGGCATAGCCCAACCGATCCATTTAGTTTGAGCAACGACAATGTGACCCAGCTTTTTATCGATCATGCCGGTACGCTGTGGGCGACCACCTTCGATGGTCTCAATCGTTTCGACGCGGCAACTTCTCGTTTCACCGTGTACAAGCTTGAAAAACGGGGCGCTGCCCAGATCGATATCGCGGTCACGGAGGATGGTCAGGGAGCCATATGGATGGGGACCCATTCTTCTGGTCTGCAGCGCCTGGATCCAACCACCGAGCAGTTCAAGGTTTACCGGCACAACGCGAATGACCCAACCAGTCTGAGCAATAGCCGCGTGAACTCCGTGCACTTCGATCACTCAGGGACCATGTGGGTTGGCACGCAAAACGGGTTGGGCAACTTCGACCCCAGGACAAGCGGATTCAAGACCTACTACGAGCAAGATGGACTTTCCGGTAATGTGGTGAGCTGCATCCTTGAAGACGGGCGCGGCCGTCTATGGATGAGCACCAACAACGGGCTGTCAGCATTCGATCCGGGCAAGGAAGCATTCAAAAGCTACTCTGCGGCGGACGGCCTACCCGGCGCTGACTTAAGCGGTTGGGGTGCTTGCTTCGAGAGCCCTAGTGGGGAGATGTTTTTTGGAGGATTCAGTGGAGGGGTGGCTTTCTATCCGGACAAGGTCGTGGATAGCCCATACGTCCCGCCTGTCGTTCTCACTGATTTCCGGATCTTTGACCGCCCGGTGACGGTTGGAGCTGATTCCCCCCTCAGTAGGTCCATTGGCTACACCAGTGCTCTCAGTCTTCCTCACGACCAGAACGTGTTCTCGCTGGAGTTCTCCGCACTCAGCTATTTCAATCCGGCGACCAACCGCTACCGCTACAGGCTGGACGGACTAGATCACCAATGGCACGAGGTGGGCAGCAACCAACGATGGGTGACTTACACCACCCTACCGCCAAGGACTTATACCTTCCTTGTGCAGGGCGCAACCAGCCGGGGTGCCTGGAGCGAGCCAGGCTTGGAGTTAGCGGTCAGGATTCTGCCTCCGTGGTGGAGTACATGGTGGTTCCGTACAATCTGCGTGGCCGCTGCGGTAACGTTGCTCGGGGGATTCTATCAATGGCGTATTCGGCAACTCCGAAGGGAAGAAAAACACCTGCGGGACGTGGTGGAAACAATTCCGGCCATGGCGTTCTCCGCGTGGCCCGACGGGTCCACGGAATTTGTAAATCGACCGTGGCTCGACTACACAGGACTTTCAGAAAAAGCCAACCTGGGTTCTAGCTGGCAGACCACAGTTCACCCCGACGACTCCGCCGAGCACTTGAAAAAGTGGCGAGCATCGATGGCCACTGGCGAGCCGTTCGAAAATGAGGCACGCCATCGCGATGCACATGGCGCATATCGCTGGTTTTTAGTGCGTGCCGTGCCCTTGCGCGATCAACACGGAAAAGTTCTCAAGTGGTATGGAACTCTGACCGACATTGAGGATCGCAAACGCGCGGAACAGGAACGCGAGAAAGTACGCCAGCTACAGGCAGATCTCGCCCATCAGAACCGGATCAGCATCATGGGACAGCTGGCCGCGTCGCTCTCTCACGAGCTAAAGCAGCCCATCGCTGCGGCCATTACCGACGCCCAGACCTGCTTGCGGTGGCTTACCCGTAAGCACCCCGATTTGGAAGAGGCGCGCGAAGCGACCATGAGAACCGTGAAAGACGGTGCCCGGGCGGCCGAGATCATTGACCGCTTACGATCTTTTTATAAGAAAGGCACTCCACCGGAAAGGGAATTGGTCGATGTGAACGAAGTGATTCGTGAAATGCTGGTCCTGCTGCGCAGCGAGGCCAACCGCTATGCAATCAGCATGCGCACCGACCTTGCCGCCGAACTTCCCGAAGTGACCGCAGATCGCGTGCAACTGCAGCAGGTATTAATGAACCTCATGCTCAATGGCATCGAGGCAATGGTGGACACTGGCGGTGAACTTAGCATTAAGTCGGATCTGGGCGAGGACGGTCAACTGGTCATCGCCGTCAGCGACACCGGTGTGGGTTTGCCGGCCGACCAGGTGGAACAGATTTTCAACGCCTTCTTCACCACCAAACCTCAAGGCTCCGGTATGGGCCTGGCGATCTGCCGCTCCATTGTGGAATCACACAGCGGCCGCTTGTGGGCGAGCGCCAACCACGGAACGGGCGCGACGTTTCAGTTCACCCTGCCTGCCGAAGCGGTAACGTCATCCCCCTCGATTGCCTAACGCGGCACTTTGGTTGTTATGCACGCCGTCTTCGCTATAGCAAAGCGAATTAAGTTTCCCAACAGAACCCATTAGGAACTGGACGGGTGCCCCAGGTTCGCCAAAGCGTACCTGGGCCGAAAATGATATGTTTCGAATGCTTCTAGCTGATCGATTCGAAAAAAGCTTTGGTGGGGCTTTGCCCGTCTTTTTCAACCCACGTACGCTTTGGCGAGGGGCACCCGTCCAGTTCCTATTGGGTTCTGTTAGGAAACGGGTTTGCTCTCAATCGCTGCTCGAACAGTCTCGAGCAAAGCTTCACCGTCGAATGGTTTTGCCACCCACCCCAGTGCGCCTCCTCTCATCGCCTGCATACGCATTCTCGCGTCGGCCTGCGCTGTTATGAAGATAGTCGGAATCCTCCAGTGCTCTGCATTCAGCTGCGCTTGCAACTCCAGACCCGACATACCCGGCATGGAGATATCCGTGATCAGGCAACCAGTGTCGTGCTGTCGGCCCGAGTTCAGGAAATCCTCCGCCGACGCAAACGTCTGCGCCCCCAGACCCGCCGCTTTTAACAGGCCCTGCAATGCAGTCCGCACCAGATCATCATCATCGACAATGGCAACCATTTTCGCCTTCTCTTGAAATCATCATCGTCATCGGCCGCGATCTACCCACCCCCGCGATGGCCCGACAATTGCACTGAACCAACTCAAAGTCTCGGTCCGCCCCAAAAGCTGAAGGTTGGGCCGAGGCTCTGACGTTGGGCCGCTTCCCCGTAACTGTAGAGCATTTGCAATGCCAGAGCCGCCGCAGACCAATATTCTGCGATTTCCTGGAATTTTGGGGGTGTTTTTAGCCCTCCTTTTGGGGGGTGTGAAAAACCCTCCGAAGTATCTGTCGAAATCTCGACAGGCCCGGCTGATTTTTCGACACAGCGGGTCTTGTCGCGTGCAATTCAAGGTGTTTGGGCTTTTCCGCCGCACCGCGAAAAGTCGAGGCAGGAGGCCCTCTCTTGAGGCTTAGTTGCGAGCGCGGCACCTTCCTGTTGGCTGCAATCTTGATCTCTGGATCGGCCACATCGCTTCCGCAAACGGTTTCAACCCCCGGCACGCCGGGTCAAGCCATCCCCGGAACCAATGGGGTGAGTCCGTTCGCCGCCAGCGTGCCGGCGAAGCTCGTTCCGGGAATCCTGCCGCTTTCGTTACGGGATGCCATCGACCGCGGATTGCGGCAGAATCTCGGCCTGCTGCTTTCCAATGCAGACGTTCGCGCGGCCCAAGGACAACGTTGGGAACAGCTAAGCGCGCTGTTGCCGCACGTGACCGCCGCTCCTTATGTCGCCGAGTCGGAAATTAATCTCGGCGAGATTGGCTTCGCCGGCCTGGCAACCCGTTTGGGTATCTCGGACTCTATTGGCCCGTACTCTTATTTGGACACGCGTGCCTCGGTAACTCAGACCCTGTTCGATTGGAAGTTAATCAACGCTTCCCGCGCGGCTAGCCAGAGTGTCAAATCCACCACCTATACCTTGAAGGACGCTCGCGATCTGGTTGTGCTGGCCGTGGGCTATAGCTATCTGCGGGCCATCGCCGATGCCGCCCGCATTGAAACCGCACAAGCCCAGGTGGAGACAGGGCAGGCGCTCTACAATCGGGCGGCAGACCAGGTGACTGCCGGCACCTCGCCCCAGATCGACGCCCTGCGCGCCAAGGTCGAACTCCAGACCCGGCAGCAACAGTTGATCCAGGCGAGGAACAACTTCGCCATCCAGAAGCTGACCCTGGGCCGCGTGATCGGTTTGGCTCCCGGGCAGGAATTCGAACTGACTGACAAGTCGCCGTACCAGCCGCTGGAAGACATCACCCTCGATGAAGCTTTGCAGCGGGCTTACGCTTCGCGCTCCGATTACCAGGCGGCGATGAGCGACGTGCGCGCCGCCGAATTCTCGCGCAAATCTGCACTGGCCGGCTATCTGCCGTCACTCTCCTTTAACGGGGATTACGGCGCGGCAGGGTCGCATCCCTCCAATGCAACCCAGGTATTCGACCTGCGCGGAACCCTGTCGATTCCGATTTTTCAGGGCGGTAGTGTTCACGGTGACGTACTGCAGGCGGATGCCAGACTCGAGCAAAGCCGCGAGCGCCTGGACAATCTGCGCGCGCAAATCGACTCTGACGTGCGCACCGCATTGCTCAATCTGCAGTCATCGGCGGACCTGGTGAACGTGGCCCGCAGCAACATTGATTTGTCCGAAGCAACGCTGACCCAGTCGAGCGATCGCTTCACCGCGGGGGTTACCGATACCGTCGAGGTGGTGCAAGCGCAAGAGGCAGTGGCCAGCGCGCACGAGCAATATATATCGAGTTTGTACAACTACAATTACGCAAAAATTTCCCTGGCTCGCGCCCTCGGATTCGCGGAACAGAGCATAAAAGAATACTTCAAAGGAAAATGAGCATGGCGGAAAATCCACCTCCTTCACTGCCTGACACAGACCCATCGGACTTCCCCGAAACCGAAAATGAACCGCCCGTGCGTCGAGCTTCCGGGCGGCGCAGAAAGCTGGTGATGTTCGCCGTCATCGCGGTGATGGTGATAGTGGGCGGTGTGGCCGCGTGGCGCTACTTCAGTAGTTACGAATCGACCGACGATGCCCAGGCAGATGTTCACCTCTATCCCGTCAGCGCGCGTGTTTCCGGCTACGTCGTGCGGGTCAACGTGGATGACAACCAGTGGGTGCAGAAAGGTACCGTGCTGGTGGAGATCGATCCCACAGACTATGAGGTTGCGGTGGCGCAGGCGAAAGCGAATCTTTCAAACGCTGAAAATACCGCCCAATCCCTGCATATCACGGTGCCCATTACTTCGGTGAACACCTCCAGCCAACTGCAGTTCACTGCCTCCGGCATCGAAGATGCCACCGCCGGAATCATCGCCGCCGAGCGGCAGGCCACCGCCGCCCATGACCAACTGGAATCGGCCCAGGCCATTGACGTGAAAGCGCAAGACGATCTTCATCGCTACAAGTTATTGGTCGACAAGAAAGAAGTGGCGGACCAGGTCTACGATCAGGCATTGGCCACGGCCCGGTCCAGCACCGCGGCCCTGGCCGCTGCCGCCGCCAATGAAGCCGCCGCCAACCAATTCGTCCAACAAGCGCGGAGCCGCCTGGTGCAAGCCACCGCCAACCACCAATATGCACAGACCGGCGCGCAGCAAGTATCTTCGACCCAGGCGCGGGTGCGGGCGGCCATCGCCGACGTCGAGGAAAAACGCGCCTTACTTCAGCAGGCGCAACTTAATCTGCAATACACAAAAATCGTTGCCCCGGTCACTGGCGAAGTCAATAAAACCGTAGTGGTGGGGATGAACGTCCAAAACGGGCAGCAATTGCTCACCGTGGTGCCGCTCGATCAAGTATGGGTCACGGCCAACTTTAAAGAGACGCAGCTTAAGCACATGCGTGTGGGCCAGCGAGCGAAGATCCATGTGGATTCGAGCGGCCAGACCTTCCAAGGCCATGTGGACAGCATTGCCGGAGCAACGGGACCGCTCTTCAGCTTACTTCCCCCGGAGAATGCCACCGGAAACTACGTCAAAATTGTGCAACGGATCCCGGTCAAGATTGTTCTCGATCCGGGCGAGGATCAGGATCACCGGCTGCGTCCGGGCATGAACGTGGTACCCGACGTGTATCTGCAATGAGTTCCGCTGCCCTCACCATCGAGCAGGAGGTCTGGCGGCCAAGGTTCAATCCCTGGCTGATTGCTGTTGTGGTTGCGCTGGCTGCCTTCATGGAGGTCCTCGACACCAGCATCGCCAACGTGGCCCTGCCGTATATGGCGGGGAACCTGGGCGCGAGCAACGACCAAAGCACCTGGGTGTTGACCTCTTACCTGGTTTCGAATGCCATCATCCTGCCTATCAGCGGCTGGCTCGCAGGCGCCTTAGGCCGCAAGCGCTTTTTCATGGCCTGTTTGGGCATCTTTACTGTGAGCTCCCTGCTTTGCGGTATCGCGCCCAATCTCGGACTTCTTCTGCTCTTCCGGGTACTCCAGGGTGGGGGCGGTGGCGGCCTGCAGCCGATGGCCCAAGCCATTCTGGCGGATAGCTTTCCACCGCAGCAGCGAGGGCTGGCGTTCGCCCTGTACGGCATCACTGCGATCCTGGCGCCGACAGTGGGTCCGACCCTGGGCGGATGGATCACCTTCAACTATTCCTGGCGGTGGATTTTCTTTATCAATCTCCCGGTCGGCGTGATCACCTGGTTTCTGGTGCGGCGCTTTGTCGACGACCCTCCCTACCTAAGTCGAATCAAAGCAGCCGGGGTCAAGTTAGACTACATCGGCATCGCTCTTCTGACTCTGGGTATCGGCGCGTTGCAGGTGTCGCTCGACAGGGGCCAGGAAGATGATTGGTTCGGTTCGCGAGTCATCACCACGTTAGTCATCGTCGCAACCGTGTGCCTGGTCTCCCTGGTTATTTGGGAATGGTTTCAAAAGAGTCCCTTGATCGATGTGCGGATGTTCAAGAACTTCAACTTCGCCAGTGCCAGCCTGATGCTGTTCACCCTGGGAATCCTGTTGTTCAGCGCCCTCGTCCTGATGCCGCAGTTCCTGCAAACGCTCCTGGGCTACACGTCTGAGCTGGCCGGGCTTGCGCTATCGGCCGGAGGCCTTGTTTTGCTGTTTGAAATGCCCATCATGGGCCAACTGACCACCAAGGTCCAGGCGCGCTACTTGATCGCCTTCGGTTGGTTCGCTTTGTCCATTGCCATGTTCTTCTCCACCCGGCGGATTGACCTGCAGCTCAGCTTCCATGCCGCGGTGTGGCTGCGCATCGCGCAGGTGATCGGCTTGGGGTTCCTGTTTGTGCCCATCACGCTGGTGGCTTACGTTGGAATTCCGCCGGAGAAGAATAATGCGGTGGCCGGCATCGTTAATTTCATGCGCAACATGGGAAGCAGTGTGGGAACGTCGTTAGTGACCACGATGATTGCCCGGCGCTCGCAATTCCACCAGGCAAGGCTGGTGCAGAACGCCAGGGTCGACAACCCAAATTTCGTGAACGCCGCCAACGCACTCAGTGGACATTTGGCCAGTGGCGGTCTGGGCAGTTACCGGGGACACCTGCAGGCTTACGCCCGCATCTACCAATCCCTGCAGGACCAGGCAGCAAGCCTGGCATACATCGATACCTTTAAGGTTCTTGCCGTGGGGGCGGTCATCATGTTTTTTCTGGCCTTTGTTCTGAAGAAGAATGATCCCGGCGGGGGACGTGCGATCGTGGACTAAGGTAGACAAGATGATCAACACGGTCACCATTGAACGCGAATACGGAAGCGGCGGCGGCGAAATCGCTCAACTGGTTTCTAACCATCTAGGTTGGAAGCTGTGGGATCAATTGCTGACGGAAGAGATCGCGCGGCTGGCTGAATGTCCTAAGTCAGTTGTCCAACTACGCGAGGAGCGAACGGACCCACTGTACTACCGGCTCTTCAAATCATTCTTGCGCGGGAGTTATGAAGGCAGCCTCAATGCGTACAAGCTCAAGCTGGTCGACTCCGAAAGCATTTTGAAAATTACAGAACGAGTCGTTCAGCACGCCGCGAAGGCAGGGAACTCCGTAATCGTAGGAAGGGGCTCGCAGCAGTTCCTCAGGAACCGTCCTGACACGTTGCGTATATTTCTTTATGCACCCAGAGAAGACAAGCTGCGGCGCCTGGTGGCCCGCGGCAAAAGCCAGAGAGATGCCGAACAACTGGTGGACACAGTTGATCGGGAACGCACCGATTTCGTGAAGAAGTATTTCCACGTCGATTGGCCGGACCGAGGCGTCTACCACACCATGATAAATACCGCGATCGGCGAGCAGGCGGTCGCCAAAATCATTCTGGATCTTGCGAAAACCCTCAACGCCGGAGCCGCTGCTGCGAGCGTGGCGAAATAGTCGTTCAGTTCCCTAACGGAACCCATTAGGAACTGGACGGTTAGTACCCTAACAGAACTCATTAAAAATGGGACGGGTGCCCCAGGTTCGCCAAAGCGTACCTGGGCCAAAAATGATATTTTTCGATTGCTTTTAGCTGATCGATTCGACAAAAGCTTTGGTGGGGCTTCGCCCGTCTTTTTCAACCCAGGTACGCTTTGGCGAACCTGGGGCACCCGTCCAGTTTTTAATGAATTCTGTTAGGGTACTGACCCGTCCAGTTTCTAATGGGTTCTCCTGGGAGACCGACCGCACCGAGACTGGACCCCGTGGCCCGTGACTAGTCAAAGGTCGTCGGCCACTCAGGATGAGCGGCGTGCTCGAACATGTGTTGTATCTGGTATTCCGTCACGCGCGCAATGGAAAGATTGGGCAATGACTCTCGCGGAAAAAAGCCAACCTCCGGAGTCTCGAAACTGGGCGTGACCTCCCCGCTGACCAGATCACACAAGAAGAACAGCTTGTAGGCATGCAGCGGCATCGGCGGATGTGGATGCTTGTTGCGGTCGAACAACGCCGCCAGCTTGCGCGGCACTACGTCGAAACCAGACTCCTCTTTCACCTCCCGCACCACCATTTCACTCGGGGTCTCGCCCACGTCCGCCCAACCTCCGGGCACTGTCCACCCTCCGTCTTCACGCTCCCGCACCAACAGAATGCGGTCCTCGTATATCACCGCGCCGCGCACCTCGACCTTGGGGGTCGCATAGCCATATTCCCCGCGGAAGAGATCGAGAACTTTCACCGAGTCGGGCATACCGGCCCCAGCGGCCATCATCTCGGCGGCAAGCTCGCGCAGCTCTTCATAGCGCTCCTGGTCGTAGTGATCCCGGGTAAAGGTTAGCCCGGTCTGGGCAATCGACTGCAGACGCTTGGTCCAGCTCAGCCACTGCGGGTCTGCTTGGTGATCCATGGTGCTCCTATTTGGTTTCTGGTTTTTTTGCGGCTTGCTTGGCCGCGCGAATGGCGCGGATCTCGTCCATGCGTTGGGCCAGGAGTTTTTCCCGGCCCTGTGCACGCGGATGGTAAAACTCTCGGCCGCGCAGATTGTCGGGCATACATTCCATATCGGCTACCCCCGCCTCTACGTCGTGCGCATACTGGTAACCTTCGCCGTAGCCGAACTGCTTCATGAGCGGAGTCGGGGCATTGCGCAGTTGCAGGGGCACGGGTTCCGCGCGATGGGCCTCGATCTCTGCCGTCACCTCTCCATAGGCGGTGTACAGCGCGTTCGATTTGGGCGCTAACGCCAGGTAGACCGCAGCCTGCGCCAGGGCCAGATCGCCCTCGGGCGACCCCAGAAAATCAACCGCATCCCGCGCCGACAGGGTCAGGTTCAACGCTTCCGGCGCCGCCAGGCCAATGTCTTCGACCGCCATACGGACTAAGCGGCGAGCAACATACATCGGATCCTCTCCGGCCTGCAGCATACGGCCCAGCCAATAAAGCGACGCATCGGCATCGCTGTTGCGGACGCTCTTGTGCAGCGCCGAGATCAGGTTGAAATGCTCTTCCCCCTGCTTATCGTAGAGCAGTACGCGCTGCTGCAAGGCATGTTGCACCACCTCCCGGGTAATCGCCGTGTGGGTTTCGGCCGCCAGCTTGGCCGAGGTCTCGAGAGCGTTGTAGGCATAGCGCGCATCCCCGCTCGCATATCCGGCTATCCTCTCCAAGGCCTCGTCGTCGGCTGTTACTTTCATGGCGCCCAAGCCGCGCTCCCTGTCGGTCAACGCGCGCTTAAGCAACTGTATCAGTTGCCCATCGCTGAGCGGCGCGAGGCGATAGACGCGGCAGCGGGAAAGCAGAGCCGCGATCACTTCAAAAGAAGGATTCTCCGTGGTGGCGCCAATCAGGCGGATGGTTCCGCGCTCGACATAAGGCAGAAAGGCATCCTGCTGGGCCTTGTTGAAGCGGTGGATCTCATCGATGAAGAGAATGGTCCGCGATCCGAAGCCGGCGGCCTTTTCCGCGTCCGCCATCACCTGCTTGATTTCCTTGATGCCGCCCAGCACCGCGGAGAATTCAATGAAGCTGGCTTGGGTGGCCTCGGCGATGATCTTGGCCAGTGTAGTCTTGCCCACTCCCGGCGGGCCCCACAGAATCATCGATCCCGGGTCGTCGCGCTCAATTTCCATGCGCAAGGGCATGCCCGGACCCAGCAGCTGCTCCTGGCCTACGTATTCCTCCAGCGTGCGGGGACGCATGCGCTCGGCGAGGGGAGCGGTGCGGGGCTTTTTCAGCATGCTTTCGTCGGGAATCTGGCTAAAGAGGCTCATGCGATTCTCCGCTGCCGCATGGCGTCGTATAACAGAATGCTGCCCGCGACCGCGGCGTTCAGGCTCTCCACTGCCCCAGGGCAGGGAATGGTGACTCGGGCATCGGCTGCGGCGATCCATTCCTCCGGTAGTCCAGAGCCCTCATTGCCTATCAGAAAGGCGACGGGCTGGCGCAGGTCGGGTTCGCCACCGTCGCGCGCCACGGCGGCGACGATCTGCACGCCCGCTTCGCGAAGAGCGGCAAACGCATCGTCAGCCGGCATGGCGATCACCGGGAGACGGAAAGCCGATCCCGAGGACGCGCGCAGCGTCTTGGGGTTCGATAGGCTCACGGTGCCGGGCAGCAGGATCATGCCGGTGGCGCCAAAGGCTTCGGCCGAGCGCACCAAGGTTCCGAGATTGCCGGGATCTTGCAGGCCGGCGGCGATGACCACCAGGGGGCTACCGTTAAGCATCGCTTGCAGGGTGAACTGGGGCGCGTGCACCAGGGCGGCAATGCCTTGCGGATGCTCGGTGGCAGTGGCGCTCAAAAAGACATCTGAGGCCACGATCAAGACTTCGGCGTCCCCTAGTTCGAGGTGTTCCAGCAGTCCCTCATTGCCGTTGCGGACAAAAACGGTGTGCAGCTTTAGCCTGCTCTTGATTGCTTCTTCGATCAGATGCAAGCCTTCGACGGCGATATGAGAAGTCCTGGCGCCGCGCACCAGGGCAGCGCGCAGTTCCTTGATGCGGCTGTTCTGCCGGCTTTCCACCCTGCGCGGACCACGTTCGGCAACAGAATTCACGGTTCGGGAGCTCAAAGGCGATTGTAAATGGAGCTCCCTGGACGGCTCAGGCCGGAACCAGCACCGCGGTGCGGGTCACTGCGATCACGCTGATGTCGTCCTGCTGGCCGAAGCTTTGCGCGGCAGTCGCCACCTCGGCCGCGGTCAGCCTGCTTTGCAGCAGCGCTTGCAGGCGTTCAAAGCCGAAGAGCCGGCCTTGTTCGTCCATGGCCTCCACGATGCCATCGGAAGCCAGCAGCAGGCGGTCGTTTTCCTGTAGTTGGAAATGAGTAACGGTGAACCCGGCATTGTCGGTCACGCCCAGTGGAAGCGCTCCTTCTACCTCGACCGGTTTTCCGTTGAGATAGGGCGGCAGATGTCCGGCATTGGCCAGGGTAACGGCGCCATCGGCGGCGATGCGCATCGCGAGGCAGGTGGCGTGGGCTTCGCCGCGCCCGAGTAGCCGCCGATTCAGTGCCTCCAGAATGAACAGCGGATCACGGTTGACTTCCTCTGCCATGCGGATGGCTCCTACCAGCAGCGCAACCAGCATGCCGGCCTGCAAACCTTTGCCCGCCACATCACCGGCCACAATCAGCAGGCTGCCGTCGGCGGAATGGGGGATGATCTGGTTGAAGTCGCCGCCCACTTCCCGGGCCGGTCGGTATTCGTTTTCAATGGTCAGGCCGGGCACGGTAGTAACGCTTTCAGGCAGAATCACCCGCTGCACTTCCTGCGCCTGTTTCACATCCAGGGCCAGCAGCCTCTGCTGCTGCACCGAGAGCGAAAGCCGGCGCAGCAGCAGTACGAACAACACCGCAGTCAGCAGCACGTTTGCCGTCTGGGTGAGCGAGAACCTCAGGCCGAAGGGAAACCAGTTGATTCTTATGTGCAGCAGTAGCAGCTCGTTTGTGAAAAGAGACACAATGAGCAACACCACGGCCGGCAGCACGAACCAGCCTTCCGCGCCCTGGCGGCGAATGCCCCAGAACAATACCAGAATCAGGACCACCAGCAACGCCAGCCGCACGACAATGGAGACGATGTGAAAGATGTCGGCAACGGAAATCGGGATGAGAGGGTACAGGAGGTGTTCGCCGATGACGGTCGAGATCATAAACCCCAGGGTTAGCAAGGCAACCACTCTAGGTACCCACGCAGGGCGCTGCAGGCGGAACCAGACCCACCACACCATGACCCAGGCACCAAGCAGAAGCGGGCTTATGATCCCGTCTTGCAACACCAGGTCAGCGATCGCGCCAAGGACTGTGTCCAGGTAGCGATAATGACGAGGATCGAGTTGGCCGTGATAAGAGGAAAACGGAGCCCATCCACACATAAACAGGGTCGGAACGGTCAAAGCGGGTCAAGCTAAAGGCGACGCCTGCCAGTAGTAAAAAGAGAAGCCCTTCGAGTATCACCGGCAATTTGCGCACGGAGCGGTTCGAGCCAACGAAGCTGGTATCCGGCTGAAACGGCGGTGGCGTCCCCCAGCAACGGCGCCATATGCATGCCGCCGGTGTCGGCCTGAGTCACGAGGGTATCCGGAGCCATCCAGAAACGAAAGGCCAACACCCGGACAGGTGAATCAGCAGCAGGGGGAGGCAGGTCGAACATCATAGGCTCGGTAAAGTAAAAAGTTGGCTGGTTTCCAGTAAATTTGCCGAAGCTGCCGACCAAAGTTCCATCGTTGTAGAGTTGATATGCGTCATCTACATATGACGGGCCTGCCAGCGCCAACTTCTGGCCTGGCTGGGCCGCTGCCTGGACCCGGATGCGATACCAGGCATAGCCCGCATAGCCGGGGTGCCCGAGTGCCGTCCAGCCCTTCACGTAATCCGCAAAGCCACCCAGGGGATCGAGTATCCCTTTCGGTGTTAGGTCGACCGTCTCCCAGTGGGAATCGTCGAAGTCCGGCTGGGCCCAAAGGGGCGCGTGGGTCGCCGGGTCGACGGGCGAGTCGCCCACGGTGAACTTCCACGGGCCATAGAGTGGGACGATCGACTGGCCCAGCGTGACGTGCGTTGTCCCCTGCGCAGGCTTATCCTGAGCTTGGGCAAAGGCGACGAGCACCAGGCATGTGAGCAAGGCGAGCAGACAGCGGAAGCGATTCATGCGAGCCAGAACCTTTCCGGTGGAAAACCCTGAAAGTCAATATAGCGATTAACATCGCTGGTTGGGGAAATGCTTCGGCCTTGCAGGCATTCGACGGCAGCGTGAGCCACCGGCGCTTGGTCTGGTACTCTCGATGAGATTGCCCCAAATTTGTCCGAGGGTGGAGTTCCTTGTTGGCAGAAATTCTGCGTGTTCATCCGGACGAACCGGAACAGGATCGGGTTGAGTTCATCGTCTCCTGCCTGCGAAGCGGTAAGGTGGTGGGCATTCCCACCGATACTTTTTATGGATTGGCAGTTGACCCGGTCAACTTGCGTGCGGTGGAAAGCATTTATGAGATCAAGACCCGGCTCAAGCACAAGCCACTCTCGTTGCTGATCGCGAGCGCTGCCCAGGCTTACGAGCTGGCGCGCGATATTGACGCCCGGTTTGACCTTCTGGCGGAGCGCTTCTGGCCCGGTCCGCTGACCGTGATTGTGCGCGCCGGTTCGCGCCTGCCCTTGCGTTCTACCGCCAACACTGGCAACGTGGCGCTGCGCGTGCCTGACGCCGTGATCCCACGGGCCATCGTGGAGAAGCTGGGGTTGCCGATTACAGCCACTTCGGCGAACCTGCAGGGCATGCCGGAGTGTAACTACGCAGCCTGCGTCCGCGACCAGATTGGCGACCGCATTCCCCTGATCGTCGATGGGGGCCCCACCGGCCGGAGCGTGGCCACGACCATCGTCGATCTCACCACGTCGGATGGGTTGTGGAAGATTCTTCGGGAAGGAGCCATTCCTACCCACGAGATTGCCTTAACGCTTCAGCGCTGAACAGGGATTCGACGATGGTTCCCGACCCCGATCTGCCTTATGTGCGGCCAGCACCTGCCTTGTCCATCGGAAGGCGCGTACTGCGCGTCTTGCTGGCGGCGGCTCTTATTGGTGTCGCGGGCTGGTTTCTCTGGCTCTATGGGCAGATCCATTACTATGCCACCCACGATGAGGCACGTCCTGCGGATGCCATCGCCGTTTTTGGCGCAGCGGAATACGACGGCCGGCCCTCGCCGGTGTTGCGCGCCCGTCTCGATCATGCGCTGGTGTTATATCGTGAACGGCTCGCTCCGCTGGTCATTACGCTGGGCGGTGGAGGAGACCGGAGCGACTCCGAAGGAGGCGTTGGTCATGACTATCTCCTGGCCCACGGAGTTCCGGAAAACCAGATCATCGCGGAAACGCAGAGCACGAATACGGAAGAATCGGCCGCCCGGCTAGCTGCCATCGCGCGCGAGAATCATCTGAACCGCATCCTCGCCGTCTCCGACGGAACGCACCTGTTTCGCATTCATGTTTTGTGCACCAGCATGGGGCTGAACGTGGTGACGTCTCCCCGGCCCGAGGCACGGCCCCTGCGCTTCTGGGATTCCGTCAGGCGGCTGATGCACGAGATGCTGAGCTACACGTTGTGGCGGTTGAAGATCCACTAGAGAAAGGGCGCGCGGGTTAAGTGCTGTGGTATCCCACTCAAGCCCAAAAACAGGGCTTGAATGGGGCACCCAGCTGTCATGGTCTATTGGAACCAATCCCGAAGGAGTCTGTGTCAAAGCAACGTCCGTAGGAACTGGACGGGTGCCCCAGGTTCGCCAAGGCGTACCTGGGCCGAAAAAGACGGGCGAAGCCCCTCCTAAATTTTAAACTTCGACCGGCAAATCCAGCTGGGTGCCCCGGTGCCCCGATTTCCTGTGGAGGTTTGTGGCTGATACACTCCATGCGCCTTTCCTTAATGAAAGGCGCACACGCGGACCCCTCTAGCACAGCGTGGCAGGAAATCGGGGTCAAGCCGTACTTTGGCTTGAGTGGGATAACACGGCACTCAACCCGCCGCTCATCGCATCGCCAACGCTCCAGTTGCGATGACCGCCGCCGCCAGGGTGGAAAGAAAATTCACCGCATCATTATTGAGCCAGCCGCGCCGTTCGGCGGTGGCCCCCAGCAGGGAATCGACGAAGAGACCGGCGATTGCGCCCAGTCCCGCACACACCGCGTTGCCGGGGCTAAGTCCCAGGGCAAGGACGGCGACCAGCACCACTACGACTGCCGCGCAGGTTCCGGCCAAGGTGCCGGCAAGGCTGACCGCGCCGTCACTACCCGCCGGGACGCGGCGGAACGTGGTCACCATGAACGGTTGGCCCCCCAGGACCTCTCCCAGTTCGCTGGCTAAGGTGTCGGCCGTCGCTTCCGCCAAAGCGGCAGTCACCGCGACGGCATACCACGACGGGGCAGGGGCGTGAAGGCAGAGAGCGGCAGCCATCCCGGCGACCCCCAGGTTCGCCGCCACCTGGCCGGCGTTGCGGCCGTGCTTATCTTCAGCGACGCCCAACTGCTCCTTCTTCCTGCGACCGAATTTCGTAGCGGAGAAGGTGAGCACGAAGAGTGCCAGCAACGGCGCGAGAGCAGACTGAAACACGCTGGAGGAGGAAAGAGGAGCCAGCGAAAGCACTGCGGTGATCACTGCGCCGGTGAGCGCAGCCAGTGGAGTTGCGGCCCGCGCCAGCCATACCAGAAGCCCCAGGCCCACGCTGATGCCCAGCCCGCCTTGGGTGCTGCGGTTCCATGGTGACTGCAGCGGGGCCAGCGCACACCACGGGGCTACCGCGGCCAGCACCAGCCATGATTGCCAGCGCAACTTATTGTCATTGCGGGGCTCCACGGCAACCCGCTGATCTTTAATGCGCACGGTTCATTTTGCCGACCACGTATCCCTGGATACGTGGTCGCGTTTACAATCATCTTTCTACCAGGAAATGAGACGCAGTGAGGTATTCACGGGTGCTTAGCGTTGCATGGCTCCAAACATGGAGCCGGCGGAGTGTGGGTTTGCGGGAGTCTGTGTTGAGGGTTTTCCAACCAGGTCTCAGGTTGGACTGTGGTTTGCTGGGGTTGAGCAGGCTGGCATGTCTGCCCGTAGCGATGGGCGTCGCGGTCATGGTGGCCGGATGCGGAGAGACGTACCGGCCAGTGGTGACTCCGGTAGCGGTTACCGGACCAGCGCCTCAACCGCAGAGCTATGCGGTCGTGACCACCACCGCGGGCACTACCTTGCCCGGCCTGGCCAATGTTTTCGATGCCCCGGGTGACACCCTGCTGACCCAGGCATCGCTGGGCAATGGACCGTTGGCTCTCTCCCTGAGTTCCACCGGCACCTCTGCCACCACTGCCAATACCGACGGCACCGTCAACACCTACACCCCTTCAACTACCCTGGAGACCAAAAATATCCAGAGCAGCACCTTGTTGCCGGGGGCACAGCCTCTGAATCTGCTCTACACCGCGACCAATCTCTTCATCACTCTACCCAACGTCCCGGCGGTGGCGGTGCTGACCAATAATTCGAGCGGTGTTTACCAGCTCACGCAACAGCTTCCGGTCCCCGCCAGCCCGATCAACCTGGCGGGCAATTCCAGCGCCGTCCGGGTCTACTCCATCACCCAGGACAATGGTTCCGGCGCGGTGGCTTTCGGGGATTGCGAGACTCCTTCAGCGGTCACCACTCCCGGCCAGGTGCAGTCGATCGAGATCGCGACCGCGACC
Organism: uncultured Acidobacteriaceae bacterium; assembly: GCA_963844785.1. Lineage (GTDB taxonomy): Bacteria > Acidobacteriota > Terriglobia > Terriglobales > Acidobacteriaceae > PALSA-350. Next base: position 121,970 of record CAWJPV010000021.1, on the reverse strand, counting down.
ATCTCCCGCACTCTGCCGGTGGGCATCTGTCCCGTCTATGGCATCGCTTCCACCGACAATAACCGGGTATTCATCCTCAATCGGGGCAGCGGCACTGTCACTGTTATCAATAGCCCCTTCAACACGCTTGATACCACCCCAAATCGGCAAAATTTTAATTCGGCCACCGGCACGCTCACGCTGCCGCCGCCGTCCGGGGTCGCGCCTACCGCGTTCACAGCCGGCCCGGTCTTCGCCGACTACTACGCCCCTGCATCGCAGCTGGTGACCGCCAATTACGACTCCAATACCATCACCATCATCAATGTCAGCCTGGATCAATACGGCAACGATGCTCCGCTGTTTGGCCAGGCGGTGACGGTGCCGGTGGGCAATGGGCCGGCGACGTTGACTATTCTGCGCGATGGTAGCCGGGTCTATGTGGCCAATCAGAAGGACAGCACGGTGAGCGTAGTGAGCCTGACCAGCTACCAGGTGTTAGCCACCATACCGGTGACCGGCCACCCTATTTCGATTGCCTCCACGTTCAGTACGCCCTTCGGCCAAGTCTACGTCCTGCCGTCTGACCAAGCCTACATGAGCGTAATTCGTACCGACACCGACCAGGTGTCTGCGTCCATTCAGTTGGATGGAAACGGAGTGGATGTACATACCACCGCCCAATCAGTAGCCGCCAACGCCGCCACTCCGGGCGCGGTTACGAATGCCATCAACGTCAGTCATGCCAGTGGCAGTGGAGCACCCTGCGGTTTCGGGGCCACTTGCTACGCGACTGCCACCCCCGCTGTACGGCGGAATCAATAAGAGTCAGTTCTCACACGGGCTGTTCAGCCCCTTCGTAAATGCTGAAACGAACTCGGCTGTAGCGAGTTTCGCTGCCCTAGCTCCCGGCGGCTGCTCCGGAGAGAATGATGGGAGAGGTCGGAGCATTGGCTCCACTCGCATTCTCTATCGTCACGCCAAATGCCTTAGCCTCGATGCCCGGGGCAACCGGCGGTAGCACCAGCGTTGCCGAACCCGCAGCATCCGGACGAAATAATCCTGCCGGCACAGGCGCGCTGCCATTCGCAGGGATCACCCAAAGCTCGTAAGTCTTGTCCTGCGGCAAAGGCTTGAGATTGGTCGCCAGAAGAACCAGCCCGCCCCGCTCCGGCAGGTAGGTGGCGCGAGCCGTTGGCGCGGGGGCAGCTTTACCTTCAGTAAGGATCACGTGCTGCGCGCTGGGAGCGGTTAACACTTCAAGCACCTGTTGTGCCCGCGACGCTTTGCCGGCCAGGTTGGTTACCAGCCTGGATTCATCCTGGAGTTCCTCGTTCAACGCCCGATTCTGCACCCCCAGCGAAATGGCCGCGATGGTCATGGCAGCCGCCGCTATCCAGGGAGTCCAAAAGCCTACTCCGCGTCGTGTGCTCTTGACTGAAATGGGGGTGACCTCTTTTACTGTTTCTTGCGGCTTCACCGCGGCAGAGTCGGCGATTCTTTTCATGAAGCGTTCGCGTGCGCCCTCGGGCAGCGGATGCTGCTCAACCGCTATTCCCATCAAGGCAAGATCGCCATAGACCTCGGCCAACTCTGCGCGGCACGGGGCACACCCCTGCAGGTGCTCCTTTATGGATGCCGAATCCTCCGGGGAGAGATTCTGCATCGCATAGGAAGCCAATTCCTCCTGCGTATTGTGTCCGTTGCCCGTCATGCCTGAAACGCCTTTCGTAATGTGATCAACGCCAAGCGGATGCGCGTCTTGACCGTGCCCAACGGATCCCCGGTTCTTTCCGCGATTTCCGAATGGCTTAACCCTTCAAAGAACGCCATCTCCATGGACTTCTGCTGTTCAGCCGGCAACTCCCCGAGAACTTTCTGGACCTTCTCGATCATGGCGTTGTGCTCGGCTTCTACAGCCAGGTTGGTGGAAGAAGCCAGAACCACGTCGTCGACGGAATCCGTGGGCTTTCTGCGCCGCAGCAGATCAATCGACCGGTTTCTCGCCACCACCACCAGCCAGGCGCCCAGCGATCCGCGCCCTTGTACAAACGAGTCAGAATTCCGCCAGATTTGGAAGAAGATCTCCTGCATCACATCTTCCGCGTGGCCAGAATCCTTGAGAATGCGCAGCGCTACGGAGTAAACAGCTCTCCCGTAGCGATCGAAGACCTCAGCCATCGCGGTTTGATCGCCTTGGCGGATACGCTGTAGCAAAGCACTGTCGTCGGCTACTGCGGAAGTCTTCCCGTCGGCCATCCTGTTGTCTTGGCTTGCGTCTCTGCTAGTAGAACGCTCAGGTTGGCCAATCGGATTGGGCGTTTTCTCTGGCATCGCTGGAGCAGAACCTATTCTACGGTCGCACCATGGAAACAACAAACTTAAGTACCCAGGAGGCCCGGATTTCCTGTACGCTGCGCCGGACGCGATCGCGTGTGTGGCTTTCATTAAGGTAAGCCGCATGAACTTCTACAACGCCAACCAGCTCCACAGGAAATCGGGCAAGCAGCGGATACAATGGGCTCCATAAGCGCAGGATTGATAGAAAGCTTCCCCCACAATAGATGAGGAACCGCCTGGATAAGTTGCTGGTCGAGCAGGGGTTGGCGCCTTCCCGGGAACGGGCGCAGGCGCTCATCCTGGCCGGGCGCGTGCTGGTCAACCAACAAAAAGTAGAGAAGCCTGGGAGCGCGGTCGAGGAGACTGCGCTGCTGCGAGTGTTGGGGGAGGAGCAGCGCTACGTCAGCCGGGGCGGCCTCAAACTGGAAGCCGCACTTTCTCTTTGGCAAATCGAGCTTAGCGGGCGCCACTGTGCCGATATTGGCACCTCCACCGGCGGCTTTACCGACTGCATGCTGCAGCACGGGGCAGCCAGCGTAATTGCGGTCGATACCGGCTATGGGCAGATCGCCGAAAGCCTGCGCCGGGATCCCCGGGTGACCTTGTTGGAGCGTACCAACGCCCGTTATCTCAAACCCGGAGATCTGCCCAGCGGAATCACTTTTGTATCCATGGACGTGTCGTTCATTTCCGCCACGCTGGTGTTGCCTGCGGTGATTGCCGCGGTGCGGGAGAGCCCGGAGGTAAGTGTCGAGGCAGTGGTCCTGATCAAGCCGCAATTTGAAGCGGGCAGGGAACATGTGGGCAAGGGAGGCATTGTGCACGACCCGGCCGCGCATCAGTTTGCTATTGATCGCGTGCGCGCGGCGGTGCATGATCTTGGCGCCTCGGCTACCGAGCTGGCGGATTCTCCCATCCTTGGCGGAAGCGGCGGAGGCAGCGGGAATCGGGAGTTTCTTCTCTACGTTCGCTTCTGAGGCTATCGCGTACACTTAACTCTGTTGAATCGAATACCAGGCTCTGAATCCATGCGACCTATTGCCATCATTTCCAAGCCGCAGAAGGAGGAGCTTGCCACTCTGATTCCCGAGCTCGTCACCTGGATGCGGGCGCATGACTTCGAACCCATCCTCGACCACGTAAGCGGCAGTTACACCCGGGATGCGCGCATCGTTCCACGCCACGAATTGCCGGCGCAGAAACCAGCGTTGGTCGTGGTGCTGGGAGGGGATGGGACGCTACTTGCCGCAGCGCGTACTTTCGCCCGGACTGATGTTCCTATTCTCAGTGTCAACCTGGGCGCGCTGGGTTTCCTGACCGAGGTCCGGCTGGCCGATTTGTACACCACGCTGGAAGGATGGAAGGAAGGTTGTTGCAACATTGACGCTCGCGCCTTGTTGCACACCGAGGTCATGCGTGGCGGAGTGTTGTACAAGGAGTACGAAGCTCTGAACGATGTGGTAATCGCCAAGGGGGCCATTGCACGCATGGGCGACTTCAGCGTGCACTTGTCTGACCAGCTGGCGGCCTCGTTTCGCGCCGATGGCGTCATTGTTTCCACGCCCACTGGTTCTACTGCTTATAACCTGGCGGCCAACGGACCGATTCTCGCTCCTTACGTGGATGCCCTGGTGATTACTCCGATATGTCCGCACCTTTTGACCATTCGGCCTATGGTAGTGCGTGGGGATGCGCATGTGATGGTCAGCGTAGAAGGGATTCCTGACCTCACCTTCCTCACTGTCGACGGGCAAGAGGCGTTGCAACTGCGGGTTGGAGACCGGGTCTGTTGTCGCCGTTCCGAGCACAGCGTTCATCTGGTGCGCATGGGGGCGACAGGATTCTTCGACGTGCTTCGCTCCAAATTAAGTTGGGGCGAACGCTGAGAGGGTCCTGCCTCTTGTTCCATAACGAAGGACGGGTGCCCCACCTTACGGTTTGGTGAGCTCATCCAGCAACAGCTTGGCCTTGGTGGCCAGCGTGTGTGCGCCATCCGTGTCCCCGTTATCCAGCGCTTGCTGCGCCTGTTTCAGGAAGGTGCGGATCTGCGTGGCCGTGACTTTCTCTTCCGTCGAGAGAGAGCGTTTGATACCGCTTAACCCCTGTTCTGTCCCGCCGATCAAATCCGCTGTTTCACGCTTGGCTTTTTCTCCCATAGCGCTGTCACCAGTCGTCAATTGACCAATAGGCGACGGTGTTCCCACAGTGGCGAGTGCCGCCGGGGGAGTGGCCTGCGCAGACTGAGAACTGGCGCCTGAGGACTGGGAAGCTCCCGCCGCAGGGGCCTGGGCCGTGTTATCTGCCGGTTTGGCTGCAGGCGGCTTGGGCTTGTGCTTCACCTTCTTCGGTGGAGGCGGAGGGGGCAGGGGAACGTTTTGCGCCGAGGGCGGCGGCAAAGGCGAAGCCAGGGGGGTGTCCGTTTTTGGTTGCTGCTGCGCTGTGGTCGGCGGGTTCAGTGTCCCTTTTCCGGTCTGTAATGGCGGAGCTTGGGCTTGTTGAGGTGGTGAGCTCTTATGAAACAAACACCCGTTGCATAGGAAGACGAGCAGGGTCGCCGCCGAGCATATCTTGGCTGCTCTCATCCCCTGGGCTCCTTAGCTACGATTGATCCAGTTGAGCTACTCCCGTCCGGCATCAAGTATCCACGCGCTCGGCTGTCTTGAACACTATTCAGCGGAAAGCGCAAAATAAAAGTAGTTCCAATGTTCGGATCCGATTTTACTTCAATGGAACCATTGTGCAGCTCCACGATACGGTAAGTCATTGCTAAACCGATACCACTCCCATCTTTCTTCGTGGTGAAGTACAAATCGAAAATCTTGTCCCTAATTTCGGGAGAAATTCCACTTCCCTGGTCATGAATGCTTAACAGAGCCATACGGCCGTCCTCTGCTAAGCGCACTTCCAGCTTTCCCCCCTCTGCCATTGCCTGCGCGCCATTGAGCACAACGTTCAGCAATGCTTGCTTTAATAGATCCGCATCCACCTTGGCCAGCACAGGATGGTCCGGGAGATCACTCTGCACATGCACGTCGCGGGTTTCCAGATCCGCCGATGCCAGCATCAACACCGCCGAGACAACGCGGCGCAGATCCTGTTCCTTAAGCTGCAATTCCACTGGACGGGAGAAATCCACCAGCGTCTGCACCACCCGGTCAAGTCTTTGTATTTCGCTTTCGATTACTTCCAGGTGACGCATGGCTTTGTTATCGGAACCGCCCAGCTTATTGCGCAGTAACTCCAGGTGGACGACGATGGCATTGATGGGGTTCTTTACTTCGTGACCGACGCCCGCGGTCAATCGCCCAATAGCTGCCAGGCGGCGCGATAGCTCCAGGTCACTTTCTATCTCTCGAACCGATTCGACGTCATGCAGGGTGAGCAGCGCGCCCAGGCTTTCCTGGGGAAAGACCGCGCGATCGTCATGGATAAAGTCGAGCGATATCTCGACGTGCCGCCCGGTTTCGGTGGTGATCTCCTCTTGAACCAGCGCCATGCGGGCGTCAAAGGACTCACGGACCAGCCTTCCTAATCGGGTATTGCGGGAAAAGACCTCGTGCAACTTGGACCCCAGGATCTCAGCCCGGCTGATGCCGAGAAACCGTTCCACCGAATCGCTGACCAACACCGCACGGGCATCGTGGGTGTAGAGCAGGATGCCGTCCTGCAGGTTGGTCATGATCTGGTCGAGGTTCTCTTTGAGGGCGGAGAAGACCTCTTCCACGTTGCGCATGCGCCGCCCGATGCGCTCGATCTTGTGCGAAACCAACACCACGGCATCGCCGGAGCGGGTATTTGCGGCTTCCCCGGCCACTTCGGCCTCGGCCAGGGCTAGCGCATCCAGCCGGGCGCCGATCTGTTCAATCGGTTTGAGCGCCAGGTTGGCCAGGAAGGCGGCGAAGATCAACGAGCAAACGATCGCCACCCCGATATACGTCAGCGCGGCGATCAGCCACGGTTGGACCACGAAACGCAGAAAGGTGGTGCGAACCCCTACCCGGATGGTGGCGAAGGGCTCGAAGTTGCGTTCCACGGGCAAGGTCACGTTGTAGACACGAGGCGGTCCAAAGACGACTTCGAGCTGCCGCAGCAAGCCGCCGCTTTCCAGCTCTTCGTATTCCTGGCGATGGGGCAGCAGGTGGTCTACGTTGGTGGGATCGGTACTCAACAACGCGCGACCTTCGCTGTCCGCAATCGATACATCGAACACGGTTGGAGAGTAGCGAATGGCCGAGTCCATCAGCGCGGTAAGTGCCGGATCACTGCGCAGTGCCTGGGCCGTTGCCGCACGCACTGACCGAGCGTCATTGGGGTCGACACGAGGGCCGTGAATGTTGGTCTCGAGTGCGCCGCGGGTGGCAAAAAGAATCTGGTGCGCCACCATGTCATTGGCAGAGTATGCCTGGGACATGCGTTGGCGCAGCAACTGCCCAAGAAAAATCCAGGACAGCGTGCACACCACCAGAAATACCAGTCCGGTGATCGCGAGCACGAGCTTGGTCTTCAGTCTCATGGGGAGTCACCTGACCCTGTCATTGGCTTATATCGAGCGATAGGCAGAGCCGGATCAGTATTATCAGGAGCTGGTGTACGCCGGCTCCTCGCTGCTGGCCGCGCTACCATACTCCTTCAACTTGTTGTGCAGCGTCTTCAAACTAATACCCAGGATCTCGGCTGCTCGAGTTTTGTTGTTACGGGTCGACTCCAGGGTTTTCAGGATCAGCATCCGCTCCGCTTGATCCACGGTGCTTCCGATCTCCACATGAACGCCACTGTCGCTGTAGTTGGAGGTCCCCGTATCCGCACGCGTGAAGCGCTGCCCGAAGGTGGGCGGCAGATGCCGCGTCTCCATGTAACCCTCTCCGCAAAGAATGACCGCCCGTTCGATGGTGTTTCGTAGTTCGCGGACGTTGCCCGGCCAGTCGTGAGCCATCAGGCGGGTGAGCATCTCTCCGTCCACGCCCTTGACCTCCCGCCCATGCTTGGTGTTCATGTCGTTCAGCAGGGCCTCGATTATCGCCGGGATGTCTTCTTTGTGTTCCCGCAGTGGTGGCATATGCAAGTTGAAAACGTTCAGCCGATAGTACAAATCTCCACGCAAATGCCCATCTGCGACGGCTTCTTCCGGATTCTTGTTGGTCGCCGCCAGCACCCGAACATTCATGGGCGTTTCGACCTTGCTGCCCAAGCGGCGCAGCTTCCTGTCTTCCAATACCCGCAGCAGCTTGGCCTGGGTACCCACCGGCATTTCTCCGATCTCATCCAGCAACAATGTGCCTTCTTCAGCCAGTTCGAAACACCCCGCACGGCGCTCCAGAGCTCCCGTAAAGGAGCCCTTCTCGTGGCCAAAGATCTCGCTTTCGATCAACGTCTCAGGAATGGCGGCGCAGTTGACGGCGACGAACGGCTTCCCCCGGCGCGGGCTCAACTCATGTAAGGTTCGTGCCACCAGCTCTTTGCCCGTCCCACTCTCACCCGTGATCAATACCGACACGGTACTCGGGGCGACCCGCTCGATCATGGCGAACATCTCCTGCATCTTCCTGGAGCTGCCCACCAGCGATCCGAGGAAACCCGTGTCCCTCAATTTTCGGCGGGTGACCTCTAATTCCCGCTCGGTCTCGCGCTGACGGCTCGCATTGGCCAGAACGGTCTTAAGCCGGGTGGGATCGATAGGCTTTTGAATGAAGTCGTAGGCGCCCATCTTCATGGCCTCGACTGCGCGCTCGATGCTGCCTTGTGCAGTGAGTACGATAACGGCCGCGTTCAACTGCATCTCGCTCAGCCGCGACAGCATCTCCAACCCGTCCATCCGGGGCATCTTGAGGTCGGTGACGATGATCCCGGGAAACCACTCGGTTACTTTTTCCAGACCCTCGATGCCGTCTCGGGCTGTTTCCGTGCGGTATCCCCAACCGGAGACCAACTCGGCTAACCCGGCCAACGCGTGCAATTCATCTTCAACGATCAGTACTCTTTCGGTAGCGCTCATGGCTGCTCATTTCTACTAATAATTAGCTAATCTGTCTTTCAATAACGCGGCACCGCTGGATCGACTTCCCGGGACCAGCCATCAATCCCGCCACTCAGCGACTGCACCTTCTCAAAACCCTGGTTGCGCAGCCACACGGCCACGTTCAAAGAACGTACGCCGGAATGGCACACGGTGACGATGTGTGCCTCCGGGTCCAGCTCCTGAAAGGCCCGAGAAGGGATTTCGCCCATCGGCATAAGCTTGGACCCGCTGATCTGCGCAGTCGCAAACTCCCACGGCTCACGAACATCCAGCAAAACTGTGCCGGCTTCTTCGGATTTCAGGTGAGCCGCGAGATCGCGCGGCGTGATTTCCAGCTCCAGCATGAATAGTTCTCCAGGTTTAGGATACATCTTGGGTCGCCGCTACCGCCGTCGTGCCTGTTAGCCGACCGGATTCGGAACTGCCGCGAAAGTCGTAGAAAAGACAACAATTGCTAACCTTCTATTCCGCGTTTCCCAGAGGACAAATCATTCATGCCATCCGCAGTTGAGTTCGCCCGTAGCCAGCAAGCACGGTTCCTTGAGGAATTGAAGTCTCTCCTCCGTATTCCTTCCATCTCGACCCTTCCGGAGCACCAGGGCGACGTCCGATTCGCCGCCGAGAGCCTAGCCCGGGAACTGGAGCGAGTTGGCCTGGAACATGTTCGAGTGATTGAGACCTCGGGTCATCCGCTGGTGTATGGGGACTGGCTGCACGCCCCGGGCAAGCCCACCTGCCTGGCCTACGGGCATTACGACGTGCAACCCCCCGACCCGCTGGACGAATGGCTCACCCCCCCGTTTGAGCCTACGGAGCGGGACGGAAACCTTTATGCCCGTGGAGCGGTCGACGACAAGGGCCAGATGTACATGCACCTGAAGGCGCTGGAAGCACTCCTGCAAGCGCCCGGAAGCAAACTGCCGATCAATGTGCGGGTGCTGCTCGAAGGGGAAGAGGAGGTCGGCGGCGAGGGCATTGCCAGGTTCGTGCGCGAACATCCGGAGCAGCTCAAGGCCGACTTCGCCTTAGTTTCGGACACGGAGATGTTTGCCCCCGGCCTGCCGACCCTGTGTGTCGGCCTGCGCGGCATGATCTACACCGAAGTGGAGGCGGTGGGCGCGCGGACGGATCTGCACTCAGGCATCTATGGCGGCGCCGCGCCCAATCCCTTCATTGCCTTGGCGCAAGTGATTGCTGCGCTGAAGGATCCCCAAAGCCGGATTCTTATTCCCGGTTTTTATGACAAGGTGCAAGCTCCCAGCGCAGACGAGCTCAAAGCCTGGAAACGGCTGCCCTTCGATGAGGAGGAATACCGGGTTTCAGAGATCGGATCCCGCGAACTCAGCGGGGAACCTGGGTTTTCCGTGCAGGAGCGTACCTGGGTTCGCCCCACCATGGATGTACACGGTATGCCTGGCGGATTCATTGGCGCGGGTGCGAAAACCGTCATTCCGGCCAAGGCTACGGCCAAGATCTCCTTCCGCCTGGTTCCCGATATGCATCCCCAGGAGGTCTTTGCCCAGTACAAGAGCTACGTGGAGTCGTTGCAGCCCAAGGGGATCGAGCTGCGTGTGCGTCTGATCCACTCCGGCGATCCGATCGTAGTAAAGACCGATAATCCTTACATCCAGGCAGCGACCCATGCCATGTACCAGGTCTTCGGGAAGCAGACGGTCTTTATCCGTTCCGGCGGCTCCATTCCCATCGTGGGAGATTTCGAGCGTCACCTTAAAATTCCCACGGTGATGATGGGTTTCGGCCTGCCCGATGACAACCTGCATGCACCGAACGAGAAGTTCCACATCCCCAATTTTCACCGGGGAATTGAGTCGATCATTCTGTTCTTTGAAGAGCTGGGACGGGGTTAGGAAAAAGGTATTATGGGCTGCCGCCCTGAGGGTTTTGTGCTCGCCGGAGGCCGCAGCACGCGCATGGGGCAAGATAAAGCTCTGCTCCAAGTCGGTGGCCGGTCTCTGGTCGATCTGGCCCTGGATAAGCTTCGCAGCATAGGTGTGGCCGCACCGCGCATCGCCGCAGCGCGTAGTGATCTGTCATCCCATGCACCCGTGGTATCGGATCTGCATCCAGGGTGCGGTCCCTTGAGCGGCATCGAGGCGGCGCTGGCTGCAACTACCCAGCCGCTCAATCTATTTCTTCCCGTAGATATGCCACTATTGCCGGCACGCTTCCTCGACTGGATGCTCCACCGTGCCGAAATCACTGGCGCCTGGGTGACCGTTCCTCGAAGCAACGGCCGGCCCCAGCCGCTCTGTGCTGTCTACCATCGGGATCTGCTAGGTCCCATCTCAGCCTCGATACTCGCCGGCAATTACAAAGTCATGCCCGCGATCACCACTGCCGCCGGCAAATCGCAGGCGCTGGACGTCTTCGATACAGAACGATTAGCTTCCACTCATCCTGAACTACTCGGCTTCTCGCCCCTGCCTTTATACCGCTGGTTCCACAACTGCAACCTGCCTGAAGATATGGCTGGGGTTGGAAATGCATTAGTCTGGAGCCAATGAGCACGTCTCCCGATCCTCACGAAGCGCTGGCGGGCATCCCAGCCGGAACACCCATCGAGATCATTGGCGAGCCCGTACGCGGGGAGGAGAGGGAAGCGGTTCCCCCACCCGATCCGCCTTACATCTCCTTCGAACACGTATCCAAATCCTTTGGCGATGTCCATGTGCTGGACGATGTCAGCTTTTCCGTGCAGGCAGGAGAGACGCTTTGCATTCTGGGCCGTTCAGGGGTCGGCAAGTCGGTTTCGCTGCAGCAGATCATGGGCTTTCTCAAACCCGATGCGGGAAAGATCATGGTGGCGGGACAAGACATTACCGACTTTACCGAGGAACAGATGGAGACCGTGCGCAAGAAGGTCACCATGGTCTTTCAGAATGGCGCGCTGTTCGACTCTCTATCGGTGGGGGAAAACGTGGCCTTTCCTCTGCGGGAACGCGGACAGTTGTTGGAAGATCAGATCCAGCAAGTAGTCAATGGATTGCTGGACATGGTCGGTGTCGCGGGAATGGCGGATTTGCTCCCCTCCGATCTATCCACCGGCATGAAGCGCTCGGTGGCCATCGCGCGCGCGCTTTCCGCGCAGCCGGAAGCTATTTTGTATGACGAGCCCACCACCATGGTTGACCCCCTCATGGGGCGTCTGCTGGGCAATCTCATCCAGAAGCTCAAGCATCAACTCCGCCTTACCAGCATTGTGGTGACGCATGACATGCGCTTTGCCGAACGGCTGGCTGACCACGTGCTCTTCCTGCACCAGGGCAAAGCTTACTTCTTTGGCACCATGGACGATCTCAAACGCACCGATGACGCCTTTCTGCGTGAGTTTCTCGACCTGGATAAGCTGGTCCTGCCCCAGGGCTGATAGCCCGAACGGGGTATAACTGTCTGGTTACAGCGTCCCCTAATAGTAACCAAGCCTCGACAGTTACTTATGCCCTGTATATGACCCGGAATGCTATGCTTTTTTTGGCCGAGAGCCGGTGAGAGCTTTCTTCTTGCCGGGTCTTCTCGTTGTAGAATGCGGCCCTTCGACCAGTCGGCGGGAACCTCGGGACGGGTCTCAAGGGTTTGGTGCAGTACTGATTAACTCTCGAAGAATGAAGGTTTAGCTGCTATGCAACCCAGCCTTTCCCCTGCACGCGTAGTCTTCTTCCGGATGAGTCTTGCATCTGAATTCTTGGCCTGGCGGCGCCTGGATTGCGCATCGCCGGCTCGCACTGGCTCACCCATTCCTTTAGTCACTTGTTCGGTAGCGTGGTAAACGTCTGCGTACCTGGGTAGTAATCAGGTAACCAGGCAAACTATGTGATTCGGCTCTAACCAGGGCGAGGGTGTAACTACACTTCGAGCCTTCTCGAGTTTTTCCCGGGGATATCCATGGCGACGTCCGGACTTCTAAAGCGCTTAGCGACCAATGGCAGCGAAGAAAGGGCGCCGGCGTATGTAGCGGCGTCGTCCCAGCGTCAGAGCGCACAGGGCAAAGGCGCGCTCGTTCGCGCTCTTTGGATGTTGGGTGATGTCGTCGTCGTTCTGGTCGCCCTGATGATTGCGGTTCGTGGCTGGCTCGGCCAAGGGTTCTTGGGAGCGGATTCGCCGTATCGCACCAATATCATGTTCCAGAGTCATCCCACCATCCTGCTCACCTGTTTGGGATGGTTCATTCTTTCGCTGATTCTGATCAGCAAGCGGTACCACCTGTATGGCCCGATACAGATGCGCAATACGCTGCACGAACAGCGGCTTACCATCCAGGCTTGCCTGACCGCGGGGTTGTTGTTGTCCGGAGCGCTCTACCTGGTGCGCGGCGAGGTGATCTCTCGCGGCGTGGTGATCATCACTGTGGTGGCGACCACTGTCCTGCTCTGCGCTCGCCGGCTGGTCTGGCGCATGATGAAATACCGCCGCTTCGAAAACGGCCTGGAAGTGCGCAACATCATCATTGTGGGCACTGGCAGGGTTGGCCAGGCGATGCGCCAGCATCTGGATAGCATTCGCCACCTGGGCTACAGCTTCAAGGGCTACGTGCAAATACCTGGAGTCGATTCAGACAGTCCGGCCCTGGCCGGCGACATACTCGGTTCCCTCGACCAGGTGCTGCAGCTGGCTCGTAAGTATTTCGCCGATGAGATTTTTCTCTCTGCGCCTTGTGACGCGCGCGTGGTTACGCGCATCGTTTCCCAGGCGCGGGAAGCTGGTGTCGATGTCCGCGTGGTGCCCGAACTTTACGACGGCTTGGCCTGGGATAGTCCGATCGAGTATATCGGTCAGTTTCCCACCATACCTTTGCACCGTGGGGAAACGCCGGTAATCGGCATGTTCCTCAAGCGCATTCTCGATGTGTTGCTCTCGTCGCTTGCGCTGGTCATCCTGTCCCCTCTGATCGCGGCGATCGCGGTGGCTGTGAAGCTCGATTCGCCCGGGCCTGTCTTCTATTGTTCCGACCGGATCGGGAAGAAGGGCCGGGTCTTCCGTTGCATCAAGTTCCGCACCATGGTGGCGGATGCAGAGCGTCGCCGGGCTGAGATTCTGCACATGAACGAGCGCGATGGGGTGCTCTTCAAAGTCAGCAACGACCCCCGCATCACCGGTCTTGGCGGTTTCCTGCGCAAGTACTCGCTGGACGAGCTGCCCCAATTTCTGAATGTGCTGCGCGGTGACATGAGCATGGTCGGCCCCCGCCCTCCGATCGCCAGCGAAGTGAAGCGCTACGACCTGAGCCATCTGCGCCGTCTCGACGTGCTCCCCGGCATGACCGGCCTGTGGCAGGTACAGGCGCGGCAGGACCCCTCTTTTGACAGCTACATCTCCCTTGATACGGCCTACATCCAGAACTGGAGTATCTGGCTCGATCTCAAGATTCTCATCCGCACATTGTCGGTAGTGGCCGGCGGCACCGGCTCCTAGTGGGAGCCCCCTGCTTTAGCAGGGGGGAGCGACGCTTCAGCGTCGCGGAAAGAGTCGCACTTCCATCAATCGGGCTTTACAGGGTGTGTGAGAACCGGCAATGAACCGCAAATCGGACCCAGGCCCGTAGGGCCGGTAGCCAAACTTCAGCCCAGCCCGGAAGGGCTGGGAGACGGATCGCCAAGATCGTCCGAGCGCTGGAGGCGCGGCACTACCAACATTCGGGGTGCCGCACCTCCGGCGCTCGGACTTTGTTGCGGAATCGATGTCCCAGCCCTCCCGGGCTGGGCTGAAGTTTGGCTACCGGCCCTACGGGCCTAGGTCCGATTCGAGGTCTATTTTCGAGTTCTCACGCAACCCCTTTAGCCCAGGTGAGAAGGCACTTTTCCGGAGCCTCTTAATCGGGCCGAGGATGATTGAGAACAACGCTGCAGAAGAACTCATGTTTTGTATCAGGGCACGGCTTTAGCCGGGCCGTACCGGATCACAGCGATGAAGGCTTTAGCCCTGCGGTATTCCTAGCCTCCTAGGGAACCATCGTTCTCCACCAAGGTTGATAGACTGATAAAGTGAAGATCGCTTTGGCCCAGATCAACCCCACAGTCGGGGATTTTCAGGGCAACACGAAAAAAATCATTGAGTTTGCCCACGAGGCCTCCGCCGCCCAGGCGGATGTCGTGATGTTTCCCGAGCTGGCCGTTTGTGGTTACCCGCCGGCCGATTTCCTTGACAAGCCGTCATTTGTAGCCCGCACCGGCGAAGCCATCGCGGAGATCGCTGCCACCGCGACCGCGGGCAACAAGCTGGCCATTCTCTGCGGCTACGTTACCCCAGCCCCCCCTGGATCAGGCAAGCAAGTGGCAAATTCGGCCGCCCTGCTGCGCAACGGAGTGGTCGAGTTTGTCCAAACCAAACGGCTCCTGCCATTCTATGACGTCTTTGACGAACAGCGCTATTTCGCTCCCGCCGAGAGCCAGAGTCTGCACTGCCTCCAGGGCGAGCGTATGGCGCTGACCATATGCGAAGACGCATGGAACGATAAGCTGTTCTGGTCAAGCCGGCTTTATCCCGTAGACCCGGTCGAGGAGTTGATGCGCGCCGGCGGATCCATCATCCTCAACATCTCCGCCTCCCCCTATTATCGCGGTAAGAGGGAACTGCGTCACCGCATGCTGGCCGCCATCGCCCGCCGGCACAAGGTTCCGGTCGCGATGGTCAACCAGGTGGGAGGCAACGATAGCCTGGTCTTCGACGGAGCGAGCTTTGCCCTGAGTCCGGATGGCGAAATAGTAGCGCAAGCGCGCTCCTTTGCCGAGGATCTGATCTTTTTCGACAGCGCCACGCTCAGCGGCGATATCCGCCCGGTCGACCCGAGCGAAGACGCCGCAGTCTATCAAGCCCTGGTCTTGGGCACCCGGGACTACGTCCGCAAATGCGGCTTTTCCAAGGTGCTGGTCGGCTTGAGCGGTGGAGTGGATTCGGCGTTGGTGGCTACCATCGCCGTGGACGCCCTGGGCAAGGAGAACGTGACCACCATCGGCATGCCCAGCCAGTATTCTTCCGCCGGCTCGATCGACGATGCCCGCGCGCTGGCCGCCAACCTTGATATTCGCTTTACTACCGTCGGCATTCAGGATCTCTTCGCCCAGTACACTCAGGCGCTGGCGCCGCTCTTCACCGGCCGCCCCGCGGACATCACCGAAGAAAATATCCAGTCCCGCATCCGGGGAAATCTGCTCATGGCGCTTTCCAACAAGTTCAACGCGCTGGTGCTCACTACCGGCAACAAGTCAGAGATGTCCGTCGGCTATTGCACGCTTTACGGCGATATGGTGGGCGCTCTGGCGGTGATCGGCGACGTGGTCAAGACGGAGGTCTACCAGCTCTGCCGGCATGTGAACCGGGAGCGCGAAGTGATCCCGCGAGCCATTCTGGAAAAGGCGCCCTCGGCAGAGCTACGCCCAGGGCAGAAGGATACGGATTCTCTCCCACCGTACGAGGTCCTGGATCCGATCCTCCAGGCCTACGTCGAGCGCTACGAAACTCCTGAACAGATTGCGGCCGAATACCATTTCGATCTGCCTACAGTCAGTCATGTAGTCAAATTGGTAGAGCGCAGTGAATACAAACGGCAGCAGGCAGCGCCAGTGCTCAAGGTCACCAGCAAGTCCTTCGGCATGGGACGCCGTTTTCCCATCGCCGTTAAAGTTCAGGTATAAGCAAAAGTGTCCCTATCCGAGATTCGCAACCGCCCCAACCACTAGAGAGGAATTGAATGCAGCTTCGTATAACCACATGTCTTTCTGTTCTGGCAGCCGCCAGTGCGGCCTGGCTTCCTGCCGCACTCGCCCAGAACGCCCCCCCGCCGGCTCCCACTCCGCAGGCTCCCGCTGCTGCCCAGGCACCGGCCGGCAGTTCGGCTGCGGCGCCCTCTGCGCCCGCCGAAACCGCGGCTCCGTTTCCCCCGGTTGACCCAGCAAACTTTACTGCTACCTCTCCCACCAAGCAGACGGTGGAGGAATTTCTCAAGGCCTATTGGGGTTACGACACCAGCCGAACCTGGCAGGTTCAGGCTATCCTGCCCACGCCGGCTCAGGGAGTCAGTCATGTGATCGTTCTGGTCAAGGGCAGTGGCCCCAAAGAGCAGACCGCACAGCTCGCTTTCTATACCCTGCCTGATGGCAAGTTCCTGGTCGCCGATTCGTTGCTGCCCTTCGGCGCCAAGCCGTTTGAGGGTTATCGGGAGATTCTGCAGGCGGGAGCTACCGGGCCGTCGCAGGGCGGAGCCTCCAAAGCGCTGGAGATTGTAGAGTTCTCCGATTTTGAGTGCCCGCACTGCAAGGAAGCACAGCCCACGATCGCCAAGTTGTTGGCCGACTATCCCAGCGCCCACTTTGTTTTCCAGGATTTCCCGCTCACCCAGGTCCACGACCAGGCCTTTAAGGCGTCGACCCATGGATACTGCGTTGCGAAGGCCGGTGGTAACGAGGCCTTCTTCAAGTTTTCCGATGCCCTGTTTGAAAACCAGGCTGGGCTCACGCCGGCCACGGCAGACGCGACACTAAAGGACGCCGAGACCAAGGCTGGCCAGGATCCGGTCAAGATCGCGGCTTGCGCCGTAACCCCCGCTGCCAAGGACGCCATCAATGCTTCGCTCGCCTTGGGAGCGAAAGTGGGCGTGAACTCGACTCCAACGATTTTTGTCAATGGCCGCGGATTACCTGCCGTCGGCATTCCTTATCCGATGCTCCAGAAGATCATCGAGTTCCAGGCCCAGCTGGATAGTGTGCCTCTGCCGCCTGCGCCCCCGGCTCCTGCTCCTAAACCGGCTCCGTCGTTGCGGTAGCAGGCCGCGGAAAAACTCGCTATTGTGCCAGCCCCGGACTTTAGTCCGGGGAGCGGGTTTTCAAACCCGCGAGAATGCTCCGGTGTATCAATTGAGGGCTTTAGCCCCTGAGGCATTGCTTTGCTGCCGAGTGCAGACTTTTCCGCAACCTGTTTAGTCGGGCCCTTTTTTTTCCACCATCTGACACCATAAACGTGGCAGATTGAAGGCCTACATTGGTGAGTGAGACCGTACCTTCCGCTGCGCCGCGAGCCGAATACTCCCGGCGCCTGGAAGAGTTGTCGGTTGAACGCTCCAACCTCCAACGGCGGGAGCGGCTCGTCGGCTATGTACAACTGGGTCTGGGCGCCTTCTGCGTGGCCTGGATTCTGTTCCGCTTGAGCCACTTCAGCAGGACCGACCTGCTGATCCTGATTCCCATCGCGGTCTTTGTGGTAATCGCTGCCCTCCATGGGCGGCTGCAGCGTGTAGTGAGCTTGCGCACCCGCGCAATCGCGTTCTATGAGCAGGGGCTGGCGCGGCTCAACGGTACCTGGGCGGGAAGCGGAGCCACCGGCGAACGCTTCCTGCTACCCTCCGACCCCTGCGCACGCGACCTCGATCTCTTCGGGCGCGCCTCGCTTTTTGAATTGCTGTGTACGGCGCGTACCCGCGCCGGTGAGGAAACGCTGGCGCGATGGCTGGCCGCTCCTGCGCCACCGGATGAGGTCCGCGTCCGGCAAGCGGCGGCCATTGAGCTAAGCCCTCGGCTGCGGTTTCGAGAGAAGCTGTCTGTCCTGGGAGAAGATATCAAGTTGGGAGTCCGCCCGGCGCAATTGGCCGCCTGGGGGGAAGCCAAGTCGGATCTTCCTTCAGGGATCATCCGTGTTGTGGCCCCGGCGCTCGCTCTTATCTGGTTGGTTAGCGTACTCGCGTGGCAACTGTGGGACGCGCCGGGGTTACTGGTGCTGGCGACCACGGTGGTGAATGTGGGAATTTCCCATCGCTTTCGCTTGCGGCTGAACCAGGCGGCCCATGCGGCAGAGGAGGCAGGCCCCGATCTGATGCTCCTCTCCCAGGTGTTAACTGCCTTCGAGCGGGAAGAATTCTCGAGCCCACGGCTGCTCCAACTTCAGGCGCAGCTGAAACAACAAGGTATGCCCCCATCGCGGGCGATCGCCAAGCTCAATCGTCTGGTGGATTATCTCGGCGATGCGCGCAACTTTATCGTGCGCATCGTCGACCCGCTGCTTTTTTATCGACTGCAGTTTGTTCTGGCCACGGAGAGCTGGCGGCGGCGCTTCGGACCGTCGCTCCGCATGTGGCTCGAAGCGGTGGGGGAATTGGAGGCGCTCGCGGCCCTGGGAGGCTACACCTACGAGCATCCCGAAGATGTGTTTCCTGAATTTGTCGAGGACGCACCTTGCTTTGAAGCGGAGGCGCTGGCCCATCCGCTGATCCCGCGCGAGCGAGGAATAGTCAATGATTTGCGGCTGGACCGGGATCTCCAACTCATCATCGTGAGCGGCCCCAATATGGCCGGCAAGAGTACCTTCCTGCGGGGCATCGGCATCAATGCCGTGCTCGCCCAGAGCGGCGCGCCCGTGCGTGCGGCAAAGCTGAAGCTCTCCCCGCTCACGGTTACGGCCTCTATCTGCGTGCTGGATTCGCTGGAGGGAGGGATCTCCCGCTTTTATGCCGAGATCCATCGTCTGAAGCAGATCATGGACCTGACCGGGAACCCTGCCCCGGTGCTTTTTCTGCTGGACGAATTGCTCTCCGGAACCAACTCCCACGATCGCCTGATCGGAACCCGATCGTTCGTCACCAAGCTGGTGGAACGAGGTGCGGTGGGGTTGGTGAGCACGCATGACCTGGCGCTGACCGCGATTCCCCAGGAGATCGGATCAAAGGCCGTCAACTGCCACTTCGAAGACCACCTGCAAGACGGGGAGTTGCGTTTCGACTACAAGCTCTACCCAGGCATCGTCCAGACCAGCAATGCGCTGCCTCTGATGCGCTCGATCGGCCTCGAAGTCTAGAAGGCTGGAGTGAAGGTAGCTAATTGCTCGCCGTCGGGCCCCAACTTCAGCAAGCCTTCACTGGTGACGCGCGCCGTCCAGATGGGATGGATGCGGCCGTCGTTCAGGCCCCGCGCCGACAACCTGACCTCGGCGAATCCGGAGTTGCAGAGATCGTCCTCAACCTCAGGCGAGGAGAAGTAATTCTCGACGATAGTACTCACGTGATCGGCTAAAGACGGTGAGGCGGGCCAGCGCATGGGATATTGCAAGGAGAGGATGTTGACGTGGTCACCCACCAAGTCCACTGTGATAGTGCGGTGGAGTGCTGCCACCATCTTATCGGCTTGCCTCAGACGCACCTGCACTGCAGTCGCACGCTGGTCTTTGGGACGCAGAAGGATAAATTGATAGCAGCTGGCGCCGGGCTCGAGGCTAAAAGGGTTGGGCGCCGCTGCAATCGCGGTGGTCGATTGCGCTTGAGATACGGCGGCGTGCGTGACCGGTAGCGACAGTTGCTCCTGCCGGCACGCAGTCAACATCCACAGCAATGCGCTGAGCGCTAACGTTTTCCCAGACATAGGGCCGGCCCCTTGGGAATTTCCCGATAGGCCTTATAGGATGCACGTTTTACAGGGCATGTTTCAAGTCGAAAATGAAGGATTAATTTTCGACGAAAAAGATCCGGCGAGGCCTTCTGGATTCTAGGGTGGTCACAGCGATGGTGCTTTGTATCAGGGCACGGCTTTATAGGTTGCGGAAAAACTCATGTTTTGTATCCGGGCACGACTTTAGTCGGGCCGTAAACCGCGAGTCTGATGAGGGCTTGAGCCCCTGGGCTTCGGAGTCTGTGTTATAGCAAGGTCATGAGGAACAGGACGGGTGCCCCAGGTTCGCCAAGGCCGAAAACGACGGGGGCATAGCCCCCCACGAACGCATTTAATAATCCGCAAATCGGGCTCCGGATAGCAAGGGCATTTACCGGCTCCATCGGGGCTCATTCCGGTGCAAGGTGTTTCAGCTTAATGGTTTGGCTGGATAAATAGAACTTCTACCTTAACTATGGTGAGGGAGAGGAATCACCGGCCCGGTCAGGTAGCTGTGCCGCCGCCGCAGCACATGCGGTGTCACCAGGATGGCCAGATTGCTCACGTCGTACTCCTTGGTGGTCGCGCTGAGGGCGTTAAAGCCTGGCAACTCCCCAATCCCCGGATTGCCGCTCACGGCGTTCGATTCCTGGCGCGACAAATTGCCCACCACCAGCGCGCTGGCGCCATTGACCAGATGAATATCCGCGGTGTAGCTGCGGTTGGTCAGCACTGGCAAACCGTTGAGACTGGCGCCCTCAAGGGCCTGAATTTTGAGGTCAAGTTTAAGCACCACATCATCATTGCGCTCAATCCGCGGAGTGACCTTGAAAATCAGACCCAGGTCCTGATACTGAACCTGGGGAATGGGCGCGACGCTGTTCAGTGCGCTCGCATTGATTCCCAACCCACCCAAAATGCCGGAGAGGCCGGCAGTCGTGATCCCCGGAATATTTACCGCGGTGGGGGTAATGCTGGAGTAGCTCGAGGTGATAATCGGATACCGCGTGCCGCTGCGAACCGTTCCTTCCGACTGGTCGTCGAGCCGGATCTGGACCTGCTCCAGCGAACGCGTGTCGGCTGAATTCAGGCTCAGGTTCCCCGTAACCCCGCCGGCCGAGAGTCCGGTCAAGGTAAGGCCATTGCCGAAGGTGGCAAATGGCGTGCTCAAAATCGAGCTGCTCACCTCACCCGAAGCGATCAGAATAGCGGCGATGGCGGTCAGGTCTCCGGCGCTTGCCAACCCGCTGGAGATGATCTGTTGCACCAGGCTGGAGTTACTTGAAATCACGCCATTCAATTCGCTGGGCACATTAAAAACAGTGGTCGACTGGGGCAGCTGTACACCGTAAAGCCGCGTCCTTGTGTTCTCCACCTCGTAAATCTTTACATCCAGCAGCACTTCACTCTTGCCGTCCAGCAAATCGGCAAAGGTTTGATTCAGCGCCGCCAAACTTTCGGCCGGCGCGCGTACGGTCAGGGTGCCCTGGTTTGGTTGTGCGTTCGCCTGTTGTACACCAAGCACATTCTTGGCGATGTTGCTCATGTCAGAGAACTCGGTCGGCGTAAGACCTGGCAGATACAGCGTCTCCATAGAGAGCCGGTCATACTTCTCGTGATTTTCCTTGGTGTCTTTGGCTACCAGGACGCGGACGGGGTCAAGCGGCACCATGAAGGTGTGAGTCACCAGGTTCAACAGGTGCGCTGCCTGCGCAAAGTCCACGTCATCGACATCGAAGCGAATGGTCTGAGAGGCGAGGGAACCGTCGTCCACCATTCTCAGCCCATAGGCTTCCAGCACTCGCCGCAACAACTCCTGCGCGGTGCTCCTGGAGTGAAAGCTTTGCTTGCCTGGTTTGGGGGTCAGTTCAATGGCAGGCGCGAAGGTTGCATTCAGGCTGCCGTCTGGCGACGCGGTAGAGGCCAGGTGGGCCAGGTCGTAGATGTGCTGCGACACTTCAGGATTCTTCGGATCCAGCGCCAGCGCCGTGGCCAGCTTGGCGCGGGCCACCTCGGGCTGGCCCATAATTCGTGCTTTGTCGGCATCCTGGACCAATTTGGCGACGCGGTTCTGCTGGGCGATTTGCAGGTCGGCGGAGTACTGGCGGTTTGAGGAGTCCGCTTTGACCGCCTTGGCGAAAGCTTTCTCCGCCCCATCGGCGTCGCCCTTTTCCATGGCGCGCACGCCCTGGGCATAAGCCTTCTCCGCTGTCTTTCGTTGCCGGGCTGAGGGCTCTATCTGGGGGGACGAAGGCTGGACGGCGGGGGGCTGGTTTGCCGGCGGCGACGGCTGTTGCCCATACGCTGTCAGGGGCAGGAGCGCCCCCATGGCGGTGACCAGGCAGAACCATGCTCGCGCCGTACAGCATAAGCGGACCCGTAGCGAACACATAGTTTTATCCTAGGGGGCGGTCAGCGCGCGGACAAGTTACCAGGAACACAACCCGGTTCTCATCTGTCCTCTGATCTGTCATGGAGCGACCGTTTGCAACAACGCTTCCAGGGTCGTGGTGCAGACTTCCGGCTGATGCTCGAGCAAGGCCTGGTAGGAAAAAACCCCCGTGGCCACGGCGATGGTGGGCAGGGAATTGGCCCGGGCGGCGGCGATATCCGACGGCGTGTCGCCCACTACGCAGACCCTGGCGGCTGTGCCGGCAAACTGCCCCGCGGCCAGCGCCTGCGCGATCATCTCCGAGCGCAGAAAATGGCGATCGCTGAAGCCGCCAAAAGTGAACCACTCGCGTAGTCCGGCCATTTCGATTTTCAACCACCCAATCTGCTCCAGGTTGCCGGTGGCCACACCCAGACACTTGCCCCGGCTTTTGAGGTAAGCCAGCATGGACAAGACGCCCGGCATCACGGTAACGCTCATGCGCTTGCGCTGTTCCAGCACCGATTGCCGCATGATCTCAAGGATTTCTTCCAGCCGTGGCTGCCACACCTCGTCGGGGATTGCCGCCAGACGAAATGCATCGCGCAGGATACCGGTGTCGGTACTGCCATGCACGGGGACGGAATCGATGGGCAGCGGATGCCCCAACACCGCTTGCACGCTCGAAGAAAAGGCGCCCGTATGGACGCCACCCTGGGCGTGAAGCAAGGTCCCATCAATGTCGAAGAGATAGGCGTCGCATTCATCCCAGCGAAATCCTTCCTGGATGGTAACCAGGCCCTCGGCCGGCGCTGGGACAAGCCGGCCGGCTACTTCCTGCACTAAGTGCGCACCGTCTGCTTGGCGGCGTCAAAGACAGGCCGCTCAGCGCGGGGCGGACGCTTGAGTCCACTGCGAATTTGCTCGGGATCGAGTTTCAGTTCCGCGATGGTGCGGCGGAGTGTGTTGCGGTGCATGCTCAGCTCACGAGCTGCCTTGCACTGGTTCCCCCTGTGATGCGCCAGCACTTCGAGAATGAAGCGCTTTTTAAACTCGCGCACTGCCTCGTCGTAGTGAATACCGCCGGCGTGCATTTGCGTCACAAGACTATCCAGTTCACGTTTCACAAAAACCTCTTTCCTTTTCCTACCCGCTCGACTGCCGGGTTTGTGTTTGTCTCGCACTCATTGGAACCCCGGGCGAGAATCGGCTGCATCGCAGTGGCGAAATGAATCCTGCTACTCGGCGCGATCCGCAGCGCTTGCAAGCCCTGACGGATCTTTTCCCCCAGATCAAACGGTACAACATGTGAGCCGCCGTGGGCGGCGGTCAAAAAGACCGGAGCCAGACGGGAGTTATCCAACCAGGCTTGCCGCGGCAGAAAAGCCACGATGCCCATCAGGACCAGGGTGACGACCACACAACCCTTCACCAGCCCGAAAACTGCACCCAGTAATCGATCCACAAAACCCAGCCCTACGCCACGCAGCAAGCCACGCAGCAAGCGGCCGGCAAGACCAGCAAGCAACATGACCAGAAGCGCGATCACCAAAAACGCAATCAAATTTGCCACCTCGTGGTTTTGAACCACGCGCTGAACCCAGGGTGCAAATGCTCCGTAATTGGCCGCGGCGAAAAAGAGCCCTAGAATTAAACCCGCTAGCGAGAAAACTTCGACAAAAAAACCTTTAACAAAGGCAGAGACAACCGAAACTACCAGCACAGCGATGATCAACAGATCGGCCAGATTCATATGTTACTTTCTGAATTAAGGCCGGGTAACGCGCATTTCTTTAAGCTCGGGGCCGGTCAGCAAAGCAAAGGCCTGCTCGTACTTTTCCTGCGTCTGGCGCACCACATTGCCGGGAAGTTCCGGTGCGGGGGGCTGCTTATTCCAAGCGATGCTCTCCAGATAGTCACGCACAAATTGTTTGTCGAACGACGGCTGCGGCCCTCCGGGTTGGTATCCCTCACTCGGCCAATAGCGGGACGAATCAGGAGTCAACACTTCATCAGCCAGCACAATGCCCTTGCCCGTCACGCCAAACTCAAATTTGGTATCGGCAAGAATCAATCCCCGCTGCAACGCATAGTCCGCAGCCTTGGCGTATATCGCCAGGCTCAGCCGGCGCAGCTGCTCGGCATTCTCGCCGCCCACGCGCGCCACCATCTGATCGAAAGATATGTTCTCGTCGTGCTCGCCGCCCGCGCTCTTGCTGGCGGGAGTGAAAATCGGTTCCGGCAGCCGCTCCGACTCGCGCAAACCCGAGGGCAGCGCTATCCCGCAAATCTTGCCCGTACGCTTGTAGTCTTTCCATCCTGAACCGGAGAGATAGCCCCGGACCACACATTCAGCAGGGAACATCCGGGCCCGGTTGACCAGCATCGACCGGCCACGCAGCTCACTTTCGTGAGGCCGCAACTGGGCGGGATATTGGTCTACGTCCGCGGTGACCAGGTGGTTGGGAACCAGATCGCTGAGATAGTTGAACCAGAAAAGAGAGATCTGCGTCAGTACACGGCCCTTACCCGGTATGCCCGTGGGCAGTACATAGTCGAAGGCGGAGATGCGGTCGGTTGCTACCAGCAGCAGCAAATCTCCCACCGAATACAGATCGCGTACCTTGCCTCGCGTATACAGTTGCAGGTCTTCGAATTCGGTGGCGATAAGCGTCGGCAAAGGTTGCGCCTCGGGAGAGGAATGACTTTCCGATTGTCCGAGGTGGCGACCGCTTTGTCAACGCAGGAAAAATTCCCCCAGCTCCCTCAGTGGGGAGGGAAATCCCGGGAGAGCCGGATCTCAAGACGATTGTGGAGGATAGTTACTTTTGTGAAGTGGTCACGCCGTCGCCAAACGGCGCTCCTGTACCCGCTCCCCCAGTCGCTCCTTGGTCCGGTTGTGGCCGGCGTCGTCCCCGCCCAGGCGCACCGAGACCAGCTTGGAAACTCCGGGCTCCTGCATGGTCACGCCATAGATCAGGTCGGCGGAGGTCATCATCCGCTTGGAGTGCGTTACCAGCAGGAACTGCGTCTCGCCGCTCATGCCCTTGAGCATATCCGCCAACCTGCCCACATTCGTTTCATCGAGAGGTGCGTCTACTTCGTCCAGTACGCAGAATGGGCTAGGCGCGTATTGGAAGATGCCGACCAGCAACGCCAACGCGGTCAGCGCCTTCTCGCCACCGGAGAGCAACAACACGTTTTGCAGTTTCTTACCCGGAGGCGAGGCGACGATGTCGATCCCGCTTTCCGCTGTATTTTCTTCATCTGTCAGGCGCATGAAGCCCTGACCACCGCCAAACAGATTGGTGAAGGTCTGGCTGAAATTCTGGTTGATTTTGGCAAAGGCTTCGTCGAACTTCTGGTGGGTAATCTGATCGATTTCGCGAATCGTCGATTGCGTGTTTTCAATCGCATCGATCAAATCTTTGCGCTGAGTCTCCAGGAAGGCATGACGGTCCGCCGTCTCCTGGTACTCTTCGAGCGCCATCATGTTAACCGGGCCCATGGCCTCCAGCTTCTGTTTGAGGCCGCGGCAAGCGTCGTCTTCTTCGCTCAGCGCGTCGCCTTCGAGGCGAGCCACATCTTCCTGCTGGCGCAGTTCCGAGGCTTCGATGCCCAGGTCGCTTACACAGGCGGCTTCCATGTATTCGAGCTCCACGGCCAGCTTGGCCGAGTGTGCGCTGCGCGTGCTGCGCGCCTCGCGGAAGCTATCCATCTCCGCGCGTAAAGCCTTGAGGTGGTGTTCCAGCTCGGTGAGTTGCTCGCGTAGCTGCTTGGCCTCTTCCGTGGATTTGGCCGCTTCTTCCAGGGCGGTTCTGCGCACTTCGGTCAAGCGCTCCCGCTCTACTGCCAGTTGTTCGTTCTCCCGCGTGCGCTGCTGTTCTTCCGCAGTCGCCGAGGCCAACTGTTGCTCCAGTTGGTTGACCCGTCGTTCCAGGTCGCCGTACATGCGATCGATGCGGGTGAATGCCGCTTCCGCACCGCGGCTGCGCTCTTCCAACCCCGCCAGCGTGGCGGAGACTTCCGCTGCCTGCTGCTGCGCCAGTTCCCGTTGGCGGCGCAACTCCTCCATGCTTTGCTGCAGTTCATTGACCTTGATCTCAGCCGCGGCATGCTCGCCTTCCAGGCGGTCCACCTCTTCGCGCTTTTCTTCGATCAGGGCCTGGCGAACGCCGCGCAGATCCTTGTTGCGCTCGCTCTGCACTACCCAGTCATCCAGCCGGCGTTCCAGGCGGGCCACTTCCGCGTCCATCTGGCGCAGGGCTGCACTTTGGTTGGCGCTCTCCCGCTCTGCGTTGCGCCGTTCTTCGCTGGTACGCTCCGCCTGCGAAGCCAACTCGCTCAATAGCCGGGCCAGGGAAGCGGTGGTCATCTCCGCGCGGGCCAGCTCGGCTTCTACCAGGTACAATCTCTTCTGCGTCTCGCGCAGCTCACCCTTCAGGGCCAGCGGGCCTTCCACGCTGGGCTTGCCGCCGGTGACGGTGACGTTGTGAAAGCATTCGCCCGAGGGAGCGAGGAAGAAGGCGTTGGGATTCTCCAGGGCCAGGGATTTCGCCACCTCGGCATTGGGAGTGACGAAACCCTCGCGCAGTTTGGGCAGAATCACTTCCAGTGATCGGCCAAAGCCATCGAGCACCCGGATGCAGTCTTTCAGCCGCTTTACCCCCGATCCACTGTGCTGGGATTCCAAAGTATCTCCGGCGAATGAAAACTTGGCCTGGGAATCGTCAGGATGCACCAGGAAGGTCGCGCGCCCGTCGACATCGCTCTTCAACAGCCGCATGCCTTCATGCGCGGATTCCCAGCTTTTGACCACGATGTAGTTCAGCTCATCGCGCAAAAAAGCATCTACCACTGTTTCGTATTCGCCGCTCACTTCGAGAAAGTCGGCCAGCGTGCCCACCGGGGCCAGGCCGCCGCCCAGCGAATTCGACTTGAGCAGCTTGCGCACCGTGTCGGTCGAATAGCTGTGCTCGCGGATAAGCGACTGCAGAGAATTGCGCCGTCCGGTCAGGGTTGCCATCTCGGCGCGCAAGCGATCGCCTTCGAGCTTGGCTGCACTCTCTTCGCTGCGCCGGGTCTCCGTCTCTGCGCGCAGGGTGACCAGTTCACCCTCGAGGCGCTGCAGTTGTTCGGTGACCGACTCGAATTTAAGCGAAGCCTGTCCCCGTTCTTGCCCCAGCGAGGCAAGCTCGCTGCTGGCAGCGCTAATCTCGGAAGCGAGCCGCTCCGCATCCTGCTCCAGTGCGGTTAACGACTCCTCCGCATGCATGGTCTGGTTGCGTGCATGGCCGGCCTGGCTGAGCAGCTGCATAGCATAGCGCCGCGCTGCTTCCAGCCGCTGTTCAGCTCCGCCGACGGCCTCGGACGCTTCGCGCGCCTGCGCCTGGAGCCGTCTTGAGTCTTCCCGGACACCCGCGGCCTCGGCAGCTGCGTTCTCCAGGAAAGACCGGTGGGACTCGCGCTCCACGATCAATCCCTGCAGGTGAAGGCGTGCCTGCTCCAGTTCGGCCGAACCAGCGGCAGCCCGCGTGCGCAATTCTGCGATGCGCTCCTGGTTGGCGATTTCCCGCGTAGTGGCGCGCTCCAGTTCCACCGAAGATTGGTTGGCGCGCGCGTTGGCTTCTTTTGCGCTCGCGTCCAATTCGTAGCCCCGCGTCATGCCCTGCGAGTGCTCCTCATCGAGCGCGCTTACCTGCTCGCTGCCTTGCTCGATCTTCGTTCCCAGCTCGGCGATCTCCACCATCAGCGCCGCTTGCTCGGCATCCATCTGCGTGATCCGGCTGGCCAACACCACGCGCAGCCTGGAGCGCATCTCATCCCGCAGTGCGGCATAGCGCTCGGCTTTCACGGCCTGGCGCTTGAGCGAGCCCATCTGCCGCGTGACTTCCTCGAAAATGTCGTCCACCCGCGCCAGGTTCTGCTTGGCCTGTTCCAGGCGCAACTCTGAGAGCCGCTTCCTGGTTTTGAAGCGTGTAATCCCGGCGGCCTCTTCGATAATCGCGCGCCGGTCATGGGGCTTGGAACTAAGCAGTTGCCCGATGCGTTCCTGTTCGATGATGGCGTAGGATTCCGGGCCCAACCCGGTGCCCATAAAAATGTCCTGGATGTCGCGCAGGCGGCAAAGCTTGCCGTTGAGCAAATACTCGCTCTCCCCGGTGCGGAACAGGCGGCGGGTGACGACGATCTCACCATGGCGCGCCGCTGTCCGTTTGAAGCTCCGGCGGCGGATCTTGAGCACTACCGGGTTGCCATTCTCCGCGGGCTGTTCTGCGGCCGCACCAGCTTCGGGGACTGCTTCTACGGGTTCTCCATCAACCAGCGTTCCTGGCTGCACTTCCGCGATGATCTCTTCTGTCTCCGTGGCCCGTTCGGTGCGGAGCTTCTCTTCGTCCCAATCGGCCTTTTCCGGCTCGCTGTTTTCCAGTTGGGGTTCTTCGAGAAGAGGACCCTCGGCGTATGCCTCGGGATCGATCAGGGAAAGCGAAACTTCGGCCATGCCGAGGGACTTACGTTCCCGGGTTCCAGCGAAGATGACGTCTTCCATCTTGGTTCCGCGGAGGCTCTTGGCTGATTGTTCTCCCAGAACCCAGCTCACGGCGTCGAGAATGTTCGATTTGCCGCAGCCGTTGGGCCCGACCACGACCGCGATCCCCTGGCCGGGAAGCGTGACCTCGGTGCGGTCGCAGAACGACTTGAACCCCAGCAGCTGGATCTTCTTTAGCTTCAACATGAACGTGTCCCTTTCGTCGCCCCTGGAGCAATGCTGGCCGAACGGTGACGGGTGGCCCTAGCAAAGACTCTAGCGATGGTGATCACTGGAAGCAACATAGAGACCCCAACATGTTGTGGATAAAGCGTGCACAACCCAATGCATCGCGGCGTGTAGGCAGCTATAGACAGCTGGAGGTGCCTCCGCTGGAGAAAGTATCTATAAAGGCTAGACCTGCCCCGGCCACGTTACAAGTAACGTTCGTGGCACTTTACGGTACACATCATAAGCAGTTGATTTCATGAAAGTTATCTGGTACCACCAATTTCACTATTTCCCGTTAACAGAACCCCTTAGGAACTGGACGGGTGAGGAACTGGACGAAACCGATATGTTTCGATTGCTTTTAGCTGATTGATTGGAAGAGTGGAGTTCTTACGCAGCCTCCGCATCCCAGACCTTTGTTGGCGTCAACGGCTCCGCGAATCGACCCGACAGCTGCCTGCTCGCAACCTACGGTTTCGTAGTAGGCCGCAGCAGCACTTCGCTCACAAACGAAGTAGGAGCCTGAGTCACCAGCATGGCCACCACCTGGGCAACATCGTTGGGCTGGACCATGCGGCTCCGATCCTTCGTACTTCCCGCAGCGCCGAAGCCTGTGTTGACGGAACCCGGAGCAATGACCGACACCCGCACGTTATGTTGCCGCAGCTCCTCCGCAACCGAATACGTGAGCCCATTGAGCCCCCACTTGGAGGCCGAATACGCTGCCCCCTCGGGCAAAACGTTCTTCCCCGAGAGCGAAGAAATGTTGATGATATGGCCGGACCGGGCCGCGATCATCATGGGCGCCAGCGCCCGGATCATCAGGTAGGGCGCCCGCAGATTGGTGTCCATCATCTGATCCCACTCCTCTACCGGTAAATCGATGAGCGGTTTGCGCAGCACACCGACGCCGGCGTTGTTGACCAGGATGTCGCACCGGCCGAACTGCTCGCGGACCCGCTCCCCCAAGGCCGCCACGGCCCCCGCATCCGTCAAATCATAGGGCAGCACCATCGCCTTTCCGGCTTGCTCCTCGATAGCTGCCTTCACCTGCGTTAAGCGGGCGGAATCGCGCGCCGTGAGCACCACCTCGGCGCCCATCCGTGCCAGCCGCAGGGCAATAGCCTCTCCGATGCCGCGCGCCGCCCCCGTAACCACCGCTACCTGGCCGCCTAAAGGATCGATCGCATCCTGCTCAATGTGTGTTGTCATCGTCTCCGCCTCCAGCATTTTCACTCGCGAGCGACCGCTCCCGTTATAGCCACTTGCTTCGATCCTTACTAGGTTCTGGTCATTCGTTGATACGTTTACTTGTCAGAAGCGATAACCGTTTCTATAATCCTTCCACAGCTCATCGGAAAGACCTTGGTTTTTCTTGACTGGGGTGAACCACAGAGCGAAGGATCAAAGCGTTTAGCCCAGACTCGAGTTTTCCGGCGCATATCCCATAAAAGATGAGAAACTTGCGGCTGTGTATCGTCATGATTGTTCATATCTGCGTTTCCCTGATTCCCGCATCTCCTAGGAGCGTTGCATGAAGAAGTCCGTCCTTGCTTCCTTGTTGGCCTTGGCCACAATCTTTCCAGGCAGCGTGTCTATGGTGTATGCCCAAGCCGCTCAGTCCGGTCAGATCACCATTAAAGATCCCGCCGAATACAATGCGTACACCAACGCCATCGGCCAGTCCACGCCGGCCGCCAAGGCTGCGGCCATTGAAGCATTTCTGACCCAGTACCCCAACTCGGTGGTCAAGACCGACATGCTGGAACAGCTGATGGTCGCCTACCAGGGGGACCCGGTGAAGATGTTGGACGCGGCCGACCGGTTGCTGGCGGTTGATCCGGGAAACCTGCGGGCTCTAGCCACCTCGGTTTATTTGGAGGAGACTCAGGCCCACGCCAAGACCAATCCCGCCGATGCGCAGCCCATTCTCGATAAAGCCGCTGCCCAGGCACAGACTGGCCTCAGCGCCGCCAAACCGGCAGCCATGGCGGATGCCGACTATCAAAAGCTGAAGACGGCGACGGCGCCGATTTTCGATAGCGCCATTGCCCAGGATGACGCCAACAAGAAGGACTTCGCCGGAGCGATTGCGGCCTATTCCAATGAGTTGAAGGCCTATCCAAGTCCGGATGCGACGCAGGCCGGCCCCGGACTCAATGACACCTACCTTCTGGGACAGGCCTATGCCCAGCAGACTCCGCCCGACCTCAAGAATGCTGCGTGGTTCCTGACCCGGGCAGCGCAGTACGCGCCCGCCCAAGCCAAGCCGCAGATCGAGGCCGCCGCCGAGTACTTCTACAAGAAGTACCATGGCAGCATGGACGGCTACCCGGCTGTTCAAGCTTTGGCCAAAGCCAATCTCTTCCCGCCAGCGGACTACAACCCGACGCCTGCGCCTCCACCGCCATCGCCCGCCGACCTTGCCGCGCAGACGGTCGCCTCCACTCCAGATCTGAAGACGCTCAGCTTGGCTGATAAGGAATTCATCCTTTTTAACGGCAAGCCGGATGACGCGCAGAAGGTTTGGGACACCATGAAGGGCACCCGTGTCCAGGTGCCGGGCATGGTGATTGAGGCAACTGCTAACTCGGTTCAGGTTGCGGTCACGGAAGACAACAAGCAGAGCAAGAAGGCGGACTTCACCATCAACATGAAGACCCCGTTGAAGGCCGTGCCGGCAATCGGCGCGACCGTCACTTACGATGCCACGTTCGATTCCTACACCCCGACCCCGCCCATGATCACGCTTGCCGACGGTGAGCCGCCAGCCAAAACGGCGCCTGCTCATCGCCACACAGCAGCACACTAAAAGCCACAACAGGAAGAGCAACTCCAAACCACGGGGTTGCTCTTCCTGATCACCTTCCTACCCCAGACTTATTCCGTCTAACTCCCATTCATGCTGCTCAGCATGCTCTGCTTGGGGGGCCTGGATGCGAGGCCCGTAGGGCCGCCCGCTAAACTTCAGCCCAGCTTGGAAGGGCTGGGGATCAATCCCGAAAATGATTTGCCTGCCCCGGCCTGCCGTGGGAGCGCCGTAGGTGCGGCACTAAGCCTGGGGCCGCCCGAGGGATCTGCACCGCCCCTCGTATCAACCTAAGCTCAGCCAAGCAGAAGACCAGCCAAAGCCCCGCTGGCTGCATGGTAGAGTGAAAATTCGATGCCGAGAATCGCGCCCCAGCTCTGGCTTCTGCTGCTCGTCAGTCTTACCGTCCTCTCCGCTCCAGCGCAAACCCCGCAGCCCCCCAATCAGGATCTCTTTCCCGGCGTCACGGCAACCCCAACCAACACCCCTTTTCCCGGAGTCGCAGCGGTCCCCATCGCGACCA
Source organism: uncultured Acidobacteriaceae bacterium (assembly GCA_963844785.1). Taxonomy (GTDB): domain Bacteria; phylum Acidobacteriota; class Terriglobia; order Terriglobales; family Acidobacteriaceae; genus PALSA-350. Next base: position 89,809 of record CAWJPV010000021.1, on the reverse strand, counting down.
CTCCACTTTCCGTTCTGCCCTCCGTGATCGCGCTCGACCATCTCGATCCGGGGCAGATGAGCGCCGCGGATTACGACGTCGTTTCCAACCTGAGCCCCGAACTGTCCAAGCAGGCCGCGCTGGCCAATTTTGACATCAGCAATCCCGGCTGGCATTACCAGCAGATCGTGTGCCCGGCCTTCCCCGACTACGTCTTCCTGGCCTTTGCCCACGGCGCCGATGAAAGCGGCTCCTCGCGCTTTGCCGCCATGTTGCCGCGCAATAGTGCGCAGGTGCGCATCGTCTCCACCTACGCCCATGGCCTTTTGCCGTTTAATGCCTCGTGGAACCGGCCCGGCACCTTTGAAGTCTTCAATGGAATCCTGCGCCAGGAGCGTGGTATGGAACCGCTCAGCCACGCGCGTAACTGGCTGATGATCGCTGTGTGCTATGCGGAACTAAGCGGATATCCGGTCCAGGTACTCAACTACAGCCCCCTCCCGGATAAAAGTCTCGACCTGTTGCGCCTGGACGCGAACCAGCCGCAAATGCTGATAGAAAGCGATCAAAGTGCGGATGTAACTTTCAGCGACGTCTCCCGGCCCACCATCACCACCAACTGGTCTCTCCATTTCGATCGCCATGGCCAAATCACCTCCGCGTCTAAAAGCCTGGCGCGGCAGTCTCCTGACATTGCGCTGAAGCCCTGAGCCGAGCGTATGAAACGACGTGCGCCCGCTCCCTGGCTCTTCGCCATACTGAACGTGCCGCACGCCGTAGTCTCGGGCGGCGTCACCGGAACCCTGCTCTCCTTCCTGTTGCGCCAGCAGGGCGTGTCGCCCCACGCTATCGCTAATCAGAGAGCCCTGCTGCTGTTGCCGACCTCGCTGTTTTTTCTCTGGAGCCCGGTGTCGGATTTTCTGCTGCGGCGGAAGACCTGGGTTCTACTTGCCACTGCGGCTTCGAGCCTGACCGTGATGCTCGCGCTCCAGACCCGGAGCTATGCCGGCAAGAGTGCGATTACGCTGCTCTGGACCTCCTGCTGCTTGATCCTGCTCGGTTCCGCGGCCGTGGGTGGTCTGATTTCGTTGCTCATGCGGCAAGACCAGAAGACACGAGTGGGATGTTTTCTGCAGGCGGGCAACCTGGCCGGCGGTGCACTGTCTGGCGGCGGGTTGCTATTGCTGGCAACCCACGTCAGCAAGCTGACGCTGGGCCTGGCTGCGGCAGCACTGGCCTTTATTCCCGCGTTGCCCGTGCTGTGGTTCGATGAACCTCCCCTAGCCAAGCGCGGCAAGGGTTTCGGCGAAGAATGGTCATGATGGGGCGGGAATTCAAGAAGACCTTCCTACGCTTGAGCGCCTTGCCGGCAGTCCTGCTGCTGGTGTCTCCCCTGGGCAGTGGCGGCGCAATCGGGATTCTTTCTTCGATTGCCACGGATTATGGGGTATCCGGCAACCAGGTGGCGTGGACCAATGGGTTGATGGGAGGAGTGCTGACATTCGCGGGTGCGGCTGCCATGGCGTTGATGCCGGCTCATTTCGACATCCGCATGGCCTACGCGGTGACAGGGTTGGTGAATGCAGGGGTACTGGGTGTGTTCTGTTTTGGGACGCCCCAACCCTGGATGTACATCCTGGGATCGGGGCTGTTCTTGTTCACCGTGGGCGCCTGCTGGGCGATGTACAGCGCCCTGGTGCTGAAGATTGTGGGCGCTCCGGGGCGCAGCGGTTGTGGACGGTATGCCATGGGAGTCAGCCTGGCGAACCTGCCGGTGGTTTACATGGCGGCGCTCGATGGCTGGGGTGCAAAGTGGTTCGGGCCCAAGGGATTGCCCGGGATGGACATGGCGGTGAGCGGAGTTGCGTCCCTGGCATTCCTGGCCTGGTTCTGGTGGCAACGGACCAGGGGCTTGGAGACGGAACTCGGCCTGGTGGATGAGCTGGCCAGTGGAGCAGAGCCACTAAGCGCCTAAGAAGCTCGCCTAAGATCACTCCCCCATCATGAGCCGTTCGATGGAGAGGGCGTGTCCGGTGCCGCCGTCGCACTCGATCAAGGCCGCGCACATGCGCGGATCTCCCTTGGCCGCTTCGAATTTTCCCGGCATCCCGCTCAGGAAGCGAGCCAGGACCAGCTCTTTTTCCACACCGATGATGCTGTCGAAGGGGCCGCTCATTCCCACATCGGTCTGGTAGGCCGTTCCTCCCGGCAATACCCGCTGGTCCGCAGTGGGTACGTGCGTGTGGGTTCCGATTACCGCGGTAACCCTTCCGTCTAGGTACCAGCCGAGCGCCACTTTCTCTGAAGTAGCCTCGGCGTGAAAGTCCACAAAGATCACCTTGGCCTTGATTGTCTTGAGCAGGGAATCCGCCGCGCGGAAGGGATCCTCCAGGTTGCCCATAAAGACCCGCCCCTGCAGATTGATGACCGCGTAGGTTTGTCCCGAGGGCAGCTCCCCCTCGTAGACCCCGTGTCCTGGCGTGCCCGCGACATAATTGGCCGGGCGCAGCACGCGGCGTGGGCGTTCGTGGCTGTCCGCGGGCACGGACTGCATGTATTCGATAATCTCCCGCTTGTCCCAGACGTGGTTGCCGGTAGTGAGAACGTGGGCGCCCTGGTCGAACAGCTCCTCGGCGATCCCCGGGGTCACGCCAAAGCCGCCGGCCGCATTCTCCGCGTTCACCACCACCAGGTCGACCTCCCTCTGCTCGATCAAGGGGGCCAGGTGTTCCGTTACGATACGCCTCCCGGCGTGGCCAAAGACATCACCGACAAACAGAATTCGCAAAAATGCTCCTTTGGCTGAGGTAATTTGGCAAACGATCCTGCCACGGGTACGAAATGATCATGGTTACCTGTCGGTGGTACTGCAACCTTGGAAGTTACTAACGTGCCGTCACAGGGCCATGCCCAATTTCGCTCTTGTATGGTAGCGTTCGTGAATGGCTGTCAACTGCAGATTTGCTACTGGGGTTCATGTACTGGTTCTGCTTGCTTCGGAGCCGGACACATTGCAAACCTCTACTGATATTGCGCTCAAGCTGGATACCAACCCAGTCGTTGTTCGCCGCGTGCTTGCCTCTCTTCAACAGGCCAAGCTGATCGAAAGTCAAAAAGGCCCTACCGGTGGTTCACGGCTCCTGAAATCTCCGAAAGCGATCACGCTGGCGGATGTTTACAAGGCAGTGGAGACCGGCTCCTTGTTCCACACTCCCAATGTCCACGCTTCACCGGCATTGCGAGTTAACTCTGCGCTGGAAAAGATCTTCTCCGGCTCCATGATAGCTCTGCTGGATGAATTTGAGAAAACCAGCTTGAGCCAGGTGCTGAAGCGGGTCGCTAAGCCGGGCAGCAAAAAGTAAAGCCGGCTCGAACTGTCGGGGTGACAAACCAAATGTCACGCCGGCTGGCCGCCCTCATGGTCGCGGGCGGCATCGGGCGTAGTTTATCTACTCTGCCGTAGTTCCAGATTGGGAACGAAGCAGCGGAAACAGGATCACGTCACGGATCGACTTTGAGCCGGTCAGCACCATGGTCAGCCGGTCAATGCCGATACCCTCCCCCGCCGTCGGCGGCAGCCCGTAGGCCAGGGCGCGCACGTAATCTTCGTCCATGACGTGGGCCTCAGTGTCCCCTCGCTCCCGCTCCGCCAGTTGCTGCTCGAAGCGTCTCCGCTGCTCTTCCGGATCGTTCAACTCGCTAAAGGCGTTGCCCAGCTCAAAGCCCCCAATGTAAAACTCAAAGCGCTCCACCCAGTCTGGTTCCTCCGGCTTGTTTTTCGACAGCGGGGAGACGGCGACAGGGAAGTCGTAGATGATGGTTGGCTGAATCAGGTGGTCCTCGGCGACGGCTTCAAAGATACCAGCGATTGTCTTTCCCGCGGGCTGACCCGGCTGGTAGTCCAGCGAGACGCCGGCCGCGCGCACGCTCTCCACCATCTGGACCACTTTAGCGTCACTCTGAAAATCTTCCAGTGCGGGTCTGGCTCCCGCCCCCTCTGGCCAGAACTCGAGGATGGCCTCGCGCATGGAGAAGCGCCGCCACTTGGAGAGGTCAATCTCCTCGCCGCCGAAGGTAGTTATGGTAGTTCCGTTTACTTCGAGCGCCACCTGGGTGATGAGCTCTTCGCTTAGCTGCATCAGGTCGTGATAGTTGGCGTAGGCCTGATAGAACTCGAGCATGGTGAACTCGGGATTGTGCTGGGTGGAGACGCCTTCATTACGAAAGTTGCGATTGATCTCGTAAACCCGGTCGATCCCGCCCACCACCAGCCGCTTGAGGTAGAGCTCAGGCGCGATGCGCAAGAACAGTGGAAGGTCCAGCGCATTATGGTGCGTGCGAAAGGGCCTGGCCGTGGCTCCTCCGGCGATAGGCTGCATCATCGGAGTCTCCACTTCGATATACCCGCGGACGTCGAAAAAGCGACGGATCGCCTTGAGCACCAGGGCGCGTTTGACGAAGACCTCGCGCACATCGATGTTCATGAAGAGATCGACGTAGCGTTGGCGGTAGCGCAGTTCCACGTCGGCAAGGCCGTGATACTTCTCCGGCAGGGCGAGCATCGCTTTGGCCAGAAACGTGATGGTTTCCACATGGATGGAGAGCTCGCCGGTCCGGGTGCGGAAAACGTAGCCGGAGACGCCGATATGGTCTCCCAGGTCCAGCAGCTTGTAGAGCTGAAAGCCCTGTTCTCCCACGGCATCCAGGCGAACATAGATTTGCAGCCGTTCGCCGCCTTGTTGCAGCTGGGCGAAGCCGGCCTTGCCCTGGGCGCGGATAGCCATGATGCGCCCGGCGACCGTGACCACGGTCCGTTGCGCGTCGAGCGTTTCGGGGGCGATCTCTCCGAACTGCTGGCGCACCTCGGCGAGGGTATGGGTAGTGACAAACTGGTTGGGGTATGCCTGCTGGCCAAGCGCGGCAATCTGGCGCAGCTTGTCTTTGCGCAGCGCGAAAAGATTGCTCTCGAATTCCGACTCAAACAATGGGACGCCTCTAAACGAAAAGTCAGTATAACGTTTGCGTCACTCGGAGCCCGAAAGCGAAGCCAATACGACGACAGGCCCTCTGCCCCGTCCTTGGTGAGGGAACGAGACCCCCACCACGCCCGACCCCGCCACCCGTGGTGTATAACTAGCACCGATACCGATGCCATCCGACCAGCCAGACCGACCCTCGCCGCCAGCCAAGTCCAAGGACGGCCCGCTACAGTCGTTGGTGCGTATCGAAAGCCTCATCCAGCTAGCCCTGTTGCTACCCGCCGCGGTAGTCATCGGTTGGGCCATCGGCCTGGCCCTCGATCACTGGCTCCATCAGCACTGGATCAACATCCTGGGCTTGATCACCGGCGCAGTGGCAGGCTTTGTACAGATTTTCCGTGTGGTTCTGTCCCATAGTAAGGAATGATGGAATTCAGCGACCAGGATTTGCGGTTGGTGTTTAACCGGGCATTGCGCACCGTCGCCATTGCCATCGCAGGCGGTATCCCAGTGATATGGATCGCATGGGGCTGGCGCTCCCTGCTGTTGTTCCTGGTGGGGAGCGCTATCGCCGCCACCGGCATTCTGGAGTGGCGACAGCTCATGAGCGCCGTGATTACACGCCTGGATCTCGGGAGCGGGAGCCCTCAGGGCACACCCAAGCCTCTGGGGGGCGTTTTGTTCTGGTTTTTCATCCGGCTCGCCCTCGCTGCCGGCGTGCTTTATGTTAGCCTGAGGAGTTTGGACGGTAAGGTGGCCGCTCTGTTGATCGGCCTTGCCTTGGCGCTGGCCGCCCTATTCATCGAAGCGCTTCGCCTGTTACGCGGTTGGGCCGCGTAGAACCCCGAACTGATTTTTGAAACTGGAGAGCACCAGCACGAGCTACCCGTATGCATGAACCAAGCCTAATCACGGATACGTTAAACAAGTACTTAGGGAATTTGGCCACGCAAGTCCTGCACGCGGTCCATGTGCAGCCCTACAATCCGCAGGCCCCCATCACCGAGACCTTCGCCATGGAGATCCTGGTGTTGGGGCTGCTTTTTGTCTTTTTCGTGCTGGTGCGCCTTTCGCTCAATGTGGAAAAGCCGGGACCCATCCAGCAGATCGCCGAGATGCTTCATGGTTTCGTCTCCGATCAGGCAGATTCGATCATCGGGCACGGCGCCCAGCGCTATGTCATGTTCACCACCTGCGTGCTGATGTTCGTGCTCGCCTCCAACCTGCTGGGCATGGTCCCAGGCCTGCTTGCGCCCACCTCGGTGGCCACGGTTCCGCTGGGGGTCGCGCTGCTATGCTTTTTCTATTACCACTTCTATGGAGTGCGCGAGAACGGCCTGGGCTATTTCAAGCAATTTGTCGGGCCCATCTGGTGGATCTCCTGGATGATGCTGCCGATCGAGTTGATCTCGCATTTTGCCCGCATCCTCTCGCTCACCGTTCGTCTTTACGCCAACATGTTCGCCGGGGAGATGGTCACGCTGGTTTTCTTCTCCCTCGTTCCCATTGGCATCCCGATCGTGTTTATGGGATTGCACCTGGGGGTGGCGTTGATCCAGGCGTACATTTTCATGCTCCTGACCATGATTTACGTTTCCCAGGCAGTAGCCCACGACCACTAGATTCTTTGACCATGTTGTCGCGCCGGGAGCTATGCTTCCACTCGGCGCGAAGGCCGCAAGCGTGAGGGGGCCAGCACGGTGAGCCTCAACCACCCACTGGCGGCAATTTATGGAAGCAAGGAGAAAGAATGCGCAAACTGCAATATCTATTCATGACGCTGTCCGTCCTGTTCATGGCGGTTCCAGCGTTTGCTCAAACATCGGGTAGTGAGGCGAGTGCCGGGCATGGACTGGTTGCGATTGCAGCCGGTCTCGGCATGGGAATCGCCGCTGGGCTTTGCGGCCTCGGCCAGGGCCGTGCCACCGCTTCGGCCACCGAAGCGCTGGCCCGCAATCCTGGAGCGCGTGCCGGCATCCTGCTCCTGCTCACCCTCGGCCTGGCGTTTATGGAGTCGCTCTCCCTGTTCACGCTGGTCATCATTTTCGTCAAGGTCAACTACTAATCAGCGGCAGCACGCCGCACGCCCGGATTTCCTGTGAAGTTCATTGGCGTTGATGAACTCCATGCGGCTTTCCTTAATGAAAGCCGCACACGTGGCTGTCTCTTAGGCCGCGTACAGGAAATCCGGGAGGCAGAAAGAGATCAGGTCAATCCCTGGTCTCTTTCCGCTTTAGGCTCGTCTATCTATTCCTGGACATGGCCCATCGCCTCACGTTCTCCGCAATCTCGAAGCAGTTCGGCAAGCAGACTGCGCTTCATCCTTTGACACTGAGCCTCGAGGATGGAGAGATCCTCGGCTTCCTGGGCCCGAATGGAGCGGGAAAGACGACGGCGATCCATCTCGCCCTTGGTTTTCTTCGACCCACTTCCGGAAGCGGGTCCTTGCTGGGCAAGCCCTTCGGCGATGCGGAAGCGCGGGCACGGCTTGGCTTTGTACCGGATGTCCCGGTGTTCTTCTCCGAGAGCGGCTTCCGCAGCGTGGAGTTAGCGGCGCGCCTCAATGGGGTGAATGATCGCCGGCTGGCGAAGGACATTCGTGATCTGCTGGCTGCGGTTGGCTTACCCAATGAACGCAAGGATGCGCGCCAGTATTCGCGCGGAATGCAACAGCGCCTGGCACTTGCCCAGGCGCTGATCAATGACCCGGAATTGTTGATCCTCGACGAGCCCGCCGCAGCGCTTGATCCCGCCGGAGTGCTTCAGGTAAGGGAATTGCTGCGCAACGCGCGCCACGCCGGCAAGAGCATTTTCTTCAGTTCCCACCAGCTGACGGAGGTGGAACACATCTGCGACCGGATCGCCTTTCTCCACCAGGGCCACCTAGTGCGTTTGGGATCGCTCAAGGATTTTCAGAGTGAATCCGATCGGGTGGAGATTGAGTTGCGCGGTATTTCTCTGGCTGAACTCAGCCGCATCCACCCCGCAGCCGCGACCGCCGGTGTGAGCCCCGCCTCCATTCGGATATCGGTCCCTGTGCAGGAACAGCGCCGCGTGATTGAGGGAGTCTGGCAGGCGGGAGGCGAGATTATCAGTCTTGCGCCGTTACGCCGGCGGCTGGAGGACTTGTTTCTCGAATGGAGCGGCGCCGGCGTGAAGCAGGAAGAGAACGGCCATCCATGAAGACCTGGACCATGTCGAAGACCTGGCAGATTGCGCGCCGCCTGTTGTATCAGAATCGCTGGATCTATTTGTTTCTGATGCTCTGGCCCTTCGGCATGGCGGCCATTCTGCTGGTGCCCGCGGCCAAGCCGGAGACTGAGGATGTACTTTCCATCCTGCACCAGGAGTGCCTCTACGGATTGGGGCTAGTGGCGTTCACCGGGGGGGCCTTATTGGGCAATGAGCAGCGCTCGCGCCGCATCGCCAGCGTGTTATCGCGTGCGGTGAGCCGGCGCCAATACTTCTTCGCCTTGGTCAGTGCTGCCTGGCTGCCATTGGCGCTTTACGTAGTCAGTTTTGTGATCAGTGGAATCGCGCTTCTTGTGGCCATCGATCAGCCACCGACACTGGTGCTTACGCTGGCCCTGGCGCAACTTGTCCTCGGTTTATGGACCGCGGCCGCGGCCCTTTTCTTCGCCACCTGGCTCCCCATGATGCTGGCCTCCACGGCCTCTTTAGCGTTGCTTGCCCTGCTTGGCTTCCTGGGCTACTTATGGCCCAGCTTCGCTCCCGCGCGGCTGCTCTTTACCCTGACCCAGGGAGACCTGGTCGAGGCCGCCCGGCTGTTGCATCAACCCCTCGGCTTCCTGCTGATCATCGTCGGAGCGGTCCTTCTATTCGCCGCCGGGACGGCGATCTTTGAGCGCCGCGATCTTCGCTTAAAGAGCGACTAAGCTCGAAGGGGCCCTTCTCGTAGCAGCACCCGTCCAGTTCCTACGGGTTCTATTGGGTAGCCCGGACCTACCCAGGAGCGTATCTTTCGGCAGCCCGCTCTACCGCCCTTGCCCATTGGCGGCCGCCAGCAGAAACACCAGCGGCGCATTCCAATTGATAGCCACCTCGTTGAGAGACGGCGCCATCGCGTCATCGAGCCACATGCGCATCGGCGGCAGCTTGTGCAAAGTCTGCGCCACCTTGTCCGCGGGCTTAGCATTAGGGCCGCCAGACAGAAGTCCAGGCCACGGAGCCGGGAGCTGATCGGCAATACTAGGACGATGATGGGGATGAAGGAACGGCTTTGTCCCAACCTGCGTAACCCAGGAAACCCCGAAACAATTCCGCCCCAGCAAGTAATGCAGGTTCCCCAGCGCGGCCTCCACCAGCTGCGCGTCGGGTGCAAAATAATTCGCGATCAACAGTAACAGCGACTGGTTGGCGGCCACCCCATTGGAACCCCAGACGTAATCCGTGGGTGCGAGCGTGTTGCCATAGCCGCTGGAACGCCACCGAGCCAGGAGCGACTGCGCGGCAGCAGCTGTCTGCGCCATTATCCGGCTGCGCATCGTCGCATTGCCCTTCTGCTCCGCCAGCGCGTACGTCCAATACGCCAACGGGGCAACATTCGACCACGTCGGCGCCGCGATAGCAGTTTCCAGGGGCAGCGCCTTCTCCCCGTCAAGGAACGCCTGCTCGTATTGCCCCTCGCCGGTGGTGCGCCAAAGCTCCGCCGAGGCCCAGAGAATCTCATCGCTGCAGTGGGTGTCCCCGTAAGCCCCGGTGCCGATACCCGGCGGATTGGCGAACGTCACCTGGGGGTGGGCAACCGACCAGCTCCATGCCTGCCTGGCCGCGGCCAGGCAGGCCGCCGAGAAAGCCGCATCGTACGCGCGGTAGCACCGTGCCGCGATGGCCATCACCGCGGCAAAGTCGGCCGTAGCAGCCGTGCTCTTGTAAGGAGCTGCTCCGGTGCCGATGATATAGCTGATCAGATGGTCGTCCTCGGGCATGACAAAACCGCAGAACTGCTCGCTGGTCTGCTTGTGCCAGACGCCACCATCATTGTCCTGAAGCGACATCATCCATTCCAGGTTCCAGCGTATCTCGGACAGATAGTCAGGGAGCTTCCCTCCCGATTCAGGGATGCTCAGAGAGAGGGTGCGCAAATCACGAGGGTAGAGCTCCCAGGCCCACAGCAGAGTGCCGGTAGTGATTCCGGAGTTGACGTTGTACCGCCCGTAGTCGCCGGCATCGTGCCAGCCTCCATGGTTCGCCACTTCCCCGGTACGCCCGGAACTGGGATGGTAAGCGCCTGCCTGGTGACATGTCGCGTGGCGGTAACCATCTCCCAGGTCGACTGCGCAGCCACAGCGCTGGCCGTAGAAGGCCCGCATGGCCAGCATCAACGGCTTTAAATAAACATCCTTCCCCACCGGGAAGGGCTGGCTGCGGATACCCTTGGTCACCAGCCGGTAGGTACCGGGCGCAGTAACTGTCGTGAAATCGGCCAGTGCTACGCGATCTCCCGAGGCTGCATCTATGGCCGTGGGAGTCATCTGGCCCTGAAAGACAGAACCCCCGGTGTGCTCGGAGTAGATCTCAAAGGAGCGATCGGAGCCGCCCTCCACGCGAACGCTGGCGATTTTCTCGCGATCGGGCTGATAGCCGCTCTGGTTGAAAACCGCATCGCCCGGGCCGCTGACCGCGCCCAGCATCCGGTTCTCCCACGGCAGCGCCGCAGAGGCAGTCAGAAGGCCCATGTACTTAAAGACGGCTCGCCGATCCATCGACTCATCTTACCAATATCGATCAGACACAATGGCGGTATCGATAAGACAGCAGTAATCAGTTACTTTTTTCCCACCAGCTACGCCCTGGTGACCTTGCGCGAAAAACTATCTTTTGCCGTCGCAAGATATCTAAATTAATTTCGCCGAGTTACCAGAAAAAGCATCGAATCGCCCCAGTTTTGATTGTTCCGCGAACAAACCCATGGTAGGCTACTCTTCATTCACCCCCCTAAATGACCTCCTGGTTCCGTAACCAGGAAAGGAAAAGACAAAAGATAAGCTTCCTTGGACTCGTAATTTTCTACGCCTTCCCCATACGCTGTTGGGCCCTCTGCTGTTCAGGTATTGTCTCAATGCGTTCAGTTTGACCACGCACTGTGACTTCTGCGCCGGATAACCGGGCAGCTAACTGAACAGTTTCATCCGACCCTCCCCTGAAAATGCTGCGTAGTTCCGCGGAATGCGCAGTCCGCACGGCGTGATCCTTTTCCTTGGATCTGACCTCGCCGGCTTTGCTGAACAGCAGAGATGCTGGAGGTGTGTCTTGACTAATTCGCGATCGTCGGGTCCTGACAAAGACGTGCTTGCTTTGTTCGATAAAGCCAACATTGGCGCTATGCGGTATCGCACCTTTGCCGCGCCCAAGGCAGCCGAGAGCACTGAAGGGAAGAACGCACCCGCGATGGTTGCGGAAGCAGTCGCGTCCGTGCCGGTCGCGAACAGCAGCATCCCACGGCGGGCACTGGACTCCGCGTTTGAGGTCAATGACAGGTTGCGCGTCGCCTCCCCGCAGCCGCGCCTGGCGCCTGGCTCCGGCACTGCGTTGGCTTTTGCTTCCTGCGCCGGGGGCGTGGGCAAGACGACCTTATGTGCGACCGTGGCCCGGGTCCTGTCCTCTCGCTTGGGTAATGTTCTGCTGGCAGACCGGTGCCGAGATGGCATCATTCCTTACTTCTTCAGCCTGGAGCGCCAGGGCGCCGGCGGTTTGCAAACTGTCTATCCCAATGCGCGGCGCGCAGGCTACCAGATGACTTTGGTCGCTGCCCCTGGCAATGAGCAGCCGAATTCACCGACCGCTGCCTGGCTGGAACAACTGCAAGCGGAGTCACCCCTGACACTGCTTGATCTTCCTACTTTCAACGAACGGCCCGCGCCAGGTGCACTGGATCGGGTGAGCCAGGTGATTGTTCCCCTGGTTCCCGATGTCCAGTCCATCGCCACCATCGCGCGTGCGGAAGAACTCGCCGCCATGTTGGAAGAAGGACCAGGCAGACGGAGTTTGTTTGTGCTCAACCGCTTCGACGAGGGCCGCCCGATGCATCGCGAAATTCGTACCTATCTGGAAAAACTTCTTGGGGATCGGCTCGCGCCGGTGGCCGTGCGCGAGTCGGAGTATATCCCCGAGGCTTTGTCGCTGGGCATGACGGTACTTGATCATGCACCGCAAGCCCCAGTGGTCAAAGACTTCGCCCAGTTGGTCGCGTGGTTGGAAGGACACATCGCGAAGCCCCGCGAAGCTTCCGCCGAGAGGGTAGAGATCGCATGAAAAACGGCCTCCAAAAAGGCGTTCGCGCTTCAGGGACCGACCGGCTTTCCCCCTGGCTCTTTCTGCCCCTCATCGTTGCCGTGCTGGCGTTTGTCGCGCTCATTCCCATGACGTGGCAGCAGCAGGCTTTCTTCGGAGTATTGGTAGTGGTCGCGGCGTTCCTGATCGACCGCAGCAAGCGTGGACCAGCGGCCACGGTCCTACTGGTCCTGCTCTGCCTTTGCGCTACCACGCGCTACGGCTATTGGCGTTCGGCCACGCTATGGGACTATCTGCATCGCCCCTGGGCCCACGTAAGCGTGCTTGCGGCGGTATTGATGCTGGTCCTCGTGGGAGCGGAGTTCTACACCTTTCTCATCCTGGTGCTGGGCTTCTTTCAGACCATCGCACCCCTCAAGCGCCCTCCCTTGTTGATGCCCGATGATCCTGAGAGCTGGCCGGCAGTCGACGTGCTCATCCCCACCTTTAATGAATCGCTCGACGTAGTCCGCTACACCGTCTTGGCCGCTCAGCAGATGGATTGGCCGGCCGACAAGCTCAACGTGGTCGTGCTCGACGATGGTGGCCGCAGTGAGTTCAAGGAATTCGCCAGGCAGGCAGGCGTGGGCTACATCGCGCGCGCCGACCACTCCCACGCCAAGGCCGGAAATTTAAATAACGCACTCCGCCAATGCAAGGGCGAGTTCGTCACCATCTTCGATTGCGACCACATTCCCACCCGCTCCTTCCTGCAGATCTCCATCGGTTGGTTTCTGCGCGATACCAAGCTGGCCATGTTGCAGACTCCGCATCACTTTTACTCCCCCGATCCCTTTGAGCGGAACCTGAACAAGTTCCGCAAAGTTCCCAATGAGGGCAGCCTCTTCTACGGCATAGTGCAGGACGCCAATGACCTGTGGAATGCCACCTTCTTCTGTGGATCCTGTGCGGTGCTTCGCCGTTCCAGCCTGGACGAGGTTGGGGGAATTGCCCACGAGACGGTTACAGAAGATGCGCACACCTCGCTGCGCCTGCAGAAGGCAGGGTGGAACACTGCCTATATCAACCTGCCCCAGGCTGCAGGCCTGGCTACGGAAACCCTCGTCCGGCACGTCAAGCAGCGCGTCCGCTGGGCCCGCGGAATGGTACAGATCCTGCGCATTGACAACCCGCTCTTTGCACGAGGGCTGACCCTTTCTCAGCGCCTTTGCTACTTCAATGCAACCCTGCATTTTCTCTATGCACTGCCGCGCCTGGTCTTCCTCACCGCGCCCCTGCTGTACCTGTACTTCGGCCTCTCCAATGTTCCCGGATATTGGCTGGCCATTCTGGCCTTTGCCGGCCCGCACTTGGCTCTTTCCACCATCGCGAACTCGCGTATCCAGGGCAGCAAGCGCTTCTCTTTCTGGAACGAGATTTACGAGACCGTTTTATCGCCTTACATCCTGCTGCCCACCCTCTTTGCCCTGATCAGCCCCAAGAGTGGCAACTTCAATGTCACCGACAAGGGTGGTGCGCAGGAAAACGGGTACTTCAGCCTCAGACTGTCGCTTCCGTTTCTCTTTTTGCTGGGGCTGAATGTGGCCGGCCTGGGAATGGCGATTCCGCGTTACCTCTATTGGGATCGCGGGCACACCGGAACCATCGCCATGAACGTATTTTGGGTACTCTTCAACGTGGTCATTCTCGGGGTGGCTTTGGCGGTTTGCGCCGAGGAGCGGCAAAGGCGGCACGCGGTGCGCGTTCCCTGTGCGGTTCCGGTGATTCTGCAGGTACGTGGTGAGGCCGTCGAGGGCACTACGACCGACCTCTCTACGAGCGGACTGGCGGCGCAAGTGGGAGCGTCGTTGGTATCAGGCGAGGAAGTGAGCATCGAGTTTCCGGAAGAGGAGGCAGCAGAGCGGTTGCGGGGCAAGGTAGTCGGTACCAGCCGAGGCCGCTCGCGCATCCAGTATGCGCAACTGTCCCTCTCTCAACAGCAGTTGCTCACCCGGGTGCTCTACTCCCGCGCCGACCGTTGGATTGCATGGGACGATAGCTACACCAAGGACCATGTTTTGCGCAGTTTCTGCAGCATGCTGGGCTCTTCGGCTACAGGCTACTGGAAGCTGCTGGTCATGGCACCGGGCAGCATCTCGAACGCTTCCAGCCGGTCGTTCAAACCGGTGCGCGTAGCGGTCATTACCTCCATCGTGCTGGCGGTGCTCGGGTTGGCCTTTTGGCGTGCCAACGCCAGTACGACACTTGCCCCCAAAGCGGTCCCTGCGCAGACCATCCAGCGGTCGTTCACCCTGGGTTCACTGGCCAAGGAGCGCGAGACATTCTTGTTGGAGCAGCCGGGCAGCCGGGAAATTCTCAAGTTCGCTACTCCGGAAAGCTGGCTTATCCGGGGCGGCAAGCTACATCTGAAATACCAGATTCCCAGGAACGCAACCGACGAATACACCTACGCCGATGTTCGCCTGAATGACTCGATTCTGGCCTCGGTTACGCCTACCGCGGAAGAGCGGGATGCGGGCGCGGGAGAGCTTTCCGTGCCCCTTCCCCCCGAGCTGCTCATGGCCAGGAACGAACTAAGCATCCAGCTTGCCGGTCAAGGCAATGCGGCGTGCAGCGTTGCCGTGGAAAAGAAATCGCCATGGTTCCATATCGATCGCGCAAGCGAAGTAACCCTTGATGCACAGCCTCTGGCCCTGGCCAGCGAACTGGCTGCCTTGCCCCAGCCGTTCCTCGAACACCTGGCCAACACGCCGGTAGTGTTGCCGCTTGTCTTTGCTCATGCGCCGGACAGCATCACCCTGCAGGGGGCTGGCGTGCTCGCTTCATGGTTCGGCTCGCTCGCCGATGACAGCGGCATCCGCTATTACACCCAGCTGGGCGAGCTGCCGGCGGCCAACGCCATTCTCCTGTTGCTGGGCTCAGATCAAATGGAAGGCATTGCGGTCGAGCCCGGGCATGCCTCGGTGTCGATCGAGGCCAATCCCCGCGACCGCCTGGCGAAAGTGCTCGTGATTCATGGCGAGACCAGTGACGATCTCCTGGCCATAGTGCAGGAGCTTGCCAGTGGACAACTCAAACTGACAGGCAGCTCGGTGCAACTCACCCAGGCGGTTTCGCTGGTAACGCGAACTCCCAATGACGCCCCGCGCTGGATTCACACCAATCGCGTGAGCCTGGACAAGCTGGTGGGCCATGGGGAGCGCAGCACGACCGGGCAAAAGCCGGTGGACGTCTACATGCACCTGGCGCCGGATTTCAACTTTGGCGTCCAGCAGAGCATATACCTCCATCTGGAGTACTCGGCGGATTCCAAGCAGGAGCTGGCCAAGTCCTCCAACATCGCCGCCAGCCTGAATGGAGTGCTGGCGGGCAGCATGCCCTTGCTGGCTACGCCGGAGACCCACCGCGGAGATATTCCGCTGACTGACGTGCCCGCTGCTGTTTACGCGAATACGCTACAGTTGCAGTTCTATTTTGTTCCATCGGGCGCCCAGGCATGCGCACCCGATGGCGGACAGTCCACGGCGCAGATCCTGGGTTCTTCTTACCTGGACCTTGGCCGGGCCGTGCACTACACCCAACTGCCCAATCTGCGGCTCTTCGCCAAGGCCGGCTTTCCCTTCACCCGGCTGGCTGACCTGAGCGAGACCGCTGTGCTTCTGCCTCCGGCTGCGGGCCGCGAGGTCATGGGCTTGTACCTGGATCTGATGGGATATTTTGGCGCCCAAACCGGCTACCCGGCATTCCAGGTGCAGGTAGCAACGTCCGCCGATGCCGCGAGCCTGGGAGACAAGGATCTGTTGGTCTTGGGAACCTTCCGCGATCTGGCGAATACTCCAGAGATCACCAGCCATCTACCTCTGACCTATTATGTTGATCAATCTTTCAACCTGAGCCGGCGCGCTCGCTGGGCGCTCATGCCGGATTGGCTGCTGCGGCGTAATGGGGGCGCCTGGCGGGCCCTCAACGGGTCGGCGACCATTGCACCCGACGGGCTGTTGGAGGGGATCACGTCTCCCTTTGCCGCCAGCCGAAGCCTGGTGGTGATTGCCGGCCGCGATCGCGCAGCGCTCCCTGGATTGGCTTCCGCATTGCTGACCACCATGCCTCGCGACGGCATCGATAACACGGTGAGCTTGTGGAGTGCAGGCAACTTCATCAGCTATCCGCTTTCTACGGCGTCCTATGGTTCCGGAGACCTGCCGTGGTATCGCGCCTTTAGTTATTGGCTACCCAATCATTTGTTCATCCTGCTTCTGCTGCTCAGTGTGGTTCTGGCGCTGCTGGCGATTTACGTCCAGCGCTGGCTCGCGGGGCGAATTAGCGAGCGGCTGAACTTGGATCCTCCCCCAATCCCTCCCCCAAACGGCACTTGAGCGGCGCCTAGCGCCGCTCAAGACCGACGCGTGCATTTAAGTCCGCAACCTGAGGTTGCGGTCGCAATACCATCCCGCCTTCGTGCGGGCAGATGGAGGGGACATGTTCAGGAAATCGGAAATAGCTCTCGGGCTTCTGTTGCTAACCGCCGGCGTCGCAGCACTCCCCATAAGGGCGGAGCAGAGCGCCACCGAGGTCCTCATCCAGCGTGCGCGCACATTGGATGGGCAGGGAAGGCATGATCTCGCGGCTGCCGCGTGGCAACAGGTTCTGCTGCTCAATCCCGACCAAACCGATGCCCTCGCCGCGTTGGCCACCTTTTATCAGAGCAATGGCGACACCACGCTGGCCAATCACTACCTGGCGCTACTGCGCAAGGCCAAGCCAGGCGATGCCAGGATCGCGCAAATCCCTTCCGCGAGCGCCCGGCCGGGGAACACTTCTGATTTTGAAGCTGCGGCAAAGTTAGCCTCGCAGCATCGTTACCAGGAGTCGCTGGAGCTCTACCGCAAAGCCTTCCACGGCACTGAGCCCTCTGGAATGTGGGCCGTCTCTTACTACGAGACAGAAGCTGCGGTTCCTGCTGAATTGCCCCAGGCCATCACCGGGCTGCGCGGCCTGGCCAAAGAATATCCTGCCAATCCCGGTTATCAATTGGCGCTGGGCAGAGTGCTGACCTACGACCCGAAAACCAGGGTAGAAGGAATTCATCTGCTGGCCAGCGTTCGCGGAACCGCGGATCAAACCGAGCAGGCCAAACGCGCCTGGCGCCAGGCAATTTTGTGGGACGTGAATGGGCCCGCCGCGGAGACCGCGAAGGAATATCTGTCGCGCTATCCCGACGATCAGTTAGAGGCCAAGTTACATACCGCCCAGGCGGAGCACACCAGCCACGCGCCGGTGCCCGGCCAGTCGGAACAGGGAGAAGCCTACGCCGCGCTCCATAAGGGCGATCTGACGCAGGCCCAGCAGCTCTTTGTACCCCTGCTCTCCATTCCCGGGCAACGCGGCAAAGCGCTCGCCGGATTGGGCTACGTCAACATGCAGCAACAGAACTTCGCCGCGGCGGCGGACCATTTTGAGCAGGCCCAGCAGGCCGGCTTTGACGCGCCGGAGTTGACCGCGGCTCTGACCGAAGCGCGCTACTGGAAGGCCATGCAGGCGGGCAACCACGCGCTCGCCGAGAACGATGTTACTCACGCGATGAGCGCCTTCGAACAAGCGCACACGCTCAAGCCTGGCGCTGCTGAAGCGCTGCAAGGCGAAGCCGGGGTATGGATGCTGCAAAATCAACCCCAGAAAGCTCTCCCCCTCTTCGAGCAGGCAGTCAGAATGCAGGAGGACCGGCCCCAGGGTTGGACCGCCTGGTTCGACGCGCTGGTGCAATCCGATAGAAGCAAAGAGGTCATTGCCGACCAGCCCTACATTTCGCCCGACACCAGGGCCAAGCTCGAGACCGATGCGGACTACATGGCGGTGATGGCGGCAGCCCAGATGAATGTAGGCAATGAGGTCGAGGCGCGCCGCCTGATGACCGAGCTGGAGCAGGTTTCGCTGCCGGAAAAGCGCACCGAAGCCCAGGTTCGCTGCGCGGAACTGCTGGCATCTAGCAACCCGCGGGCCTCGGCGCGCATGGCCTTTGACGTGATTCGCGTTGCCCCTGACAACGTGGAGGCATGGAAGCTGTTGGTGCGCGATGAGCACCAGGCCGGCCGTGACCAGATGGCGTTGACCGCTGCCGATCGTATGCCTGCGGCGGTCTACCAAACCGCAACCCGTGACGTGGACTTCGTGATCATGCTGGCCGCCTGCCATCAGGCGATGGGGCACTACAGCACCGCGTCCAACCTGCTTGCGCAAGCGCGCAGTGACACCCAGGACGATGCTAAAAAGTCCAACGCCATCGAGGTACAGACAGCATCCCTGTTGCTGGACGAAGGCAATGCGGAGAACGCATACAAGAGCTACGTAAAGATTCTCCGCCGTTCGCCCGGCGACAGCGATGCCTGGAATGGATTGATCTCCGCACTTCACCAGGCAAAGCAGGATGAAGCAGCGTTGACCCAGATTCAGCAACTGCCGCTGGAAGTGGCGGAGAAGCTGCAGCAGGATCCAGGATTCCTGCAGACCGTGGCCTCGGTCTATGGGGCCACGGGGCACAATCAGCTGGCAGTCGAGACCATGGGGCGGGTGATGACGCGTTACCGGCCGGGAACCAACGAAGCTCCCTATGCCGTCGAAGCCCAGTATGCCTGGCTGTTGCTGAGCGCGGGAGACGAGAGCCAGCTGGCGACGACCCTGTCTCAGATGGGCCGGCGCACCGATCTGTCTGCCGGACAAAAGCAGCAGACCAGCGACATCTGGGCCGCCTGGAGCGTGCGTAAGGCAGACAAGGAAGAGAAGAGCGGAAACAGCAAACAAGCCATGGCCATTCTGGAAATGGCTTCCCAGGCTTATCCCGCGAATGGAGACATTCGCCGCGCCATGGCGGGAACCTATATTCGTAACAATGAAGGTAAGCGTGCCTTTGCCCTTTACCAGGAGATCAATTGGAGCAGCGCAACGGCAGTGGACTACGCGGGGGCGATCGCTGCTGCTTCTGCTGCCCATCAAAAGGAAGCCGGCCGGCAATGGCTGACGGACGGACTGGAAGCATTTCCTAACGATCCCCAATTGCTCACCGCCGCGGCCCAGTTTGAAGAGGGCATGGGTGACACCCATAAAGCCGAGATCTACTGGCGCAAGGTGGTGGCCAATACTTCGCAAGTCAAGTTGTCCGCCCAGCTGACGGGCGTAGGCGCGCCATCCGCCACCGCGACCACGGCCAGCGATGCGCTGGCCAAGATGCTCGCTCCCAAGAATGCGGCCGACGTTCAGCCGGCGCCTGTACCCCTGGCGTCCCAGCCCGAATCGCTGCAGGATGCCATCTCCTCTCTCCCTATCATCCAGCACTCGGCGAGCGAGACCACGACCACTGATTCCAACGAGCAAGCCAGTCCCTGGCTGGTGCGCAAGGCGCCGCCCTCGCCGCAGACACAACCCATCTCCTATGAGCCTCCGCAGAGTTCTGGAAGCAGATGGGCGGTCCCGGTTGAGCGATGCGCCTGCACCCGAGCCGGTGGAGATCCCGCAAAGGCAAAGGTCTGCGCGTTTGGTTTCCTCACCAGGGGCGGGACAGGCTTATCTAACCAATGCCAGCTTCGATCCTCATCCGTCGACCGATGGAGGGGACGAGTTCGCGCCCGCGAGTGCGCTCAGTTCGTCTTCCAATCCGGCCGCGTCCGGCACCCATGCGGTGCTGCTTGGACCGGGACAACAGGCCCAGACCGAGCTGGAGGGGTTAGCCAGCCGCTACAGTGCCTGGATGGGAGGCGGCACGACGCTTGGCAGCCGCAGCGGCACCCCGGGCTTCGATCAGTTGACCCGCCTGGAAGCCGATTTCGAATCAAGTGCAGTGTTGGGAGAAAACGCTCGTCTCACCGTGCGCGCTCTTCCCGTGCTGCTCTCGGCTGGAGCTTCGGACGGCACATCGAACTATGGCTATGGCGCATCGGGCGCCGCCCTCATCGGCCAGGACCAGTTCCAGTCAGGCGTCGGCGGGGAAATGCAGTTGGCCACCAGGTTGGTTGACGCCAGCGTAGGATTCACGCCCTATTCCTTCTATGTCTCCCACATCCTGGGTAGCCTTAGCGTGCATCCTTCCAGCCTCCCCTTCAGCTTCCGCGTCTATCGCGACCAGGTAAAGGAGACCATGCTCTCCTATGCCGGCGAGAAGGATCCCTTGACCGGCCAAATTTGGGGAGGCGTAGTGGCCACAGGCGCGGAGGGTAACCTCTCGCTGGGCTCGGCGCAAACCGGATTTTATGTGCAAGGTGGAGCAGCCCAGCTGACCGGCGTCAACGTGAACAACAACAATCGCATCACCGGGTCGACCGGAGCCTATTGGACCGTTTACAGCAACGAATATGGAGTGCTGAAGATGGGCGCCAACATGACCGGCCTCCACTATGCGCAGAACCAGCGCTACTTCACCATCGGCCAGGGTGGATACTTCAGCCCCGATTCGTATCTGTTGCTAAACGCTCCGTTCACCTGGCAAAGCCGTCCCATCGATCGCTTTGTATACACCATCAAGGGGAGCCTTGGGGTGCAGAGCTTCCACGAAGGCACGGCCCTTCCCGGATCCTTGATTGCAACCGACACCGCCCCCACCGCTCAAGCCAACATGGGCGCGAACTACAACCTCGATATGAATATGGCCTACCGCCTCGACGAGCACTGGGACATAGGCGGTTTTGTCGGGGTCAATAACGCGCATGACTACCAGGACCGGACCGCTGGTTTTGCCGTGAAATATATGCAGCGTCCGCAGGTAGACGTGGAGGGCGGCCCCACCGGCCTCTTTGATGAACGCGCGATTCGACCGCTGATCGTCCCGTAACAGACGGAAGCTTTATTTTTCGGTAACTGCCTTAAGCAGAATGCAGGCGCGGCCCCGGGCGCGACGGAGAAAGATCTTATGTTTCGAGAGCTCGCGAAAAGCAGTAAGTTCTGGGTCGTATTCGCCTTGGGAGTACTGTCAGCCACCCCGTGCCTGGCCGCCGCGCCAGGAGCGGGTTACTGGCATACCAGTGGAAGCAAGATACTTGACACCAACAACCAGCAGGTACGCATTGCGGGCATCAACTGGTATGGCTTCGAAACCACTGACGAGGTAGCCCATGGTCTCAACAGCCAGGACTACAAGACCATCCTGCAGACCATTCAGGCAAACGGATACAACACCGTGCGTCTGCCTTTCTCCAACCAGATGGTGGAGACGCCGATTGTCCCCTCGTATGTCAGCTTTAGCAACGCCGGCGGACCGATCAACACCGACCTGCAGGGTTTGAACTCGCTCCAGATCATGGACGCGATCATCGACTATGCGCAAACCATCGGGCTCCGGATCATTCTCGATAACCATCGTTCAGAGGCGGGCAACAGCGCCGAGGCCAGTGGTCTGTGGTATACCGATGCCTATCCTGAAACCTCCTGGATCAGCGATTGGCAGACCCTGGTAACCCGCTACCAGAACAACACCAACGTGATTGGCGTGGATCTGCGCAATGAACCCCACAATGCCGCCAGCGGTGGCTCTTGTTGGGGTTGTGGCACCCTCACCAACGATTGGCAGCTGGCAGCGGAGCGCGCCGGTAATGCCGTGCTCACCATCAATCCCAAGCTGCTGGTTTTTGTTGAAGGCACGGATGAGTTCAACAACAATTACTATTTCTGGGGCGGCAATCTGCAGGGGGTACAAAGCTATCCAGTGCAATTGAACGTCGCCAACCAGCTGGTCTACTCCGCGCACGACTATGGTCCAGCGGAATCGTCGCAAGCCTGGTTTAACGGCAGCACCAGCTACGACAGCATGGTAAGCACCTGGACCTCGTATTGGGCTTACATCAGCTTGAACGGAACGGCGCCGGTCTGGGTAGGTGAGTTCGGCACCCTCAACGATGATGCGGATATTCAAGCCACGGCACCTGGCTCTGAAGGCCAGTGGTTTTCCAGCTTGGTGCAATTTCTCAACGCCAACCCCAACCTGAACTGGACCTATTGGGCCCTGAACGGTGAAGATCGTTACGCGCTGCTGGATTCGACCTACGATGCGACGCCGGTCAGCGCGTTGAAGCAGCAATTGCTAGCGGGTATCCAATTCCCGCTGAGCGGGGGAACGCCTATTACCACTCCCTCGTTCACGATGGCGCAGAATCCTTCGACGGTCATTGCAGCGTCGAGCAGTACCGATCACGGCAGCTCCGGCAACACCACAGAGGTGACCTATACCGCCCTGGTGAACAACCGCACCAGCAGTGACGAGTCTTCTGTAACCATTGCGCTCACCTTACCTGCGGGTGCGGTAGTGATCACAGAATCCAGTACCGGCGCCGCGGCCACGTGCGCCACTGCCTCCACGGTATACACGTGCAGCTTTGCAACCATTGCCGCCTCCGCCAGCGGGGGAGTGAGCCTGACGGCCATCTATCCGGCGGCTAACCTCACCTTCAACAGTAGCGGCCAGGTTGCGGAAGTGGTGAGCGCCAGCGCGGTGATAGGTTCGCAAACACTGCCCGCCGCCTCGGTTACCACGACAGTAGACCAGCAGAGCAGCCAGCCGAACACGAGTGAATCCATCGTCTCGACTCCCGCACCGGGCTATTCCTATACCTACGGCCAGGTGGCGACGGTGAACTTCTCCCTGACGCCCACTCCGACCAGTCCGATTCCGATGGCATCCTTTACGGCGCAACTGGATGGCACGCAAAGCCTGACGGTCACTTCGCTCGGCAGCAGTCAATACCAGGTTCCTGTCGGCTTATTGAGTGGAGGTTCGCATTCGATCGCCATTCACCTGGCGGCGAGTTCGAGCTACGCCGCGGCCTCGGCGACCGTGTCCCTGGCGGTACAAAAAGCGACCGCTACGCTCGGAGTTGCCGGCGCGCCGGTAGCCGGAACCTACGGAACAGCAATTCCCATCACCCTGGGCCTCGCCGGGTTGAGCGGCACAGGATTTGCTGCTCCCACCGGAAGCGTGAACATGGTGATCGACAACTTGGCGTCGCAGACCGCGTCGCTCAGCGGCGCAACGGCAAGCTTCACCGCATCGGCCAGCCTCGCTGCGACCACCCACTCCGTGAACTTCAACTACAGTGGCGATAGCAATTATGCGGCGCAGTATGTGGGCTCCACGCTGGTGGTCAAGCAAGCGCCACTGGTGGTCACCGCGCTGCCCGCCAGCAGGGCAGCAGGCGCGGCAAACCCCACGTTCACGGGAACCCTCACCGGCGTGGTCAATGGCGACGGAATCACCGCGACCTACGTCTCGCAAGCCACGGCCACCACGGCTGCCGGCGTGTATAGCACTGGTGCGGATGCGATTACGCCCGTGCTTGCCGATCCTAACAATCGACTGAGCAATTACAGCGCGACGTTGAATGATGGAACTTTGACTATCACGGCGGCGGCAGGCACAGGAACGAGTTCGAACATCACGTGGCCGACTCCGGCCGCAATTGTCTATGGAACTCCGCTTACCGCCGCGCAGTTGGATGCGAGTTCAACCATTCCGGGAACTTTCACCTACACCCCGCCTGCCGGCAGGGTGCTCGGGGCAGGTCCGCAGACGCTTTCGGTAAGCTTCTTGCCCACCGGATCCACCACTGTGGAAACCGGCAAGACGACACTGCTGGTAAACCAGGCCACCACCACGACGACATTGACCGCCATCAACGCGACCACGGCCGGTTCAATTACGTTATCGGCTATAGTGAGCTCCATTGATGGTGGCACGGCTACCGGCAGCGTCCAGTTTCTGGATGGCTCGACCTCATTGGCATCCGTCACCATCAACGCGACCGGCCTGGCTACCTATTCGGTCCAACTATCCAATGGGCCGCACACCCTTACGGCTGTTTACTCGGGCGATGTAAACAACCTGGGCAGCACTTCGACGGCATTGTTGCAGAGTGTCAGCGGAGGTCTCAACTTCTCCATTTCGGCAAATCCCACGTTGTTATCGCTGAGTGCCGGTCAGAGCATGCCTGTGACCCTCTCCGTGTTCTCCTCAGACGGCTTTACGGGAGTGGTTACCTTCAAGTGCACCGGCCTTCCTGCCGGATCCACCTGCTCCTTTAGTCCGGCGACCATCACCGGCAATGCCACCAGCGTAGCCCAATCGACCACGCTTACGATTGGGCTGCCCGCAGCCTCGAGCGCGCTTGCACCGGCGCCGAGCGATAACCGTTACCTGGCAGGCTTCTTCGTATTGCCTGGCGGCGTATTGGGCATCTGCCTCTTGTGGCAGCGGCGCAGACTGCAACGCACTTTAGGAATGTGTATTCTGGCGACGGTCTTCCTGGTCAGCATATCCATCGGTTGCGCCGCAGGCAGTGGAGGCACCACCACAAACACCAGTTCGGTTGGAAGCTACAATGCGCTGATCACCGCTACGTCGCCGGCCAATGTTCAGACCCTGACCATCCCGGTGACCTTGACCCAATGAAAGCGATTCTCGGCGAAGCCTGTACCCTAGTACAACCCACTAGGAACTGGACAGGGATTACCACTGCTCTTTCCCTCTGACTCCAGCTCCTACTGGGTTCTGCTAGGGTATATGCGCTGCCTAAAGTTCTCAGGCTTCAATGGCCGTTGCTATTCCGCCCTCAAGGTGTTCGATGGATCAACCTGTGCCGCACGCCATGCCGGCACCCAGCATGCGATGCCCGACACACCCGTGAGCAGCGCGATCACGAAGAGATAAGTGATTGGGTCGAACCGCGACACGCCGTAGAGCAGGGAAACGATGACTTGGCTGGCAACCACCGCGCCCAACAGTCCAATCAAGATACCGATTCCGGTGAGCGTCATTCCCTGGCGAATCACTAATAAAAGAATGTTACGGCGGGACGCGCCCAGTGCCGCGCGAACGCCTATTTCGCGCATTCGCTCGTTGACACCGCCGGATAAGACACCGTATATCCCGACGGCGGCCAGCACGAGCGCCAGGATGCCAAAGGTTTCAAACAGGGTCAATGCAAAACGCCGGTCGGCCTCCGAGGCGGTTAGCAGCGAAGCCATAGTCGCCACACGCGCGATCGGTTGATCCTTGTCCACCGACCAGATGGCATTCTTGATTACTGGTACAAGTGTTGCTGCATTGCCATGCGTGCGCACCACCAGCGACGGCATCCACCAAAGGCCATTGCGTTGTCGGGATATAGAACGCATCCTCCTGGCTCACCGCCAGGGACGCCTGCTTCACATTGCCCACGACGCCGACGATCGTGTCCCAGGGGAGCTCCCGGTGTCCGGTATTGGGGCCGACGCGGACCCGTTGACCAATTGGATCCTGATGGGGAAATTTACTTTGCGCAAGAGATTTGCTGATCAGAACCACCCCGGGTGCGTTCGCGGTGTCGCGTTCGTCGAACGTGCGGCCACGCAAGAGCGGAATACGCGTGGTTTCGAAGTAGCCTGGGCTCACCGCATAGCGAAGCGCGCCTTCGGCAGTCGCGGTATGCGACTCGAACTCCACTCCGTATACATCAAAGTCGCCACTCAAAGGCAATTGACTGGTGAATGCTGCGGAACTGACTCCACCCACCTGGGCCACTGCTGCCAGGGCTTGGGTTAGAAAGCCGGTGCGCGCGCTGTCGGTGTCGTACCGGTGGCCGTACTCTTGCACCTGCATGGTGACCAGGTGTGATGCATCGAAGCCCGGATCGATGGCAAACAGAGTTTGCAGACTGCGCAACACCAATCCAGCCGTCACCAATAACACCAGGGCGAGGGCGATCTCCGAGACCGCCAGCGCACGGCGCGTTGATTGACGCCCGCCGGTACTGGTCCGTGAGCTTTGTTGCAGGCCGCTCTGCGGGTCGCTACGCGATGCTTGTAGCGCCGGCAGAAGCCCGACGATCAGGCCAATCGCTGTAGTCATGAGCAGCCCGAAGGCGAAGACTGCACTATCGATGTGAATGGCTCCGACGCGCGGCAACCCCGGAGGACTGAGCGCCACCAATCCACGCACACCAACCACCGCGACGCCCAGCCCGAAGGCGCCGCCTATCGTGGACAGAAGCAGGCTTTCCGTGAGCACTTGACGAATCATGCGCCTCCGCCCGGCGCCCAGTGCGGCGCGCATGGCGAACTCACTGCGCCGCCGCGCGCCGAGTGCGAGCAAGAGATTCGTCACATTCACACACACGATCAGGAGCACCAGTCCAACCGCCCCGAGGATCGCCAGCAGAGCCGGCTTGACGGCGCGGGTGATGTCGTCC
This sequence comes from uncultured Acidobacteriaceae bacterium, assembly GCA_963844785.1. Taxonomy (GTDB): domain Bacteria; phylum Acidobacteriota; class Terriglobia; order Terriglobales; family Acidobacteriaceae; genus PALSA-350. The sequence continues at coordinate 63,396 of CAWJPV010000021.1, read as the reverse complement.
TGGAGCCGATTGACGACCATCCCGTCCGGGGGACCACCCGAGCTGTCATACCCATTCGCATACGTGTGCGTCAGGGGGCGAAGGATTCCACCGAGTTCGTTTCTGGCTTGATTCCCGCTGACCCCCGGACGCAGCTGGCCCACCATTCGTAAATCGTGACCCCACTCCCTACCGTTCGCGGGAAGCGACGGGTCGTATTGCAAGGGCGCCCAGAGCTCCGCGGCAGGGGCCAGCACATTTTCGAACGAGCTGCGCATCACGCCGATCACGGTGAAGAGGTTGTCATCCAGTTTGATTTGTTGGCCAACAATAGTGCGGTCCGCGGCGAAGCGCAGCCGCCATAAGCGGTCGCTAAGGACCACCACGTTGGGACCGTGGAACTGGTCGTCGGCTGCTTGAAAGTCGCGTCCCAACGCGGGCGATATGCCCAAAGCACGGAAGTAGTCAGCGCTGACACGCTGGCCCTCGAATCGTTCCGGCTGGCCGGTTCCGATCATCGCCGGTTGCCACGGCTTCATCACTGCCATGGCGTCGAAGGAGCGGCTCCGTTCTTGCAGCCCGTGAAAGGTACCGAACGTGACCGGTCGCTGAGAGCCATCGCTGCGCATCTCCCAGATCAACATCAGCCGGCCCGCATGCGGATACGGGAGCGGCTTGAACAAGATAGGGTTCACCGCACTGAAAATGGCCGTGGCTGCCCCGATCCCCAGCGCCACGGTGAGTGTGGCGACCACCGCAAAGCCAGGATTGCGCAGAAGTTGACGCGCGGCATAATGCAGGTCGGCGAGCAGGGTTTGGATCGTATGCTCCCACCCAAAGGAGCGCATTTGGTCGCGAGCGGCACTCGGGCTACCTAGCTCCAGGCGTGCGGCTCTCCGCGCATCCAGGGGAGAGAGTCCGCGGGTTATCCATGCGGCGGTGGCCTCTTCCAGGTAGTGTTCCACCTCGTCGGCAACATCCTTATCGGCGGCATGTCTATGGAGCAGTGCGCTGAGACCGCGCACCAATTGGCGCCACGTATCCATGCACGCAACGGTAGTCCTCCGTCATCTTGATTGTCAAGATGTGATAGTCAACCCCAGGGCACGCCCAAATACGCACAGGACTAGCAGAGGGCTAGGGCAGCTAGAGGACTAAGAAGCGGCGTAGGAAAAGGACGGGTGCCCCGGGTTCGCCACAGCGTACCTGGGCCGAAAACGACAGGGCGCAGCCCCATCAACAGCTTTTGCCACATCGATCAGGCGACTGTTAAGGGGCTCTTGGCAGTCGCAGTGATCTGCGAGCAGACGGCTTCGGTTACCTGCGCCGTGGTAGCCGTGCCCCCAAGATCACGAGTGTGCAGCGAAGGGTTCGCCGTCACCTGTTCGATAGCCTTCATCACCCGCGCCGCAGCCTCGACCTCACCCAGGTGTTCCAGCAGCAACACGACCGACCAGAAAGTACCCACCGGGTTAGCCCAACCCTTGCCCATGATGTCGAACGCTGAACCGTGGATCGGTTCGAACATCGACGGATACAAACGCTCGGGGTTGATGTTAGCCGTCGGAGCAATCCCCAGGCTGCCAGCCAGCGCTGCGGCCAGGTCGCTCAGGATATCCGCATGCAAATTCGTGGCCACGATAGTATCCAGCGAAGCCGGACGATTAACCATGCGCGCGGTCATCGCATCGACCAGCTCTTTATCCCAGGTGACGTCAGGAAATTCCCGGGCAATTTGCGCCGCAATCTCATCCCACATCACCATCGCGTGCCGCTGAGCGTTGCTTTTCGTAACCACCGTCAACAACTTGCGAGGACGCGACTGGGCCAGGCGAAACGCAAATCGATGAATACGCTCAACGCCCGCCCGGGTCATCAACGACAAATCCGTGGCCGCCTCAATAGGATGGCCCTGATGAACCCGGCCACCCACGCCCGAGTACTCCCCCTCGGTGTTCTCGCGCACAATAACCCAGTTAAGATCTTCCGTCCTGCAGCGCTTGAGCGGTCCATCGATACCAGGAAGAATGCGCGTGGGGCGAACGTTGGCATATTGATCGAGCCCCTGGCAAATCTTCAACCGCAGGCCCCACAACGTGATGTGGTCGGGGATATGCGGGTCGCCGGCGGACCCGAATAAAATGGCATCCTTGGTGCGCAGGGGATCGAGGCCGTTCTCCGGCATCATCTTCCCATGCTGGCGAAAATAATCCCCACCCCACTCGAAGTTTTCGAATTCAAAGCGAATACCGTCCCCGGCGAGCGCTTCCAGAACCTGCTGCCCAGCGGGCACAACTTCCTTGCCAATGCCATCCCCGGGCACGGTGGCGATCCGATAGGTCTTCATCTGTCCGCTCCTTCTCAAGACGGCGAAATCGAGCTCACGCGATAGCTCACTGGCGGCGGAGTCACGTTGGACAGCTCTTTAAACGCAACGTCGGGCAATTCCAATCCAGCTGCGGCGATATTCTCCTCCACATGCGCCGGGGAGGATGTCCCCGGAATGGGCAAAATAATCTTAGACCGCTTCAGCAGCCACGCAAGCGCCGTCTGCAGTGTGCTGGCGCCGAGTTCCTTGGCAACCTTCTCCAGCACGTCCAGCGCCTTACGGTTTTGCCCCAAAGGAGCCCAGGGCAGGAAGGCGATGCCGTTCTGCTCGCAATACTTGACCACATAATCCCATTCGCGGTCCGCGAAGCTGTAGCGGTTCTGTACCGAAATGATGGGCACGATCTTGCGCCCGCGCTCAATGTGTTCCTGGGTCACGTTGGAGAGGGCAACGTGGCGAATCTTGCCCTGCGCGCGCAGCGCAGCCAGGGTTTCCATGGAGGCATCGTAGGAGACCGCGGGATCGGGAATATGCAGCTGGTATATATCGATGCGCTCGAGACGCAAGCGCCGCAGGCTGCCTTCCACTGCCTGGGTAAGGTGCTGGGGGCTGGCATTGTGCAGCCACTGTGCGGGACCACAACGCTCCCATCCACCCTTGGTGGTAATCACCAAACCGGCCGGATAGGGGGAGAGGGCCTCGGCGATCAGCTCCTCAGAGACGTTGGGCCCATAGGAGTCCGCGGTGTCAATGAAGTTGACGCCCAATTCGACCGCACGGCGCAAGGTGGCCAGGGCCGCGGCCTTGTCGGCGGGAGGGCCCCAGATCCCTTGGCCGGTGATGCGCATGGCCCCATAGCCCAGGCGGTTGACGGTGAGGTCCCCACCGAGGGTAATGCTTCCAGCGGCTGCGGCCGAGACGGCTTGGGTTTGGTTCATGCGAAGGCCCCTCCACGATAGTATTCAACTATAGAGAATGATATAAGAAGCGGAGCTTGGATGAGCACGACTCACAGCAGGACAGGCACGCCTGTCAATACGCCGCGCCAGGTGCTATTCGCCAGCCTGATCGGCACCACCATTGAGTTCTTCGACTTTTACATCTACGCCACCGCGGCCGTCCTGGTTTTTCCCAAGTTGTTTTTCCCCTCGTCCGACCCGGCGTCGGCCACGCTCGAGTCGCTGGCCACCTTTGGCATCGCGTTTCTCGCCCGTCCGGTGGGCTCTGCGCTCTTCGGTCACTTTGGTGATCGCATAGGCCGCAAGACCACGCTGGTCATCGCCCTTTCGACCATGGGGATCTCCACCGTCGCCATTGGAGCGCTGCCAACCTACAAAGCGATCGGCTTCGCCGCGCCGCTGCTTCTGGCGCTGTGCCGCTTCGGCCAGGGGTTGGGTCTCGGAGGCGAGTGGGGCGGGGCGGTGCTGCTGGCCATTGAGAATGCGCCCCCAAACAAGCGCGCGTGGTACGGCATGTTTCCCCAGTTGGGCGCGCCCGCTGGTTTCCTGCTCTCCGGCAGCACCTTCCTTCTGCTCTCGCGCTGGCTCACGGACAAGCAGTTCTTCGCCTTCGGTTGGCGCCTTCCTTTCCTGGCCAGTGCGGTGCTGGTTTTCCTCGGCCTCTATGTGCGGCTCACGATTACCGAGACGCCCGTTTTCCGCGAAGCGCAGCAGCGCGGCGAGCAGGTCAAGTTGCCCATGTTGGCGGTGTTTCGTAACTATCCCCGGGCGCTGGTCGCGGGCATCCTGGTGAGCCTGGCGACGTTCGTCCTGTTTTACCTCATGACGGTCTTCGCCCTCTCGTGGGGCACCACTGCGCTGCACTACAGCCGGGCGAAGTTTCTGTTGATTCAGCTATTCGGCATCTGTTTCTTTGCCCTGTTCATTCCCATCTCCGCAGTGCTGGCGGAGCGAGGCCGGCGGCGGGTGATGCTGGCTGTTACGGTAGCGATCGCCATCTTCGGCCTGGTGCTGGCCCCGCTGTTCGTCGCCGGCACCACTGGGGCGGCGCTGATGATGGCCTTGGGGCTCAGCTTGATGGGCATCACTTACGGGCCGCTGGGCACGGTGATTTCTGAGCTGTTTCCAACCCCCGTGCGCTACACCGGCAGCTCGCTGGCCTTCAGCTTTGCCGGCATCCTGGGCGCTTCGCTGGCGCCCTACATTGCTACCTGGCTGGCCAAGACGTATGGCTTGCAATATGTGGGCTACTACCTTTCTGCGGCTGCGCTGCTGACCCTGTTGGGATTGCTTTCTATCCGGGAGACGAAAGACGACGATCTGGCCGCGGCCAAGCTGTAGCGGCGGGAACAGTGGGTACAATCAGGGCGGGGAAGCACAATGTCAGAATTGGCCAGGACCGGGGTTTCGCTCGAAGAAGATCTTCTGAACGAGTTTGACCGCTTGATCGCCAAGCGCGGGTACAAGAACCGTTCCGAGGCGTTCCGCGATCTTATCCGCGAGGCGCTCCTATCCGAGACGGTTGATTCCAACAAGCCTGTCGTCGGCACGTTGACGCTGGTGTACGACCACCACGTTCCCAATCTATCTGAGAAGCTCACGGAGACGCAGCACTCGGTGGGCGCCATGGTTCTTGCCGCCACCCACGTCCATCTCGATCATCACTACTGTCTGGAAGTGATCATCATGAAGGGCAGAAGCAAGGAACTGCAAGAAGTGGCGGATCGCATGTTGGCATTGCGAGGGGTCGAACTGGGGAAATTAGTACTGACCAACTCGGGCAAAGATCTCAAGCACAAGCATTAAGACCTTGAACCTACCGCTCCTGCCTTTTCCTCAAGATCCATTCCGCTGGAAGAACGATGGCTGAGTGTTAAGATATTCGCCATCGAGGATGCCTAAGCAGAAACTCGGTTGAGACCGAAAGCTGCAATGGCTGTTGCCACTTATGCCCGCGCATGATCATGACCATCATCACGACCACCAGGTCGTTCCCTCCGATCCGGCGCTGCGGACCAAGGCACTGGAGTCGTTGCTGGTAGAAAAGGGCTTGGTAGATCGGGCCGCCCTGGATGCGCTGGTAGACGCTTACGAAAACAAGATTGGACCGCGCAACGGGGCTCGCGTGGTGGCTCGCGCTTGGATTGATCCGGCATATAAAGAACGGCTGCTCAACAACGCCTCGGCGGCCATCGCAGAGCTCGGCTATGGAGCGGCGCAAGGGGAACACATGGTGGTGCTGGAAAACAGCCCCAGCGTCCACAACCTGGTGGTCTGCACCCTGTGCTCCTGTTATCCCTGGCCGATCCTCGGTCTACCTCCCGTCTGGTACAAATCGGCGCCGTATCGATCGCGCTCCGTGATTGATCCCCGCGGCGTCTTGCGCGAATTTGGCCTGGAGATGCCCGAAGACGTAGAGATCCGGGTCTCCGACAGCACAGCGGAGATCCGCTACCTCGTCTTGCCGGAAAGGCCGGCAGCCACAGAAAACATGACGGAAGAGGAACTTGCAGCGCTGGTTACGCGGGATTCCATGATCGGGGTGGCCAAGGTCGCACCGCCCGCGGGGGACAAGCCATGAACGGAATCCACGACATGGGCGGCATGCACGATATGGGTCCGATCGAGCACGAAGAAAACGAACCCGTATTTCACCAGCCTTGGGAAGGCCGTGTGTATGCCATGAACCGCGCGATGAATGCGTGGGGCAAGTGGAATATCGACGCCGGCCGTTACGGTATCGAGCTTCTTCCCCCCGCGGACTATCTGCGGATGAGTTATTACGAGAGATGGCTGGCCCGCAACCTGGAGTTCCTGGTGAAGTTTGGCTTGGTCACGCGGGAGGAGATGGAGACCAGCAAGCCCGCGCCAGGATCGCAGAAGGCAACTCCGCCTCTTACCGCCGTCGCCCTTTCCGCCGCGGCCGGGTCTCGTGGAAACTTCATGCGGCCGCACGCGGACGCCAAGGCTCGCTTCGCAGTGGGTCAGCAGGTCCGCGCCCGGAATATGAATCCGGTGGGCCACACGCGCCTGCCGCGATACGCGAGAGGCAAAAAGGGCGCTGTCGTCCGCTGCCACGGCATCTTCGTATTCCCGGATACAAACGCGCATTTTCTAGGTGAGCAACCGCAGCACTTGTATTCGGTTCAATTTGCGGCGCGGGAGTTGTGGGGAGAGGACGTCTCGCCGCGCGATTCTGTCTACGTGGATTTGTGGGATAGTTACCTCGATCATGCCTGAATTGCCATCCGATCGCGACCGGCTTGCTTCCTTGCCCTCGCTCCCGCGCGACCAAGGCGGTCCCGTCTTTGCTGAACCCTGGCAAGCCCAGGCCTTTGCGCTGGCTGTGCGGCTTTCTGCTCAAGGCTACTTCACCTGGAAAGAATGGGCGGCGGCGCTGGCCGATGAACTCAAGTCCGCGGCCGATCATGGCCACCCGGACGACGGTTCCGCCTACTACGAACACTGGCTGGCTGCGCTGGAACGTCTCGTGACGGCGAAAGGACTTTCCAATCCAAACGAGATGCTTGCTCGCAAAGAAGCCTGGGCCGACGCCTATCGACATACACCGCACGGAAAACCCGTCGACCTGCCGAACAAATCCAAGTAGCTGCCCCAGACTAATGACGTTTTAGCGTTGCTAGCGCTGAACCCGGATTTCCTGCACGCTGCGCAGGACGCGACCGCGTATGCGGCTTTCGTTAAGGAAAGCCGCAAGAAGCGCGCCGGAGCCACTAAGGTGCACAGGAAGTCCGGGGAAACGCTCTTTCCCCTCGCATAAATGCGGGGGTTCCCACAGGTACGAAAGTAAGTAGCCTCCGCGGTACGTCGGTTCACTCCGCTCCACTGCATTTTCGTTTCCGGACCCGCTAGGCCATTTGTAACCAAGGTAATGACAAATTTCCCTTCGCAGCGACCCAAAATACTCCGTCCCCTGGCAAAAATTTCCCAATCAAGTCCTTTGCAATAAGTTCCTTACAAACTTGCGTAATGCCGCTCAGGTGTGATTGCTGTACTCCCCGCACGTGCCGCAAGGTAGCACCAAAGTAGATAACCAAAATGTTCGCCCGGCGGAACAACGTGTCTCAACGACGCGAACGACCCCTCGCGCCCTTTGGCCTTAGATGCTTCGAAATTCCGGACGTTCAAGAGGCAATGTAAATGCGCATCCCCCGTATTCCGCGCGCGTGTTCCGCGTTACTAGGTGCTCTGTTCATTCTGTTAGTGGGATGCGCTAATCCCTCGTCGACCACCTTGAACCTCCTGACGCTCAAGGCAACGCCTGCAACAGTAAGTGTAGGCGGCGCAGTAACTCTGCAGGCCATCGCGCATCTCAGCGATGGCACGACACAGGATGTAACCTCAAGCACGCAATGGACGCTCTCCAATCCCTCGTTAGCGGCGCTGGGCACTGGTGTACTTACCGCTAAGGCGCCCGGCACGCTGACCGTGCAGGCGGCGTATATCATGGTCGTTCCGGCCGGCCAATCCTCATCGGCCGCGAGCTCTGCACCCCAGACTCTAAGCTCGTCGGCGCAGGTCACCATCACGCCGGCGGGAACGACTACGACCACTCCTGCCATCACGTGGAGTACGCCGGCGCCCATCCAATACGGAACAGCACTGAGCGGCGCGTTATTGGACGCTGCGGCGAACGTGCCAGGAAGCTTCGCCTACGTACCAGCAGCCGGGACGGTGCTTAAAGCAGGGAACCAGACGCTCACCGCGATCTTCACGCCAACCGACACAAAAACCTATTCTGCAGCGACCGCCACGATGCAGCTCACCGTGAATCAGGCCAGTCCGGGGATCACCTGGGCTCCACCATCCGCCATTCAGCAGGGAACTGCCCTTAGTGCAGCGCAGCTGAATGCCACGGCGAATGTGCCCGGTACCTTCGCCTACAGCCCGGCTGCGGGCACCGTTCCTCAGGCGGGCGCACAATCACTGACGGTTACGTTTACACCCTCCGATGCGACCGATTATGTGTCTGCCACGGCGCACAATTCACTCACCGTGAATGTGGCGGACCCGGGCAAGAGTGCTTCCATCATCAGCTGGGGGACACCGGCGGCCATCTCCTATGGCGCCGCATTGAGCAGCACGCAGCTGAACGCGACAGCCAACGTGGCCGGAACCTTCGCTTACACGCCGGCCGCCGGAACCGTGCTCAAAGCAGGAACGCAGACGCTCACCACGGTCTTTACGCCGACCGACACAACAACCTATTCTGCAGCGACCGCCACGGTGCAGCTTACAGTGACGAAGGCCAATCCGGCGGTCACCTGGGCTCCACCATCCGCCATTCAGCAGGGAACTGCCATCAGTGCGATACAGCTGAATGCCGCGGCAAATGTGGCCGGCACCTTCTCCTACAGTCCGGCTGCGGGCACCATTCCTCCGGTGGGCACAGAAGCACTGACGGCTACCTTTACACCCTCCGACGCAACCGACTATGCGTCTGTCACGGCGCACAACTCACTCACCGTGCAGGCGGGCACGGGCAAGAGCTCTCCGGTCATCAGTTGGAGCAAGCCCGCGGCCATCTCCTATGGCGCCGCATTAAGCAGCACGCAGCTGAACGCGACGGCCAACGTGGCCGGAACCTTCGCTTACACGCCGGCTGCGGGCACCGTGCTCAAAGCGGGCACCCAGACGCTTTCTGCAGTCTTCACCCCAACCAACACAACCACCTATTCTTCAGCGACAGCCACGGCGCAGGTCACCGTGAATCAAGCCAATCCGGCGATCACCTGGCCTACCCTCGCGGCCATCACCCAGGGGACAGCTCTGAGCTCAGCCCAGCTCGACGCGAGTGCGAATGTGCCCGGTGCGTTCTCCTACAGTCCTGGGGCGGGTAACGTTCCGGCAGCCGGCACTCTGCAACTGACAGCCACCTTTACTCCGACCGACACCACCGACTATTCGTCTGCGACCGCGCACAATACCATGGTCGTTAATTCATCAACTACCACCCCTCCGAGCAATCCATCCGCTGTCGGCTGCGGCGGTCCGACCATCAATGTTACCCCCAGCATGAGCGCAAGCACGCTGCAGAGCACCATCACCAGCGCTCCCAACTGCGCGGTGGTGGTCTTTGCTGCCGGCACTTACGGCCCGATGACGTCAACGATTCTGATTCCCTGCAGCGTGTCGTTGACCGGTCCAACCGTTCCTTACTCGCAAACGCCCAACCAGACCGCGACCATCACTGGCTCATCCAGCTTTATGGGCTGGGCATTTCAGACCACGTCCGGATGCAGCCAGAGCCAAACGATTCAGTACCTGGAATGGAACGGGAAGTTGCCATCCAATGGTGGTGGCTTCTTGCAGATCAATGCGGGCACAACCAATATCACCGTCCAAAATAACTGGCTACATGGTGCGAATACTCCTGGGGCGAGCACGGGCAGCCAGAATACCCAAGCGGCCCAGATATGGATGAACGGCAGTGCCACTTCCGCCACCACCAGCAATGTGAACATCCTGTGGAACATATTTGGATCGACCAGCTTTGCAGACTGCGCCACGGCCATGAACGATTCCAGTTACCAGGAGAATGATGGCGGGGGCGGCTGTAACGGTGTCGGCATGCATGACAACGTCAGCAACATAACCATTGAGTACAACATCTTCCACTGGCTTGAGGAGCCAATTAAGACCTACGAGTCTCCCTCGTCAGGGGTGTGCAATAACGTCGTGATTGACTATAACTCGGTGACCAATTTCTCCCGCATCGGGTACGAAACACAGTGCTATACTCCGGGCCCCACTCTGATGTACATCCAGTACAACAACTGGGGAACGCGCTATGGCGGCCAGCAAACTTACGACATATCAGCGGCCAATGGCTGCGGAAATACTTACGCAGGCGTCTGCGAAACACATACCGATTACAACATCGACTTGCAGGCTACTACGGGAGCGGCGGATGTTGGCCTGGAGATATGGGGTGGAGGGTCTACAAAAACCACCGCCAATGGCAATCTTTTGCAGGGCTACTTGTTCAACGCTATTACGTGGTCCGTGGCTGGCAACTTTGAGTTCAACAACAACACTTTCAATATCGTCAATAATGGAGACAACACATCCTGTACTTCCCCGGGCAGCGGGTATTTCAATGAAGAGGCAAGTAACGGCCCAGCTTTTACTCCTACCTGCACCGGCAACACGTTTTCCAACGCCATCACCGGCACTACGCCTTCCGTAGCGCCTGCCATATCGCCGGCAAGCGGGACGTTCAGCGGCTCGCAGGTGGTTACGATCACAAATCCGGGGACCAGTCGAGACACCAATACGACGGACTGGTGTACCACAGACGGCAGCACCCCAACCCCCGGATCTGGCACCGCTGTTGGTTACTACAACGGAGGGACGCTGACGGTCACCAGCGCCACCACGGTGAAGTGCGTCGGCATGTGGGGCGCGCTCAACCAGCCGTACTCCTACCCGTCCGGTTTTGCCTATGTGCCCAGCGCGGTGGTTAGCTCAGCCCTTACCCCTGCGGTGGCCAAGCCGGCGAGCCGGAACGCACGCTCGGCCGTGAGCGGAACGGCTACTGTCGTGCCGGCTGAAACCACGGCGGCAGGCAACGCAGCAGAGTTGGCTTCCGTAGCCGTCGTTCCCGCGCAAGCCACTGTCTCTATCGGGAGCACCACCCAGTTGAAGGCCATTGCCACCTTCAGCGATGGATCGACCAAGGACGTCACCACAGCCTTTGCGTGGACCTCGTCGGACACACGCACCATCACCGCAAGTTCTTCCGGGTTGCTTTCAGGACTGGCCACCGGGAAGGCGACCATCACTGGCAGCTACCAGGGCCGCCAAGCCTCGGTGCCGGCGGCAAGCAGCATCGGCGAAGTGAACTGGAGCGGTCCGATCGTCATCACCGAGGCCGGCACCTACTCTGGAAACTGGCAAAGCACGGATAGCAAGACGCCGGCAGTCACGGTGGCGACCACCGCCCCCGTGGTTATCGAGAACTCGCACATCAGCAGTGTCGCCGGTCTGATCAAGACCAGCGTTGCAGGCGCTGATGTAACCGTCCGCAACAGTGTCGGTTTGGCCGTGAACTCAGCGGTGAAGGGCCAGGCCAACGGCGTCTTCCTCGACGCCTCCTCCCCGGCTCGGCTCGATGTAGAGAACAACTACGTTGAGAATGCGGGCGGTGGCGTGCTGGTGCACGGTTATTCCGGCAATCGCGACGGACAGCAGACCATCGTGATCCGTGCCAACCGGGCGCGCAACCTGAATGGCCTGCTCAGCGATGGCAAGGGCGGTTACCTGCCAGGAGTGGGCAATAACCACATCGTTTCACGCTTTATCGAACTGGATAACGTGCAAGCCGTGCCGGGCATCGACGTAGGCTGGAATGAAGTGATCAACTACCCCGGCCGTAGCCTGGTAGCCGATAACATCGCCATCAAGAGTTCGAGTGGAACGCCCAACCAACCACTCGAAATCCACGACACCTACATTCAGGGTGCCTATCCCTATACCGCGGCACAGGCTAACTACGATGGCGGCGGAATCAAGATCGAGGGCAGTCCTGACGACAGCGCGCAGCAAGCAACTGCCTTCAGCAGCATCCACGACAACCAGGTGGTCGGCACCGTGAACTATGGCATCGCGTTCACCGCCGGGCACGACAACATCGCCGCTAACAATCGTGTCATCTCCAGCGGAACGCTGGCCGATGGGACCAGGATCGCGGCGCAACATGTAGGCATGGCGAACGGCGATGTCAACAGCCCCAACACCAGCCTGTACAACAACACCATGCACGACAACCTCATCGGCTGGATGTGCTGGACTTTTTCTTGCTCTCAGTCGGGCTATCGCAAGGACCAATCCTTCCCCGCGTCGCCCGGCGATTATTCCACCAACTCCGTCCTGGCTGCTCGACCCATCACGCCTGAGATAGAGGACTATGAATACCAGATTTGGCTGAACAAGACGGCCTCCGCAGGTATCGCTGTGGGCCCAGCGTTCTAGCCAATACACCCTGAACAAAAGCGCGGCTCTTCCTGAAAGGAAGAGCCGCTTCTTAATAGAAGACTTGCAGCTAGTTCTTTTCTGTGCCCCCTGCGACCTTGAGGTCGTTGGTCACTTTGAATATTCCAGGTACGGAATTGGCGCGTATACCAGCAACATCCTTGTCCATCTGGTTGTCAACCACGCCGTAGAGGGTCACATTGCCGTTTTGCACCGAGATGCGGATGGGCTTTGCCGGATCCATGGCATATTTGCTGAGGGTCGAAGATCCGTAAATAGTCCGGAACAGCTGGATGCGCGAGCGGTCATCCATCGGCGAAAGCGGATCGACTCGAATCTGGTTGACGACATTCTTCACGCCCGGCGTGTAGGCTGCCAGCGCGATAGCGGAGGAAGCGTCGACAGGCCCGTACGCAAAACCACCCAGCGTTGCGGTTCCATCCTGCACCTGGACGGAAATTGCGTTGAACGGCGTCGTGCCGTAGCCCACGCGGTCATAGGCGATGGCCTTGGCGAGCTTCGCCTCCAGCACGGAATCGGGAGGGTTTGAGCCCGCAACCTGGATCTCGTTGGACACGGCTTGCACGCCCTTGATCTTATGCGTGCGCTTATCCGCCTCCTGCTTCAGGGCGAATAGTGGCACGGTTCCGGTCAAGGTAACGACTCCGTCATGAGTGCTAGCCTGAACGCCTTTCAGGTTCGATTTGTTCAACGCCTTGTTGATGACCTCGGCCTGCAGGTTAGTGTCGTTCTGGGCAGGCTGCGCGGCTGCAACCGCATACGGTAAGGCAGAAACGGATGCTCCCAGAACCAAGGCCAGTACGGAAATGAATCTACGATTTGCACTTCTCATTTTGCTTGTTCTCCTACGATTTTTTTGCCGGCGCAACAACTGGTCCGCCAATCAAACGACGGGACCTTTGCTGCCGAGCGCACCCTTTGGTGTCACTCAGACCTCGGCACCCATATATGTGAAAGCCGCAATGAAAACGCTTTCTCAATTGGCTTCCGTCGTGACTGGCGTCTTTCCCCGCCACTTGCTTGAACCCGCGCCAGGGTAAATAGTTTCTCTCCGGGGACGTGACTCAGGCGGTGTTACTCTCTCTTCGAGTGTTTCTATGCGAAGCCGCGCGATTCTAGCACTGGCACTGGCTGGCTTATCAGGTCAGCCGGTGAAAACAGCCTCAAAACAGGCGGAGGAACTTGAGCAAAGGGCCCAAGCCGCAGCCACGGCGGGGGACCATCGGGTCCGCATCGCCGCCGACCTCCAACTGTTTCACCTGTTGAACGGCTCACCCATCGTGGTTGAGGCGCTAGCCCGCGCCTACGCGAGTTCCGGCAACGCTCAGGGCGCCTTGGCAGAGCTCAACAAGTTTGCGGATCTTGGCCAGACAGATGAAAGTCTGCTCGCAGGAAAAGACCAACGCTATGCAAGTATCCAAACGCTGCCAGGGTACAAAAACGTGATGGCGCGGCTCTCTGCGAACCAAACGCCGATATCTCTGTCAAGACCGGCCGTCGTCTTGCCCGATGCCGATCTGCTTCCCGAAGACATCGATTACGATACAAGCACCCGATCTTTTCTGGTCACAAGTATTCTCAAGCGGAAGATTATTCGTGTCCAGACCGACGGATCGGTTACGGACTTCGCTGTTTCGCCGGACGGCTGGCCCATGGTGGCCATCAAGATCGACAACTCGCGAGGCAAAGTTTGGGCAACGGAAGTGGCATTCGATGGTCTCTCCATAGCCCCCGCATCTGCCTGGGGCCACTCAGCGGTGCTCTGCTTCGATCTTCCTACAGGCAGGCTTGTTCAGCGCGTTGCGGGGCCGATGCCTTCTTCGCTCGGTGACATGGTTCTTGCGCGTGATGGCGAGCCGATCCTCAGCGATGGAGACAAAGGGGTTCTCTATCGAGTGGCGAACGGCCGGATGCTGGAGATCAATAAGACGGACTTTATCTCTCCACAGACAGCGACGCGCATTCCTTCCGGAGAACAACTATTTGTTCCCGATTACGTTCGAGGGATCGGCCGGTTGGATCTGAATACTGGGCACGTTTCCTGGTTGAATAGAGATGGTGCGGATAAAGTCGCCACGAATGGCATCGACGGTCTGTATTTTTACAACCATTATCTGATTGCGACGCAGAACGGCTCCTCCCCGGAGCGGGTGGCGCTCTTTGAACTCGATTCGACGCTGACTCACATCATCTCAACAAAAGTCATTGAACAGGCGGCATCGCCCGGCAGTGATGCGACCCATGGAGTCATTGTCGGGAATACCTTCTTTTACATTGCTAATTCGGGTTGGGCAAAATTGGATGAACACGGCAAATTGAAGGATGGACTGAAATATTCAAAGGCAATTGTCATGAGCTACAAACTTCCATCCGGTTTGCGGTAATGCTGTATCCGCGAATAGCGCCCCCGTTCCAAGCCTGGGTCTGGAGGTTGTGCGAAGGTAGCTGCCATTAGAGGCAACGCCGTCCATCTCCGAACCGGGTCCCCTTCATTTCCTAGACACCGAACTGCCGCAGATGATGGTCGAGATGTTTGTACATGAGAATTCCCCATTGCTCCGGGGTCATCGTTCCGAAAAAGCTGTGTGGATGAGTCGTGCATCCTGCGGGGCCGTTCGCGATCACACGATCAATCAATCCGTTGAGCCGGTCACGTTCCGCGAGGAGGTCTCGATCGTCGAGCACTGCGAAGCCAGGCACCGTTGGAGAATTTCGTCTCATGGGGGTGTCACCACTGAGAGCCTTGGATTTGACATAACCGCCGATAAGCCGTCCGATTAGCAGGCGCGGTGGAAGCACGTCGCCCAGAGCCTGTTCGATTCCTTTTGAGAGGTGCGCTACTGCCTGGGCCGCATTCATCTTGCCCCATTGACGTTCGCTATCGGGCCGCAAACGCGAGATCCTCTGCTTAATCACCTGGCTTGCATTTGGCTCGAAGATGCTTCGCATGCGGCATGTTCTCCTCGTTGAAATAAGGGGAGCACTTAGTAGATTAAGGGAAAGCATACCTAATCGCAGCAATTCCGGGTATGGGTATCATGTTCCCGGTGTATGCCGGGCGATCCATTCCTATGCTAAGATGTGTGCGCCAAAGGGGGACTGCGCGTGCCCACATTTGTCATCGAGCGTGAAATTCCGGGTGCGGGAAATTTATCCGACTCCCAATTGCGGGAAGTCTCGCAAAAATCAGTCGCTGTTCTGCAGGAAATGGGTACCCAGATCCGGTGGCTTCATAGCTATGTAACCGGTGACAAGGTGTACTGCGTCTACCTTGCACCGGACGAGGAGACCATCCGGGAACACGCCCGGCGCGTCGGCCTGCCTGCCAATCGCATCTCTGCCGTACGGCGGCTTCTCGACCCCACAAGCGCAGAGTAGGCGACTAAACCTTTCAGCGCGTCCACGATGTCGTTCGCTGGTGGGAAGGGGATTCAGACTCAGGCGCCAGTACCTCTTCAATTGCTTTCTCGACCGGCGTGTCCCAGCCTCCTAACCAGGCCGCCTCGCCTACTGTGCGGGTCAATGCCTGCCGCGCCGAATGCAGACTTGCTTCCAGTTTGGCCCCTTCCGCCGACGTGAGCGGCGCGCCAATCGTCTTGCGCAGCGCAGCAGCAGCGCCGGCAAGCCGCAGCGAGCGCTCGCTCTCGAGTTGAGCGGCTGAAGAGCATGCGAAATACTCCAGCAAACGGGCGATTCCGCGTTGATGGCCTAGTTCCTGGAAGAGTTTCATGCTTTCCCGGTACATCGAGTTCGCTGTGGGATAGTTTCCCTGTTCTCTGGCTAAGCTTCCCAGATCAGCGAGCGTGCCCGCAATTCCCCACCGGTCGTCGAGTTTCCGAAAAATTGCCAGGCTCTCTTCGTATATGGTCCGCGCCGCTGCTGAGTCACCCTGGTCGCGTGCGACATCCCCCTGGTAATTCATTGACCAGGCGACGCCGGTCCAATCTCCGATCCTTCGGAAGATGGAGAGACCCTCCCCGTACAGAGAACTAGCGCCGGCATTGTCCCCTTGCATTTTGACGATATTCGCCAGATTACTGAGAGAACGAGCAACCGACTTCTGGTCGCCCAATTCTCTCCACAGCATCAGGCTTTCCTCGAGCAGAGAGCGCGCAACGGACAGGTCGCCCCGGTCGCGACCAATGATCGCGATCGCGTTGAGATAGACAGCGGCGCCCTGCTTGTCGCCTGATTGACGCGCGATCTCCAGGCTTTCACCGATCAGCGCATCCGCGGAGGCGTAATCTCCCTGCTCGCTGGCGAGCGCACCTGCGGCGAACAAGGCGCGCGCGCGCGCCTTGTTGGGGACGGCCGCTCCAGGAAGCTTGAGTAGCTTGCCCAGCAAATCCCTGCCTTCGGCGAAATATTCGCGCATCTCCCAAAAGCGAAACAGGGCTGTGCCGAGACGGAGGCCCCACCGCGCGTCCCCGGTCTCTGTCAGCCACTCCAGAGCAGCTCGAAAATTAGCATGTTCAGACGCCAACTGCTCCAGCCATTCCTCCCCGCTGTTCTCTGTAGGCTCTTCTTCCGCCAGCACCAGGCAATAGGCGGCATGGGCGCGCCTGGTCAATGCCTCTTCGCCGCTTGCTGCCAGTTTTTCCAGACCGTACTCGCGGATCGTTTCCAGCATCACGAACCGCGATTCACTCGTCGCCTGGTCGATCTGCTGGTCGATCTGCGCCACCAGGCTTTTGTCTACCATCGACGCTATACCGTCAAGCAGGTTTAGACCGAGATCGCCCTTGGTGTCGCACGCGGCTTCCACGCCCTCCAGACTGCATCCGCCTACGAACACCGATAATCTTCTGAAAAGCTTTTGCTCCGGGGCGGTCAGAAGATCGTAGCTCCAGTCTATGGCGGCGCGAAGGGTCTGCTGCCGCTGCGGCATGTCACGTGAGCCACCAGTCAGTAGTTGCAAGCGGCTCGCCAAACGAGCGAGCAGGGAAGAGGGGGAAAGAACTTTGACCCGGGCGGCGGCGAGTTCGATGGCGAGAGGCAGGCCATCCAATCGGGCGCAAATCTCAATGACCGCGGGCGCGTTTTCCCGGGTAAGGTCGAAATCCGGCTTGACCGCGACGGCGCGCTGCACGAACAGCGCGACCGCAGGGTACTGCGATAGGGCCTCAACCGGCGGAATGGATCGGACATCCGGAAGCATAAGCGGCGGCACAGGAAATTCATTTTCTCCGTAGAGGTGCAACGGTTCGCGGCTGGTCACCATGATTTTGAGAAGGCGACTGATGGCGAGGAGATCGGCTACGATTGGGGCCGCCTGAACCAGGTGTTCGAAATTATCCAGTACCAGCAGCATCGGGGCGCGCAAAGAATCTTGCAAATTCTGTTTGAGTACCTCGAGCGGCGACTGCGATCCCCCTTCCCGGATCCCCAACGTCTGAACAATCACGGATACAATCAAGTCCGGATCGCTGAGCGAGGCGAGCGGAACAAAGTGAGTGCCACCGGGAAAGCGCTCAACCAGGCCGGTCGCCACCTGCACGGCGAGACGCGTCTTGCCGATCCCGCCCGGACCCGTGACCGTGACCAGGCGGGCATCCTGTCGCAACAGGAGTTCTTTGGCTGCAGCTACTTCTTTCTCCCGCCCCACAAAGCCGGTTCGCTGCACGGGAAGGTTGGCCCGGCGGGTTTCCAACTGTTCAGCTTGCTTCTCTGAGAAGCGGTCCTCGAATCGGCCCTCAATCGGCCTTGGATAGCTGCAGGTTCCTGACCGAGGGTAGAGAGGTAGCGTAGGTGGCTTGGCCTTAACGGCTCAATATGAGTAACAGTCGCGGGGCCGGGGTGAGCCTCGGCAACAGGACCGATGAACCGGTATCCCCGGCCGGTGATGGTCTGCAAAAAGCGCGGGTGAAGCGGGTCATCTTTTAGCACTATCCGGATCTTGCGGACGGCAGCATTGATGCTGTTGTCCGTATCCAGGAAAACATCCTTGCCCCAGATTCTCTCGATGATTTGATCGCGGGTGACCAGCTCACCTTTCTTCTCGACTAACAGCAGCAGCAACTCCATAGGAATGCGTTCAAGTTTGAGAACCCGGCCGGCGCGGCGCAGTTCGTACGAGCGCACGTCCAATTCGAAGTTCTCCCCAAGGCGGAGGTGGCTGGGAACTTTGGCGGGATCGGACGGCATAAGAGCGCCCTAAAGGATGCGCCATTCTACACTGCCCCAGCGATTCTTCGGCAACCGCTTTATTTACAGCGAGTTACGAATTCATTTGGCTTAAGACAATCTTCAGGCGTTCGCCATTGTCAGTCCAAGTCAGCGGCGCCAGTATGTCCGGGAAGCCAAAACGCGGGCCAGAACAAGGGATCTAGAAACCGGATTCTTAAGGAGAAACCTATGACGACTAAGACCACCACCCTCTCCATAAATCAACCATGTGCATCCTGCGTTTGGGACTGCTAAGCACTCTAGCCGCGGCTGGGCCGCTGCTCGCACAAGCCGCCCCGCCCAATTTGGTGCAGATCGTTCGCGATGCAACAGAGAAATTCATTGACGTGAACGCGGCCACCGCCGCCGGTTACGCTCCGGCCTTTGGCTGCGTCACCGGGCCGGATATGGGCGCCATGGGCGTGCACTACATCAATGGCGCCCTGGTGAGCGGTGGGCAGCTCAACGCCACCGAGCCGCAAGCACTGATCTACGAGCCGGTGGGCAACGCCATGAAGCTGGTCGGGGTGGAGTACATCGCCCTCGCCGAAAACTGGCTGACGGCGCACCAGCAGGCTCCGCCGATACTCGAAGGTCAGTTGCTGCAATACATAGGCGCGCCGAACCGCTACGGCTTACCGGGATTGTTTGAACTGCATGTCTGGGCATGGCGCGATAACCCCCACGGTGCGTTCGTGGACTGGAACACGCACGTGTCTTGTGAGAACAAATAGCCAATTAATAGACGGCCCACACACTGCAATATCTCCCCGCGCCTCTTCGTGGGGAGATATTGCGACCGTCGCTTGAATTACCAGCGCGGCCAAAACCGTCAACGTGGAGCAATTGCGACGCATTTCAGGGAGGCTCCGATGCGGTTGAATCTTCCTCTGGCAACCGTTTTGTATGCCGTGTGCGTGGCTTTCCCAACGCTGACCTTCGCTCAAACTGTCATTAAACTGACCACGGCCAGTTGGGGATTCCTGATCGTCCCGGTCTCGATCAACGGATCCGGCCCCTACCCATTCCTTCTTGACACCGGCTCCAACAGTACCTTAGTCCGGAACGAGCTTCTGGACACTTTAGGGATATCCTGCAAAAAAGTGACCCCTGCTCATGTGATGGGCGGAGTCAGCTACCTTCGCCAGACGGTGGCGGAAAACGTAACCGTCGCAGACCTGAGTATCCATGGCCTTGCAATTGAAGGTATGGACGCTGACCAGATCAGCAGACTGCGATCTCCCATTGAGGGTGTTCTGGGTGAGGACTTCCTCAAACATTTCGATATCCTTATCGATAATCACGCGAAGACCCTAACGCTAGATCACGGTTTTGATCTGGCCCACTCGCTGACGGGTGATCATCTGCCGCTGTCATTTTCCGGCATGCGCAGCGGTCACTCCACCGCAGACAGGCTGGTGCTCGGTCTAAACCTGCCGTCTTCTGACGTTACGACGCATTTACTGATCGACAGCGGAAGCAATTACGCGACATTCTTTCCGTTGAAGGCGATGCCCCTGGCAGGTGGAGCGATGCCCCGCGCCAACCTCCAGACTTTCATTGGCAATCGCCGGTGCCGTGTCGATTTCGTAACGCTAACATTTGGCACGAATACGTTTCCTGACTTGAGGCTCGTTTCCTGTGAAGGCATCACACGCGACAAAGTTGATGTGGATGGCACGCTGCCTACCAACATCTTCCACCGGTTGTTCATCAGCCATGCGAGCGGTTATGCGATTGCCAATCCTCGGTTCCTCAAGCCTTCCGCGCGCTCGCTACCAGGGTCTTCGATGGTTCATTAGGAACACAGGAACCGACAATTCGGAGCCAATAAAAGGATCAGCTTCGTCTGCCACCGAAACTCTACCGAGACGTACAAAATCCCGCCGCGGCGGGATGCTTGGATTGCTTTATTTGTGACAGCGATCGAGTGTGACACCGGACAGCGGTAAAGCTGTCCTTCGCTCGCGCTTAGGCCGAAAGTACCGGCAACTGTCAGCGAGCGGTGACGCGAGGGTCCGCCGGCTGCCGAAATCGTCTACTAACAGGATATACGCTGTGGAGTCAGACTTGGCCGCCGAGACTCTTTTCTTGAGTCGCCGGTTATCGTTTCGGAGGTTACTTTGGGTTGACTGAAGACTTGGCGGCCAAGGCTATCCAAGGCGCGGGTTAGGAGACCAAGGAGAAAAACCGAATGACTCCATGACTCCTCTTGAATAGGTCATCGCCAGCGCCCGCATTCCCACCGGCACTGACCTTAAAAAGTTCATTCATGTAATGCCAGCCGGTCCAGAAATCGACGTGGTCTGACTCAGTCCCCGCGCTGGTCGTGTAGCACTTTTCGAACCATATCACTCCTGGGCGGGCTCGCAACACGTCGCGTGCCCGGAGTTTTTCTGTGCCATGGTAACCAAATGGAACGCCCCATTGCCGGGTTAGATAGTTGCCCAGCTCGGCGGCTCCGAGTACATGAGGCGGCAGATTCATGCAGGTGTTGCGATTGCGGTGGACTCGATTGGCGGGATCGAAATCATCGAGGAACCCGGGTGAAAGTCCTTCAAGGGCCAGGCTGAGGCGCACAGCACATTGATTCTTTGCATGCACGTCGGCGCACGGTTTGGTTGTTTTGTACTTGAAGTACTTCCCGTAATAGTCAGCGATCGCGCTGGCAGTGAGTGTGGTATTCGCCATTCAGCTCTTCCTCTCTGACGAGAATGGTGCTTGGTCACAGCCCAAAAGCTGGCCCACCGGCCGAAAACCTCAAAACCCTCGTATAAGGGAGCTCGCGCGCGTGGATCGATAAATAACGTGCGGGAGTACATCATGCCTCCAGGCAGCACTGATGGGCTCATTTCTGCGGCCTATACCTAGGTTGACCTTGATCGTTTTATTTCCTATCTTAAAACTTAATTCGTGCAATCGACCCCAATATGCCATCGGATATTTTCCCTTCATCCCGGGCACGATCACGACCACATGCCCGTGTCCTGACTTGTTTGCCAACCCCGCAATGACAAATTGCCCGTTCTGCGCAGCATCGGACGCGCTTTTGCCGTCGTCAACAACATCCCAGTAATCTGCAGCGTAACTGACAATATCGTTCGCGTTCCCGCCCAAAAAGACCCCGCATTTTTCAGCGACGGCTCTTGCATAGCCACTGCAATCGTCGTGGTACTTCGCCCAAAGCGATTCACACAAGTTTGTCAAAGGGGTTGGAGCATGCAGAATGAAACTTGGATCGTTCGCCATTTTCTTCCTCGAACCTAGTCTTAACCTTCATCGCGTCCGAATCAACAGCTTTCTTAACTGTGAGACCTTCGAGGCCAGTCGGAGGGGCAGCGGACTTTGACTGCCACCTTACGATGCGACGGCAACCGTCATTTTTTTGGCTTCGTAGCCGGTCGCCTTCTGCGCCAGCGCAACCGAGGGCAACTCCACGTGGAGATGGAATATTTGCGCCAACACTATGGAGACGGGAATAACCGAGAGGCAGGCCAACAGCGGCACCACTCCTCTGTATAGGACGACGATCACCATCACTATCGGCACATGGATGAGATAGAGGCTGTACGATTGCCGTCCTAGCCATAGCCAGTAATCCTTTGCCAGCCATTTCCTCAGGCTGTCTGTGCCGATGATGGCCACGATGAGAAGCGCAGCGCCGATACCGACGATGTCTTCATGGAAATGTGGCCAGGGCGCCCAGCAGAGTCCCAAACCCAGCGTAAGGCAAAGCCAACCAAACGCTGAGTGACGGCGGCCAAACCACTCACCGATCTTAACCCGGTTCATGGCGATGGCCGTGCCAAGTACGAAACAGTCGGTATAGCGGCAGCCATTGCCCAATTCCTGGCCGAAACCGGGATGCGCGCTGAGCACGTGCCTGGCTACCTGCCCGAGAAGCAGAAGGAGCAGATAGACCCGCGCCGCTCCGACATTGCGCCAGCGCAAGATCGGCAGCATGAGAAGGGGAAATAGGATGGCAATCCGCACCTCCCAGGTCAGCGACCATACTGCCTCATTGATGTAGTCGCTGTGGTGATCAGTAAGAACCAGCAGGATGCTGGGCAACGTGCCCGCATCCGGGTGGCGCGACCAGCCCAGCTGGTTAAAGTAGATGCTGGCCTTTGGCAGCACTTGGCCGCCAATAAGAATGCTCGCCAGAGCCGCCAACGCCATCGCGGCAATATAGGGAGGATAAATGCGGCAGAGGCGGCCCAGCAGGAAGCGCCCATACGGCTGCGGCTTTGCCGCAAGCCACGGCAGGCAAAGCACGAAACCGCTCAGCACAAAGAACATGATGGCACGCTCCTGCCCCGACCAAGCCAGCCGGAGGGGCGTGCGCAGCAACAGGAATGTTCCGAGGGAACTATGCGCCGGCACCCTGCCGTACCATTCGTAGTTTGCGAACGCTGGCAGCATCAGCAGGGCATGGTGAAGCAACACCATGATCGCGGCGACTCCGCGCAAACCGTCCAGTGCAACGATACGGCGGCCGGCTGGTGCGGCGGCTTTTACTTGATCACGAGCACTAGAGTTAGTTCGTACCGCACCTAACTCCGAAAAAACCCTTTTTTCGCATATTTCGGCCACGGAAAATCCTGTAAATCCTGCTGGCCCAAGAGGTTGTAGGCCAGATGGCGAGTTCTTTCCTTATGAAAAGAGCGGAGATTACAGTTGATATCCGTTGGCAATGGCTTCACTCACCGCCCGGGCCGCGATCGCAAGCGACTCCGGGGCTAAAAGCAAAGCAACTGTACCGATGATCGACACACCCGCACGACGTGAACGCAAGGCAATTTACTTCAATATGCCGCTGTAAGGGGGAGTGGAGCGGCCGCAATGAAACTGGAGCTTAAACGCAACGCCAGACTTTCTCACGATGAGGCGTAGGGATCACGGCGAGCCGGCTTTGAGGGGGACGTGCGCGCCCCGTTTGAGGAAACATTGAGCTGCTGCCTCGCCAATGCCACTGGATGTTCCCGTGATCAGAACGGATTTCATGGTCATACGTCAGTCCCGATCTCATTTGTAATCCAAATTTGATGGGGAAAAGGTCAAGACATTGTCACTTCTTTGTCTTGCAGGGGCGGGGGTAGACTTTTTCAGGTCACAAACGGGCTGCGACACAGAGTGGTGTGGTACCACACCGGGCAGAACAACCGTGTGGAACCACACGACCATCATGTAGTAGCACTCATATCTTTTGCTTGAGTTCAGCGATATCTTCGCTTTGGACGTTGGAGGCTCATCGCATAGCAATCCAACGACAACCCCAAGCGATCTCAACGGGAAAAGAGGAAAGCTATGAAACGCTACATACAGACCGCACTTTTGGCCGCAGCCCTGATGGGCACGGCAACAGCCTTCGCTGGTAACGTACAAACGGACTACAACCACACGGCCGACTTCTCTCAGTACAAAACCTATTCCTGGGGCAAGGTTAAGACTACAGACCCTTTCTTTGTCACACGAGTGCAGAATGCAGTCAATCAGCAACTGCAGGCCAAGGGTTGGACGTTGGCGCCTACGGGAGGTTCCGTAACCGTCTTTGCTACGGACAACATCCATGACCAGCAGGAAATCCAAACCATGTACGACGGACTTGGAGGCGGCTGGGGTGGCGGTTGGGGTTGGGGTGGCTGGGGCTGGGGCGGCGGCTGGGGACCGGGTCTCGGGTCCGGGATGGCCACCACGACGACCACCGATCAGAACGTCGGCAATCTCGTAATCGATCTGTTTGAAGGCAGCTCAAAGCAGATCCTGTGGCGTGGTCTCGCGACCGAAAACCTTTCCTCCAATGACGTGAGAAATACCAAGCAGCTTGATCAGGACATTGCAAAAATGTTCAAGACCTTTCCCCCCAAGCCGGGAAAGTAGGCCCCCTCCTGGGAACGTTTATCAACGCACGTTGAAGGCTTCCGGCGCTCATTCGACCGGGAGCCTCCGTGTCGTTGGACTCGTTCGGATTGATGACGAGTATTCCATCCGGAACTGGCTCCTCAGGTTCCTGGCCCGCAAATGCCCCGGAAATGCCCGCAGCCAGGAAAGCCGAATCCCACTCGGAGGGAAAGCTGCAAGAGGCGGATCGGAGCTATACTCGACACACTAACGGAGACCCGCACGTGCTACACAGCGAACGCAAAATTCGCCTGTTTGGTGACACCTGGGTCTTCCATTTCTGGAACGACTGCCCCGAACCGGAGGCACGCCTCCACTTCCACGGTAAGGATTTGGTCCTGCTCTGGCTGCAGCGATTCAAGTCGGAGTCCCTTGCCCTGGCCCTCCTTCGCGATGTAGCGAAAGGGGTTGATGATTCACACTTGCTTTGGCATTTCAATGAGGACCATTTCCTGGACATTTTTGCTGGAATGGTGAGCACCGGCCGGATACACATTCACCCTGTGCCGCGCCCTTTGACACCCATGGTCGCTGACTTAGCGCCCGTATCTACAGCCACGACTGTGCCCCGTTGGAGCGCTCTCCACCCGACAATAACGACACCCTTGTCCGCGACTTCGCCACCCGACCCACAGGCGGTCGTAGATCCTTCCGCCAAGAATCCAAATAAAGGAAGTAAAACCAAGGGCAACCGAGTCGACCTGGTCTTCGATCCCGATAAATCGGCCAAGGTTACGAAGTGCGAAAAAATTGTGCATGTGCAGTTCATCCAGTACGTCGCGGACGGCGTGGTCGTCAAACCAGGGGACCTCTGGAGCGGCTGGAAATATCGAGACAAAATATCGACCAGCGACGGGTGGTCCATCGACTGCCTCCCGGGCGAGAACACGCCCGATTATCAACAGGGCACCGGAGATGGCAGTAAGAATGGCGGAAGCCGAAACGCGACGATGAATGACACACCGAATATCCGGGATTTCGTTCCGCAAGGCTTCTTCGATCCGGTTTCAAACAAGACCGGCACCAAGATATTCACGATGACCTTTGAAACATACGCTTGGTGTATGAAAGGCCCGGATTGCGGGCACTGGTATGAGGGCGTCGCTTGGGAGTATAAGAAGACCTATCAGGACAATCAAAAGGGCGACCCTGGCGTTTCAACAATTACGAATTCCAATGCATCCGGTCCCTCCGCGGACAAGATAGCGGCGTTTGACAAGTTCAATGCGGAGCACAAAAAGCCATGAATCTGAACTTGCGGGCCAAGTCATGTCTCTTGCTGCTGCTCGGAGGGCTAACCGTTAAATGTGCATGCGCCCAATCGGATAATTCGTGCAGACCAGAGGAAAATATGAACGCATCTTTGTTTGAGGTTACTCCGGACCAACTGCGCAGCGCTCAGGCCAAGCTGACCTTTCTTGGACCGCAATCCAAGCCGGTTCCCACCCTAGTTCTTTTCATCGAGGGACACCTGCCCTTGATGAAGGCATTCGTCCCGTTCCATCGTTCGCGTCACACTTACGAAAACGACGACCTGCCCTACACCGCTATGTTTGCGGTTTCGCGTGCAGAGTTCGTGCGGCTGCTGAGGGCTGAAAAAGGACTGCTCGCGGGTTCTTCTTCATCGGGGGGCGAGTTCGTCTCATTTACTGTTGTTGCCGAGGGTGTGGGCGGGAGGACAGGAGAGGAGTTCATGATCCGGGAACCATCGTTGGAAGAGTTTTACAAGACTGCGATCGGGGCGATGAACTCAGACAATTCGACCGCAAGGGAGGGTCTGAGCCGTCAGGCAACCAGGATCGGTTTGGATCTCGGTCTCGGGGGCATTCATGATAAGTAACCGTCAAGGGAAAACGGAGATTTCCGTTGAGTTGGCTGTTGGGGTTCCAGGGACGAACTTACCGCGCTAGCGGCCGCAATCGTCATCATCGGATTGCTGACGGGGAGATAAAGGAACAGCATGTGTATTGCAGCAATTCTGGGGATGCGTATGCTGCCCCCTTATCTCCGGGCGGCGTCTCCTACGCGCGCGAGAGCTCCAGGGGACGGTTCTCGATGGCTTGTTCGAAGGCGTGCTCGATCGCTTGGGCGGCGACTTCGAGCCCGGGGCGCTTGGCAATCACGTTCCTGAAGTACTGCGCCTTCTCGCGATAAGCAGGAGTGTGCAGGACCTTCTGAATCAACTCATGCAGTCCGTCGATGGTGAGGTTGTCGACTTCAAGAAACTCGCCGACTCCGTGGTGGGCGATGCGCGTAGCGACGCCAGGCTGGTCATAGCTGATAGGGATGGCCACCATGGGCACGCCTTGTGCGAGCGATTCGAGCGCTGTGTTGAGCCCGGCGTGCGTGATGCAGAGCATGGAACGCTGGAGAAGCTCGAGTTGAGGAGCCTTGTTAACGACGATGACGTTGGGCGGTATGGGGCCAAGATCATTGAGCTCGAGATTGTTCCCCTTGGCGAGGACGACCTGGGTTTCGGGCATCCGTCCGACCGCGGCCAGAATGGTTTGATAGATGCTCGTCATGCCGTTCACGAGGGTTCCTAGGGATGCGTAGATGAGGGGCCTGCCATCCAGCCTTTCCCAGGGAAAAGGGATGGGCTCGCGGCCTGCGTTGTCGCAGAGGGGACCGGCGTAGTGAAACTGCGAAGGCCAGGGAATGCCGGGCAAGTCAAACTCTTTGGGTGTTTGCGACACGATGGCTGCGGCCTGTCTGGAGACGGTCGCCGGGGGATCGCTCCAGTCGAGGATGAGGCCGGCCCGCTCAGCGTATTCTTCGGCGAGAGGTTGCACGAGACCGAAGAATGCGTTGTCACTGTTCTGCAGGTTGTCGAGATTCCGGGCGCGTCCCGCGGGAGTATCCTCGTATGGCCCCGGCACCACAGAGGGAGGCGTGGTTCCGGAAAAGTCGATATTCAGAATGGCCCATACATGGGCATACGGGATGCCCAAGCTCATGGGGACGACCTCGAGGTACATGTGGATGGTGTCGAGCACCAGCGCCTCAACGCGCGTTTCGGCGATGGTGCGCGGCAGCTGCTTCGACGCTGTCTGGAAGAAGGCTCTGCCTGCCCCTGCAATGGTCCAGTGTGTTGCTTCAGTGCCGTGGAGCTTGGCAACCGGAGCGAGCGCAGCGGCGCATGATCCGGCGGGGAACTCCTCTTCGCACCAGGAAACGAAATTCAGGCCGGCGGCGCGGACGGCGGGGCCGACATCCGGGACCCCGATAAACACAATTTCGTGTCCGCGGGACTGCAGTTTGCGAGCCAGGGCGATCATCGGATTGAGGTGGCCGGTGAGCGGCATACTAATAAAACCAATTTTCATTTCAGTTGTTCTCCCTTTTCGTGGTGTCTTGCGTCCGGTGGAAGCCAATTGGCGGCCGGACGCAAGACACGCCGCCAAACGCGGCCCACAAGGAGAAGACACGGGAAGGGGAAAATTATTCCACCTACGATCAGAATTTGTATCTCAGCCAGGCCTTGAGCCCATTAAACCTGCAAGCTCTTCAGGTAAGGAACACTTTGCGCCATCAGCGCAGGATCCTGCTCCAGTTCGACAAAGTAGTTTTCGATGTGAGCCTTCCCGGCCGCGGTGAAGACTTTCTTCCAGTCCACGACGCCCTTGCCCAGC
Organism: uncultured Acidobacteriaceae bacterium; assembly: GCA_963844785.1. GTDB lineage: Bacteria > Acidobacteriota > Terriglobia > Terriglobales > Acidobacteriaceae > PALSA-350. Next base: position 35,416 of record CAWJPV010000021.1, on the reverse strand, counting down.
GGCACCTGTTTTGCCTTGCCGTCGGCGGTCATCACCCAGTCCTGGCAGTGCATGGAAATATAGCGGTTCGGATAGCGGGTGAAGTAATCCACCGGATCGAACCCGTTCTGCATGGTGGAGACCTGAAACTGCAGTTTCACCGTCTTCGGATTCAGGCGCTCGATCTCCATGTCGTAGACTCGCTTGCCGTCGATGCTGCTTACCTCAAAGCCTTCGTTGTGCAGCACGGCAACCATGCCCGCATCATGTGCCTTGGCGGCAAAGGTGTTGAAGAGATCGGTGACGCGGTTCACGTCATCCACGGTTGGTGGAACGCCCTTACGCAAGGTGCCGAAGCCGAGGCTAGCCGTGGCCATCTGGGTCAGGCCAAGCTCTTTGGCCCATGCGATCCGCTCCTCTGCATGCTGGAACAACTCGCCCGAATCAAAGTGCGAGCTAATACAGGTAAGACCGTAATCGTGGAGCATGCGGCGCAGCTCCTGCGGTTTGTACTGCGCCAGGCTGGAGAACTCCTTATAGCCGAAGGGCGAACAAAGCTCAATGGTCTGAAAGCCGGCTGCGGAAAGGCCCTTCATGGTCCCGGGAAAATCCGGATTGATCGAGGCGCGGACAGGATAGGTCTGGCAGCCGATGGGCAGTCCCAGCGGGTCGGCGAACAGGGATGGGGCTGTGGTCAGAGCGACAGCAGCGGCCGCCCCCTGCTGCAGAAAATAACGTCGGGTCATCGGCATACGGTGTTCCTCATGTTTTGCAAGAAGGTTACGACATTTCCCGAACGGCTGACGAATGCGGTGGCGGATGAGGCTGATGCACAGTCGCAACTAAGCCCCTGCTTCCAGCCGATCGCTAGTGCGCGGCCTTGTGTAAAGTACACATAGGAACTCCGGAGGATTCATGGCGAACACACAGACACTGATAGCTCAGGCCTACTCTGCCTTCAATCGTCGGGATATCGACGGCGCCCTGGCGCTCATGAGTGAGAACGTCAGCTGGCCCAAGGCATCGGAAGGCGGACGTGTGGCCGGGAAAGAAGAGATTCGGTCTTACTGGACCCGTCAGTGGAAGGAGTTCGATCCTCACGTGGAACCACTTGAGGTGATCGACCATCAAGGCGGCGCTACCGAGGTCAAAGTTCATCAGCTGGTGAAAAGCCTTGGTGGCGATGTCCTTTTTGATGGCGAGGTGTGGCACGTCTATACCATCGCGAACGGTCTTATTGAACGCATGGACCTCAAGGAAGGCGAGACGACCTCGGACCCAACCCCATCTGCAGCATTCTCCAGACACTAGCATGTGTCAGCATCGGCCGCTGTCACTGAGCGGGATCCATGGGCAATTTGAGTCATAGAAGCGGGGGCAGGTCATGAATAGTTATGAGAAGGGAGGCGGTGAAGGCCACGTTCTCAAAGAGTACGACATCGCCACGAACGGCATCTCGTTGCACGTAACGGAGCAAGGAGAGGGACCTGCCGTTCTTTTCTGTCACGGGTTTCCAGACACCGCCTATACGTGGCGCCGGCAGATGGAAGCGGTCGCGTCAGGTGGATTCCGAGCTATTGCTCCTGATATGCGTGGCTATGGGCGCAGCTCAGCTCCGGAGGAGGCAACCTTGTACACGCCGCTCCATACGGCCGGCGATTTAGTTGGATTGCTCGATGCGCTCCATGTGTCCAGCGCTGTTATCGTGGGCCATGACTGGGGTGCAACGCACGCGTGGAACGCTGCGCTCATGCGCCCTGATCGATTTAAAGCGGTGCTGTGCATGAGTGTCCCTTACGTTGCGCGGGGCGATGTCAGCATTTTCGAGCGCATGCGGAAGACCGGTCATCAAAACGATTTCTACATGTTTGAACAGATGCGACCCGAAGCGGATGAAATTTGGGCTGATGCCGCAGTCACCATTCCAGGGATTCTGTATTGGGCATCTGGCTCTGCTCCAGCCGAAACGCGGTGGAGCCCTCTGGATCCTGCACGAAGCCTTCATCGTCCAGCTCCGGGGCCGTTGCCGTCATGGGCTGAATCAGATTATGTCGCTCATAACGTAGCCGAATTTCAGCGTACCGGCTTTCACGGCGCCCTGAACTACTACCGCGCTGCCGAGCCGTATTTCTATCTTGCCGGGCCCTGGAAAGGCGCGAAGATCACCCAACCTTCCTTTTACATTGCGGGAAAGTTGGATGGGTTGGGGGAGCTCTATCCCCCCTTCGAAAAACTCCGCGCCAGCGTTCCTGGTCTGGTGGGGAATCTCGAAATCGACAATGTGGGCCACTGGGTTCAACACGAAGCCTCTGCCCAGGTCAGTGATCAGATCGTGAAGTTCGTGCGCACGGTGAACACCGCCTAAACGCAGTCGAAGCGATACCAGGGCCGACGGTACCAGGGGCGAGTTTTCAAAAGCAGCGTGGGGGTTAAATGTCCATGACCAGCGGGAGGATTGCCGCATTCTCCTGGTGATCACGAGAGGGCAGGCTCTCCCGAGTTCCGTCCCGGCGTGTTTCGACGCGGAAGAGTGGGACCCGGAGAGAGCTGAGTCGCGCGGCGATGAGAAAGATCTGTTTGTCCGCCCCTTAGGGCGTGCCAGGGGCGGCGGCCCTGGTTCGGTTGGATTTCAGGAACGCGCTGTTCCCGTCCTGGTGGCGGCTAAGTCCCTTGTTTCCTCAAGGTGGCCAAATAGTGCAGTTAAGTCCTTTGTTTTACGAAGATGGCCAAATCTTTTATTTTCCCGCCCCCCTAAGTCATCTAGGGGAGCTACATATTGACCGGCGGGACCGGATTCCAGCAGCCGGAGATGCTCTCCTTAGGGCTCACGACTAGTTTCGACGGTAGTATGGGTTTGCTTCGTCGTCCAGTGGCATCGAAAAAAAAGATGAGGATAAAGGGGGGTGTAACTATCTCATCGCGATACCGCGCCAAGCAAGCTAGCGTGTTCCAGCAGAGATATCGTCGCTCAAATCCCAAAGTTCCGGGTGCCTCTGATGGCGCGGCTTGGCGCGAAATGCCATGGGTTGTTTGGTGTAGCATGCTATCTCGAAGAGGACAAGGAGCCCCATTTGAAGTTGCTCGCAAAATTCAACCTTCTGCTGATCGCAGTCTTTGGTCTAGGCTTGTTGCTGACCGCCTACGAGGCGCAAAATTTTTTGCAAGATCAGGCCCAGGCGGAGGTGCTTCGCGAGGCCGGCCTCATGGCGGCGAGCGCTTTAGCCACGCGAAATTACACCGAGCATTACATTACGCCTGTGATAGAGAAAACGGTGGAGCACACCACGACCTTCCTGCCGCAGGCAATCCCGTTCTTCGCGTCAACCACAACCTTTGAACAAATCCGTCAGACCTATCCTGACTACACCTACAAGGAAGCGGCGTTGAACCCGACCAATCTCCGCGATCGTGCGACGGATTGGGAGGCGGACGTTATCAACTATTTCCGTAACTCTCCGAAAGAAACCGAGCTGGTCCGGATGAGGGAAGGAGCTACCGGACCAAGCATGGCGCTGGCGCACCCAATACGGGTCGAGAGCGGATGCCTGGAGTGCCATAGCCAGCCGGGTGCAGCCCCCAAAGCACTCATCAAGCGTTATGGAGCGCAAAATGGATTCGGCTGGAACCTGGGCGAGGTCATCGGGGCCCAGATCATATCGATTCCAACCTCTGTACCCATAAAGATGGCACGGCAGGGACTGACTCGGCTCCTGATCAACCTATCAGTGATTTTCCTGGTGACGATTCTGCTCATCGATTTGGGATTGTATTTCATCGTCATCCGGCCGCTACGCAGGGTTTCCAGCTCCGCGGACCTGATCAGTCAAGGCGAGATGGATCTCGAACAGGTGCCTGTCCGCGGTAACGATGAGGTAGCACAGGTCACCCGCTCCTTCTACCGCATGCATACCAGCCTGAAGAAGGCGATGGAGCTGCTCAATGGATGAACCTCGGGTTATTGCAGGGGCGGCGGACGGGTGTGCAGGAATTTCTTCCGATCCGCCTCATGGTCGATCTGCTTCGACGCTTCCACATAAAGCCGGTCGAGATCGCTATACTGATTTGCCAGCCGGGCGACGATCACCTTCGCGATCGGCCCGATAAATGAAGCCAAGTGCCGCACCAGCTGCTGAATAGGTGGACTGAACGAGGCGGTAGAAGGTTGCTTGACCCCACCGGTGGGAACCCTTTGCGAACGGCCTTCCGGGCTGCTCGGACCTTCCGGGCTGATCGCAGTGGTAGCCGAAATATCCTGCGTCTTCTGGGAACGGAGAGCACCGAGAAACTCCGCGGCAGTAGCGAAGCGGTTTGCGGGATCTTTTTCGAGAGCTCTGGAGATTGCGTCTGACAGCTGAACGGGGAGGTCCGGCCGCAATTCGGCAAGAGGCGTAGGAATCACGTTTAAGTGGGCCATCATCAACTCGTAGGTGGTGGCGCCATTAAGCGGGGTTCGGCCGGCGATGAGCTCATAGAGGGTTACGCCGAAGGAGTAGATGTCGGACTGCTGGGTCGCCTTTTCACCACGGATCTGTTCGGGCGACATGTGCAAAAGGGAACCGATCAGGGCTCCTGCCATGGTAAGGTCTACCGAGCCGGGGGCGATGGCGATTCCGAAATCGAGCACCTTCACCAGGCCGGCAAAGGAAACCATGATATTTGCGGGTTTGATGTCGCGGTGAACCACACCACGGGCGTGCGCGTAGTTGAGGGCGCCGAGCACTTGCGTGGCAAAATCCATGAGCATGGGCATGGGCATGGGAGCGCGACGGCTGCGCGACCGGAGGTCCTCGCCCTCCACCAGTTCCATGACCATCACCAGTTGATCCTCAAAGTAGAAGGCGTTGTGGAGCGCGGCGATGTTGGGGTGGTTAAGACTGGCAAGAAGCTGGATCTCCCGGCGGAAACGTTCCTTCATCTCCGAGGTGCCGGTATGTTCCGGCAACATGACCTTCATGGCTTCTGCGCGTTGCGAGATCAGATGCGTGGCCTCGTAAACGGTGCCTAGGCCGCCACGCCCCAGCACGCGCACAACCTTGTATTCCCCGACTGCCTGCCCAGGCTCAAACATCATCAACTGATGATACCGCCAGCTCTCTGTCCCGGTGAAGCCACCTTCTATTGAGGCTAACTTCCAGCGTACATTCGAAGCTGCATTCACGGAGCCCGCACAGGCCGCTGCAGGAAAGGGAAAGCAGTCCAGGCTGGACTGCAACCCTTAAGCTGAGACACGTCAAGGGCCATTAATTGGGGCCGTCCCCATTTCCCCCTGAAGCTTCCATAATCAGTTAACCGTGACCTTGCAAGTCCCTTGACCGATAAAGTTCCATACGGGATCGCCCGCATTCTTAGCGTTACTCACACTCACGAGATTGCCATCGGAAGTGAAGCAGGAGAAGCCGTCGCCCATCCCGTCACCAAAATCAACTTCAATGTTACTGCTATCGGAAACCTTACCCTGGTCCACGGCAGCATCGAAATTGAGGTTGCTTATCGAGGGTATTGTGGAGCTTACGACAATAGATGTGATGCTGCAGCTGTTCGGGTCGTAGGTCCCAGTGAATGTTCCTTTATCGGTGTAGGTAACGTACTCACTGGAACTGGGATCAGTCCCGGACCCTCCAGCTGTATACGTCCCAGTGAAGGTTCCTCCACCGGGCGTACCACAAGCATTCACCGGCGCTAATGTTATCGGCGTGTACACCTGGAATCCGACCAGATCGTCAGTTTGGCTTCCGATGACGTTTCCCGAGGAGTCTGATGCGGTAAGGGTAACGTCTTCATAGTCAAATCCTGGTTGCCCGACCGGTACCAGCATTTCGAAATCCCCGTCCGCGTCAGTGACTGCATCAAGGACTTGCCCTCCGGGTGCGGGGTTTATCTCTACCTGGGCTGAGGTGTCGTCTTGAGTGGAGGCAGTACTGACGCTGCCTTCCAGGAGACCTATACCGTCAGTGTTAGAAGTATTGATGGTGGAACCTTCGTCTACGACGCTTTGGGTGGTCTGACTTGAACTGTCAAAGTCGTTGTTGAGGTACGTCAAAGCGGTAGTGGTGAACGTATACACGTCTGACGCGACGGTCACAGGTATCGAGGATGGGGTAAAGATGGAGAGAAGAGATATGACTGCGGATCCTATATCTGCAGCCTTGATACTGTCCAAATCCTGGACGACGAGACTGGCGGCGGTGTCCTGTCCAGTGGCAACGAAAGTGAAGTAGATGGCTGAGTCGGTAAGGCATTGGACTATCGTATTGGTGCTGGCCACCACCCCCACGTAGGAGCCGAATTGGTCTGCCAACTTCGAATCAATTACAGTACCCAGGGCGCCAGTAACACCTGCTTGAAGACCGCCCGCAATGGCGGAGACCTCGTCTAGAATGGTTTCGGTGGTAGTGGGTGCTGTGGACCCGCTTGGCGGGTTCAGATATTGTTCTGCCGTATTGACGGCCTTGACCGTACCATCAGCCGCAGTCGCGGTTACGTAGCCCAACTGCATTTGTTGCCACACCGTGAGTGCGCTGGCGGCGCTGGCCTGAGCGATTAGATTGCGTTTCCTCCCTCTCGCGTGTGCAACTCGCGTGCTAAGCATCTGAGAGGACGTTAGAGACGACATCGAGCGAAAAGCCATTGCGCCGGCCGATGTCTTTGGCAAAACGAGACGCGATTTCGCGTTAGCTCCAACGCCGGTTAGCCTGGCTGAAGAGGCAGTAGCGGCAGTGGCAGAGGTAATAATTGATCCAAATTGTCCTGACAAGAGAACTCCGATCACACGATCCATCTGGTCGAGCGTGGCTGCGTTCAGTGTGAAGGTAGTACCGTCTGATAGCGTCGCCTCGGTGATCGAGAGATTCGGGTTCGCTACGATTTTATCGATATCAGCCTTTGCAGCCAAAGCCGAGCTAAGAGCGGTTTTAAGCGAGGATATGGTTGCTGACGTGCTGACGGTATTTTGACTGCTACCGGCCACCGCCTGGAGCGCATTCAGGCTCTGTGCGGCAACAAGCGCTTGATAGACAAAGAGAGCTTGTGAGATCGCCCCTGGCTGAGCGCCGTAGGACGCGACCGTCGGCAATTCCTGGACATTTAGTTTTACCGGCGGAGTAGTGACTGAGCCTTGGATCAGCGTCATCGACAATGTCCCGGAAGCCATCGCTCCGCTCGAATCAACATAGAGTGGAACAGCGGCGAAAACAGTTCCATCGGATGCAATGCGGATTGGCTTCTCAGCGAACGTGAAGGATTGACCGTCAGAGAAGGTGACAACGGTATTCGTCGTAGGGGTAAAGACGCTCGTTTTGATTTGAAGTGGAGTCAACGAGATTGGCGAAGAGTTGGACACTGTAACCGATGGAGACGTTAGTGTTAGAGAGAGGGACGCAGTTTTAGAGGGATCCGCTACACTGACGGCTTGAATGCTGATCTGAGCGGAATCAGGCATCGCACTGGGCGCAGTGTAGGTATAGGGTCCTGTCCCGGTGATGGTGCCTACAGTGCTATTCCCGCCCTTGATTCCATTCACGTTCCAGGTGACTGAAGTATCGGGTTTTCCGGCTGAGGTGATGGAATTGGTAAGTGAAAGGGTCGAACCAAGCACAACGGAGGATGTTTGGGCGGGATTCGTCTGAATAGATACAACGATATCGCTGGTGATTGTGACCTGCGCGGAGCCGCTGACTGTGCTGTTAGCCTGACTGGTGGCCGTTATAGTTGCGCTGGTCGATGATGGCAAGTCCGCTGGAGCGGTGTAGATTCCCGATGAGCTGACGGTACCCGCACCGCTGAGCTGCCAGGTTACGGCTGAATTCGAGATGCCTTGAACTGCCGCGGCAAATTGCGACGAATTCCCAAGGATTACCTGGGCGGTGGATGGAGTCACCGAAACGATGCTCGATGTTGGAGGGGGAGTGTGGCTATTGCTGGCGCTTGACGTGCCCCCTGAACAACTGGCAAGAAGAAGGATGCTAATGGAAACTACAAAGAGCGAGATGAGTTGCGCTAGATGTTTGGTCAATTTGAAATCTTCTTTTATCAATTGAGTTCAGCAGCACATCGGATGCAAACGTAAAATGCAGCGCCGTTGTAGGCCAAACATTTCACGTCTTTTAGGTGGATGAAAATCCCCCAAATGGGATATTTAACGGCGCATCTTGCTATCCCGAAACGCCGCGAGGAATATCCGGAAAAGCGATACCAGGGGGCCGTCCATCCGGCACGAAGGTAAGCAGTTGCGCGTGCGCAGCGATACGTCACATTTTTGCGGTCATGGACCGGGCTGTGACTGGGGGTTAGTTTGTCCCGAAACTTCAGGGGTACTTCCGTCCGTCCACCAAACTCCGGACGAAGTTCGCATCTTTCTGTACGTAGTCGTATGGGTTCGATTGCGACACACTGGACTTATGGTGAGCGTTCGTCGCGCCAAACCGCGTCCGGATTTACCTTGTGGTTATTATTTTGGTTACCTTGCCGGCAAGTGTTAAAACAGCTAAAAAACACTTGACACCTGGTAAGGCATCGTCGAGACTCTCATTTGCGATGACCCTATAGACTGACTTACCAGTGAGATTCGTCAGGTAACTCTCAACAAGTTATCGTGTGTGACAGCATACAGGCAATACACCTAAGTAGCGGTGTAGCCTGAGTAATTCCATTGATATCTGTGCCGAAGGTTCGCAGTTCCGACAGGCGTCTAACAGCCGTTGCTTCCGAATCTACTTAACGCCTCACCCTTAAAGTTGACGTTATTGCTACGCCGAAGTGTAGCCCGTTCGTGCGCGGGCTTGAGTAACAGCCGGCGTTCTTTAGCATCCTATGGGTACGTCCCAGTACTATTAAAGCACCATGGTTGGGACAATATGACTTTAATGCCAATGTCTTGTACTGGCCTTGCTAAGATTGCTGCCGGAGTTTCCGAGGGGATATTGTGGGCAAGAATATTGTTTTATGCGCCGATGGGACGTGGAACACCCCGCATGGGAGTGACGTAGCGGGAAACACGAACGTTCGCAAGCTCTACATGGCTCTTCTTAATGGTGCCGGACAGCTCAAATATTACGACAGCGGAGTCGGAACGGACGGCACGCCAATTGATCACCTGGTCGGCGGGGCTATGGGGGAGGGTTTATTCCAGAAGATGCAGGATTGCTATGCGTTCCTAGGAAATGTCTATGATCCGGGCGACAAGATCTTCCTTTTTGGGTTCAGTCGGGGCGCCTTTACGGCGCGAAGCGTTGGCGGGATGATCGCCGCGTTCGGCGTTCCGACGATCAACCTCGACAATCGAACCTTCGTTCAGGTTTTTGATGCCTACCGAGAGCCAGACCCAGCCAGGAAGAAGGCGCTCAAAGACCAATTGACTCAGGCTTACGGCCTGACGGAGGTAACGGTCGAAATGGTCGGTGTGTGGGATACGGTTGGATCGATGGGTATTCCGGGCATCTTTTTCAACGTATTCAACGCCAAGAGATACGGTTTTCTGGATACAACTCTTCACGAGTGCATTAAGCATGGATATCACGCGATTTGCATCGATGAAAAACGCGCTCAATTCGAGCCAACATTATGGACAAACCCGGACGGGACACTGCTTGCGAATAATGAACAGATCGAGCAGGTCTGGTTTCCCGGGGTGCATTGTGATGTGGGTGGCAGCTATGCGGCCAGCCAGCTTTCTGATATCACGCTGAGCTGGATGATGCATAAGGCCGATGAACATGGCCTGAAGTTTTCGGATGAAGCAAAGGCGAAATATCTGGATGCACCGGCGGCAAACGCCGTAGGCGAGGCTCATGATGAATGGAAGCTTGTGCCGTGGGGATTGCCGAAGCACCGGGATGTTCCACTCATTGCAACGATGGCGAATACGGTCCAGGTGCGGCTCGATGGTCACATTCAATACGCTCCGGAAAATGTGAAAACCGTCAATGGAGTGTTGAGCGGATATCCCATCGCTCAAGTGTTGCCGTATAAACGGGTTTAAGCAGGCGAACGCAGGATCATAATCTCCAGGTCGGGAAAACTGGGAACCCATGAATTACGAAGACTACGCGAAGGATCAGCTCTCATATACGTACGACCGAATTGAATCAGACCAGAATATGCGTGCCCAGATCAAGGGATGGTGTGTGACGGTCTGGTTGGCATCACTTGCCGCAGCGGGGTCGATTAACCTAACGAGGATACAGGGACTCACGGAAACCCTTCCGTTTTTGCCCTTGGCGTTCTTTTGGCTTCTTGACGGGATCTATCAGGTATTCATCGCCGCACGTCGTAGCCATGCAAGGAAGCTGGAGAGAATGCTGTTGGGAATTGAGGAAATCACGCCGACAGCGCTCGAACTCATCTCCCTCGAATTATCAGCAGGAAGAGACCGCATACAGCCCATGTGGAAGCAGATTTCGAAGTCTTTCTTCCGCGACTCGACCGTCACGAGCTTCTATGTACCCTTAATAATCGTAACGGCAATCTTTTATCGCTGTGGCATTATGGCGTTGTTCAAGACAAAGTCGTGAATAGGGTCGGTGGTTTGCCTAAGAACTGATGGATTGCTCCGCCGCTGGCCGCCTGCGCTACCTTGCGGGCGCGCGGCCGCGGCGTCGCTTCAGAAGTTCTGGACGAATCATGAGATGAACGCTATTCATAGGGAAATGTTAAAGGGTTCTGGAAAGCTTGGCTCTGGCAGCTTGACGCCGATTTTTGGGGGGGCTATTTCGTCCCGCATCTCCCGGGGACAGGCGAAAGTACCCCAATGTTCGAGGTGCGCTGCCGTTTCCTAGCGGGTTACTTTTTGTCTGGCCACTAAAACCTGACCACTCAATCGAAAAGCTGAGCCGAAGCGTAACGATTTTGGCTTAATTATCACTAAAATGTGGGGAGAACTGGGGACGTTAAAGGGAAATGGAGCAACTGCCAGCCACAAATTAATGTCTCTGGTGCGTCCTGACAGGACGGTGGTTGTTCCGTCTGTCAGAATTGGTTCTGTCCAAAGCGGCTATGGGGCCTGGATAATCGCGAGGTGTGGGGCGGCTCGATTGCCGCAAAGGGAGGATACATGCTACCGGTCAGTCCAAAATCGCAGTTACGCGCGAAGCAGTTCCTGGATCTCATCAACACCACCAAATGTATTGCTCCTTGGGTGAGGGCGCTCTTTTCCATCGACGGAGAGAACCTCAAGATCGGTACCAAATACACCTACCCAAACACATCAAAGCCGCCCGGCTGGTTCGGTACCTGGCACAACGCAGCGCTTGCCGTTGTTCAGAGCAACGATTGGGAGTTGACCACCGGTTCGCTGGAAGTCTTGCCCAAGGATCTGTCAAGGTTGGTGGCAGACGGTGTGTCCATTGGAAAGCCCGACCCGAGCGGGCGTTGGACCAACTTTCCGCTGATCGTGGGCCACGGCTCAGGAGATGAGGGCATTACCGTGCCCACGCAGGCAATCAAGGACAATCTGAACGCCCAGAAGGATGCCGAACAGCACTACGGCAGCGTCATCGTCCCACCGGGGTCGGCCCGTGGCGCGATCGTCGTTGCCAACCGCTTCAAGACCGACAAGGGCGACCTGCCGATGAATGCCGACGATATCGTCGGCACCCTGTTCCACGAGATTTATCATGCCGGGCAGATCTCCCAGGACCTACCCAACGCTGATGCTGATCCGCGTTTTAATAAGATCACCAAGGCCATCGAGACGCAGTTCAACAGTTGCTTGGCGCCTTAGCAGAAAAGCAGGGCAGTCCTGCTTTTCACGTTTACAAACGCACGTTGAAGCTTCCGGCGCTCATTCGACCGGGAGCCTCCGTGTGGTTGGGACTAGCTCGGATTGGTTCTGGTTTTGCTCTGGTTTTTCCTACGCCTTTCAATGGGTTGCAAAATGCAACTTCCGTCTGTCACCGAAACTTGGTATTGTTGCTGGCGTTCTACTCTCGAACACCGGGAGGCAAATATGCAGCACGGTCATTCTCATGCCGCGCTCGAAATCGTCGAGGGGACAGGCCACGTAGCGGACAGCGTCAAAGGTGGGTCGAAAATTGTCCGAGCGATCGCATTGCCGAATGCGTTTCGCAAGTATAGCTGGTTACATCTAGCCCCGGAAGTCAATAAATCGGCAAACTTTAGGGGAATAATTATCAGCTCGCGGTGGAAGTCGGTCTACCAGATCGGCACAACGGTCGGCACATATGCGGAGCACCTTGGAACATTGGCGACTGTTGGAGGCGCAGTGTTATCAAGCGCCGATGAGATAGAGGAGGTCTGGAAATCGGGTGCTCCACCTGCCCAAAAAGCGGCGCAATTGGGCACCCAGTTATCATCCATGGCCCTACGAGTTATCACGGGGACTCTTGTGATCCCGGAAACGCAAGCCATACTGTCGGCGCTATCAATGACCTGCTCTGCGGTAAGCAGGTTGGCTCCAAGGCAGAAAGACAGTTTGGCGACGGTTAAACAGTCAATCGATGACTATAAGAATGACATCACGGCAAAATTCCTTCATTTTACCGATGGAAATACCTTGTATCACTTTGTGGACTTGACGGTTAACCCGTGGGTTTGGAAACAGGTAAGCAGGCTTTAGAGCCGGGAGATTTGGGGGAACATCGGAAAACCCGGGGATGAGGTCCGCTCCAGCCCTGGTTTTCCTTGTCCTGGTTTTCCTGGTTTTCTTCCAGGCGGGGTGCGCGGTCCCTGACGAATTTGCGCGGGGCTGGAGCCGAAGAAGCTCGGGCCGTCAACAACTTTATCTTCCCTCTGGTTTTCTCCTCACGACAAAGCGAACCACGAGAGGACCTCGGTGCTGCAAATCCCTTTTTGTGCCGCTGATTTAATGACCAAGTCGAGAGCGCTACAGAAGCCAGCGGGAGCGCCCGCGCTAAGCACCTTGTCGCGAAAACATTTCCACGCGGCCAAATCAAATCCCAGCTCCTCCGTATAGGCGTATGCGGCACAGAATTCCGCCACCGGATCGAGGGAGAACGAAATCATTTTACCGAGCCCCATTTCCTTCTCTTCCAACACGCCTGCTGCAACCAAGGTATTAATCACCAGAATGCTCCGATCTGCAACCACTGCCCTGAGTTCGTCGAGGAGGGTCCTAATTCCAAGTGGCGAGGGGATGAATCGTACACCCAGGGAGAGCTGCCCTGTCTTTTTTATGCAAGCTAAAGCCGCAACCTGGTCAAGGGCTGGTTCCCTTCGCAGTAATAGGCGAATAAAATCAAAATACGCCTCTGCAATCGAGCTTGGGAGGTCCTCCAATGAACGCCCGGCCCTCATCAGCTCTATCGCACGATCGACGTATAGTTTCGCCAATAGGGGAGTCAGAGGGATCTCTGTGCCCGCGGTTGTCATGATTCGCGCGATGCGCATACCAATGTCCAATTGAAATTCCATGGAGTTGAACTCGTTGACGTCGCCCGGGGCCGAGGCAAGTACCGATGTTATAAAATGCAATAAGGTCCCAGAGTTTAGCGGTTTCGGACTTATAAGTACTCGCTCCATCGACCTGAGATTTACTGGCTCCCGACTCGTTAGAATGACGAGCCCTGTCACAGTTGTATCGAGATCTCCCTTCAGCTTGGCTTGCATAGCATCCTCTAGCTCCGAGACACTATCCACGACTGGAACAAGTATTCCTTTCCGAAGTAGTTGACGTACAAATTCGTCTGATACATCCTCCTCCGTAATTTTCGTTAGCTTTTTCGAAATGTACGGGATAAGGTCCCCGACATAAGGTTCGATCACGATGACGCCCACGGCAGCCTTTCTCTCAGCGTCTCCTTTGTCATCTTCAGCCAGCCATGCTGCGCACTGATTCATGAGTGTAGTCTTACCGATCCCACCGGGACCACAAATCTCAATCGTCACTGGCCGTTTGCTGAAGGAAAGGAAGGTCTCTCTTGAGGGCTCCGTGATCAATTGTAGATGTCCCCCGTCTTGTACCTCGATTGGTAGCGAGATGTAAGGCCCATTGCCCCCAACCGCTATCGACGATTGAAGATCCCGTTGAGCCCTTGAGGAGAGGGCGAGGCGGTTTTGTTTGACCCATGCTCCAAGCGTGCGAGGTTGGAAGGCGAACCAAGGAAGGAGAGTTCCTTGCAATATCGTCTTAATGAGCTTAGCTCCTGGTACCGACGAGCTGCCGATAGCCTCGTAGATAAAAGCTTTCCTGTAGAGTGCGAGAATCCACAGCGGCTCAACCAACAGAAGGCATTGGAGGATTGCGGCTGAAGAAATAATTGCGCCCGAAGGTACGATCCACTTAGCGTTCTTGTGAAGATCGATTATTGGTATAGCGGTGATGCTGCGTAAAGGAATGCATCTCTGATATGAGGCGTCCCGAAAGCACATCTCCAAGTCGAAAGATTCGCCCGGTGTCGGATCTAGTTGCGCTAAATCAAAGGTTATATCCCATGGATCGTCGATTTCCGAGTGCGGTCCAATTTGGGTAGGAACGACGATAGGCTCTGTACGGTTAAGTTCATTGACCCGTCGAACGCGAGCCGTGAACGTGGGATTTTTGGGGAGATATGCACCCGAGAACTTGATGGAAACGGAGACTCTGGATAACGTGTGAGTTAGTTGTGTTATTTCTGGAACCGTTCGCTCAGCATAGATCGCATACTTTTCAAACGAGCCTAAGTCGCCAAGTGCATAAAGTTGATTTCCATTATCGAATGACAGGACACTTCTTAGGTCGCTGTCAGTCCCTGATATCCTGGAGTTCCAAGTTTCACCGTTATCATCTGAAATAAGAAGCTTTCCAGCTTGACCCACTGCAATCAACTGCTGCGTGCGCGGTGACCTGGCAACACTATAAAGGTTACCGACCCCCGAGGCCCTAGTTTCCCACTTTCCGCCGCCATCCTTCGAGGACGCGATAGCCCCAGAGTTCCCCACGAGCGTAAGGTTCACATGGCCTACCCCGTAAGTCGTGAGAGAGTTGAAGTCGGTGTCCCCAAGAGTCTGGGTTGACCAACTTTTGCCGGCATCCGTGGACTGCGCTACCGTGCCACCGCCTCCCACGGCCCACAGCTGGGCTCCATCCTGTGTACCAGCGATCGCTGTTAATGCGCTTGAACCTAATGACGCCACCTGGGACCAAGTTTGGGCGACATTATCAAACTTAAAGATCGAGCCCTTGTCACCGACCGCCCAAAACTGGCTCCCTATCCATCTGATCCCATTTATGTCACTCTTCGAAATCCTTTCGGTTCTCCAAGTTCTTCCTTGATCATTGCTCCGGACACAAAATCCTTGGTCAGAAACTGCAACTATGTTCACCGCAAGATCATCCCCAGCAATGGCATTCAGCGTTTTATGCAATTTGGTATCATGCGTCTTCCAGTGAACACCCCCGTCGTCGGTTTCCCAAGCAGTGCCGTTATCCCCAGCCGCCCAAATATGCTTACCGTCCGCGGAGGTAAATGCGTCCTGCATTGCGCCCAGTTCGTTGGTCTGCCAGGCTCCATTTATGTCCTTGGGTCGATAAATAGTCGCATCTTCACCCAGGCCATACAGAATACCCTGAGCATCAGCTGTAATCGATCTTAGGGCAAAGCGAGACTTCGTTGTATAATTCCACTCCTCATCGGAGTCGCCACGAATAACAACCGTACCATTGTCACCGACCGCGGCTACGATCCTACACGCTGCAAGGCAGATGGAAGAATGAAGGTCGTCAGTTACTGAGTTGTCGTCGTTGTCCCAGTCCCTACCTGCATTGTGGCTAAAAAACACAGCACCGTTGGAACCAAAAATCCAAATATGTGTGGAATCTCGCCCAATTTGAATGGTGCTGAAGTTATACATGGAATCCTGCGAGACATCAGACCACTTTGATGCATTTAGCCCTGCGACAATAATTTTGCCGCTGTCTCCTGCAGCTACAACAAGGTTAGATGACGCTGCCACCGCATTCAGATTGTCATTGGAAGTCGGTACTGAAGTGTTCCAGGTGATGCCGCTGTCGTGTGAGGTCTCGACTGTGCCCAGTGCGCCGACAATAAACACGTGGCGCCCATCTTGGGAGCATGCAATTCCGTTTAGGCTGACGTCTGGCTTCGTTTTGCGCGCGGTCCACGCAAGACCATTTGTGGATGTTGCAACAAGGCCGTGTTCCCCGACAGCCCAGAGCCTTCCGGAGCATTCGGTGAGCGAGTTAATCGAGCTATCAGTATTTAAATTCGCGTTTTGCCACTTCTGGCCGCCATCCGAAGATTGGCGGATAAGTCCGGCAGGCCCGTACAAGAAAAGCCCATGGGTGGGGGTATCGACCATGGCTGTGAAATCGTAAGGGGAGCCCCGCACCAGTGTCTGAGCACGCAGGTTGCCAACCACAATCGTACCCTTTAGCCCGACCGCTGTCAGATTGCCAGTTGAGGAGATGTGAAGACCACGCAACGTCCTGTTCAGTGGCAGAAGGATGCGGGACCAAGTGCTGCCGGCGTCGACGCTGGCAGCCATAAAGCCGTACCCGCCAACGGCCACGAAGGATCCGACGGCGTCCACGTGGGTAACGGTTACGAGTGAGCGGGTGAAGGGGGTAGCGACAGCGTTCCAGGATCGCCCGCCATCTTGAGATCGGATGATCAGGCCGTTTGCTCCGACCGCAACAAACACGTTACTGTCAGTATCATGAGCTATGGAGTTCACAGCACCAGAACTTCCGGACCATACTTTGTCCCAATGGCTGCCCATCCGATCTCCAGTGAAGATTTCGCCGCTTTCGGTACCGAGAACTAAGAAACCGTCTTTAGAAGAGTATGTAATCGTTCGGACGGTCGTATGCGGGTTGGGTGAGGGAAGCGGCGTCCAAGATTTACCCATATCGTCAGAGCGAAACATGACACCATTCTCGCCGCCCGTGTATATCGCCTTGCCGTCAGAGTAACAGCTGAACAGGCCCGAGGTTGTCCTGGGCCCGCTTGCTAGCCAGGAATGACCGCCGTCAATTGAGAGTAGAACCGACCCACTTCGCCCTGTAGCAAAGACTTTATGATCTCCAAACTCGCAAACGGAGAGGAACCCAGTTCCATTGATGTCAGATCCGGACCAGGTGATACCACCATCGCGCGACACTAACATCTCACCGTAATCACCGACGGCAAAAAGATCCCCGCCAGATCCGACGACGGCATTCAGGTCCGCCTGAGCGTCATTGTCATAGCTATAGGTGTAGGGAAGTGGTAGGTCCGGGGTTTTGGTGTTGTTCAGTTTAAGGTTTGATATGCCGCACCCTGTTAGCAGGCAAAGCGCCGCGGAGCAACTTAGTAAACTAGAACGCCGTGAGGTGAAAAGCTTCATATGATCTAACCCAGTTAAATAGAATCACGCGGTTTCATCGCCGTGCGGGATGAATTATAAAGGGACCTGAGTGTCGGAGAGGGGCGATCGCCGATGGGTCTAGGTCGCGGCTTCGCTTCTGACTCCATTGCGGAGGGTATTCCCGGTAGGTTGGTCTCGATCCAGGTTGCGAGGTGGCCGTTTGATAATGTCACCTTGCTCTCCAGCGTGATGCGAGTTGCTGGGGCTAGATTCTTGTTCCGCGCCGAGTTGTGCAATGAAAGAGCAACGTAAGCTGATAGGGCAGTACCGGTAAGCGAGGTTTGCGGGTCATTAAAATATGTAGACACAATTCGTATAGTGGGCGAAATGGTGGCAGATTCTGGAATGGATGCTGTCGAGAAATTCAAGTATGCGGTATCCCGGCGTTTGAAGTTAACGAATATTTTTGGTTACCAGGGAGGTTTTTCGTACAACGAGAGATACACGGCGGTCGGTTTCCCATCTCTAATTGTCACCCCTAGGTTCGAACGCGGCTCCCGCAACACACCGGCAGGTTACCCTGACTGCATTGAAGAGGTAGTGCCCCAAGCTTGTATACCGTTACAAAACACCACGGACGCCCCTGTAAGCCGCCGCGCGGGCCGGCACCGCGGGGAGACAGACGTGGGGATAGAGACCGGAGGGCGGAAGGTTACCGTGTTTCACTAATCCCGTCGGGTCAGTAAACGTCCCGCCTGTCCCGTCCGCGCCATAAATTAGATGTCGCGAGAATGTCTATGATTATTCATGGCAGCACAATCTCATGTGCCGTGCCCCGCGTGAATACGACTCGCGTGTGATCTTCATTGATTTCAAACCAGTGACGATCCAGCTTTTCAGTCCTGCTGTTCTACTTTTGAGTACTGCTTGTCAGGCGCAGAGTGTTCTGGCCGGGGGCGTATCTAGAGTGTGGAGTTTCGTGGACGTTGTTGCGCTGGATCGGCTAACATCCACTGTTGCGTATCGGAAACAATAAAGCGAAAGCTTCGTAGAAAAAGTGAGTCTAGCGCCATGCAGCCAAGCCAATTGAACTGTTCACGCGTTGCGTATCGACAACAGAGGCTACGGGCGTGGTGGGGGTGCTGGCATCGAAGATAAAGTTGCGGCGCCCAAAAGGGGCGGGGAGAGTAGGGCAGACGGAGTAACCGCCGTGTTTTGGTTAGGGGTCATTTTGTCCAGAAACGGCCCGGGGACGGGGTGCCCGCGAAATGTCCGTGATCTCTCTGTAGGATTTCGGATGAAACGCGGATGGGGATAGGTATCATGTCCCCGAAACATGTCAGAACCCTTTGCTCGCTCGGGGAACCTGCTTCGCCGGGTCAACGGGAATCTCCGTTTCCCCTTGACCATTACCTATCATGGAGGTCACGATGTTCGTCTGGTCACCATGTTTGTACAGCAAAGTCTTTCGCGGAGCGTTTGCGGCTGAACATGCTCATGCCTCCTCATTTTGCGGGCCGTGGTTGGCATCCAGAACCAGGCTCATCGCCCGCGTCAGTCGCCGCCACTCACCGGTCTTCTCCGCCAACTGCTCGCGTCCCTTCGCCGTCAACGAATAGAAACGTGCCTTGCGGTTGTTCTCGCTCGCACCGCACTTCGCCTGGATCCACTGTTTCTTCTCCAGCCGTTGCAGCGCCGCATACAGCGATCCATGGTCAACAAGAAAAACATCCTCTGACTGGCGTTGAATCGAGCCCGCCACTCCCTGCCCGTGGCATGACCCAAACACCAGGCTTTTCAGAATCAGAAGATCCAGGGTGCCCTGCAACAAGGCAATGCGGTCGTCGTTGTTCTCTCGGGTCGTCATTCTACCCGAAGTATCCTACCGATCTTTGAAAGAAGACCCGCTGCGCCGTCATCAAAACCAGCCGCCTGACGGCTCGAGGCCGTTGAGGCGCAGATAGGTGACGAGGTTGCCGTAGTGCAGAGCGTCATGATTTCCGACTTGCGTCACGATGAACATCCTATTTGTCTTGTGGCCCCAGAAATCCGCCGGGTCATTGAGGTGAGCATCCGTGAACCCGGAGTACGCACCATCACAGTACTCGAACGAGGCTTTGAGGTAGGCGGTGATTTCGGACTTCGAAGTCTTTCCGGCTGCCGCAGGGGGAGGCGCTTCACCCTTCATGTTCGAGCACAAATAGTAAGAGATGTCCGCTATATGAGTCACGATCTCGCCAAACGAGCGAACTTCCTTCGTGGGCCGGTAGCTGTACTTTGACTCGGGCATCATTTCCGCCGCCTTGGCGATCTTGTCCTGCATATTGAGGCGAAAAATCGAGAGCGTCCTTGTCAGTGGATTTGGCGCGACGATCGGATTGGGCATGTCCGGCGCGATTTGGGCGTTGCCCAAAGACGCAGGAACGGAAACGGAGACTACACCTCCAAGAACCACGAATCGAACGACGGCTCGGAGCGTGCAGAAGAGACTCTTCGGGAACTCTTGCATTCGAACGTCCTCCTGCGGGCCACATATGCACGCAAGGTACCACTTGGCCGGCTGGGTGCTACTTCTTTGTTGTCAACCAACAACCGGATGGCGAAGGCGATGGATTCGGCAGAGGTACTGTCCATTTTCGACCGAGACTGTTCGAAAGCGGACGAAACTCCAAATGACTATTTTCTAGTGAGCACCTTGACATCTCTTAACATTCATTGCAATATGTCGCTATGAAACATATCGGAACGAAAGCTATCGATCGGGAATTGAAGAAGGGCAGTGCTGAGTTGCTGATCCTCTCCCTGATTGAGCACCGTACTCGCCACGGCTACGAGATCAGCAAGCTGATCGAGGAGCGGTCCGACGGAGTGTTGAAGTACAACGTTGCTTCCTTCTATCCACTGTTGTATCGGCTGGAGGCACGCGGCCTGATCGAGGGGCGATGGGTTGAAAAGGCCGGCCAGCGCCGTCGCCGTTATTACAAACTCACAACGAAGGGGAAGAAGATGCTGGAGGCGCAGCGTTCTACTTGGGCCAACCTCGTGAACGCAATCCGGCTGATCACGGAGGCCGAGAATGCATGACTGGTCAAAGGAGATCGAGGTCGCGATCGCTCCATTGAATCTTTCGGCAGCGCGCGAAGCAGAGGTCGTCGAGGAACTGAGTCAGCACCTCAATGATCGTTATGAAGAGTTGCTCATCTCAGGTGTCGGCGAGGAGCAGGCCTATGGAATCCTGAAGCACGATTTGACGGACGGCAAACTGGTGGCGGGATTGAAAGCTACCGTACGCGAGACGTCGGCGCCTATCCCCATTGGCAGGGAGAAACAGGAGCGGCTGTTGGCTGGCATCTGGAATGATTTGCAGTATGGTGCCCGTCTGCTTGTCAGAAGCCCTAGCTTTGCCACCGTCGCGATTCTTTCGCTGGCCTTGGGGATTGGCGCGAATACTACTATTTTTCAACTTCTGGACGCAGTGCGGCTCAGAACCCTTCCGGTAAAGAAGCCTGAGCAGCTTGCGCGGGTGGCCATTGTGAACTCGCCCCAATGTTGCACCGGGGATTTCTACTCGTCCAACTCAGACTTGACGGGCGACCTGTGGAAGTCCGTGCATGACGAGCAACAGGGTTTCTCCGCGATTGCGGCATGGGCCGATACCCGCGTGAATGTTGGAGAGGGCGGAGAGGCTCGTTATGCGAATGCGCTTCTCGTGAGCGGAGAATTCTTTCATGTTCTGGGAATACAACCGGTCGTAGGCCGTTTGATCTCTCCCGCTGACGATTACCGTGGATGCGGTGTGCAGGGTGTGGCGCTCAGCTACCCTTTCTGGCAACGCGAGTTTGGAGGCCGGCCTGACGTGGTGGGCAGCAAACTCATACTCAACGGCCATCCATTTCAAGTCATCGGCGTTGCTCCGGCAAGCTTCTATGGCCTGGAGGTAGGACAGAATTTCGATGCGGCCCTTCCCCTGTGCAGTGAGCCAGTCTTTTCGACGAATCTCAGCAGACCCTCCTTGATGGATAGTCCGGCTGTCTGGTGGCTTGCTGCCATCGGCCGCCTGAAGCCAGGTTGGACCCTCGAGCGAGCCTCTTCGCAACTCGATGCGATCTCGCCCGGAATCTTCGCTGCAACATTGCCTGCAGGTTACGACGCGATTGCGAAGAAGGACTATCTCACATTCCACTTGGGCGCACTGCCGGCAGCCACGGGAGTTTCAAGCCTGCGAAAGGACTATGAATCTCCACTGTGGGTATTGTTGGCGATGACCGGATTGGTTCTGCTGATTGCCTGCGCGAACCTGGCTAACCTGATGCTCGCTCGCGCGAGCGCGAGACAGCGCGAGATGGCCTTACGGCTGACGCTCGGGGCATCGCGGAGCAGGTTGATCCGCCAGTTGCTGGCGGAGAGCTTGCTGCTTGCCACGCTGGGGACGTTGGGAGGCGTCGGCTTGGCCCAAATCCTGAGCCGTGCGCTGGTCGCATTCTTGAGCCCTCAACAGAACCCGATCTTTGTGGAACTGACTCCCGACTGGCGTGTGCTCGGATTCGCCGCCGGCTTGGCGATTCTGACCTGCATCCTGTTTGGGCTCGCGCCTGCGATTCAGGCGTCCCAAACCGAGCCAGGCGCAGCGCTCAAAGCCTGCACGCGTGGAACAACCGCCGGCCGGAATCATTTCCTGATGCGGCGAACTTTCGTCATCTCCCAAGTCGCGCTCTCTCTTGTATTGCTAGCTGCTGCTCTCTTGTTCGTGCGCAGCTTCCGAAACATCGTCAATTTGAATGCAGGTTTTCAGCAGGATCATGTTCTGATTGCCGATTTCGAGTTCGCGCCGCTGAAACTAATGGCTGAAAGCCAGATGGTTTTCAAGCAGGAATTGCTTTCGCGTATGCAAGCCATTCCCGGTGTAAGTTCTGCCGCCGAGGTTCAGATGGTTCCCTTGAGCCAGAGCGGATGGGATGGCAATATCGATATTCCGGGTGGAGCTGAGCGGCAAGACGTGACCTTGAACCGCATTAGCCCTGGATATTTTCAAACGATGGAGACTCCGCTGCTTGCTGGGCGGGACTTCGATCATACAGATGTGCCGGCCGCACCGCGCAAGGCAATTGTGAATCAGGCATTCGCGCGCAAGTATTACGTCGGGGCCAATCCGGTTGGCAAGGTGTTCCACGATTACGACGCGCCCGGCAAAACGTACCAGATTGTGGGCATGGTGAAGGATTCCAAATTCCACGATATGCGCGAAGACCCGTCACCCACGGTCTATGTATCGTTCACGCAGTCGAATGGTCCTGAGCAGCGCTCGACGTTTATGATTCGATCGGACGAATCTCTGTATTCGCTGATTCCATCTATCAACAGGGCGGCAAATCAAATCAATCCCTCGATGGAGATTGAATACACCGTCTTCAAGACGCAAATTCGCGAGAGTCTCATGCGCGAGCGCTTGATGGCCACCCTTTCGGGTTTCTTTGGTGTGCTGGCGACGGTACTGGCCGTAATCGGCATCTACGGCGTGATCTCCTATGTCGTCCTCCAACGCAAAAATGAAATCGGCGTGCGCATGGCGCTCGGAGCCGATCGCAACCGCATCGTGCGAATGGTCTTGGGGGACGCTGCAATTTTGATATCCATCGGCGTGGTGGCCGGTACGGCGATGACAACCGCATCCGGAAACGCAGCTGCTTCGATGTTGTATGGGCTAAAGCCGAGGGATCCAGTCACGTTGTCAATTGCAATCGTTGGAATCGTGGTGGTTGGTCTGGCAGCAAGCTTCGTGCCGGCGCTGCGCGCTGCGAATATACATCCGGTGGCGGCTTTGCGTGAGGAATGAAACCGTTTGCTTCAACCCGTTCGCTAGCTTCGGTCAAAAGCAGCATGTTCTACAGGGTCGAAGAGTAATCCGTTCATGCGGTCTCCGTATTCCTGGACTCTTGGGAAGGGGAAGAATGTTGATCCGTTATCCCCCCCTTTTTCAAAATGTTTCGGATTGCTCGCGCAGAACGGTCTTCGATTCGTACGGCCGTCGTCAGTTTTTACAAGAAGCCATGCAAAACTTTTTCAAACTCTTGCCCGTTGCTCTCGCTCTTGGGGCAATCATTGGTTCGTCCACATGGCTCTTAGCGCAACCCGAGCAGCCGACACCAGACGAACTCCGCGCAAAAATCAGTCAGGAGCTTCCCGGGTGGCTCAAGCAATACAACGTCCCCAGCGCTTCCGTCGCTTACATCGCGAAGGGCAGGCTTGCCTGGACAGTTGTCGCCGGCGAGCAGAGCCCAGGTGTTCCCGCTACGGACAAGACCCTTTACAACATCGCCTCGCTCACCAAGCCCATCGTCGCTGAAACAATCCTGCGCTTGGCCTCCCAAAACAAACTTCAGCTAGACGAGTCCATCTATCCCTACTGGGTCGACCCCGACATCAAAAACAATCCCTGGAACAAGCTCCTTACCCCGCGTCTCTGCCTCTCGCACCAGACCGGCTTCGCCAATTGGCGCAGAATGACGAACGGCATCCTTACATTCAAGTTCCAGCCAGGTACTCAGATTAGCTATTCGGGCGAAGGCTTTTTCTACGTCGCTCGGTTCGCGCAGAACAAGGCAGGGCAGCCGTTCGATCGGCTCGCACAGAACTACGTGCTCGGCCCTCTTGGCATGAAGGATACCTCCTTCATCGCCCAGGATTGGTTTAACGGCCGCCTCGCCCAGCCCTACACGAATAGTGTCTTCCTTCCGCCGGCGCTTACTTCCACCTGGAACGCTGCCGATCTGGTCGAAACTACCATTACCGATTACGCGCGTTTCGTTGCCAGCGTGATGCGCAACGACGGCCTCAGCCCGGCGATTGCTGCCGAGCGCCTGGTTATGACCCGCGACTGGACCTCGGAGGACACACGTGAGCAGATCTGCACCCACGAGACGCCTGGCACTGCCTGCCACATCTCGGCCGGGATGGGTCTCGGTTGGCAGATCATCGTCCACAACGGCGTCACGATCGTAGACCACTCGGGTTCCGACACGGGAGTGAACACCCATGCCTTCTTTGTCCCTTCCAAGCATGTTGGTGCCGTTATTTTCACCAATGGTGAAAACGGCTCCAAAGTTATTGGAGAGATCGTACATGTGCTCTCTCCCGACCCAGTGTATGCGGCGACAGTCTCACACTGAAGTCTTACATCGACTCCTTTCACATGACCTTGCCTCCTCCCAGAACCCTGCGATCGCAGCACATTCGGCCCGACAAATGCAGTTCTCCGCGACTAAATGCGTCGTGTCGACGCATTACCGCCCCTTACGTCTTGGACAGCATCCGGCGCTTGATCGAGAGCCTGTATTATTGAGAACCTATCTGGAGGGTTGAACGATGGATGTGCCGAAACTCCCGCGAAACTCAGTCTCCGAAACTCCCTAACAGAGGGCAGCCACGTAGCGATGGATGAGCGCGGCCCCCGCGGAAAGTGCGGCGGGTTCCCGTCACCGGGTTCCCGCAATACGACTGGAAACAACGTGGCTTGGTGTCGTGCTTCGCCTTGTATTTAGCCATGATTGCCCCCCACTGGCTCATCACCCTCGGGTAGCGGAAGTTGCCAATAGCCAACATCAATCCACTGATCAAATTTGTTGCCGACCTGTCTGAACTGC
Organism: uncultured Acidobacteriaceae bacterium; assembly: GCA_963844785.1. Lineage (GTDB taxonomy): Bacteria > Acidobacteriota > Terriglobia > Terriglobales > Acidobacteriaceae > PALSA-350. Next base: position 10,538 of record CAWJPV010000021.1, on the reverse strand, counting down.
GCAACCTTCTCGAATCCGAACTTTTCGTGGAGCGCAACGCTTGAGGTATTTGGAAGGGCGATGCCACCGATCACCGTATGAAGCTGGCGCCGTCTTAAGTCGGCCAGAAGGGCGCGGTACAACTGCGAGCCAATGCCCAGCCTTGTTGCTTCCGGTCGCACATAGACCGTTGACTCGACAGAATGACGGTAGGCACAACGGCCTTTCCACTTGCTCGCGTAGCAGAATCCCAGGACGTGCGTGCCTTCTTCCCACACTAACCAAGGCAGGCCCTGAAAGGTGTCCTGTATGCGCTGCGCCATGTCTTCTGGTGTAACGGCCTGCTCTTCAAACGTGATGGTTGTCTCAAGAACGTAGTGGTTGTAGATGTCACAGAGCTGCGTTGAATCACTGACCGTGGCCTGCCGAATCATTATGATAACCCCTCAGAAAAGCCTGTTCCTCATCCAGAGCGCGACGTTAACCAGTCCGATGAGAGCTGGCACTTCAATCAGCGGCCCCACCACCCCGACGAACGCCTCTCCAGAGTTCAGCCCGAACACGGCAACAGCTACGGCGATTGCGAGTTCAAAGTTGTTGCCCGCAGCGGTGAAGGAAAGTGTTGCTGATTGTGCGTAGTCAGCTCCCAGCCGCTTGCCCATCCAGAAACTGACCAAGAACATGATGAGGAAATAGACCACCAGCGGAATCGCGATCTTCAGTACGTCCAGCGGTAGTCGCACCATCAGATCTCCCTTGAGGGAGAACATAACGAGGATGGTAAATAAAAGCGCGATGAGGGTCAGTGGGCTGATGCGTGGAATGAAGCGTCCTGTATACCACCCCTCGCCCTTTGCTTTAATGAGCACGTACCGCGTCAGGAAACCCGCCGCAAACGGCACTCCGAGGTATAGACCAACGCTCTTCGCAATCTGTCCGATGCTGATGTCTACGACGCTTCCCTGGAGTCCAAACCACTTGGGCAGCACGGTCAGGAACGCCCAGGCGTAGAAGCTGTAGAAGAGGACCTGAAACACACTGTTGATCGCAACCAACCCGGCCGCGTAATCCGTGTCACCCTCTGCAAGTTCATTCCAGACCAGCACCATTGCAATGCACCGCGCAATGCCGATCAAGATCAAACCCCGCATGTATGCTGGTTCATTGCGCAGGAAGAGCACGGCGAGCGCAAACATTAGCGCGGGACCGATGAACCAGTTCTGTACCAGCGAGAGGCCGAGCACCTGCTTGTTGCGGAAGACTTCGCCCAGCTTCTCATAGCGAACCTTCGCCAATGGCGGGAACATCATCACGATCAGACCGATAGCAATAGGGATGTTCGTCGTACCCGACTGAAAGCGGTTCACGAAGGCAGCCGAGCCGGCTACGAAATGTCCGATGCCTACGCCCGCGGCCATCGCAAGGAATATCCAGAGCGTCAGGAAGCGGTCGAGAAACGACAGTTTCTTGCGAACTGCGGGGGCGCAGGACCGCCCTTGGATAATTGGAGTGGTAGACACTAGCAAGCCTCGCAGGAGGTCTCTTGGACCGATGTGGGAAGAGGCGCACCATCGAGCAAAGCGTACTCGGAAGGCGAGCAACACGCCTTCACCAGTTGTGCTCGATCCTTCTGCATCGCCTTCTCTTCCTTAAGCCACTCCAGAGTTTGTTTCAGGATTTGTGCCGCGCCGACATGAGGCGGCATGACGATCCGATAGTGCATCCACTTTGCTTCGCGCCGCGCCGAGACGATACCGGCGCTACGAAGGTATGCCAGGTGCCGCGAAATCTTGGGCTGTGGGCCACCAAGAATCTCTACGAAGTAACAGACACAAACCTCCTGATCTCCCATGAGGTTCAAGAGGCGGAGGCGCGTACTATCACCCAGGGCTTGAAAAAACCGCTCCATATCGAATGCTTGCTTTGCCATGAATTATGTATACGCCTTGACGAATACGATGGCAATATATATATTCACCTAAGCAGATATGAGGAGGCGTTATGTCGGAGCAAATCTTAGATTCGGTGAGATCGAAGTATGGAGCCGTTGCACAAAGCAGCCTTTCGAACGGTCATGCGGGAGTTCAGGCAGTCGCCGAAGCATTCGGGTACTCCGCGGAAGAACTCACCTCTATTCCTGCCGATGCAAACATGGGACTTTCGTGCGGGAATCCAACTGCGACAGCTCATATACGTCCCGGTGAGGTCGTCGTCGATTTGGGTTCGGGTGGCGGCCTTGACGTGTTCCTGGCTTCGAAGATGGTCGGGCCAACGGGCCGGGCGATTGGCATCGATATGACGCCCTCGATGATCGAACGCGCTAGAGCGAACGCTGTCGCCGGAAAATACACCAATGTGGAGTTCTATTTGGCGATGATCGATAAGATTCCACTGCCCGATGCGTCCGTTGATTGTGTGATCTCCAATTGTGTGCTGAACCTAGCGCCGGATAAACCAGCCGTATTTCGCGAAATCGCTCGCATTCTGAAGCCGGGAGGACGGCTTGCTGTGAGCGATATCGCCCTGAAGCATGAACTGCCCGAAGACATCGCTAAGAGCATGGCCGCCTACGTTGGATGTATCGCCGGCGCGATCAAGATTGGTGACTACCGGCAAGGGCTGCTTGCGGCAGGCTTCGAGCACGTCGAAATCGTAGATAGTGGCTCTGACCTTAATGCCTACGCCAAGGTCGAAAATCAGGCCGGTTGCTGCTCGCCCACGATGGACGACACAACCGCCTGCTGTGCGCCCGCACCGAGCAGTGAGCCATCGGTTCATGGAGAACTCAGAGAATTGCTCTCAAAGTATGACGTGAACGCGGCCGCAGCGAGCGTAAAGGTGTATGCGATCAAAACCAGCGGCTCGACCTCGAAAAGGTGCTGCGGTCCGAACTGCTGCTCTTAACGCAAACCAAGATTGGGAGAACCGATGTTTAGAGTGCTCTTCGCTTGCGTCCACAATGCAGGACGGTCTCAGATGGCTGCTGCGTTCTTCAATCACATGGCCGATCCAACAAAGGCTGAGGCCATCTCGGCAGGAACAGAACCCGGTCTGCGCGTCCATCCGGAAGTTCTTGCCATGATGCAGGAGGTGGGCATCGATCTCAGCGGCGCCAAGCCGCAAAAGCTGACTGAAGAACTCGCGCGTGGCGCCCAGCTCCTAATAACGATGGGATGTGGGGACAAATGCCCTTACGTGCCGGGCCTCAGACGAGACGACTGGCCCTTACGCGATCCGAAAGGCTTACCAGAAGATGAGGTACGATCTATCCGCGATGACTTAAAGGCAAGAGTGAAGAACCTGATCGAAACAGAGAACCTCGGGAAGTAGGCCGGGACCGAGGAATTGAAAGGCGCGCTCCAGCGCGCCTTTTGTCGTTTCAACTCGCGTGGACTCAAACCTGAGTTTCGTAACAGAACAGGCCCGCTGAGAAGGGTGGTGGAAGACGCGGAGCGGCTGAAGAGGGGAGCAGGCCTCCTCCCTCAGGCGCTAATCTAATAATTAGTTCCGGTCTGGTTGTGATCCGAGATGCTTCGCGTGGTGGAGTGCTCCTGCTGCGCGTGGTGGAGTGCTCCTGCTGCGCGTAGTTCCCAATAACGGGCGGTCTGCCACATCTGGACAAGGAAAGCCGTCCCCCAGTTTCGGTCCACGAAACTTCCTGCAAACTAAGATGGTGGGAGACCAATAGCTGTCAGGACGATGGCTTGGTAGCTGGCATTAAGGGCCGGACCGAGGAGTAGGATGGAGGTGATCCGGCGAACGACTTGAGCGAAGTAATCAGACTCGTCGCGCCGCAGTGGACGTCCAAGTATCGACAACTCGCGGTAGGACAGCCATTTCTTAAGGACTTGATACCCGCCGAGTGTATAGTCCCAGACCGCCACGGGGACCGCCGTCCAGAGTGCAGCCCCGTTGAGATGGACATCTAAACAAGACCCCCAAGAGCGCGACTACTTGATCGATGCTGATGGAGTGCAAGAACGCGAGGGTAGAGAGCCGTTCAAGCTCCGTTTCGGACCATAGGCGCATATCTGGCGGTCGCCGCGTTTTCCTATGACTGGGCCGAAACAAGTATCCTGTTGCCGGACTATACGAAACTTTGACGAATGCTGATTCTCCATCCGAGTGCTTTCTTATTCATTCAAACTGGTTCAGATCGGTGTCTGGAGCAGGGTGGCCCAAGACACGACACATGGCGACGATCTGGCCTTTGTGATGAAAAGCATGCGTCAGGACATGATGAAGGACGAGCGCAGGAGTGCGGACGGCGACGTCTCCATCGGAGAAATGAAGCCGTGTATCGGCGTTGAGTTGTTGATTGGTCAAGGTCGACAGATATGCGTGGGTCGAGTGGCTGACGTCCTTCTGCAGGAGCCTTGCATCGGCGAGGACTGGGCAGCCCTCAACGGTCCGGTTGGCGTACTGTAAGCCCTGGAGGGTGTGAACCCAAAACCCTTCGCAGTTGAAAATATGAATCGTCTGTTCACGCAGCGTGGGGAAACCGAAGCCGGATACTTGCTTCACGTAATCGGCTGTGGGCATGGTGGAGAGATGATTGAGAAGCAGATTGAGGCTGGCGTGGGTCCAGCCATGGAGTTTGCGAACACCGTCGACGGTGAACACTGATCTCTCCTTACAGGCCGGAAGGCAACAGCTCCGGGGGCTAAAGCTCGCTGCGGCGAGGTAGCCCCTCATTGGGCGCGCGGTTTATGGCCCGACTAAACAGGCTGGTACATGAGGTTTTCCGTAACCTGCAGAGTTTTCCCGCAAGCTGTTACAGCCGCTCCAACCGCGTTTGCGAATCGCCGAACTGCTCCAACTTCACGTCGTAGCGATCCATCAGCGACAGATACAAACTGCACATCTTGCGATTATCTTCGCTGTCCTTCAGATAATTCAGCGTACGCCCCGTTTGTAACGTTCCGCCAAGCCCGCCGGCCAGCACCACCGGCAGACGGAAGTTGTCGTGTTTGCGGCCGATCCACATGTTGGATAGGAACATCAGGCAGGTGTTGTCGAGCACCGTGCCGTCTCCTTCTTTCATGCTGTCCAGCTTTGCAGCCAGGTAGGCGTACTGCTCGACATGGAAACGAGAGATGCGCTCGTAGTCATCGGAATTGTTGTTGTGCGAAGCGGAATGGTGCCCGTCCTTCACATTCAGGAAGGGATAATACATGGCCGATAGATCATGAGAGATGATCAACGAGGCGACGCGCGTCTTGTTGGTTTGATACGCAATGGCAATGATGTCGCACATCAGGCGGGCGTGATCGCGTAAGTCTTCGGGCAGTCCGTTGGCCGGCCGTTCCATGGTGGCGGCGACGGTGTTCTTGGCTTTCGCTGCGTCGTCGGCATCGCTCTTGTCTTTGCGCATGCTCTCTACGCGCTTTTCCACTTCGCGCACGCTGGTCAAATATTCATCGAGCTTGCCTTGGTCGCTGGCACTTATGCACTTGGAAAGATCCTGGGCGCGTTCCTTTACGCGGTCGAGAATGCTGAGGTTCTGCAGGCTGCCACGGTTGTCAAACAGGTTGTCCCAAGCGAGCGATGGATACACTTCCACCGGCACCGGCGAGTCAGGACTTTGCCAGGAGAGGTGAGAACTGTAGGCCAGGGAAAAGTTCGATTCGTGGTAACCGGTCATGGGCTGCTCGCAGGCCAGCACGATGCTGGATTGCGGCGTGGTGTCGCCCACGTGGTTGGCAATCATCTGGTCGATGCTGATGCCGGAGTGGATGATGGCGCCCTTCGAAATATGCGCGCCGGATAATAGACTGCCCGTCTGGGCGGGATGAATGCCCTGGCCGGTGAGCGCGTGAACGTACAGACCGTCAATGACGTTGATCTTCTGTTTGAGTGGCTCCAGGGGCGACAGCGTCTTGCTCAGTTTCATGTCGGCGCCCTGGCCCTCGGCGCTCCAGTGATCCTCGTTCACGCCACAGCCCAGGAAGACGATGCCAAAACGCTTGGGGAAGGCGGAGGGCGGTGGCACATCCGCTAAGGCGTGCAGCGACTCAAGCCAAGGCAACGCTACGGTACAACCGGCTCCGCGGAGTACGGCGCGGCGGGAAACGGGAAATGCGAATTTCTTGGCCATGTTAATTAGCCTTTCTGGATGCTATCTGCGTCTCAGGGTTGTGCGACGTTGGTATTCGTTTATTCCGGAATTGGGGGCTCATGACGATCGTTTCTACCATCGAATCAAAACCGTAGCCTTGCGCCGCGAGATTGGTCTGCATGGTATCTACCAGCGCTTCATCGGATAGTTGCAGCGTCCGGTTGAGCGAGTAACTGAGCAGCTTGCGGCAAATATTGTTAATGAATTGGTCTTGCCGGTAATTGTGGATGAAACTCCGCAAACCTTCAAAGCCTACGCCGTTCACGCCGCCAGGATAGGTGACCGCCGTATCGACCGGCCGCCCGGCCAGGTCTTTGGTGCGCACATCGCCGATGGGTCCGTAGCCTTCATAAGCCAGGCCAAACGAATCAAAGCGTTGGTGGCAGGAAGCGCAGAAGGGATTTGCCCTATGCCGGGCCAGCATGTCGCGTACAGGAAGATCGGACTTGGACTCATCGCTCGGCAGCTCGGGAACCACCGGCGGCGGTGGAGGCACGCGTATGCCTAATACCTTCTGCACTACCCAATTTCCGCGCTTCACCGGGCTGGTGCGCAGTCCGGGCGAGTTCTGGGTCATAAATACCGACATGGGCAGAATGCCACCGCGCCCGTATTGGCCGGCATTGTCCACGCGGACCCAGTGGTTCACGTCGCCCTGCACTCCCGGTATGCCGTAGTGCTTGGCCAGCACAGGATTGACGAATGTGTAATTGCCATAGATAAGGTCGAGGACCGATCGATCATTTTGAATGGCGTCTTCGACGTAGTGGATGGGTTCCTGGAACATGGCTTCGCGCAGATCGGCGTTGAACTGAGGGAAGCGCTGACGATCGACCGCGTTGTTGGTTTCAAAGAGACGGAAGTTGAGCCAGTTGCCGGTGAACTCCGTGGCCAGGCCGCTTACCCGGGGGTCCTTCATCATGCGTCGAGTCTGCGCCAGCAGCACCGCTGGTTTTTGCAGGTCGTTGGCTGCCGCGTGCCGTAACAACTCCTCATCGGGCATGCTGGCCCAGAGGAGGTAGCTTAGGCGGCTCGCCAAGGCGTAGCTGGATAGGGGCTCGGTGGGCGGCCGAGCGGCAGCTGTCAGTGTGGTCCGGACTGCTGCATGGGGCCCGATTTTTGCAACAGAAGCGGTTGTTTGACCATCCGTCATATCCAGGCGGTAGAGGAAGTCCGGCTCCATCAGCACGCTGGTGAGGACATCGCGCAGGGCCTGTTCGTGGGTGGACTGATTTTGGGTTCGATCCTGGTGATAAAAGGCCAGCAAGTCGGCGCGTTCCGCATTGCTGAGGGGGCGGCGGTAGGCTCGCTCGGCAAATTGCATCAGCGCTTCCAATTGCTTGGGTTCCGCCTCTGCCCGCTCCTTTTCCAGGCTGCGTAGGGTGGCGTTCACCTGGTCGAAGTGAGCGCGAATTGCCTCGGCAGCTACGGGGTCGTTGGTGGGATCCTCCGCAGCCTTGGCCAGGTAGGTATCTCGCATCTTGAAAATGACTGCCGTATCGGTAACGGCGTGATCGGTTGGCCGGTCTGAGCTGGACTCAGCGCCTTTCCCAAAAACTTCTCCGCTCTGGTTGAAGTAGTACTGGGTCCAGGTATTCGCTGAATAGTCCGCAATGTAATCGAACTCGTTCCACAGGCGATTCAGCTCCTGGGTTCCTTTGTCATCCAGGATGAGCTGAATCAGCGGAAGATCGTCGCGGTAATAGCCCATGGTGTTGTGATACCCGGCGCTCAGCAGGCGGCCTTTGTCCTCCGAGTCGTCGGGGAAATAGCGGCCTCGTTCTGAGACGTAAAACACATCCGGAAAGACCGACGCGAAGCGAGAAAATGCGGCCTGATAGCGGGCGCGCTGGGCGGCAGGAACGATCAGATCAGTATCGTCGGCGCGCGCCTTGGCGGAGAGAGCGGCCCAACGGGGCGCGGCTTCCTCGTGAAGCTTTGGATATTTAGGAATTACCGGAACCACGGGCGGTGGGTCGGTGTCATTGCGCAGATCGTTGGGATCGCTGTCCCGCCGGTGCTCGGCGTACTCCTTCAGCTTCCAGTTAAGCAGAGGCTGGGATTGCGCGGGCAAACCCTCCACCACCGGCGCGGCAAACTGCATTGCGGTGTGGGCGCGGATTTTCACCACGAAATCGCGCATGGCGGTGCATTTGGCCCGCAGCCCCCCGGTCTGAGCCGCGTCGGGAGGAGGCAGGGCCAGCCACATTTTTTGCAGCTTGAGCACCGGGCCGACCGCATTCTGGTCGTGCAAGATCTCCCACACCATGGGCAGGTACTTGGGGCTTACTTTTGCATCTGCCGCGGTGGTGGCCAGGGTGGCGTGGGGTTTCTTAAGGGCAACTCGATATTTATAGCGCCAGGCGGCCTCGAAATAATCCGCGTAGTTGGTGGGCTGCGCGGCGTAAAAGCCCACTATGCGCTGGATGGCATACTTCTCCCGGTCGGTCTCCACCTGCATGGGATAGGGCGCGAAGTCGATTCCATCGGGTTTTAGCACCGCATGGTCGGCCACTACGCGAGCGGCCTTCAGGTACTTATTCAAGAGCGCCGGGGACATGGTCAACGATTCGCCCGAGTTATCGAAACCGGCCTGGTTGGCGGGGTCCACGGGGAATTGTTTGGCCACGTGCATGTCCTGGCCGGTTAGGTCGCGGATCGTATAGTCGTACTCTGCATTGCTCAACCGGCGCGCCAGCACTACGCCAGGGTCGCCGGCGGCCTTCCTTATTTCTTCCGCGCGCACGGCTGCTACCCAATCAATAACTTGCTGCACTTCGGCCGCCGGCGGGGGCGGCATCGGCTTGGGCGGCATTTCCTGGTTCTTTAGCCTCTCCGCCAGCAGGGCCCAACGGGCAAAGTCGTCGGTAACCATATCCACGCTGGTATAGGACTTCAGGTCGAACTGCGCCGGGGCCATCTTGCCGCTATGGCAGGCCACGCAGTATTTGCCCACAAAGGGCTTGATGGTCTGTTGGAACTGCTGGTCGATGGCGGGGGCGGGGGCGGTTGGGGCCGGAGTGGCAGCATCCACCATGGTGGCTGCGGTGAGGCAAAGGGGAACGAGAAGGGTCCGGAATTTCATCACAAAGCGCCTCTGCACTCGAAGTAGGCAACGAAATCGATCAGTTGGGTGCTGCCGAACGCGAGCGAGGGAACCGTTCCCAGCAGAGTGAGCCCCACAATGGCCGCAGCGTTCCTCAGGTAGCCCTTCCTAAACGTTTAGTTCAGCCTGGAACTTCAGGGGAAAAGCGCGGCTGCCGTAGATTACACAGCCCTTTGACAGGGAATCTTATTCCCATTGGAATTGAGCAGTCAATGAAACTTCGCGGCGGTCGCGGAACTATCGGGTTTTCAGGTGGATACAGTGTGCAATGGTCCAGCCTTTAGGCTCCTGCGGAGCGACAAGGGCGGTAACGCACTAGCGAGGCTGCCAACCCGCTAACCCGGCGCAGGGGTTTTTACCGCAGGGCCATTCCTGAAAGACCGTAGAGGGTACATGGCTTCGGAGATCATTGACACGAACCAGATCGAACCCGTTCGACAGCACCCATACGGACTGTTTGGCTTCGATCGCCTGCAGAATCTCGGGTTCCGTGATGGGCGCGATGTGAAGTTTTTCTGCGAAGGCGTTCATGGTCGTTCGGGGTAGGGATGCGTCCCAGAGACGAATGTTCTTAACTTGCGGGGCGTAATACCTCAGCACCATGGGATCGGAAAGAGGGGCAACCACTACAAGATCTGCCCGCTCAAGCTCAGGCGCAAATGCATGCATTGCCTCTCGCCAAGGCTCCTTTTCGGCGCCGGGCGTTGTTACCTGAAAGTACAACCCGACTCCGAACGCGGCCGTCAGGCTAAGCAGGACAGCAAAACGCGCGCGTCCAGCCACCAAAAGCTCGCTTCCGGCAATCAGGCAGAGGGGTACGACGGTCCAGGCGAAAAATCGCGGCAACAAGAGCGGACGACGAAGGCTTACCACGATCACGAGCAAAACAAAAAGGAAAGGCACGCCGATAAGGATGACATTCGCTCGCATAGAAAGAGGGCGCAGCCAGAGCGCGATGATCAGCGTCACCAACAGCGCAGCTGCCAGGATGGTCCCGGGCCACGGACGTGGTGTCACCACTCCGCTGACAACTGCCGAAAAGCAGGTGACGAGGGTGTGGATGCTGAACGGTTGCATCCAATCCAGTCCGCCCGTCCGGCTCGCCCCGACGGTATAGACGAGATAGGGCGCCGCGAGCAACAGCACGAGCACGTTCAAGGCGATCCATTTCAACAGTTGCGGGCGCCCGGGAGTCCCTTGGGTAAGCCAAAACAGCCCGACGGCGCCAGCACAGGCCAGGATGAACAGCAGTCCGGTCGCGTGGAGATAGAAACCAAGCGTACTGAACAAAACGTAGCCAACCGCCGCCTTCACAGAACGCGGGTTCCGTAGCAA
>CAWJPV010000020.1:0-50920 GCA_963844785.1 uncultured Acidobacteriaceae bacterium | reverse complement strand
TTAGAGCGCCTGCGTAACGTTGCCAGCTCATGAAATGGACCTATAGGGTTCTCGCGACCGGGAATGTTTGGAAATTGCTGGCACAGAAACACACACATCTTCTACGCATTTTGCATTTATTGGAGGCAAGAAATGACATCAGGAAACTAAGTTTCGTTATAGAGAGCTGGCTCAAGTTCATCACTTTGAGTCTGATGTTCACGGTGTTATGCTGCTCCAGCCAGTTGTGCCTTGCACAACTCGATCGCGGCAGTATATCGGGAGTGGTCACCGATCCAGCAGGTTCCTCCATCGCAGGGGCCAGCATAACTGTTACCAATACCGCGATGGGCACCCAGAGCTCCACCGTGACAACGGGCGCCGGGGACTATACAGTTCCGGCGTTACCCGCGGGCCACTACAGCGTTACGGTATCCGCGCCGGGCTTTAGCAAGCTAATCCGCAATGGGATCACCGTTTCGGTGGGGGAGACGGCAACAGTTAACCTCCAGCCGACGGTAGGAGAAACCACAACCTCGGTTACGGTGAACGCGGATGCTCCTTTGCTCCAAACCGACAGCCCACAGAACAATGTTCAGGTCACCGCGAGGGACATGAATGAGCTGCCGATCAACATTACCGGTATCGGAGCGATACGTGACCCGATGGGCTTTGCCGCCCTCATTCCGGGCACGATCTCGGGCGGCTGGAATGATATCCACATAAGCGGCTCCCCGGCAACGACCTACCGGGTCTTTATGGATGGCCTGGACGACACCTCGGCGGTCAAGGGCGCTATCTCCGATGAGCAGCAGCCCTCGGTGGAATCGCTTGGATCCGAATCCGTGATGATCAACAACTATTCCGCCAAATATGGCGAGTCCGGTGGCGGAGTCTTCAACTACACCTCCAAGTCAGGCACCAACAAGTTGCACGGGACGGCCTTCGGCTACATTGAGAATGAGGATCTGGACGCCGGACAGCCCTTCAACTACACCTCGAGCGGCCAGAAGTATAACCCTGTGCAGCGAGAGCTGGATTTTGGCGGCTCTCTCGGTGGACCGGTTTGGATTCCTCACCTCTACAACGGCCGCAACAAAACCTTCTTTTTCTTCGCCTTCGAGGAGTACCACAACACCCAAACCCTCAACAATGGAACCATCACCGTTCCCACGACAGCCTATCGTAATGGCGACCTGAGCTCGCTCTTGCTGGGTCCCATCGTGGACAACAACGGAGCGCCGGTCCTGGATTGCCTTGGCCGGCCGATGATTAACGGCGCAGTTTACAACCCGGCGACGACCAGAACCGCCACCTGCACCAATGGGTCCACAGCGACGGTTCGGGATCCTTTCCCGAATAATTTCATTGGGGCGCCCAGCACATGGGATCCGGTGGCGCAGAAGGTCCTCGCTTACATGCCGGCTCCCGCCGGCGACACCGCCAACGCGCTGACCAACAACTACCCCAATCTGCAGCCCAACAACAAGTACCAATACCTCACCAGCCTCAAAATCGATCACGCGATCGGTGAGAAATGGCACCTCTCGGGCTATGGCATCCTCGAGTATGGCGACAAGGACAACGCCGCGGACGGCATCAACGGGGTAGGAGCTTCCACACGATGGAACACCACGCCCGCGCCGCAGCTGTATCTCAATGCGGACTACACGGCCACCCCGAATCTCGTACTCCACTCCGGATTCGACTTCACCCGCCATGCTGCCGCCCAGGATTCGGCGGTGCAGAACTTCCTGGCGTCCTCCCTCGGGCTGAACACGGCGGCCAACATGCCCGGCGGCGCCGCTAAGACGTTCCCGATCTTCAACGGGCTTACCACCAACCGCCAGAACGTTCCCCAGCTGGGAGTCAACAATGCTCCCTTCATTGACGACAACTACTACAACACAGAGTCCGCCATCTGGATCCATGGCCGGCATACCTTCGAATTTGGCGGCGAATTTCGTCACCAATTATTTGGCACGCACAACGACCTCTCGGCCGGAAGTTACAATTTCTCGGCCGCTCAAACGTCTCTGCCCTCGGCTGCGGGGCAAAACCTTTATGGAGCCAGCCTGGGCGACGGGTTCGCGAGTTTCGCTCTCGGCCAATTGAGTGGCGCAAGCATCGGGAACGATAACATTCAGTGGTTTCACCGCCTGGAGGGCGCCTTCTACGCACTGGACACCTTCAGGTTGACGCGCAAACTCACCGTGAACTACGGGCTGCGCTGGGACCTCGAACAGATGCAACGCGAACAGTATTTGCGGGAAACGCAATTCAGCCCGACCGTCCCTAACCCGTCTGCCGGAGGCCTGCTCGGTGGCACCGAGTATGAGGGGTATGGAACGGGCCGCTGCAATTGCCTCTTCGAGCATTTCTATCCCTGGATGATTCAACCCCGTCTGGGGCTCAATTATCAACTGGATGCCAAAACCGTAATCCATGCGGGATGGGGCATCTATTCCGGCCCCCAGCTGTTCATGAATGAAGAAATCTACAGCAACCAGGGATTTGGCTTCAATCAGGTGTTTTTGACCAGTCCTTCGAATGACATTTCCGCCGGCCAGCTTTCCAACGGCATACCGTACACCGCGGCCGCTATCACCGCCACCCATTTCGACCCGGGCGCCTACCCCAATGTCGGTCAACTGAACTCGCCGCCAAATTACATCGTTCCCAACAACGGCCGTCCTCCACGTTTCCAGCAGACCATCCTGGGCTTTGATCGTGCGCTCGCAAACAATCTCACCGTCAATGTGTCCTATCTTTCGAACCGCGGTATCTGGCTCAATTCCGATAATTTGACGGATACTACCAACGAACTCCGTCCCTCGGTGCTTGCGCAAAAATATGGATTAAACGTTGCCAATACAAACGATTTCAACCTGCTCACGGAGCCGATCTCGTCGCCTGCCGTGGCCGCAAGAGGCTTCACTGCTCCGTACTCCACTTTCCCGTCCGGAGCTACCCTCGCTCAGGCGTTACGGCCATTTCCCCAATTCGGCAACATTGGTGACTACTACGAGCACGATGGCAACTGGTGGTACGACGCGCTGCAAGTGAAACTCACCAAGCGGCTCAACAATGGGCTGTCAGGGGGCGTTGGCTACTCGTGGTCGAAGAATCTGGGAACCATCACCAGTACCGGAACTTATACCACGGCGATGCCGGTACAGGATCCGAGTGCGCCGCCCAAGAATGCGAAATCCTACGTGGCCATCGACCAGCCGCAGATGCTCAACTTCTACTTCAATTACGAGGTGCCGCGATTCAGCTTCGCGCAAAGTGGCTGGAGGAGCCTCCTGCTGTCAGGCTGGACGACCGATGGCATCTTCCATTACCAGAGCGGTTTCCCGATGCAAACACCGAATTCGACCAGCACTCTGACTTCGGTAACCTTCGCCAATGGTGTCTGGGCGAACCGCGTTCCGGGTCAGAAGCTCTTTCTGCATAACCTCAACAGCCACAACGTCAATCCTTTTACCACCTTCTATCTGAATCCCGCTGCGTGGGCCAACCCGGCGCCCGGGACCTATGCCAATTCCAAGCCGTTCTACGGCGATTATCGTAACCCGAGATACCCCAGCGAGCAGCTGGGCTTCGGCAAGGTCGTCCCCCTCAAGGAGGGCATGACGTTCTCGCTCCGCTGTGATTTCTTCAATGTCTTTAACCGCTGGGCATATCCCACCCTGAGCAACACATCAAATCCTTTCCAGGCTCCTCAGTATGGGAGCGACGGAAGCATTTCCAACGGTTTCGGCTTCTTTGGGAACGGCATCTCCGGCGCAGGCGGAAACTTCGCTCCGAGAAGTGGCGAGTTTGTCGCGAGAATCCAATTCTGAGCGTCACTCTCACGGGGAACTCAATCGGACAGGGCGGATGAATTCATCTGCCCTGTTTCAGGAGCGGGAAAGTGCCATTGGCGGACGGCCAGGTGTGAGCGCCGCCCGGGAAATAGGAGTGGAGACTGAGTTCGCGGCGACAGGGTAGTATTGGTGGGGCAAAATAAAGTTGGCAATTACGCGACGTGAGTTTGTAAGAGGCTTGGCTGCGCTAAGCAGCGGAACGGTGCATTCCCGAGCATTGTCGGTATTGCACACTTCCTCCGCCGGTGCCGGGCAAAGCCTATCCGCCGCTGGTCAATCTGCTGATTCGGCAATTGTCTTCGAGAACACAATCAAGGCGTCCAAAATAGACTTTCTTTTGAAGAATAGTGTCACTCCCCAGCGCTACTCCATTGAGACAATGACTGGCGGTGTCGCAGTTTTCGACTACAACAATGATGGACTCCTCGACATCTTCTTCACCAATGGAGCAGAAATCCCGTCTCTGGAAAAGAGCAATCCCAGCTTCCATAACAAACTGTTTCGCAATAACGGGGACGGAACCTTCACTGATGTAACGGAAAAGTCTGGTTTAGCTGGTGTCGGCTACTCAATGGGGGTGGCGGCAGGTGATTACGACAATGACGGATTTGTGGATCTATATGTGACCGGATTCAACTGTAATCAACTCTTTCATAACAATGGAGACGGCACCTTCACTGATAGAACGGAGAAAGCGGGCGTCAGCGGTGTTCTGAAGAGGAGCAAGCCGTGGTCTGTCGCAGCGGGATGGATTGACTATGACAACGATGGGTTGCTCGACCTGTTTGTCGTGAATTATCTGGACTATTCGCTTTCCACAGCCCACAGTTGCAAGACCGGCAACATCGTTGATTATTGCTCTCCCGATGAATATCGCGGAACACCGAATATCTTGTATCGCAACAATGGTGATGGCACATTCACTGATGTTTCGCAGCAGTCGCATATTTCCCAATATTTAGGCAAAGGCATGGGGGTCGCGTTTGCTGACTATGATGGCGATGGGTTCACCGACATCTTTGTTTCCAACGACTCCATTCCAAACTTCTTGTTGCACAACAATGGCGATGGGACATTTACAGATGTTGCACTGCTGGCCGGTGTAGCCTACAACGAAAACGGCAAGGCTGTTGCTGGTATGGGGACTGATTTCCGCGATATCGATAATGATGGCATGCCTGATATCTTTCTCACTGCGATGTACGGTGACAGCTTTCCCTTGTACCGCAATCCGGGAAAAGGTCAATTTGAAGACGTCACAGAGACGACTGGTATCGCTGCAATGACAATCCGTTTCACGGCGTGGGGAGCAGGAATTTTCGATTTCGATAACGACGGGAACAAGGATATTTTTGCTGCCGGTTCCGCAATTCTCGACAATTCAATGGAGGTGAATCATAAGCCTTACCCACTTCCCAATTTTCTCTACCGCAATCTCGGCAACATGAGGTTTAAGGATGTGAGTGGAGACGCGGGAGCAAGTTTTTCCCTTCCGGCTGCGCACCGCGGCGCCGCATTCGGTGATTTAAACAACGATGGCAAGATCGACATTGTCGTCACAGTGCTTAACGGGGAGCCCCAGTTACTCATGAATCGGTCTCAGAATCACAATCATTGGATCATTCTGAAGCTGATTGGCGTAGCCGACAATCGGGATGGATTAGGAACACGGGTGAAGATAACGACCGCGAATGGCGTTCAGTACAATGAGGCCACGACAGCCGTCGGCTACAATTCGTCCAGTGACAAACGGGTATACTTCGGATTACAGAATGCGACGGTTGTGGACCAAATTGAACTCGTATGGCCCACGGGCGTGAAGCAAGTGCTTAATCATGTGACCGCCGATCAGATCCTGACAATCGTACAAAGTGGCAGCTCAAAAAAGTCAGGTCGTCCAAATTGAATTCTCGGGAACCTACGGCCCCGGCCCGTCCATTAGCCCATCCATTAGATTTATATGTGGCCAGCGCGTAGGCTCGTCGCATTGGTCTGAACTTCTATGATCTGGCTTCTCGCAATCCAACTCGCAATCGGCCCAACGGAACATTACGAGCACGCAAAACAGGATTTAGCTCAACGGAAATTTTCCCAGGCTGCCAGTGAAGTCGATGCTGCCCTGCATGAGAACCCCTACATGGTTTCGGCTCTTGTCCTCAAGGCTCGGTTAGCTACCTTTGCGCGTCGTCCGGACGTTGCCAAAAGCTGTCTCATTACGGCCATTACGGTCGATCCAACATCCGAAGAGGCGCAGTTCTATCTCGGGGTGCTTTTCTACGAGCAAAATGATTTCAAGCTGGCGATCTCACCGCTTCAGGCAGCCCAAAAACTCTCTCCCAACAGCCCGCTGCCCGCGTTCTATCTCGCGATGACCCACGAAGCTCTGGGAGATCAGAACAAAGCGTTGGAGCTCTACCAGCAGGCAGAGAACCTTTCTCCGCAGACATCGCCGCAAAGTGCGGAGATTGCTGTCGCGTATGGAAGGTTGCTGGTTTCCCTGGGCCGGACCCAGGACGGTATTGAAAAAGCGCGACGAGCTATCGGGATCGATCCCAAGTCCCGCGATGCGCACTATGTATTGGCAAAGGGATTGGAACATGAGGGAGATTTCGAGAATGCCGCGCGTGAAGGGGAACTGGCCCTGACTCTACCAGAGGCCAACGCCAGCGATGCCGAGATTCATTTTCTCCTGACAAGGCTATACCGGAAGCTGAATAAACCTGATTTGGCAGAGGCACATATGGAGAAATTCCTGGCTCTAAAAAAAACCACACAAAAGTGAGTTGTGCTCGTCAAAGTGTACCAGGAACCACGCGGAAAATTGAGATTCGGTTTCGGGCGATCTCCTGGGCCTTGACAATGTTTGGATCGCTGGTCGCCATGCCAAGCAAAATACCTTGCGAGGCTGCGTGAGATTGACGTGGGCGCGAAACCCGACCGCGTCAGCGACCGCATATTATTGTCCGGAAAGCCGACTACACGGCAACTTGTCAATTGAACGCTTGCGCCTGGTGCTTGGGAGCAATCGATCGGCCGGATCGCTTAGAGATTGCACCCTTCGGCAATCGCGGAACAGCCTGCACGCCCGCCCAAAGCGTTGCGATCGTTTGCTCGACCACGAGAGTCTGGTCGGGCAAGTCAGGCACAACCCCTTGGATGACCATGAGTGTCGCAAGGCCAAAGATCGCAAACCACCAAGTGTGGGCTACCACCATGTCATCCCTATCTGGCAATCCTTCTTCCTTGGCAACATCGTAAAAGAGCTGCACGAAACGTCCGAACAACGGCCTGCCAATGTCGTCGATGTATTGTCCGGCGCGGACGCCGTTGCGGTTCTCAGGCCCGAAGAAGACGTTACGGAACTGCTGTGGATGGGCTATGCAGAATTGAATCAAGCCGCGTGAAGTCGCAAAAAGACGCTCTTTCGGTGCAAGATGTTGCGCGGCGATAGCGTCGAAGTTCTGAACCATCAGCCCGATCGTCTCACTGCTCAACTCCGCAAGAATGTGCCATTTGTCGGGGAAATGCTGATAGATCACGGCGTGAGTATAGCCGATCTCTTTAGCGATCTCGCGAAGCGTCACGGCTTCGTAGCCGCGATCGGCAAACATTTTGCTGGCAGCCGCAAGGATCTCGCCCCGCAACCTCTCCTTACGCTCAACCCGACGACTTGGTGATGTGGATGTCACATCGATAGCTTAGTCCGTTTTGACGTTTCTTGCGACCGGATGTTGATTTTTAACCATTGGTAAAACCATTGATTATTTTGCAACCACTGGTTAGTGAAAAGCTCTAATCCTTAGGTCGCGGGTTTGGATGGGCGGCCAAATAGAAGGCATAAGGAGGATGCGATGAACGTTCTAGTGATTGGAGCAGCGGGCAAGAGCGGAGAGGCGCTGGTGAATGAGGCGTTGGCGGCTGGACATAAGGTGACAGCTTTCGTGCGCGGTGCTTCCCAGTACAAGAAGGCAAACGTCAGAGTTGTTGCGGGCGACGTGCTGGACGCGGCCGCGGTCGATGTTGCGGTCGCCGGACAAGATGCGGTTATCGACGCGCTGGGCGGCAAGACACCGTGGAAAGTGACAACCATGGAAACGAGCGCGGCACACAATATTGTCGACGCCATGCGGCGCAATGGCGTGCGGAGGCTGCTGAAGATTTCAGTGGTAGGTGCGGGCGAGAGCGTCAAGAACGCTGGCTTTTTCAACGAACACCTACTCATGCGGACGTTTCTGCGGGGTCTGCTGGTCGACAAAGCGGGCATGGAGAGCGAGATCGAAAGCAGCAACTTGGACTGGACGCTCGTGCGGCCGCCGATGTTGACCGACCGCAAGAAAACCGGCGTCGCTAGGGTGCTGAGCACGGAAGGCGGCGAGAAGGCACACAAGATCGGGCGAGCGGATCTGGCAGCCTTCATGGTGCAGCAACTGGAAAGCAGTCGGTATGTGCGTCAGGCCGTGACGGTGACGACCACATAGCAAGAACTCTGCGAGAACCAGCCGCCTCTCTCTCGTCGCGGCATCCGCCCGGCTGTGTAAAGGCCTGTAACGATTCATGCGACAGAACTGTGGAAACTCACAGGACTGGCAGAGTGCTAGCTGCGCAATTCACGAGCTCGGGCGTTCACCCCAGAGCACAACTTTGTTCACGAAAGGATACCAATATGTCAAACTTCCCTACGCCACTTGAAGAAGTCATTCATCACAACGTTATTAAGAACAACAAAACAGGCGGCCCGACGCTTGATGTCGGGCAAATGAAGTTGCTCTGGAAAGCCCTGGGAGAAAACACGGGCTACACGTTCTCTATCTTCGAGAGTACCTTCGCGCCTGGCATGGGTATTCCCCTTCATAAACACCCCTTCCCAGAGTTTTTCTATGTGCTGGAAGGCAATTTGTCGATCGGGTATTGGAACAACCAGGGCTTCACTGAGTGGGACACGTGTGAAGCCGGAGAGAGTCTAATGGTGCAGCCCAATGCGCCTCATACATTCTTCAATAAGAGTGAACATCCTTGCCGCGTGTTGAGTGTGTCAACGTATCACCACGAGCGCATGATGAAGGATGCTGTGCATCCCGAGGGCAGGAAAGATTTTCTGCCCGCTCAACTCACTCAGGCCGACCTTCAGAAATTGACAAAATCGATGGAGAAGAATCAGACATTCCTTGTCGCAGACCATGCTTAGCATGGTGCATCTCTTGAGTTCAAAAGGCGAACTCGAGAGATGCGCCGTATGTCTGTTTACTAACTTTTGGGCAGCGAAAGCTCAAATGGCAAGAACAGGCCAAGTCACCCATTGAGCCTTTAGGATTGGGTACCCTCTGGCAAGTTGACGTATAACCGGCATCTCGGACACGTGATTGCGGCCGATCGACCTCTTGCCGATTCTCAATGAATGCTAAATCGCCAATGCGCTGCACCGACATTGGATCATCTGCGAACCGCGGGACAAGGCTCAAACAAGCCTTGTCCACAGCACTTCGATGGTCTTTATACTTCGTAGGATGAATGTCCTCAGCGGGCGGGCAGCTCCGGGTGAGCGATGACTGGACAATTGATAAGGAGTCCAGACGAAGGTAATCCCCCGACGAAGGCATTCATCGGAGACGAGCTGTCACCTGTGGCGCTCGTCAGGTAACCGTCCGCAATGAGCTGCTTTTGCTCATCCATGGACATAATGCGATGTACTTTGCCTGATTGCCTTCGGCGTCCATGCACTCACGTGAGCGTCCCAGAGCGGGCTGTAATTATTTGATTCAGAGCTATCGCTATTATCCGGACCGAGCGGAAATACATTAATGGGATCGATCCCGCCATTCACGAGAGATGAGGCAAACCCCTGTTCCTGGCCAGAATTAAGGGTGGTGACTCCATTGGCATTTGGAGAGAATCCAAGCAACGCCGAGTCATCGGAGGGCTCCGACTTGCCGAAAGTAGGGAGTTTGGAGAGACGAGGAGCAAAGACTCCTTTTTCCAGCACTGCAGGAAGGCTGGCCGAGGCGTCAGTAACGAGATGATAGAAGTACTGTCTGCCCCCTTGTGTGCCATCCAGAATAGAGAGAGTTACAGTGCGGTTCTGGATGTCGACACTCTTGAGTCGATCGTGAGTGCCTGTCTTATTGTCGACGATCTGAGCGTTGATTACGACCCCGCTGGGCAACTCAACGATCGAAGACCATTCGGCATCCGCTACAGCGCCGGGCTCGGCGACGGCCGGCGGAAAGGGATCGGGGGAACCCGGCACGACTTTGTAGACGGGAGAGAAGTCCACTTTTCCTTTGAAGGTGATCAGACCATCCTTGATCGTGGCTGTTTGCGCACCGGGAGAGCCCGCAGCTTTGCGCAACTTAGGTGCGTAATTGATGCCAAGCGCACGGGCGAACGCAAAGTCGGAGGCGTCGGTCAAGACGTAGTACACGGAATTCCCGCTTGAATCGAGGCCGCGGAAGAGCGGCAGCGTAGCAGTGGCTTTGCGATAGGTGAAGTCAACAGCAAGCGCGCTTTCAATGAACACGTGGTCAGCGGGTTTGAACTTTGACGGTGCATCTGGGTTATAGGCCGGACGGTGGCTCTCGCGAGCCTCGAACTTGATCAACGCAGCCGCTTCCGGCGGCGCTTGAGAAAGAGCGGCTATTGGTGTGGAGAGAGTCACCAGCAGTAGTAAAGAAGTTACATCCATGTGGATTCCTTCTGTTGTTCGGTCACATCCGAATAAGGAGTGACGGAGATAATTGATGAGAGGAACATGGCTTCTGTTCGTCTTTCCGTAAGACATCTCCCTCTTGTTTCCTGGAGGGTGCAGTATTCTGCAATTGGTCTATCGAGAGGAGACTGCTCAGAGCAGCGCACCGGCCGCTTCCAACACAAAATCTATGACGACCGTAGGTTCCGAGATCTGAGGAGCATGATCTACATTGTGTGAACGG
Organism: uncultured Acidobacteriaceae bacterium; assembly: GCA_963844785.1. Classification (GTDB taxonomy): domain Bacteria; phylum Acidobacteriota; class Terriglobia; order Terriglobales; family Acidobacteriaceae; genus PALSA-350. Next base: position 40,146 of record CAWJPV010000020.1, on the reverse strand, counting down.
ACCTGTGCACCCATGCGGTCGGCGACGAAATGTTGTGTCTTCGCGCTGAACATGCGGTCGTCTTCAGCCACTAGATACCACGACGGCTTCGTCCTCCATGATGGCGTCTCTATGGCTTCGCCAAGACACTTCATCGCTATCGGGCGTTGCGTCACCGTCATGATTGCGGTTTGCTCCGTCGAGGCTCGGTGGGCGACTGCATTCTTCATTCCTTCCTCCGACATCCATAAGAGACCATGACTGTCGGGTTCCAGATGGGGAGCCTTTTCGTGTGGAGGCTCTCGAAAGAACAAATCTCCGACTGTTTCTCCCTCGTCTGGAGGCATGGCCGCCACATAGGCTAGCCCTCGGACACGATCGTCACTTTCGAGAGCGGTGATCACCGCGCCGGAGTACGAGTGAGAGACAAGGAGGATTGGGCCCGCGCCCGCCCTTTCCAGAGCCAATTTCAAAGCGGCCACATCGTCGGACAGCGAAGTCATTGGAATCTGGGCAGCGATAACCTTGATGCCCGCTTTCAGTAGCGGGCCGATCACGGCAGACCACGAGGATGCGTCCGCCCATGCGGCATGCACCAGAACGATCGTTGCGTTAGAAGGAACTTTGTTCATAATTCACCTTTCGCCGAGTCAAGACTCATGGGGTGAGCTACTGTCCGGAAGCTGAAAAGATCGGCACTTGAGTGCATCTCGTGCCAGCGGTCAGGTCACACTCGGCCCGCTTGGTGGGCTGTTATTCAGCATAAGGATGTCAAATGATCAATAAAAGTGAGAAGTTCTAACGCTATTGGTGAGAGTATTTAAACTATGGTCTTGAACAATCTCAGCCTCGACAGCCTTCGTACGTTAGTGATCACGCAAGAGCTGGGCGGTTTTGGCCGCGCTTCGGAGCGCCTCGGACGCACACCATCTGCAATCAGTCTGCAGATGAAGCGCCTTCAAGACGAGATAGGAGTACCGCTCTTTCGGAAGCAAGGCCGGAAGATCCTTCTCACCGAACAGGGTGAGATTGCTCTCCGATACGCCCGGAAGGTGCTGGAACTCAATGATGAAATGATCGATACTCTGCGCGGATCGTCTCTTTCTGGTGTCGTCCGAATCGGATTCGCGCAAGATTTCGCGGTCAACGTTTTGCCTCTGGTCATCGCGCGCTTTAGTGCGCTCTACCCGCTTGTAAAGCTCGAGGTGACGGTAGACCGGGGCCAGGTACTCATTCAAGCGATCGACTCCGGCGACCTCGATCTTGCATTGACGTTAGGCGGCTCACAGAAGAAGACGGCGCAGCTGTTGAGCGAGCTGCCGTTGTACTGGATCGCAAGCCCAAGTTTCAGGGATCGCGCAAAACAGCCGTTACCGCTTGCTCTGTTTAGCCCCCCCTGCCTATGTCAGACACGGGGGCTAGAAGCACTGGAAAGTGCTGGACGCAATTGGCGTGTTGCAATGACGAGCCCCAGCCTGACGGGCTTGTGGGCCGCTGTCAGTGCGGGACTGGGATTGACCACACGAGCTGCACTTAGCCTGCCTACAGATGTGCGAACCATCGACTTGGGCCTCCCCCCACTGGGAAACATACCCGTCGTGCTTCATCGCAGACGCAATCTCCGGGCTCCGAACGCGATGCGGTTCGCAGAAATCACAGAGGAGTTGGTCGCTATCTACGTCTCGTCCACACCGTCGAGACTGTTGACCGCCAAGCTGGCGTGACTTCCAATTGATTACCGTTCATCCCAACTCCGGCACAGGAGTGTGGGGTTCCCGGGTCAACTATTGCTCAGGCGGGAACGAAGATGTATCCCTTTAGGTGCTCTCGACAGATTCCTCATGTTGACCTCCAGGCAATCCTGGTGAAGTTTCACTTCTAGAAATCCGTGTCCTCGCAGATGTTTCCTCCATGCCGCAGCAGGACCGATCTGTCTGCTGGGCTGGTATTCAGCTACTTCCTGCCCTACCATCGTCATCTCAGGTCCGCGTATCGGCGCAAGGCCATTGATCTCACGTGAACCCCGTTGTGCTTAGACGATCTTCCGATAGCAGCAGGATTCGTCAAAAATACTCACCAATCAATTCAATATTTGGAACTTTTCTTCGTGTTCTCCATGTCCTACGTTCTAAATGGCTGCGCTATTCGGAGCGCAATCGACAAGGAGTTCAAATGGCATCCTCAACACCGCAACCAAAGTCGCACTCGACTTACTATCGGACGGCGACCGTCAACAGCCGCAGGGTTTTCTATCGTGAGGCCGGCGATCCCGGTTCTCCCACAGTTGTTCTATTGCATGGACTTCCGACCAGCAGCCAAATGTTTCGCGAGCTGATTCCTGCTCTCGCCGGCCATTTCCACCTGATCGCTCCCGATTACATCGGCTTCGGCCATTCTGATGCCCCATCGAGAAATGACTTCGAGTACACCTTCGATAATCTTGCCGCGCATGTGCGTGGTCTGCTCGATCAACTCGGTCTCACCTCGTACATTCTCTACATGCAGGATTATGGCGGCCCAGTCGGGTTCCGCTTGTTCGCTAAGAACCCAGAGAGAGTAAATGGATTTATCATTCAGAATGCCAATGCCTACATGGACGGCGTAGGAGATGCGCCCAAAAAGGTACTGCTGCCGCTGTGGGAGAAGCGCACGCCCGAAACTGAAAAGCCCGCGCGTGAGTTCGTTAGTTTGCAGGGCACGAAGTTCCATTGGCTAGTTGGCGCAAAGGATCCTGAGGCTATCAATCCGGACAACTGGGTACTCGATCAAGCGTTGCTCGACCGGCCCGGGGTGCAGGACTACCAGGTTGATCTGCTAGAAGACTACAAGTCCAACATCCAACTCTATCCCGAGTGGCAGGCCGCTTTCCGCGCGCACAAGCCCCGGACATTGATTGCCTGGGGAAAGAAGGACCCTTTCTTCGTGCCGCCCGGAGCCGAGGCATACCTGCGTGATCTTCCGGAAGCCAAGCTCCTTTGGCTGGATGCAGGGCACTTTGTTCTGGACGAGAATGTGCAAACTGTGGCGGACGAAATCAAAGCTGTCTTCGATCGCTGAACACATTCGCGTTTCCATTCCGAATCGAGAGATGAGAGGTCAGCTGCGTGATGATGAAGACACCATCGCACAGCATAGCTCTCGCATTCGAGTACGAAAGGGATGTATGCAACGCTTCAAAGACAAACGTGTACTCGTGACAGGCTCCGGAAGAGGAATCGGTGCGGCTATCGCACGCCGATTTGCACTCGAAGGCGCGCGCGTGTATCTCACTGCCCGGAGCCGGGAGGAGCTTTCCTCTACGTGCGATGAGCTGCGATCGTTCACCTCCGAAGTTGAATTTTCTTCTCTCGACTTGACTGAGCCTGATGCGGCTGCGAAGCTCGCTACCGATGTCGAGCAATCGTGGGGCGGTATCGACATTCTCGTCACCAACGCAGGCGCTGCTCCCCAAGGTGGTTTTCTCGAACTGAAGGACGAGGACTGGGCAACAGGGTTCGGGTTGAAGCTTTTCGCAAATCTCCGAGTCATCAAGAACACTTGGCCAATGTTGAAGGCTGCGAAAGGCCATCTGGTCATGATCGGCGGGGGCACGGCGAGAACGCCAGAACGCCATCTCTCATTGATATCAGCTGTCAACGGCGGTATCGCGGCACTATCGAAGTCGGTTGCCGAGCAAGGGCTTCAGGATTGCATTCATGTCAACCTGGTCCAGCCGGGCACGATCAAGACGTCACGCCGCAGCACAATGATGCAGAAGCTCGCCGCAGAGGAAGGCATCGACTATGCCGAGTATCTTCTTCAATCTACCCGGCGTTTGAATATCTCGCGTCTCGGCGAACCAGGCGATGTTGCGGAGCTCGTCGCCTTTCTCGCAACAGAAGAAGCGAGATGGATTCACGGAGCGATCATCGATGTCGATGGTGGGCAGAACAAGGGCGTTTGACCTCGAAGTTCTTTCTTCTTGTGGTGGTCTTGGTATCGGTTAACCTGCGGAGAATGCGGGAGATGAGCGAGACGCGCGAGGAACTCACTGCGACTGACCGAAAAATACACGATCCGAAGATTGCTGGAGAAGGAGGCAAAGCAATGAGTGGCAGTACCCTCAATGGAACGGAATCGGAGTTGATCGCCGCTATTTTGGCAGGAGACACCGAACTCTACCACCAGTTGATTCGTCCTCATGAGCGGAGCGTCTACGTCATAGCTCTCTCCTGCTTGAGAAATAAGGAGGATGCCGAGGACGTTGCGCAGGAAACATTCGTCCGAGCCATGCGAAATCTGGGGTCGTTTCGGGGTGATTCGAAATTCAGTACTTGGCTCATAAGTATCGCGCTAAACGAGGCGAGAAACAGGTTACGGCGACAGTCAACCGCACGAATCCTGCCTTTCGATGTATCTCGGGCTGAAGAGATGTGTGTTTCTCCGGCACTCTTGCGTGATTGGAGAGAGCTTCCCTCCGAAGCAGTCGAGCGCGCGGAGATCAGGAAGTTACTCGAGCAGGCCGTCAAGATGCTTCCCGATATTTACCAGCAAGTCTTTCTGTTACGCGATGTAAACGAGCTCAACATAAATGACACGGCCCAGATCCTGGAGATCAGTACTTCGCTCGTGAAGGTCAGATTGCACCGGGCTCGAATGATGTTGCAAAGGCTGCTGGCGCCAAAATTAACCATGATCGATGTACAGCAGCTTGATCGTGTAAGTGATTCATTATAGGATGTTTATTGGTGGAGGCGGCGGGAGTCGAACCCGCGTCCGAAATCCATGTCAGCAGAGAGACTCCATGCTTAGTCGAGTTCCGGAGATTTCGCGCGACGCGCTCAGAACCGACAAGATGCGCGTAACGCTAGTCCGATGATCTCGCTCCTGCGGCTCGGACCGCGTCCCAGGAGCCAGCCTGCTGTGCGACGTTCTTTCGCAGCCCACAGGCGAAGCCACGAAGAACGGCTACTTATTTAATTAAGCAGCAAGTGCTAGTTGATTGTTAGCAATTATTGTTTTTGCAAGCGATTACGGGTGCTCACACCCCGGCATGCCTCTCAACCTAATCGATCCCGTCGAAACCGTGACGCCCCCTCCTTTGCAATAAAACAGCTCCTAAGCGCTGCTCTGTCCTAAGTATACCCCCCTACATCCCGATCGAATTCAGGTCGATGCTTTGGAATTCCTTCCGCATCACGCCCTCGCGAATCTGCTTCACCGTCTTGCCCTTCATCGACATCTGGTAGGCGTAAAGCCCCTCTTGTGCGCAAGTAGTGCACTCCGCCCCATGGAGGCCCTCAAAGCAACTGTGCAGGCTGGAATGGCCCAGCGCCCGGTCACAGCGGCAATAGCAGGGGAGTTGGTAAAGCACATTGGGTACCTTCGCCGCATCCTCATAGACCACTTTTTGCCAGGGGTACTGGAACCGAGGCCCCTCGAGCTGTTTGCCCGAAAGCAGCTCGGGTAGCTTCGTTCCCCGGGCGGGCGCCGCCGCATGGTAAGCCGGAACATCTACATCGGTAACCCACTGCGCATACGCTCCCATGGTCAACATCCCGATCGCCCCGCACACCAAAATTCGCCGCATTTCCGCTCCTATAAGGAGCAGTGTAGCGCGAACCAAAAGGGAATCGCCACGCACCGACAGGCCGGGCGAAGTTCGGCGACAGGATTGCAAAGCGTAAGGTTGAGATTTGAGACCGGAAACCATGGCCTAGAAAAAAAAGGCGGCACGAACGGTAAATTGTCCGTGCCGGGAGGCCAGTGACGCAACTTGTACTTAAAATCTCGCCGCGAGAGCTAAAGCGTCAATCGCGACTGAACTTATATTAGCAGATGCATCAGGTGAACTTCTAGTTGCAAATGCCGAATTTCGTTAAAAAACATATTTCTTTAAATTTTAAATCCCGATTACTGTATCTTTCGGGCTCAACTTCACCCTTCCTCCACATAGACGCGGTTCCGAAAAATAAGTTTCTCTCAAGACTCTTTTCCCATATTTTTTTGAAAGTTGCCCCATGCCGCTGCGCAAATTTCGTTTAGATCTAGTCCCCGCAACCCAAGCCGGGGCTCCGGACGAGAGCCCATCCCAGCCCGAGCGGCGGAACCTCTGGCGTTCCGGCCTGTTGATCGCCACTTCGGCAGCCTTTGGCGGTATTGCCGTCGCCATCTGGAACCGCAGAACCCTGGCCAAGATGCGCCAGCAAACCCCGCCTGATTCCGACGAAAACTAGCCATACAAGCCGCGGAAAAAACTCCGATCTCTGAAGGGTACGGGCTTCAGCCCGTACGTAAATGCTTTGCAATGAAATCGGCTTTAGCCGCTGAGGGATGCTTTCGCCCAGACAGCCACCTTTTCCGCAGCCTGTTTAGTCGGCCGCAAACTCCAGAGATTTCACAAACGGTTCTACCCAAGCGACTCCAGAGCCCGCGCCATCTTCATATCGCGCTGGGTAAGGCCGCCCTGGTCGTGGGATATTAGCGCCAGCCTCACCTTGTTGTAGCGGATATCAATATCAGGATGGTGTCCCGCTGTCTCCGCCTTTTCGGCCACCTGGTTAACGAACACCATGGCGGCGGCGAAGTCGGGGAACTGGTAGTGGCGGACGATCTCCTTACCCTCGAGGTTCCAGTGGGGAAGTGACCGCAAACCTTCCTGCACCATTTCCGGGGTCAAAATGCTCATCGGTACACCTCCCTGCGATTTATGCGAAGGGATTGCGCAGCTTCGACCGGTCTTTGGGCTCCAGCTGCAGGGGTGAAAATTTCTTCGCTTGCTGGGTAATTTCCGCCCGCAGATCTTCCCATAGCTGGTCGGGCAGGCTCAAATACACCTCCACCACCTTGGGATCGAATTGCGTGCCGGCGCACCGCTTGATCTCCAGCCGCGCGGCAGAGAACGTCGCCGCTTTGCGGTAGGGCCGGTCCGAGGTAATGGCGTCCAGCGTATCGGCCACGGCAAAGATTCTAGCTCCCAGAGGGATCTCCTCGCCTCTCAGTTTTCGCGGATAGCCGCTGCCATCATAATGCTCCTGGTGGCTGTACACAATCTCCGCCGCTTCCTGCAAAAAAGGAATTTTACGTAGCATCTGGTAGCCCCGCGCGCAATGTTCTCTCATCACCTTTTGCTCATCCACCTGCAGCTTGCTGGGTTTGAGCAAAATCGCGTCGGGAATTGCCATTTTCCCGATATCGTGCAGAAAGGCTCCGCGCGCAACCACTGGTATCTGTTGTGAGGGGATGCCCGCGCCCCGGGCCAGCGCAATGGTATAAGCGGTTACCCGTTTCGAGTGGCCCTCGGTCTCTGCATCCTTCAGGTCCAGCGCGTCCCCCAGCGCCTCCAGCGTGATGTCGTACGAGCGCTCCAGGTCCGCGATTGCCTGGTGCAGCATCCCTGTCCGGGCGCTTACCAGTTGTTCCAGATCCTGCCGGTACATGGCGTTCTGCTGCACCAGGCGTCGATAGTCGATAGCCCGCTTGACTGTGGCCAGCAGTTGATCTTTTGCGAAGGGTTTCAGCAGGTAGTCATAGGCCCCTTGGCGTACTGCCGCAACCGCAGCCCCTTCATCCCGGCCGGGAGTCACCAATACCAGGGGAGTCTCCGGTTGTGCCTGGCGCATTCGCTCGAGCAGCCCCATGCCCTGGAACCCGGCCGACGTCATGTCAGACAAAACCAGGTCATAGGGAGGATCCTTCTCGATATGTGCGATAGCCTCCTGGCGATCGCTGGAAAGCACGGTTGAGTACTCCGGCTTCTCAAGCATGTCGTCGATCTCGGCGCGACAATGTGTGTGTTGATCGACTACCAGGACCCGTGCTGGGATGCGTTCTGTCTCCATACTTGCTGGACACCCGAGTTTCCTCGGAAAGCTCCTTCTTTCCGTCTGATACTAACCCTGTCAGAACCTGGAAACCAGATTCCCAAATTGCCTGCGGCGCGTAGCGTGTCCACAGCTACGGTGTTTGCGCTAAATTTGTTCCGCTCCCCGGTCTCTCTTGCGGAGTGCGACCATCCGGCCGGGGTAAATTTGGAAAGGTTTCTCTACTGAGTCTATCTTCAACCTATGTTCGTGGGATGAAATCTTCGCCGTGCAGTTCACTTGTGGGGAACATGTTAGACACTGGCGCAAATTGGCGCATTTCCCCGGAAAAAGCGCTTTGGCAGTCTTCTGGTCGGGGAATGCTATACTCCGGTTTAGCGCCATCCAACGGTCTCTCAGGCTGAAGGGAATTTGCCGGGGTAACCTTGTTCAATTTCGAACGCGAGCTTTCCGCTGAATCGAACCTGGTTGTCTCCCAGGCTGCTAAACAGTCTTGTGAGCAGCAGCAGCGCGATGTCTATGAAAGCCACCGTCACCGTACTTTTTCCCTCGCCTTCTACATGACCGGAAACGAGATGGAGGCGGAAGAGATTCTCGCCACTACGTTTATCCGTGCCTTCCAGCAAAACGAGCAGCCCGATGGCTTCGCTGTGGATTCGGCCCTGGTCAACGAGCTGAGCCAGCGCTTTCCTCTTAAAGAGGAGGAAGCCGCTGCGGTTATTTCGCCGGGAAGCGGCCTCAGTCATCGCAATGTCCGCCGTCCCGATCTTGAGGTTGCGGTGCGCAGCCTGCCCCCAAACGAGCGCCTGTTGTTCCTGCTGCGTGACGTCGAAGGGTATACACCCGCGGCCATCGCTCGCCTACTCGATATTCCCGAGGCCCAAGTGCATCGCGCCTGCTTTTCCGCCCGCATTCGCCTTTGCCAGGTGCTCGCCCAGCAGGCGCGCACCGAAGCTGCCTGAACAGGCATACCGCCTTACTTCTTGATTCGCCGCTTGGCGCTCCACCCTTCCTTGATGGTTTGCCTCGCTCTTCCCAGGGCCAGCGCATCTTCCGGAACGTCTTCCGTAATACATGATCCTGCAGCAACATAGGAGCCATTCCCTAAAGTAACAGGTGCCACCAGTGTGGAATCGCTGCCCACAAAAACGCGGTCACCGATGATGGTCTTCAGCTTATTTACTCCGTCATAGTTACAGGTGATGACCCCCGCTCCCACATTCACTCCCGCGCCAATCTCCGCGTCTCCCAAATAGCTCAAGTGATTCGCCTTGGACCCTTTGCCCAAGCGAATCTTCTTGGTTTCGACAAAGTTGCCCACGTGCGCGCCCTCCCCGATCTCGCTCTCCGGGCGGATATGCGCGTAGGGCCCGAGCAAGGCGTCATCGTGTACCCGCGATTGGCTGATGATGCAGCCTTGGCGCACCAGCACCCGGTTGCCCAACGTTGCGTGTTCTAGTACGGAGTAGGAGCGAATGCGGCACTCCTTGCCCACCTTGGTCTCCCCCAGCAACTGCACAAACGGTTCGATCACGGTATCCGGGCCCACCACCACGCCGGCGTCAATCACCGAGGTCTCCGGCCGGAAAATCGTCACTCCTTCAGCCATCAGCCGGCGTGCGGTACTGAGGCGGAGTTTTTCATCGATGGTCATCATCTCCGCGATCGTATTAGCGCCCAGCACCTCGTCGGCGTTCTCCGCCTTAAGCGCCACCACCCGTTCACCGGCCGCCCCCAGGATCGCGGCCATGTCGGTTAGGTACAGCTCCCCGTGGGCGTTCTGTGTTCCCAGGCGGTCGATGTTTGCGAACAGGGGCTTGGTGGTGAAGGCGTAAATTCCGGAGTTGATCTCCCGCGCCTGGGACGTTTCAGGAGTTAAAGCCTTCTGTTCAACAATCTCCCGTATCTCATCGGATGTGCTAGATTTACGGACCACGCGCCCGTACCCGTGCACGTCCTCGGGTGTCGCCGTGAGCACCGTCATGGCGGCCCTGCGTTCCAGGTGGAAATCCCGTATCTTCCTGATCGTCTCGGACCGAATCAATGGCACATCGCCGGAGAGCACGATCACATCGGCATAACTCTCAACCCCCTGCCGCGCCTGCTGCATCGCATGTCCCGTTCCCCGTTGTTCGGGCTGTTCAATGAACTCCACTCCCACTCCGCTGAGCGAGGCCTTAACCAGTTCAGCCTGGTGCCCCACAACTACGTAGATATCCTCCGGCGGAACAATCTGTCGCGCTGCATCCACCACATGCCGTATCAGGGTCTTGCCACCCACTTCATGTAGAACCTTTGGACGCTGGGTCTTGAGCCGCGTGCCTTTTCCCGCAGCCATAATCACGATGGCGAATTGCATCGGTTACTCTCCTTTAAATACTGATACTTGCGTCCAAATACTTAAAGCTAAACAACCAACAAAGGCTGGGTGCCCCATTCAAGCCGTTTTTGGGCTTGAGGGGGATAACAGCTCTCGATGTGTCACTTTCCATCCTCCCAGCCTAGCGGACGGAACCGTAAGTCATCACCCTCAAACATTTGCAATATCGATACCGGGTGATCGACGTTACCGGCTTTTTACTCCATATTCACCGTGACAGTTTTTCGCAATGGTATCGAGAAGCGTACCGTTAAATAAGGAGGGAACCAGAACCTTGAGCTCCGCACCTGCCTCTCCCATGGAACGCGCCTCCGTACCTTCGGCCCAGCCCAACCCTCCGCGTCCGCGCCCTGGCATGATCCAACACGCCGCCGTGCTAGGTGCAGGAACCATGGGGGTCCGCATTGCCGCCCATCTGGCCAACGCCGGCATCCCAGTGGTGCTGCTCGACTTGGCTGGAGACCCGAGCAAGGGTCCTGCCGCCATCGCCGAATCCGCCCTGCAAAGCCTAAGCCGTGCCAAGCCGGCTGCCTTCTACGACCCAGCCAGTCTCCGGCTGATCCAACCCGGTACCTTCGATCATGACCTCTCGTTACTATCCAAGTGTGATTGGGTCATCGAAGCGGTCACCGAGAACCTGGCTATCAAGCAGGAAATCCTTGCCAAAATCACGCCCTTTCTCAAGCCTGGCGTCATTCTCACCACCAACACCAGCGGGCTGCCCATAGCGAGCATTGCCACCGCGTTGTCCCCTGAGCTGCGCCGCTCCTGGTTCGGAACCCACTTCTTCAATCCGCCGAGATACATGCGGTTGCTCGAAGTAATCTCCACCCCCGAGTCGGATCCGGCGGCCGTCGCCGCCATCGCCGATTTCGCTGACCGCCGCCTGGGTAAGACCGTCGTCTACGCCCGCGACACCCCGAACTTCATCGCCAATCGCATCGGCGTTTACATCATGGTCCAGGCCATCGAGCTGATGCAGCAACAGGGTCTCACCATCGAAGAGGTGGACGTGCTTACCGGCAGTGCCATCGGTTGGCCGCGCACGGGTAGCTTCCGCCTGTCGGATATGGTCGGCCTCGACGTCCTGGCTCATGTGGTGGCTAACTTCTCCCAATCCCGCGCTGGCGAAGCCCTGCAGTTGCCGCCTTTTGTTGAGACCATGCTAGGCCGTCGCTGGCTAGGCGACAAAACCGGCCAGGGCTTCTATAAGAAGGAGCAAGACGCGCAAGGCAATGAAGTCCGGCTGGCGCTTGACTGGCAAACCGTTACCTACCGTCCAGCGACCCGCCCCAAGTTTCCCTCCTTGGAATTGGCCAAGAACGCCGAATCTCTTCCTGAACGGCTCCGCCTGCTCCTGGCTGGCGACATTCGGAAAGACAAGGCAGCTAATTTCCAGTGGCAATTGCTCAGCCGCCTTTTTGCCTACGCCGCCAATTGCCTGCCCGAGGTTGCCGCGGAACCGGCCAGCATCGATCGCGCAATGCGCACCGGCTTCAACTGGGAACTGGGTCCCTTCGAGATGTGGGACGCGGTGGGTGTCGCGGACACCGTCGCCCGCATGGGAGACCCCGCCATTCCCAATGCCGAAACGCTCCTGCGATCCGGAGCCTCCACCTGGTACCGGGACGACCCCGCAGGGGGCAAGCAGGTCTTCGATCCCAAGCGCGGCGAGTATGTGTCTATCCTCCAGCCACCAGGGATAGCCACCGTAGCCGACTTCCGCAAATCCCACGGCATCGTCAAAGGCAATTCCGGCGCTTCGCTAGTGGATCTGGGCGAAGGCATTGCCGCCATCCAGTTGCATTCGAAGAATGACGCGGTCGGCGAAGACATCACCCGCCTCGTGACCCAGACCCTGAATCCGGGCAGCGATGCCGTCCGCGACTTCCAGGGATTTGTCATCACCGGGGATGGCGCCAACTTCTCGGTCGGCGCAAACCTCTTCCAGGTTCTGCTCTTCATCCAGGAAGGGGAGTGGGAAGACCTCGACTTTGCCGTACGTGCCTTCCAGCGCATGACCGCCGCTATCCGCTTCTGTCCCCGGCCAGTGGTGGTTGCCCCGTTTGGCCTCTGCCTGGGTGGAGGAGCGGAGATTGCCCTGCACGCCGCCAGCCGCCAGCCCCACGCCGAGCTCTACATGGGCCTGGTGGAAACCGGTGTCGGCGTCGTCCCTGGGGGTGGTGGCACCAAGGAAATGGTTCTACGCGCCGTCGATTCCGCCGCTGCCATCCTTTCCGCGACCGGCCGCGACGCAGCGGCTCGCCTCGCCGGCTCGACCGAATATTTCGACGCCCTCAAGCGCAACTTTGAACTGATCGGGCTGGCCAAGGTCTCGACCTCGGCTGCTGATGCGCGCCTGCTCGGCTATCTGAGTCCCTCCGACCGCATCACCGCCCATCGCGATCGCGTGTTGCACGACGCGCAACAGGCTGCCATAACCTTAGCCGGCGCAGGCTATTCTGCTCCCGCGCCGCGGGAAGTCCCCGCAGCGGGCGAAAGCGCTCTTGCGACCCTCAAACTCGGCGTCCATCTCATGCGCCAGGCCGATTACATCAGCGACCACGATCAGAAAGTCGCCAACCATGTCGCGCACATCCTGTGCGGAGGAGCCATTCCCGCCGGCACCGTCATGGCGGAGCAATACTTCCTCGACCTCGAGCGCCAAGCCTTCCTGTCACTCTGCGGAGAGCGCAAAACCCAGGAGCGCATTGCCTTCACCCTAAAGACCGGCAAACCGCTCAGGAACTAAACCAGCGTCTAAGAGAGAAGGAAACAAATATGAGAGACGCCGTCATCGTCAGCAGTGTCCGAACCGCCGTCGGAAAGTCCGGTCGAGGTGCGCTGGCCGCGACGCGCCCCGACGATCTGGCCGCCACCGCGATCGAAGGCGCACTCGCCCGCTTGCCCCAGCTGGATCGCAACGAGATCGAAGATGTGATCCTGGGCTGTGCCATGCCGGAGGCGGAGCAGGGAATGAATGTCGCCCGCATCGCGGCTCTGCGCGCCGGCCTGCCGGTCAGCTCCTCGGCCATGACCGTCAACCGCTTCTGCGCCTCCGGCCTGCAATCGATTGCTATGGCCGCCGATCGCATTCGCGGCGGCGGCGCTGAAGTCATTGTCGCCGGAGGCACTGAATCCATGAGCATGGTGCCCATGGGGGGCAACAAGGTCAGCGCCAATCCCTGGCTCATCGACCACTACGCCGACTCCTATCTTTCCATGGGACTCACCGCCGAGCGCGTAGCGCAGCACTACGGTATCAGCCGTGAGCAGGCCGATGCCTTTGCTTTGGCCAGTCATCAGAAAGCGCTGGCCGCCATCGAAGCCGGCCGCTTCAAAGCAGAAATCGTGCCCGTAACCGTGACGTATTCCGCCAACGGCGCCGGCAAAGTCAAACTCGCAACCAGGCCGTTTACTACCGACGAAGGCCCGCGTGCAGAAACTTCGCTCCAGGCCCTGGCCGGACTCAAGCCGGCCTTTCATGCCAAGGGCACAGTCACGGCAGGGAACTCGTCGCAAACCTCGGATGGAGCCGCGGCCGCAGTAGTCATGTCCGCCGAGCGCGCCGCCGCATTGGGCCTCCAGCCCTTGGCGCGCTTCGTTGCCTTCGCCACCGCCGGCTGCTTACCCGAGGAGATGGGAGTGGGTCCCGTCTACGCCGTTCCCAAAGCATTGAAGCTGGCCGGGCTAACCCTGGACCAGATCGACCTCATCGAACTAAATGAAGCCTTCGCCGCGCAATCGCTGGCCGTGATACAGCAACTGCATCTGGACCCAGCCAAAGTGAACGTGAGCGGCGGAGCCATAGCTTTAGGCCATCCGCTCGGCTGCACCGGAGCCAAGCTGACAGCCACACTCTTGCATGCCATGCAGACTCGCAAGCTAAGGTACGGATTGGTGACCATGTGTGTTGGTGGAGGCATGGGCGCCGCGGGCATTTTCGAATCTATCCACTAGAGACCAGGGGGCAAACAATTGGCAACAGTGACAGAGGTATTGCAGCGCGTCATTCGCGGCGGAAGCTTCCTCATCGAGGAACGCTCGCCCGACGAGATCATGACCCCGGAAGACTTCACCGAAGAGCAGCGCCAGATCGCGCGCACCGCCTCTGACTTTGTTCGCAACGAGGTGCTTCCCGAAGCCGAAGCGATTGAGGCCAAGCATTTCGACGTCACCCGCGCCCTGCTGAAAAAAGCCGGCGATCTGGGCTTGATGGCCGTCGACATCCCAGAGGAGTACGGGGGCTTGGCCATGGACAAGGTCACCTCCGCCATCGTCGCCGACCATCTCTCCCAACTCGGCAGCTTCTCCGTTGCCTTCAGCGCTCATGTCGGCATCGGCACACTGCCCATCGTCTGGTATGGCACCGACGCGCAGAAGCAGAAGTTCCTCCCCCAGTTGGCCACCGGAGATTGTATTGGTGCCTACGCGCTCTCCGAGGCAACTTCCGGTTCCGATGCAATGAACATTCGCGCCCGCGCCACGCTTTCGGAAGACGGCAAGCATTACCTGCTGAACGGCGAGAAGATGTGGATCAGCAACGCCGGCTTTGCCGACCTGTTCACTGTCTTCGTAAAGGTCGATGGAGAAAAATTCACTGCGTTTCTGATCGAGAGGGACACTCCCGGTCTCTCCATCGGCGGGGAAGAGCACAAGCTCGGCATCCGTGGCTCTTCCACCTGCCCGCTGGTGCTGTCTGACTGCAAGGTGCCCGTAGAAAACCTTCTCGGCGAAGTGGGCAAGGGACACCATATTGCCTTCAACATCCTCAATATCGGCCGCTTCAAGCTGGGCGCTGCCTGTGTGGGCGCCGCCCGTACGGTGCTTGGTCACGCCATCGGCTACGCCAAGCAGCGTCAGGCCTTCGGCAAGCCCATCGCCGGCTTCGGCCTCATCCAGCAGAAGCTGGCTGATTCCGCCGCCCAGCTTTTCGCCGTGGAAAGCATGGCCTATCGCACGGTCGGAATGATTGATGACTCGCTGTCCGCTCTCGATGCTGGAGCAGCCGGGAACTCGCGTGAGATTCAGAAGCGCATCGAGGAGTACGCCGTCGAGTGCTCCATCCTGAAAGTTTGGGGCTCAGAGATGCTCGACGCGGTCGTGGATCACGCCGTCCAGATCTATGGCGGTTACGGTTATGTTGAGGAGTACCCGGTCGAGCGGGCCTACCGCGATTCCCGCATCAATCGCATCTTTGAAGGCACCAATGAGATCAACCGCCTCATCATCACCGGCTGGCTGATGAAGCGTGCCATGGCCGGCCAGCTCCCGCTGATGGCCGCCATCAAGAAGCTGATGGATGAGGTTTTGGAGCCGCCCTCCTTTGAAGACGACACGGATCATTCTGGCGACCCCTTATATGCTGAGGCGCAGATGTTGGCCGGCGCGAAGAAGCTAGCCCTCTTCACTGCCGGCGCGGCTTCTCAGAAGTACATGAACGCCCTTGCCGATCAGCAGGAAGTAATGGCGGATCTAGCGGACATCATCATTCAGGTCTACGCGCTGGAGTCAGCCTTGCTGCGTGCCCGCAAGCTGAAAGCCCGCGGCTTGCCGCTGGCCAATACTGCAGTAGCCATGGTCCAGCTGTACGCGGCCAAGGCGATGGACATTGTGGAGTTGGCTTCCCGGCGCATCGTCGCCGCGGTCGCAGAGGGCGACACCTTGAAGGTCCAACTAGCTATCTGCCGCCGTTTAGCCCGGCGTATTCCCGAGGACGTCTACGCCCGTTCACGCGACATCGCCCGTCACCTGGCCGAATACGGAGTCTGGACATAGACTGCGGCACACGCTACGCCCCGATAGTCCGTGTCCTCTGCTTAAACAAGTTGAAAAATGCTCCTGAAAAAATAGCCATGGATGCGAGGCCTGGAGGGCCGGCCGCCAAACGTGAGCCCAGCCCGGGAGGGCTGGGGATCCATCCGAAGATGATCTGAGCGCTGTAGGCGCGGCACTTAACTTGGGCCCGCTCCCACCTGTATCATTGGAGTGGAGGGACCTGCGGTTCCCCCCACCCGTACCGCGTCTTTACTCCCGTTGTTGCAAAGCATCCCCACCCTGCGAGCCGCCCACCTTCTTCGAGGTGGACACACTAATCGGCGACTGCAGATGGAACGTAACCAGCGTCTCCGTGGGAATTTGCACCTGCTGGCCTTTGGTAACCCCATTCACCCCAGCCCCCAAACCCCCGCCGCTTGCGGCTCCAATGGCAGCCCCTTTGCCGCCTCCCAACAGACCTCCGAGTACGGCTCCAACCGCAGCCCCGCCACCGGTCTTAAGTGCCGTGTTCTTACCCCGGCCGGCGCCCTTCTTGTCGAATGCGTCGGTCACTACATCCACCGGATGGTCCACCGTATCGATGCGTGTCAACTCGATGGATAACTCCGAGCTACCGGAGAAGTGGGTTGCATCCTTGGCGACGATCACCCGTCCCGTCACCGCCGCGCCCGACTTGGCGACGACCATGCCGTCCATAATCAGATCGCCTGCCAATGACCCATGGAAAACCGTATTGGGCTGAGTCTTCCCGCTATCCAGCGTGTCCGTCATGCGAATAGGAATCACCGTCCCCGTAGGCAGGGTCACCGTCTTGACCACCGGCGGAGGAGGAGGTGGAGGTGGCGGCGGAGCTACGACCTGCACCGGTTCCTGGGCAGGAGGAGGCGGTGGTGGTGGTGGAGGGGGTGGGGGCGCCGCCTCGGCCACTTCCTTATGCCGCCGTGGCGCCGGAGCGGCCTTGGCTACCTTAGCTGGCGCCACGACCAGGTTATTGACCACTGTCCGCACGCCGTCGATCGACGCGCTATCCGCAGCCGCTAGAGCGCGGGAGGCATCGTTATCCACCTTGCCATCCAGCGTAGCCACTCCGTTGGCCACGCTTACCTGGATGTTCTGGCCGTTCAATGCGGACTCGCCACCAATCTTGGCCTGAATGTCGCTGCCAATTTGCTGGTCGCTCCGTGGGGGCGGGGGAGCCGGCTGGACCGCAGCAGGCGCCGCCTGCTGCGCTTCCGGCGCTGGCTGTTGGGAAGCGAACGGATTTTTGCAGCCCGCTCCCAGGACCAGGAAACCACTCAGAACCGTCAACGGAATGCTGCGTCGAATCAGAAAACCTGTCTTCATAGCGGAAAATCCTCGATTTTGCCTTCTTTTGCCAATCGCCGCCCGAGCGCCGGGCCGTGCCAATGCTCAAAGGGCGCGAACCTGCTCTACCTTTTGACGACTGAAACCTCGAACAGGCTGGTATAAATTCATCCGCCAGGTTCCTCAAACCCCACGTGGCGGCGCCAGGGGGTTAATATGCATCCCATTATTGTTAACGAGCCGCCAATGGCTTGGCAAAGTATCTTCCGGTAGTATCCGGGTGCTAAACCCAGCGAGGCAGGCAGACGCAGTATATTGAAGACGAGTACAGCACGTTAAGGGGAAGACAATGACAGACGAAGAGCAAGGTGGAAGCGGCAGTGGTTTCGGTTGGTTTCTAGTCGGACTGGGAATTGGCGCGGCAATCGGTGTGCTCTATGCTCCCCAGTCAGGAACAGAGACTCGGGAGAGTCTGGCTGAGAGCGCTCGCGAGCGCGCGGAATACCTGAAGCAAAAGTCGAAGGATGCCGCGGCCCAGGTCAACAGCTATGTCGATACCGGCAAGGAACAGTTTGGCGAATATGTAGTGCGCGGCAAGCAAGCCGTGGAGCGTGGCCGTTCCCAGGTGGAAAGCTACATCGAGCAAGGGCGTAAAACAGTGGCCAAGCATGCCGAAAAAGTTTCGGCAGCGGTAGATGCGGGAAAGAACGCGTACACGGCAACAACCACTACAGTCGACGGCCAAGCCTAGAGCATTTTGTGCGTGACCGGGGATGAGGGAGGGCAGTTTTCGGGCCTCCTGCCCGCGCCTGTACGAATTGCCCTCCATCGACCCGGTCGGACCTTGGTTTGAGCGCGCGCTATAGTATTTTCACTTCTGGTAGTTACAGAGGAGCGGGTCTTCTTGCCTATTCAGAGTAGAAGTGAACATACTTAAGCGAAGGGTTAAAACGAAAGCAAATGGATAAACCCACGCAGACTCTATTGGTCGTCTTCATTGCCATAGCCACGGTCAGCATTCTCATGCAGGCCGGTTTCACGCTGGCAATGTTCATCGCTGCCCGCAAAACCCAGAAAAAGGTCATGGGGCTGGCTGAGGATGTTCGTTTGCACGCCCTGCCTGCAATTATTGCTTCGCGCGACGTTATTCAGGACATTACCCCCAAGCTGAAAATCATCACCGAAAACCTGACCGCCGTCAGCACCACCCTGCGTGCCAAAACGGAAAAGGTTGGCGGATTAGTAGGAGATGTAACCGATCGCGCCCAGGCTCAGGCTGTGCGAGTGGATGGCATGGTTAAGGGCACGCTCGACCACCTCACGTCCGCGGTCCAGGCGATCGAGCATGGCGTTGCGGTGCCCGTCCGCCAGGTAAACGGCATTCTCAACGGCCTTCGCGCCGGGGTCGACGTCTTGCGCAAAAAGGATAACCACAGGGAACCCGAAGACGATCTCTTCGTTTAAGACCATGAAGGGTACGGCCTTCAGGCCGTACAAAAGTGACTAAGCAGGAATGGCTTTAGCCACTGAGGGAACTTCTTCAAATGATCCAACCGCCGCCGATCACCTCATCGCCGGCATAAAACACAGCCGCCTGTCCCGGGGTCACGGCCCGCACCGCCTCATCGAACCGCACTTCGACTTCATCCTCGCCAGTTTGCCGCAGCGTAGCCCAAGCCGGTTCGTGCCGGTGCCGGATCTTTACCTGGGCGCGCATCTCCCCCTCCAGCCCCGCAATGGAAATCCAGTTCAGCCGCTGCGCACGCAGCGAATCGCGCAGCAATTCCGGCTCCCCGCCCACCGTAACCCGCTTGCTGTCGCGATCAATGGAGATCACATACAGCGGAGAAGGGGAAGCCAGACCAAGACCCTTTCGCTGTCCAACGGTAAAGTTATGTACCCCATCGTGCCTTCCACGGGATTGACCGCCCACCGAAACCAGCTCCCCCGAGGTATCCGGGACAGCTTCGCCCTGCTCTTCAAGGTAGGCATCGATGAAGCGCTTATAGTCCCCCCCGGGAATAAAGCAAATCTCCTGTGAATCCGGCTTGTTCGCCAGTGCCAGCCCATATCCACGCGCCAGCTCCCGCACTTCCGGCTTGGTGAAGCCCCCCAAAGGGAAAAGCGTGTGCGCCAGCTGTTCCTGGGTCAAGCCAAACAGAAAATAAGTCTGATCCTTGCTGGCATCCGCAGGCCGCTTCAGGATCCAGCGTGCTCGTTCGGGATCGTACTCATTGCGAGCATAGTGGCCGGTAGCAATCTGCTCCGCTCCAATCTGCCTGGCGGTTAGCAGCAGCTGATCGAACTTCAGGTGGTTATTGCACAGGCTGCAAGGAATGGGAGTTCGCCCGGAGAGATATTCGTCGACGAAAGGACGAATCACATCGCGCTCGAAGCGCTCCTGGTGGTTCACCACGTAGTAGGGAATCGACAGCATCTCCGCCACCCGCCGCGCGTCGTACACGTCATCGATCGAGCAGCAGCGTCCCTGAACCTGCTCCGGCATTCCATCCTGCTCTGCGAGCCGGCGCTGGTTCCACAGCTGCATGGTCAGACCCACGAGCTCGTGGCCCTCCGCCTTGAGCATGGCCGCCACGGCCGACGAGTCCACCCCTCCGGACATGGCCACAGCAATCGTCTTGTGCGCTTCATTCATCATTTGAGAAATTACCGCACCGCCACTGCGGAAACCTCACGCAGCCGAGTCACTTGCGACGAAACTAATTCGATCGCCCGATCGATCTCTTCTTCTGTCGTCTGCCGGTGCAGGCTCATGCGCACGCTGCTACGCGCCCGCTCCGGCGAGAGGCCCATAGCCCCAAGCACGTGGGATGGTTCGCTAGCGCCGGAAGAACACGCTGCCCCACTCGATACCGCCAGACCCTTGAGGTCCAGCGCGATCACCAGCGCCTCACCTTCCAGCTGGTCGAACCAAAAGTTAGTCGTGTTCGGCACCCGGGCAGCCGCACCGCTGTTCACGCCTCTGTCTGTCGTATGCTCCAGCAGGCCAGACTCCAGCCGATCCCGCAAGGCGCCCATATCCTCCGCCGATCCGCTGCGCAGCCCTTCCATCGCATACTCCGCAGCCTTGCCCAAGCCTACGATGCCGGCTACATTCTCCGTGCCGGCCCGTCGTTGCCGTTCGTGAGCGCCACCGGCAAAGAGCGGTTCCAGCCGGGTGCCGCGGCGGACGAACAGTGCGCCCGTCCCCTGGGGCGCGTGCATCTTGTGGCCGGAAATGGTCAGCAAATGGCACCCGATCGCATCCATTTCCAGTGGCAGCTTGCCTGCGGCCTGCACCGCATCCACGTGGAATCGGACCCCCGCCTCGGCGGCAATCTGGCCGATCTCCTTCACCGGCTGCAGAACCCCGGTCTCGTTATTGGCCATCATTACGCTAATCAACCGGGTATTGGGCCGCAGCGCCTGCCGAATGTCCTCAGGAGCGACAACCCCCTGCCCGTCGACCGGCAAAAAATCCACCTCGACCCCGCGCTCCCGCAGCTTCTCGCCGGCATGCAGCACCGCGTGATGTTCGACCGTGCTGCTGACGACATGATCCCCTGGCTTTACCGAACCGAAGATCGCCAGGTTATCGCTCTCCGTCCCCCCGCTAGTAAAGACAATTTCCGAAGGCCGGCAGCCGAGGAACCGGGCCACGCTAGCCCGCGCCTGCTCGACTGCCCAACGTGCATGTTGGCCTTCCTGATGAATCGACGAAGCATTGCCGAACCGCTCCAGCAAAAACGGAACCATCGCCTCCAGCACCTCAGGCAGCAGAGGCGTAGTGGCGTTCGCATCCAGGTAGATTCGCCGCATCACTCCATTCTACGGGAACCAATCTCAAGCTTCCTGTCGCGGAACACAGCAGTCCCTCAACCGGAGGGATTCGTCCTTATACAAGGAACGACGGGTGCCCCATATCTCGCTCGTTTTTCGCGAGATGTGGGATTCCACCTACCCAAACAACGCTATAGGAGATGGACGGGTGCCCCAGGTTCGCCAAGGCGTACCTGGGCCGAAAAAGACCGGCCGAAGGCCGTCAACCGCTCTCAGCAGATGGACCAGAAAACCTGTTAGCCTTCTCCTGCCAACCCATTCAAGGAAGATCCATCATGAGAAACACCCTCGCCATCTGTACACTAGCCACCCTACTCCTCGCACCAGCCTTATCCCCGGCACAATCAATCCCGGCGGCCCAAACCGTACCCGTTCACCTGGCCGCCGCCAAGTCCTCGCCGGCACAGATCTACGCCAAGCTCTTCAGCAGTCAGGAAAACGAGGTAATCTCTGCCGCCGAAGCCATGCCGGCCGATAAATACGATTTCAAGCCCACCAAAGGCACGTTTGAAGGTGTCCGGACATTCGGCCAGCAACTCACCCACATTGCTGCCTCGCAATACTATTACTTCGGCAATTTCGGAGTGACAGGCGGAGTCGATTCCGACGCCATCGACAAACTGACCAAGAAAGACGACATCATACAGGCGCTAAGAAACTCCTACGCCTTCGCCCAACAGGCAATCGACACCATCACCGTAGAAAACGCATTTGAGCCCTTGGGCGGCGAGCACAAGGCCACCCGCGCCGGTTTGGTTGCGACCACCCTGGCGCACACCAACGACCACTACGGGCAGATGGTCGTGTACTTACGCATGAACGGGATCATTCCCCCCGCCAGCCGCAAACCCTAGCGGGGAACTAGCGCTTCTCGATCGGAGTGTAGCGAACAGGGTACTCGGGACCGATATATTCGGCACGCGGACGGATCAGGCGATTGTCATCCAGTTGTTCGATGACGTGGGCGGCCCAGCCGGAAATCCTGCTCACCGCAAAAATCGGGGTAAACAGATCCAGGTCGATGCCCAGCATGGTGTACGTCGAAGCGGAATAGAAGTCCACATTGGCATTCAATTTCTTCTCCGCCAGAATGTACTTTTCAATAGCCCGCGACATCTTGAACCACTTGGCGTTCCCCGACGACTCGCCCAGCTCTTCTGACATCTTGCGCAGGTGGGTCGCCCGGGGATCTTCAGTGTGGTACACGCGATGGCCGAAGCCCGAAATCTTCTTCTTCTGCGCCAGCAGCTTGCCCACATAATCCACCGGCTCAGCGCCCGCTTTGTCGATCGCGAACAGCATGCGCATCACCGCCTCGTTGGCTCCGCCATGCAGCGGACCTTTCAGGGCCCCGATAGCCCCGGTAATGGCGGAGTGAATATCGGAGAGGGTAGCGGCGATGACGCGGGCGGCAAAGGTGGAGGCGTTCAGTTCGTGGTCGGCATGGAGAATAAGGGCCAGGTCGAAGGTTTTCGTCGCCGTTGCCGAAGGCTTTTCGCCATTCAGCATCCACAAGAAGTTGCCCGCGTGGCTAAGAGAAGGGTCCGCCTCAATCACCGGCTGGCCCTTCCGAAGCCGGTCGTAGGCCGCTACCAGCATGGCAATCTGCGAAGTGAGTCGAAAACTCTTCCTTACATTGGCATCGTGCTCATTGTCGGCCTCGTCCTGGTCATAGAAGCTCAATGCCGAAACCGCGGTGCGCAGCACTTCCATCGGGGTCGCGCTCTTGGGGAAGGACCGCAGCAGGTCGATGATCTTGGGATCCAGCTTGCGAGCTTCCGCCAGCCGCTGGCTGAAGTCTTTAAGTTCCGCCGCGCTGGGCAGCTGTCCAAACCACAACAGGTAGGTAGTTTCTTCAAAGCTCGACTGCTCGGCCAGCTCATGGATGTCTATCCCGCGGTACGCCAGCACTCCAGCGTCGCCATCGATCCAGCAGATGCCCGAGTTGGCCGCAACCACGCCTGCAAGTCCCTTGCCCACCACCGCTGTAGACATTCTGAACACTCCTCTGATTTCTAAACCCGGCCGTTATTCCCGGCCTTCAGCACTGTTTATTTATAGCGCAGCACTCTGCCTGACGCGCGTTGCAATTTTAAGCCCTCCGGCATCCTTAGGCTAGGCGGCCTCAGGCCAACTTTGTTGACGTTCCTATTCGGAGGTAAGATGCAAACCTGGGTAGAGACACTCAAATCTCTCAACCTTCTAGAAGAAACTGTGGAGGGAACACCGTGTCCATACTGCCCGACCTTGCCGACCTGGAAGCACTGCGCGCCTTCGACACCCCGACCGTTTGCAATGCCCTCGATGTCGTCGCTCCCGATCGGCGTGCCTTCGGCTTTAATCGCCGGCCTCTCGTAGCCCCTTTCCCGGCTGCCAAGCCGGTGGTGGCCTTTGCCCGCACCGCAACCATCCGTTCCCGCGAGCCTTCCCCGGAACCCTTTGGAGGAAAGAGAACCCTCGCCTATTACGAACACATTGCTGAAGGGCCAATGCCCAGCATCGCCGTCATCCAGGATCTCGACGGTCCCGACAGGGGCCTGGGGGCGTTCTGGGGCGAAGTGAACAGCAACCTGCACAAAGGCCTGGGATGCGCCGGCGTCATCACCGACGGTGCTGTACGTGATCTTCCTCTGTGGGCCGAGGATTTCTTCGTCCTCGCCGGATCGATTATGCCCTCACACGTCCATGTTCACGTCGTTGAAGTCGCCACCGTCGTCAGTGTTGCCGGGATGATCGTTTCGCCCAACGATGTCATCCACGCGGACCGCCACGGTGCAGTCGTAGTGCCGGCCGAGGTGATCAAACTTATCCCCGCAGCTGCGGACCTCATAGCCCAGCGGGAAAAAGTGCTCATTGACGCCAGCAAGAGCCCCGGCTTCTCCATTGATCGGCTGCGCCAGGCCTTTGCCGAAGTCTTCCAGGTCCATTAGGTCAACGCACCGCTTCCATCAAACGCCCGGGCAGAAAAGCCGCCACCGAAACCTCGGGCGCGTTGCCTTGCAGCAGTTGTCGCAAGATCACTGCCGTTGCCGGCGCCAGCAGAATCCCATTACGAAAGTGTCCCGTAGCGATCCAGCAATGCGGAGCCCCGGCGCTACCGATCAGGGGTAGCTCGTCAGCTGTTCCCGGCCGAAGCCCACTCCAGCTTTCCACCACCGGGGCGGAAGCCATGGGAGGCCACAATTCCGCCGCCTGGGCGCGCAGTTGTTCCACCACCAGCGCCTCCACTCGCCGATCGAACCCTGCCCGCTCCACCGTAGCCCCAATCGCAATCAGGCCTTCCCCTCTGGGCACCAGGTAGATCTCCGGCGAGCGCAGAACGTATGGCAGGTCAAGCGGTGGAGGCACCCGCACCGCAAGCATCTGTCCTTTGCGCGGCTCTACGCCTGCGGCAGGTGGGCGCTCAAGCCCCGAGTGCTGCACTCCACCCGCCCACGCCCCGCAACAATTCACGAAAGCGCCCGCGCTCACCGTTCCCCGCTGTGTTCTAACCTCCA
Organism: uncultured Acidobacteriaceae bacterium; assembly: GCA_963844785.1. Taxonomy (GTDB): domain Bacteria; phylum Acidobacteriota; class Terriglobia; order Terriglobales; family Acidobacteriaceae; genus PALSA-350. The sequence continues at coordinate 15,565 of CAWJPV010000020.1, read as the reverse complement.
CGCCGCTGTCCGAGCTGCTAACACCGAGCACTTGCGTTTCCTGCTGCAACTCCACCCCGGCCCCGACCGCAGCCAGGGGAAGAGCCGCACACAGCTCCCGCGGGTTCAGGCTCGCCTCCTCCATCCAGCAAAAGGAACGGCCGTCCGTTGCCAACCCCGGTATGCGCCTTTCCGCCTCCTGCACGCTCAAGGCAGGGCACACCTTGGTTTCGTTGGGGTGAAACTCGCTCCCAATCCTGCTCGTCACAAGAGTTGCCTGGGTGCGGATGGGTACAGGGCGACCAGAAAGCCGCTCAACCAAGCTGAGATATTCCGCGTAAAGACGAATGCTGAGGGCGGCGAGCTGGGTCAGCTCCGCGGGGTGATCAGGATCGTTGGCCGACAACATCCCGGCCGCGGCCCACGAGGCCTCAGACATGGCACGGCCCTTTTCCAGGACGCGAACACGGAATCCGTTTCGCGCCAATTCAAGTGCTGTGGAGAGGCCAATAATACCCCCTCCCCCGACGATGACATCTACAGTCTCCACTCGTCCATTGTAGGATGAGAAAATACTGCGGAGTCGAGAGCAATCCCGCAGGCGAAAGAGGCAGATCGCATGAGCGAAGACAGTTACGAAGCAGCCGAACGAACCCAATCGGGAGTATTCATCGCCATTCTTGGCTTCGCCGCATTGGCCTCCCTCGCTGGGCTCATCTGGAGCTACACCCTCGAGAACCGTCTGGAAAAGTCTCAGGTCGCCCTGGTCAACGCGCAGCAGCAGAATGACAAGCTAGCCGAGAGTCTCAATGAGACCAACGCCAAGTTACGCGTGACCTCCGAAACCTTAGGCCAGAGTGTCGGCTTAACCCAGCGCCAACTGGAAGCCCGCGCCAGTGAATTCCTCAAGCGGCAGCAGGCGGAAACCAGCCGCTTGGAGAAGGAGCAGCAGGCAGCCCAGGCCGAGGCCCAGAAGCAGATCGGCGCCGTCTCGAGCGATGTCTCTTCGGTCAAGACGGATGTGGGCGGTGTAAAAACGGACGTTGCCGCGACCAAAACTGAGCTAGCCAACACCGAAAGCAAGTTGCAGCGGGTGACCGGCGATCTGGGCTTGACCAGCGGGCTGGTCGCGACCAACGCCAAGGAGCTCGACATCCTCAAGCACAAAGGAGATCGTAACTATTACGATTTGAACTTGACCAAGGGAGCTAAGCCCACTCCGATCTCCGGTGTCAGCCTGCAACTGAAGAAGGCCGACGAGAAGCACTCCAAGTACACCCTTGTAGTGGAGTCGGACGACAAGAAAATTGAGAAAAAGGACAAGAGCCTGGACGAGCCCGTGCAGTTCTACACCGGCAAAGACAAGCTGCTATACGAGCTGGTAATTAACACCATCAACAAGAACCAGGTAATCGGCTACCTGGCGACCCCCAAGAACGCCCCAACACCCCTGACCCCCTAGTCAACGCCGCGGTACGTTCTTTTAGAAGGGGTGGCGCTTCAGTTGAGTCCCGGAGGAGTCCGGTGTCATAACAAGGTCCGAAGGGATAGGACGGGTGCCCCAGGTTCGCCACAGCGTACCGGGGCCGAAAACGACGGGGCGGCAGCCCCACGATCGCATTTGCTGAATCCTTCAGAATGGGCTTGTTACGACACAGAATCCTACGGGGCCGAATTCAGGCTACTCACCGCCCAATAGTGATATCCAGATTCTTCTGGTGCATAAACTGGACCACCACTTTAGCCGTCTGCAGCGTATCCCATTGCTCTTTAGTGATCGGATAGTTGAAGATTGCCAGCCCTTCTGCCGTTTGCCCCGGAGAAAGCGTAATGTCGCGAGGGATGGGGTCCGCGCGCAGGTAACTCAACGAGGGGTAGGCCTCGAAGACCCGCTTCATATCCGAGTCACTCGCCGCCACATTAGTCTGTTCAGATCCGTCGGGCAACTTGATTGCCGACCCAACATCCTGCACGAAAAGCGGAATGTTGGTCTGATTCCTGATCTTGATCTTGGTCAGGACAATCACTTCGTCCTGGGACTCGCTACTGCCCGCCATCCCATCATTGCCGCCGGCGCCATTGTTAATAGTCGAATGCACCGGGTAGACGTTGGACGCCAGAACCTCTCCGGAAGCCACGGGCGGCTTCTGCCCCACGTACACGTAGACTCCCAGGGCAATGCTGACCACGACAGTCGCGATCAACAGCGTCTTCAAAGCACTCTTGAACGGATGTGGCGGGTCGACCTGCGCCATGTTCGGTCCGGGCCCGGAGATTTGCGGCAGATCTGTCGATTCGCTCACTTCGCTCATGGTGGGAGAATTCTAGCCCATTGCCTCGACCTGCATAAGTTACTAAAGAGACCCTCTTCCTTAACCGCGGAAGTAGCGTCTTATCAATCAATAGCAGCCACTCGACGATTTTGCTCCGGGGCCCGTCAAGTTCCTCTACACTTAAATGAGACGCATGCGAATCCTGATTACCGGCAAAAACGGACAGGTAGGGAGCGAGCTCTCCCGCTTGTACCATCCCCCTGGCGACGTGGTTGCTGCCGGTAGAGCGGAATGTGATCTTAGTAGCGAGCACTCTATCCGCGACTTGGTTCGACGGGTCGAGCCCACGGTCATTGTCAACGCCGGCGCCTATACGGCCGTAGACCAGGCGGAAGTAGAACGCGACCTCTGCTATGCCGTGAATGCTGCCGCGCCCCGGATCCTGGCAGAGGAAGCAGCCCGTCTTGGCGCCCTCCTGATTCACTACTCCACTGACTATGTCTTTAACGGAGAAAAGCCGGATCCTTATCTGGAAACCGATCCAATTGACCCGGTAAGTGTCTATGGAGCATCGAAGGCGGCGGGCGAGGCGGCGATCGTGGAAACGGCGGCCCGCTATCTAGTGCTCCGGACCAGCTGGGTCTATTCTGCGCACGGCAAAAATTTTCTGCGCACCATGCTCCGTCTGGGCGCCGAGCGCTCAGAGTTGAGGGTGGTCGACGACCAGGTGGGTGCTCCCACCTCGGCCGCTGCGATCGCCACCGCTACTGCACAATTAGTAGAGCAATACGCTACGTCCGGGGCGGCGCTGCCGGTGGGGATCTATCACATGACAGCCGCTGGTTCGACCTCATGGTGTGGCTTTGCCCGCGCTATTTTCGACGCGGGTGTTCTTAGTGTGTCGCCGCGGGTACAGGCGATTCCGTCCTCTGCTTATCCAACGCCGGCCAAGCGGCCGGCCAATTCCGTGCTTTCCAACGACAAATTTGCCCAAACTTTCGGTTTCCGGCTCCCCCCTTGGCAGCAGCAGCTGCAAGACGTTTTGATCGGGATGCAGGTCGCCAGCTGAAGTCTCTTGATGTCCTCAAAAAAGGAAGCTCGCATTTGGCGAGAGGGAGTGAATAGATGAAGGCGTTAGCGACCAGTATTTCGGATGTCGTGCTGATTGAACCCAAGGTTTTTGAAGACACCCGCGGTACCTTTTTTGAAAGCTACAACGAGCGAGCGTTGGCGGAACTAGGGATTAGGGGTCCCTTCGTTCAGGACAATCAGTCCTTCTCCCGGCGGGATGTAGTGCGTGGTCTCCACTACCAGATTCACCAACCTCAGGGAAAGTTGATCCGCTGTCTGAGTGGAGAAATCTACGACGTCGCGCTCGATCTCCGGCGGTATTCGCCCACATTCTGTCAATGGGTGGGTGAGATCCTAAGCAGCAGCAACCGCAAAATGCTATGGATTCCCCCAGGTTTCGCGCACGGTTTCATGGTGCTGTCGGAGGGCGCGGAGGTACTTTACAAGGCCACAGACTTCTACGCACCCCAGCACGAGCGCACCCTTCTATGGAACGACCCGGCGCTAAAGATCGAATGGCCGCGTGGGAACCGGGCCATTCTCTCCGCCAAAGACTTATCCGGTTCCACGTTAGAGCACGCGCAAGTCTACGAACATCTAGCCGTCTACGATCAAGTGGCTCATCCCACCGAGAAAACCGCAGCTCACGCCCTAAGAGCCTGAACCCAGACTTAGTCGGGCGGTGCCAGCCCCGGACTTTCAGTCCGGGGAAGCGGGTTTTCAAACCCGCGAGAATGCTCCGGCATATAAATTAGGGCATCAGCCCTGGTGGGCAACAAACGCTGGGTGCCCCATTCAAGCCGTACTTTGGCTTGAGTGGGATAGCAGCACTCAACGAGCGACTTTCACTACATCCCACAACCTCACTAAAACAGCTCATCCAGAGCCTGGGCCGTTCTCGTCATCTCGTAACGCCCCCGAAAACACTCCAAACCACGGCGAATCATGCGCCGCCGTTCCTCTGGCTGCATGGCCAGCAAAGTCGCCATGGACCGGTAGGTCCCTTCGATAGTGTCGGAGTTCACGATACCGGCCTCATCGTGGGCAATATCCGGCCAGATATTAACTTTGTCGGAAATAAGCACCGGCACCCCGCAAGCCAAAGCTTCCACCACCGCGATGCCAAAGTTCTCCTGGTGTGAAGGCAACACAAACGCCTCCGCGGCATAGAATGCGCCCCATTTCAAATCGCCCTCCAGCATCCCCGGCCAATGCACACGAGCCGAGATCCGCAAGCCCTTGGCCTGCGCCTCCAACTGCGGCCGTAAACCCTCCTCATCCGGTCCAGCCATAACCAAGTCCAAATCCGGATGCATCTCAGCCACGCGCGCGAAGGCATCAAGCAGCAAATCGCATCCCTTCTTGCTGTGAAAGCGGGAGAGGAACAGAAAAAACCTTCGCCCCTGCAAAGCAGGGAACTGGCGCAAAAACATCTCCCGCTGCACAGCCGCGTCACCCGCAGGCTGCGAAGTCCCAAACGAAACCACGACCGGATTCCATCGCTGCGGCCACATCGTTCCCGCTGCCGAGTCACGCTCGATCGGCGTAGTGAAACAAACCGCCCTGGCGTCGCGCAGCACCCGATACTCCCGCGCCAGCCAATACATCTGCTTCTTGACGTGTTTCAACGGAAACGCCCGCTTGAAATACGGATCCAGCATGCCGTGAGGAAACACGACAAAAGGAATCCGCCCGCGAACCACGCGATAGCTGCCGTAGCTGTGGTATTGCCATAGCCCATGGATCACCACGCCATCGAAGCGCCCGAGATTCTGTGTTAGCCACTCCCCCAGCCGAGGCGTAAAGCGATACTTACCCCGAGCCGGACCCAGAGCGTGCACTGGGAAGCTCTGTCTGCGGAGATAAGCTTCCCCTGCATCATCCAGGCAAACCACCTCCACTGCGGACACGCCGCTCTCCGCCAGCCTGCGAATGCCCTCGGTGGTCCCCCCGGCTGCCGGAGCGAGTGAGTCCACCACATGCAGCAGCCGCTTAGGCAGCGCTTGCGATTCCTGTGCGGCCATAGTCTCTGTCAAGATACCAGCCGGGTATCTCCGGCCCGAACTAGCCCGGCGCGGAGGATCATCTGGCATAAAATGAGACCAGCCTTCAACCATCTAGCCGAAGAGGATCCTTCTTGAAACGAGCTTTGATCACCGGCATCACCGGTCAGGATGGTGCCTATCTCGCCGAGTTCCTGCTCAAAAAGGGGTATGAAGTGCATGGCATCAAGCGCCGCACTTCCTTGCTGAACACCAATCGCATCGACCACCTGTATGAGGATCCCCACCAGGAAAGACGCCGCTTGGTGCTTCACTACGGCGACATGACGGACTCCACCAGCCTGATCCACGTGGTGGAAAAGGTTCAGCCCGACGAGATCTACAACCTGGCCGCCCAGAGTCATGTCCAGGTATCGTTTGAGGAGCCCGAATACACCGCCAATTCCGATGCCCTGGGAACCCTGAGGCTACTGGAGGCCATTCGCATTCTCTCTCTCTCCCGGAAGGCGCGCTTCTATCAGGCCTCTACCTCGGAGATGTACGGCCTGGTACAGCAGATACCCCAGTCGGAAAAAACCCCCTTCTATCCCCGTTCGCCCTATGGAGTGGCCAAACTTTACGCCTACTGGATCACCGTCAATTACCGTGAATCCTACGGCCTCTATGCCTGCAACGGCATTCTGTTCAACCACGAATCGCCGTTACGCGGCGAAACCTTTGTCACCCGCAAAGTAACCCGCGCCTTGGCCCGCATCAAGCTCGGCCTGCAGCAGAAGCTCTACCTGGGCAATCTTGATTCCCGGCGCGATTGGGGCCATGCCCGCGACTACATCGAGATGCAGTGGCTCATGCTGCAGCAGGAGCGAGCGACCGACTACGTGATTGCCACCGGGGTGCAATACAGCGTTCGTGAATTTGTCACCTTGGCGGCGGCGTGTCTCGACATCCACCTGGAATGGACTGGCAGTGGCCTCCAAGAGCAGGCTTATGACCAGCACGGCAAGGCCATAGTGGCGGTCGACCCCCGTTACTTCCGGCCCGCCGAGGTAGAGACCTTGCTAGGGGATGCCAGTAAGGCGCGCAGGGAACTGGGCTGGTCGCCCCGAACCGACTTCCGCACGCTGGTGGAAGAAATGGCCATTGAGGACCTGAAGGCTGCGGAGCGTGATGCCCTGGTCACCCAGCACGGCTATGCCGCCTACAACTTTCACGAATCCTGATCGGAGTACGCGTTGGAGAAGAACAATCTCATCTATGTTGCCGGGCACCGTGGTCTGGTGGGCTCGGCCATCTGCCGCAGTCTACGGCAGCAAGGCTTTGAACGGCTCCTGCTGCGAACGCATGCCGAGCTCGACCTCACCGACGCCGTCGCGGTGCAGCGCTTCTTCGCCCAGGAGCGTCCCGCTCACGTCTTTCTGGCCGCTGCCAAAGTCGGTGGCATTCTCGCCAACGATCTTTACCCCGCGGACTTCATCCGTGAAAACCTGATCATTCAGACCAACGTGATTGATGCCAGTTACCGCGCCGGCGTCGATCGCCTGCTCTTCCTCGGCTCCAGTTGTATCTACCCCAAGCTTTGCCCGCAGCCGATCAAGGAAGAGTATCTGCTCACCGGCCCGCTCGAGCCCACCAACCGTCCTTATGCGTTGGCCAAGATCGCCGGCATCGAAATGTGCTGGTCTTACAACCGGCAATTCCACACCCGATATCTGGCCGCCATGCCTGCGAATCTATACGGTCCGGGCGACAACTTCGATCCTCAGAACTCCCACGTCCTACCCGCGCTGATCCGCAAAGTCGCGGAGGCCAAAGCCCTGGGCCACAAGCAAATTGTCGTTTGGGGAACCGGCAACACCGCGCCGCGAGCTCCTGTTCAGCGAAGACCTGGCCGAAGCCTGTGTCTTTCTCATGAACCTGTCGAGAAGACGTCTATTCCGGGCTGCTGGACGGAGTGCCCCTGATCAACATCGGCACCGGCCAGGACGTGACCATACGCGAGCTAGCGGAGCAAGTCTGCGCCGCCCTGGACTTCAAAGGTGAGCTGGTCTTCGACACCACAAAGCCCGACGGAACGCCCCAGAAATTGCTCGACGTAACCCGCATGGCGGAGCCTGGGCTGGAAACCCAAGACCACCCTGGCCGAAGGCATCCACCAAACCTACGAAGCCGCGCGCCCGCAACTGGAAGCCCTTACCAGCCCGCTAAACCAGCCATCCCTTCCACAAAACTGGATGGGACACCACCAACCTCACTGTCATCCGTGGACCATGCCACAAGACAACCGTGTCCCTTCCACAACCGACGGGTGCCCCACATCTCGCTTTTCGCGAGATGTGGGATACCACGAACTTAAACGTGCCGTGACTGGTGCCCACAGGTTCGCCAACCTGTCCCCGGCTTGCCGTGGGAGCGTACGCTGGGACGCAAAAAGACGGGGGCGAAGCCCCCAACAACAGCATTCCCTATCCTTCAGAAAAAAACAAACCCACCTGCTCCGCCTTAGGCGGAGGCGTCAACGCACTCACCACCACCAAACAAAAAAGCGCAGCGATCAAAGCCGGAAAAATAGCATCCCGCTGCGCCAGCACAGGAGGCAAGTGCCGTTTGACCGCATCCACATCCCAGAAAAAAGTAACCAACGTCCCTGCTGCAATAGCGCTCACCGCACCCTGGGCATTCGCCCGCCGGCTATAAAACGCCGCCAGAATCACCGGCGTCAGCGCGGCCGAATAAATCGTATAAGCATAAAGCGTCTTAGCCAGCACCGAGCTGGTATTAAGCGCCTGGTAAAGCGCCCAGATCCCCAGCATCACCACCACCAGCCGGGAAACAATCAGCACCCTCTTATTCGAAGCCTCCGGGCGAAATGTAGCGAGTAAAAACATCATTGACCAGATTCGTAGACGGCGAAAACAGATAATTATTGGCGGTAGAAATAATCTTGGCAAACACCGCCCCCATCAGCAACGCCCCCAGCCATGCCGGCAATCCATGCAATGCCGTATAAGCAATAATTTCTCGCGGCCGTTGCTGAACCTCGCCTGAAGGAAACAGCGCCGACCCAAACACCGCCAATGCAACAATGACAGTTTCGAGAATCACCGTCCCGATAATCCATCCCACCACCGCATTGCGCGCATCTTTCTCCGACTTCGCGGAAAAAAACTTCTGATACATCGACTGATTGCCCATCATCAGCAGCATGGTGGGCAGAAACAGCTCAAGCGCCTGCACCAGGTTAAAGTCTCCCAGCACCTGAAAATGTGTTGCCGGCAAAGCATGGGTAACCGCCGCTCCACCCTCCCGCCGCGTGCAGCACAAAAGGCAGCGCCAGCAGCAGCGTAACCGTCGCCAGCGACCCGATCACCACATCCATATACGCCACCGAAGCCATCCCCGCGATCGCGGTAAACACAATCACGAAAGCAGCAATGATGTATTTGCCCAGGTCCGCGGTGATGAGATCAGGAAAAATCAGGTGCAGAATATCGCCGCCGCCGATCAGCTGATAGCTGGTGATCGCGGTATACGCAAACAGAATGGCGATGACGCCCAGCACCCGCGCCGTCTGGTTATACCGCGCCTCCAGCAAGTCAGGAATCGTGAACTGGGCAAACTTGCGTGCGCGCGGCGCGATGAAATAAATCAGCAGCAGCCCCGCCCATCCGCCGCCCGCCCTGCCACAAGCGCGGCGAAGCCATGCTTGTAGGCATTCTCCGCGCCCGCCCAGCAGCGATCCCGAACCGATCCACGACGACAGCAGCGTAAACACCAGCACGAAAGCCGGCAGGGAACGCCCCGCGACCAGGTAATCCGCCTTGGTCTTGGTCTTCTTCAGCCGTGAAAGCGAAACCGTAAGCAGGCTAAGAACGATAACGCCGAGCACCCCGGCATACAAAGCATGGCTGGACATGTACTATAGGTGTACACCGAACCGCGGCTGTTCTAAACCGTAAAGTGCTCGCGCAACATCCGCTGCATTCGGCGCCGCCACAACCCACAATGCGAACGATCTTATTGCGCGATCGCTCGCCGGTCACCACCTGCACCGCGGAACGCGGCACAGAAAGAATCTCGGAGAAGAACTCAATCACCGCAGCATTGGCCCGGCCATCCAGAGGAGGCGCTGCAAGCGAGATCTTCAGAGCCTCGCCCACCGTGCCGGTAATCGCAGTTCGCGCAGCCCGCGGCTGTACCCGAACCGCAAACGTCGCTCCCAAAGGGTGATCGCTCACAGGAATCGAAGCCCATCCCCATCAACGCCAAACAGCCACAGAAGGTGTGAACCCGCCGTCACCGACAGGATCTCGCGTTTGAGTCTGAAACCCGCTCCTGTAAAAGCCGATCAAGCCCCTGTCCCTTGATGCTCAGGCAAACGAATCACTGCGGATAATTCCGAGGCCCAAACAAAGCCGTGCCGATGCGCACCTGGGTCGCACCCTCGGCGATCGCCACCGGAAAGTCATGCGACATCCCCATCGACAGCTCCGCAAACGAAAGCCGCGGATGCGCCGCCGCCAGCCGATCGCGCAGCACCCGCAGCTGGCGTGAAGTAAGGCCGCACCGCAGACAGATCCTCGAGAAACGGAGGCACCGTCATCAGCCCGCGAAGCTCCAGCCCCGTCAAATCAGGCAGCCGTTCCAGCAGCAGCGCAAGCTCGGCAGACTCCGGCTCCAGCCCCGCCTTCGATTCCTCCGGGCTCAACTTGATCTCGATCAGCACCGCCAGCCGCCGCCCCAGCCGCGTCGCCGCCTGGTCCAGCCGTTCCGCCAGCGAAACCGAATCCAGCGTATCCACCGAAGAAAACAGCTCCGCCGCGCGCGCCGCCTTATTCGACTGCAAATGGCCAATCAGATGGAATTCCGCAGCCGCTCGTGCCCACCGCCCCAGAGAGCAGGCGCTCTTCTCCTGAAACTCCTGCACCCGGTTTTCCCCGAACAGCCGGACCCCCAATGCCTCGGCCGCGAGAATCGCCGACGCCGGATGCATCTTCGAGACCGCCATCAGGGCCACTTCGCCGCGCGGCCGCCCGGCTTCACGGCACGCCGCCGCGATCTGCGCCTCGATGCGCCGGTCCAGATTCATCCTTCCGCGACCGCCGTCACCGCTCCTGCTCAATGGCCGTGTTCTTCAAGGTATTTCTCCACCTCGAGCGCCGCCATGCATCCAGAACCCGCCGCGGTAATCGCCTGGCGGTACCGCCGGTCCTGCACGTCCCCGCAGGCGAACACCCCGGGCACCGCGCGTGAACACCTGGTCTGTGGTGCGAATGTACCCGTCCTCGTCCAGATCGATCAGCCCCGTGAACATCTTCGCATTCGGAATATGCCCAATCCCCAGGAACATGGCGCTCACCGGCAGCATCGACTCTTCTGCGTCGACGTGTTCCGCAAGCCGCAAACCGGTCACTTCCTTCTGCTCCACTCCCAGCACTTCTTCCACCGCCGTATTGGTCAGGAACTTGATCTTCTCGTGCGCCATCGCGCGATCCAGCATGATGCGCGAAGCGCGGAACTGCTCCCGCCGATGGATCAGCGTGACCTTGGTAGCAAAGCGGGTGAGAAACAGCGCCTCCTCCATCGCCGAGTCGCCGCCGCCGATCACCGCAATCTCCTTGCCGGAAAAGAAAAACCCGTCGCAAGTGGCGCAGGAGCTCACCCCATGTCCAATCAGGGCCTGTTCGCTGGGTAGCCCCAGCCACCGCGCAGAAGCGCCGCTGGCAATGATCAGCGTCCGCGTGTGCACCGTTTCCTTGCCCAGATTCAAGGTGAACGGCCGCTTGGAGAAGTCCACCGAATGCCAGGTGACCCATCCGCAATATCCGCGCCAAAGCGGGTCGCCTGCAGCTTCATCCTCTCAATCAGCTCCGGGCCCTGGATCCCTTCCGGCCAACCGGGAAAGTTCTCCACCAGGGTCGTGATCGAGAGCTGGCCGCCCGGCTCATGGCCTTCCAGCACCAGCGGTTTCAGGTTAGCGCGGGCGGCATAGATGGCGGCAGTGAGGCCAGCGCAGCCGGTGCCGAGGATGACGGTATCGCGAATGTCGTGATGCCATAGATGTAAACTCTTTGATTCTACCCGGCCACCGAACGATGCGAGCGACTCGCCGGAACGTAAGATGACGGCATGGCAAATCTGACATTGATTTACGGTATGAGGCTGCTTCCTTCCGAGGAAGCGATCGAAGTGGGCGACGCCCTGGTCACGCTCAAGAACGGCAAACAAGCCCATGTGACCATGCACGTGCTCGAGGGCAGCCGGGAAGAGATCGAAAACCAGTTGCGCCAGAGCATCGAGGCCTTCTTCGACTTCTACCCCGAGATCTAGCACCTGCCGAAAAACTCTGGACGAAGGGCACGGCTTCAGCCGTGCCGTCAGATATCGGATTGGTGAGGCCTTTATGCCTGCACTTTTTTCTCACAAGGGTACGGGCTTCAGCCCCTCCGTAAATGCGTTGAAACGAACTCGGCTTAGCGTTTTTCGTCCAAAACTCCCACAGAATCGTCATCCTGAGCGGAGCGCCTTACAGACTTATCGCGTGAACAGGGCTTGTGGCGCGGAGTCGAAGGACCTCGGCGCTCCCTCTCCTACCCATGCTGTTCGGAGCTTTTCAACCACGGAACCCGCACCGGGCGGTCTCCCCCAGGACGTGATCCTGGGTTGGCTGACCCGAATCGCGAATGGCCCATTTCAGAGAGCTAGCCAGAATTGCATCCTGGGCTATAAACCCGCACCCCACCCACGAAACCTTTTGCCACTCCGTAACTTTAGCCCCAAGCATCTCATCTACTGTAGTAGTGGAGAGACATCTGCATGGCTGAGAATCCAACTTCTACGGTGAACGGGCGACCCCGGGTGGTGGTAGTCGGCGGCGGTTTCGCCGGCTTGAGCGCCGGGATGGCGCTGGCGGATATGGCGGTGGACGTTACCCTCATTGACCGGCGCAACCACCACACTTTCCAACCTTTGCTCTATCAGGTTGCGCTGGCGGTTCTTTCCCCGGCCGATATCGCGCAGCCCATTCGTGCCATCTTTTCTAAAAAACGAAATATCGAAGTATTGATGGACGAAGTAGTCGGCATCGAACCCGATAGCCGCACCCTGCAGCTGCATAGTGGCGCGAAAATCGACTACGATTACCTCATCCTGGGCACCGGTTCCACCCACTCCTACTTCGGCCACGATGACTGGGCGCCGAGTGCGCCGGGCCTGAAGACCGTTGAAGATGCGACCGAAATCCGCCGCCGCGTCCTGCTGGCCTTTGAGCTGGCCGAGCGGGAAATGGTGGAGACCGGAGCCCATCCCATGCTCAATTTCGTCATTATTGGCGGAGGCCCAACCGGCGTGGAATTGGCGGGCGCCATCAGTGACATCTCCAAGCTCTACATGCGCCACGATTTCCGCCACATCGACCCCGCCAAGGCGCGGGTCATCGTGATCGAGGGCTCGCCTCGCATTCTGGCCGCCTATCCCGAGGATCTGTCGAAAAAAGCTGTCCAGCAGTTGGAGCAATTAGGGGTTGAAGTGCGCGCCGGACAAAGCGTCATGCGACGTCAAACCCGGCTATGTCATAGTCGGCGGCAAGCGGCTAGACGCAGTGGTGACTTTGTGGGCTGCCGGTGTCCAGGCCTCGCCCCTGGGCAAAATGCTGGGCACGCCGACCGACAAGCGGGGCTGCGCCATCGTCGACATTTACCTGAATCCGCCCGGTCACCCGGAAATTTTCGTCTGCGGAGATCTCGCCCATGTGGAGGAAGCAGGCCGTCAAATTCCCGGAGTAGCGCAACCCGCCATGCAGATGGGCCGCCACGCCGCGCAGATGATCGGCCAGGATATGGCAGGCAAGCCCCGAACCAAATTTCACTATTTTGACAAAGGAGACATGGCCACCATCGGCCGCCATGCAGCCGTCGCCAACGTGCGATGGCCAATCAAGGCCCATTGGTCCGGCAACTTAGCCTGGCTCTCCTGGGTCTTCGGTGCATCTGTTCTTCCTGATTGGTTTCCGTAACCGCCTGGCCGTCTTCTTTTCCTGGGCGTGGAGCTATTTGACCTTCAATCAGGGCGCACGCCTCATCACAGGAAGTCCGGCTCTGCCGGGTTGGGGACAGCAGGAGGGCATTCGTCCCCAGGTCCTGGACGCTCCCACCGACCTGACCTCACCCCGGCCGCCCGTAACCGCCATCCGACCTCCGGCTCCAGAAGAGGAGCCGAAGGCGGCAGTGAGGTAGCGTCCCTAAACCGTGACCGGTTGGCTAGTGTTGACGTTGACGTGTGTCAGCCAGCCGAAGCGATCCGGCCGCAGTCCGTGGGCGATGCCCAGGTACTCCTCGGAGAGCTGTTTGCTGATCGGTCCGATATTGCCGTCGCCGATGGGGATGCGATCCACCGAACGAATCGGGTGCACTTCCGCCGCCGTTCCAGTGAAGAAGGCCTCGTCCGCAATGTAGAGCAGTTCGCGCGGCATGGCCTGCTCCACCACAGGAATGCCGAGATGCCGTGCCATGGTGAGCACGGAATCACGCGTAATCCCGGAGAGCACCGAATTGGCCAGCGGCGTAGTGTAGAGCACGCCATTGCGCACCACGAAGAGATTCTCCCCTGAGCCTTCCGACAGGTTGCCGAAGACATCCAGTGCGATCCCTTCGGAGTAGCCGTTGGCATCGGCCTCCATACGAATCAACTGGGAGTTGAGATAATTGCCGCCGGCCTTAGCCAGCGCGGGAAGCGTATTGGGGGCCATCCGATTCCACGACGAGATGCATACGTCCGCACCCTCGTCTCCGGCCACGTACTTACCCCATGAGTAATTGGCGATGAACACTTCGATCGGAGTGCCTTTGGGGCTAACGCCCATCTCACCGTAGCCGCGCAGCGCGATAGGCCGGATGTAGCAAGGTGCGACACCGTTGCTCTCCACCAGGCTCACCACTGCGCTCGACAGTTGCTCCAGCGAATAGGGCAGTGGCATGCGATAAATCTTGGCTGAATCGAGCAGTCGCTGCATGTGTTCGGGAAGCCGAAAAATGGCCGCTCCCTGCGGTTGTGCGTAGCAGCGAATGCCTTCAAAAACGGACGAGCCATAGTGCACGACATGGCTCATCACATGGATCTGGGCCTTATCCCAGGGGACTAAGTTTCCGTTGTGCCATATCTTGGCGGTAGGCGTGATGGGCATCGACAACAGCTCCCTTCGATTGAATTCGATTATAACTTCGCTGCGATAAACCTGCGGTCAAAGCTGCGAATCTCCCCGTCGTTCTTGTACAAACGTTGTAAGTTGAGTGCATGTACGGGCCGGCCAGCATCGCGATGGACACGCTGCACTCGAACTACGTGCGATTCTCGGTGTTGGCGGTCAGCTCTATTTTTTTTCTAGTCGATCCCTTTGCCGCCATCCCAGCTTTCCTTGCCATCACTGCCGGTGCCGATCGCAAGCGCCAACAGCGCATGGCCCGTCGCGGAGCGCTCACCTGTCTGATCGTATTGATGACCTTTGCCGTCGCGGGCAAACTAATCTTCCGCATGTTCGGCATCACGCTGCCGGCCTTCGAAATAGCCGGAGGAGTGATCCTGTTGCTGATCGGCATTGACATGGTGGAAGCCAGGCGTTCGCCCACCCAGGAGCTGAGCGACGAGACCGCGGAGGCCGCGCACAAGGACGACGCCGGCATTGTGCCCTTGGGCATTCCCATGCTGGCTGGGCCGGGCGCCATCTCCAGCGTGATGATCCTGGTGGGCCAAGCATTGAAGACCTGGGAACTGGCGGTAGTTTTGGCAGCCATCGTCCTGACCGCCGGGCTGAGCTATCTGATCCTGAACGCCGCCAACCGCGTGCGCGGCTTCATGGGAGAAACCGGAATCCGCATCCTGGTCCGCATCATGGGTCTGCTCCTGGTAGCCCTAGCCGTGCAATTCTTCATCAACGGTCTAACCGACCTGGGCCTGATCGCCAAAATCGAATAGCCCCCGCATTTATGCGGGGGAAAGAGCGCTTTAGCGCTCTGTGAAGGACTCTCGACTCAGATCACGCGCTTTAGCGCTGGTGGTGAGGCAAATACCTTATGAGTCCCTACGTGAGAGAGCCGCACAAGAGAACGCATCCGCTCTTTAGGCCCGGAGGGCCGACCCGCCAAACATCAGCCCAGCCCGGGAGGGCTGGGAGCCGGATCGCCAAGATTGAGAGCGCTGGAGGCGCGGCACTACCTACATTCGGGGTGCCGCGCCTCCGGCGCTCCG